>NZ_JBLWII010000012.1:0-1991 GCF_051365005.1 Microbacterium sp. K2 | reverse complement strand
TAAGATAGAGAAGTTGCCCTTCGGGCCTGGTTGTGATGACTGGGTCGTGGGAGCATCCGATCCTTGAGAACTCAACAGCGTGCACTTGTCAAATGCCAAATTATCCTCGTCTAGCTTCGGCTGGGTGAGAATTCCTTTGGATCAAAGACCAACCTCCTTGTGGGGTTGGCATTCGGATGAAGTCAGCAATGAATTTGTCTCTTTGGTCAGCATCAAACTCGCTGCGTCACCGTTTTCCCGGTGTCGTATGCATTTCTTTTTTACGGAGAGTTTGATCCTGGCTCAGGATGAACGCTGGCGGCGTGCTTAACACATGCAAGTCGAACGGTGAACACGGAGCTTGCTCTGTGGGATCAGTGGCGAACGGGTGAGTAACACGTGAGCAACCTGCCCCTGACTCTGGGATAAGCGCTGGAAACGGCGTCTAATACTGGATACGAGTAGCGACCGCATGGTCAGTTACTGGAAAGATTTATTGGTTGGGGATGGGCTCGCGGCCTATCAGCTTGTTGGTGAGGTAATGGCTCACCAAGGCGTCGACGGGTAGCCGGCCTGAGAGGGTGACCGGCCACACTGGGACTGAGACACGGCCCAGACTCCTACGGGAGGCAGCAGTGGGGAATATTGCACAATGGGCGCAAGCCTGATGCAGCAACGCCGCGTGAGGGATGACGGCCTTCGGGTTGTAAACCTCTTTTAGCAGGGAAGAAGCGAAAGTGACGGTACCTGCAGAAAAAGCGCCGGCTAACTACGTGCCAGCAGCCGCGGTAATACGTAGGGCGCAAGCGTTATCCGGAATTATTGGGCGTAAAGAGCTCGTAGGCGGTTTGTCGCGTCTGCTGTGAAATCCGGAGGCTCAACCTCCGGCCTGCAGTGGGTACGGGCAGACTAGAGTGCGGTAGGGGAGATTGGAATTCCTGGTGTAGCGGTGGAATGCGCAGATATCAGGAGGAACACCGATGGCGAAGGCAGATCTCTGGGCCGTAACTGACGCTGAGGAGCGAAAGGGTGGGGAGCAAACAGGCTTAGATACCCTGGTAGTCCACCCCGTAAACGTTGGGAACTAGTTGTGGGGTCCATTCCACGGATTCCGTGACGCAGCTAACGCATTAAGTTCCCCGCCTGGGGAGTACGGCCGCAAGGCTAAAACTCAAAGGAATTGACGGGGACCCGCACAAGCGGCGGAGCATGCGGATTAATTCGATGCAACGCGAAGAACCTTACCAAGGCTTGACATATACGAGAACGGGCCAGAAATGGTCAACTCTTTGGACACTCGTAAACAGGTGGTGCATGGTTGTCGTCAGCTCGTGTCGTGAGATGTTGGGTTAAGTCCCGCAACGAGCGCAACCCTCGTTCTATGTTGCCAGCACGTAATGGTGGGAACTCATGGGATACTGCCGGGGTCAACTCGGAGGAAGGTGGGGATGACGTCAAATCATCATGCCCCTTATGTCTTGGGCTTCACGCATGCTACAATGGCCGGTACAAAGGGCTGCAATACCGCGAGGTGGAGCGAATCCCAAAAAGCCGGTCCCAGTTCGGATTGAGGTCTGCAACTCGACCTCATGAAGTCGGAGTCGCTAGTAATCGCAGATCAGCAACGCTGCGGTGAATACGTTCCCGGGTCTTGTACACACCGCCCGTCAAGTCATGAAAGTCGGTAACACCTGAAGCCGGTGGCCTAACCCTTGTGGAGGGAGCCGTCGAAGGTGGGATCGGTAATTAGGACTAAGTCGTAACAAGGTAGCCGTACCGGAAGGTGCGGCTGGATCACCTCCTTTCTAAGGAGCATCTGACTCTTCGGAGTCCAGAACCCAGATCGAGGACGTTCGTTTCTCGCTGGGAGCTCATGGGTGGAACATTTGACATGGTGCGAAGGAAGAAGCTCTCGCTTAGTACACCGCTTGCGGTGGGAACGGGGAGGGTTTCGGGTGTCGCATCTGCACGCTGTTGGGTCCTGAGGGACCGGATGCGGATCCGCAAGGATT
>NZ_JBLWII010000011.1:0-3228 GCF_051365005.1 Microbacterium sp. K2 | reverse complement strand
GTTTCTGTACCTCTGGGCCTCTTGTTGTTTCCCTTGTGGGGGAGGCGAGAAGGGGTACCGCCCGTACTTTGAGAACTACACAGTGGACGCGAGCATCTTGCAGCCGGCTTTTGTCGGTTGCACAAGATGATCTTAAAGATCATTAGTCAATTTCAAGCCAGGCCGTGTGTCTGGTGTCGATTCTGATTCAAACTCATGTGATTTATCAAGTCTTTAAGAGCAAACGGTGAATGCCTTGGCATCTGGAGCCGAAGAAGGACGTAGCAATCTGCGATAAGCCTCGGGGAACTGATAAGCAAGTTTTGATCCGAGGGTGTCCGAATGGGGAAACCCCGCTGGGCGGCGTGCCGACCTAGTGACTCCCGCCTGAATATATAGGGCGGGTAGAGGGAACGTGGGGAAGTGAAACATCTCAGTACCCACAGGAAGAGAAAGCAACCGCGATTCCGTTAGTAGTGGCGAGCGAAACCGGAACAGGCTAAACCTAGCGTGTGTGATAGCCGGCAGGCGTTGCACGTTGGGGGTTGTGGGACTTTTCAGTCATCTCTGCCGAGATGGCGGCGTTACAAGATGGTATAGACGAACGGTCTTGAAAGGCCGGTCATAGAGGGTGACAACCCCGTAGTCGAAATGCCTCCCTTGGCGCGAAGAGTATCCCAAGTAGCACGGGGCCCGTGAAATCCCGTGTGAATCTGTCAGGACCACCTGATAAGCCTAAATACTCCCAGATGACCGATAGCGGACAAGTACCGTGAGGGAAAGGTGAAAAGTACCCCGGGAGGGGAGTGAAATAGTACCTGAAACCGTTTGCTTACAAACCGTTGGAGCAGCCTTAGTAGCTGTGACAGCGTGCCTTTTGAAGAATGAGCCTGCGAGTTAGCGATATGTGGCGAGGTTAACCCGTTGAGGGGTAGCCGTAGCGAAAGCGAGTCTGAATAGGGCGATTCAGTCGCATGTCCTAGACCCGAAGCGAAGTGATCTATCCATGGCCAGGTTGAAGCGACGGTAAGACGTCGTGGAGGACCGAACCCACTTAGGTTGAAAACTGAGGGGATGAGCTGTGGATAGGGGTGAAAGGCCAATCAAACTTCGTGATAGCTGGTTCTCTCCGAAATGCATTTAGGTGCAGCGTTGCGTGTTTCTTGCCGGAGGTAGAGCTACTGGATGGCCGATGGGCCCTACAAGGTTACTGACGTCAGCCAAACTCCGAATGCCGGTAAGTGAGAGCGCAGCAGTGAGACTGTGGGGGATAAGCTTCATAGTCGAGAGGGAAACAACCCAGACCACCAACTAAGGTCCCAAAGCGCGTGCTAAGTGGGAAAGGATGTGGAGTTGCCTTGACAACCAGGAGGTTGGCTTAGAAGCAGCCACCCTTGAAAGAGTGCGTAATAGCTCACTGGTCAAGTGATTCCGCGCCGACAATGTAACGGGGCTCAAGCACGCCACCGAAGTTGTGGCATTGACATTATTGGTAGGCCTTCGTGGTCCAGCCGTGTTGATGGGTAGGAGAGCGTCGTGTGGCCAGCGAAGCGGCGGTGTAAACCAGCCGTGGAGGCTACACGAGTGAGAATGCAGGCATGAGTAGCGAAAGACGTGTGAGAAACACGTCCTCCGAAAGACCAAGGGTTCCAGGGTCAAGCTAATCTTCCCTGGGTAAGTCGGGACCTAAGGCGAGGCCGACAGGCGTAGTCGATGGACAACGGGTTGATATTCCCGTACCGGCGAAGAACCGCCCAAACTAATCCAGTAGTGCTAAGTGTCTGAATCCCAGTGACTGATCCCTTCGGGGTGACGCGTTGGGCCTAGCGCACGACCCCATTCTGGTGCGGTTAGCGTATTAACAGGTGTGACGCAGGAAGGTAGTCCAGCCGGGCGATGGTTGTCCCGGTGCAAGTGCGTAGGCCGAGAGATAGGCAAATCCGTCTCTCACATAGGCTGAGACACGATGCGGATAGAAAGTGGATGATCCTATGCTGCCAAGAAAAGCATCGACGCGAGGTTCAAGCCGCCCGTACCCCAAACCGACTCAGGTGGTCAGGTAGAGAATACCAAGGAGATCGAGAGAATCGTGGTTAAGGAACTCGGCAAAATGCCCCCGTAACTTCGGGAGAAGGGGGGCCTTCGACGTATTAGGACTTGCTCCGAAAGCGTTTGGAGGCCGCAGAGACTAGTGGGTAGCGACTGTTTACTAAAAACACAGGTCCGTGCCAAGTCGCAAGACGATGTATACGGACTGACGCCTGCCCGGTGCTGGAAGGTTAAGAGGACCGGTTAGCCGCAAGGCGAAGCTGAGAATTTAAGCCCCAGTAAACGGCGGTGGTAACTATAACCATCCTAAGGTAGCGAAATTCCTTGTCGGGTAAGTTCCGACCTGCACGAATGGCGTAACGACTTCCCAACTGTCTCAACCGCGAACTCGGCGAAATTGCATTACGAGTAAAGATGCTCGTTACGCGCAGCAGGACGGAAAGACCCCGTGACCTTTACTATAGCTTTGTATTGGTGTTCGGTGTGGCTTGTGTAGGATAGGTGGGAGACTGTGAAGCATGGACGCCAGTTCATGTGGAGTCATTGTTGAAATACCACTCTGGTCACTCTGGATATCTAACTTCGAACCGTAATCCGGTTCAGGGACAGTGCATGGTGGGTAGTTTAACTGGGGCGGTTGCCTCCCAAAAAGTAACGGAGGCGCCCAAAGGTTCCCTCAACCTGGTTGGCAATCAGGTGTCGAGTGTAAGTGCACAAGGGAGCTTGACTGTGAGACTGACAGGTCGAGCAGGGACGAAAGTCGGGACTAGTGATCCGGCAGTGGCTTGTGGAAGCGCTGTCGCTCAACGGATAAAAGGTACCTCGGGGATAACAGGCTGATCTTGCCCAAGAGTCCATATCGACGGCATGGTTTGGCACCTCGATGTCGGCTCGTCGCATCCTGGGGCTGGAGTAGGTCCCAAGGGTTGGGCTGTTCGCCCATTAAAGCGGTACGCGAGCTGGGTTTAGAACGTCGTGAGACAGTTCGGTCCCTATCCGCTGCGCGCGTAGGAAATTTGAGAGGATCTGACCCTAGTACGAGAGGACCGGGTTGGACGAACCTCTGGTGTGTCAGTTGTTCCGCCAGGAGCACCGCTGATTAGCTACGTTCGGGATGGATAACCGCTGAAAGCATCTAAGCGGGAAGCCGGCCTCAAGATGAGATTTCCATACCTTCGGGTGAGAGGCTCCCAGCCAGAC
>NZ_JBLWII010000010.1:0-8581 GCF_051365005.1 Microbacterium sp. K2 | reverse complement strand
CTCGACCGCGTGGCCCCCGACGGTCGCGCTGACGGCACCCGTGAGCGCTGCGTGACCCAGCACCTTGGCGAGATCATCGGTGACGACGACCTCGTCGAGGTCCGTCTCACCGGTGTTGACGCCGGTCAGCGTGTAGGTGACCACGCTGCCCACCGCCACGGCCGTTCCGGAGTCCACGTTCGCGGTCTTCGCGAAGGTGAAGCCCGGGGCGCCGACACGGTGCTCCGTCGACGCGGGAGGCGGCGTGAGCTCGGCACCGCCGGGAGCGATGGCGCTGCCCTCGGCGACGTTCGAGATCGTCTCGCCGCCCGCGTCGGCATCCACCGTCACGGAGTACGTGATCGCGACCCGTTCGCCGACCGCGAGAGCGCCCTGCCACGAGAGCTCGTCACCCACGACGATCGGTGCCGCGACGGCCGCGCCGTCGACGACGGCCGACACATCGCCGTTGTAGGCGGCGTGAGCGAGCACGCCCGAGAGGTCGTCACCGATCGTCACAGGGTCGAGCGCGGTCGCACCGGTGTTGATGCCGGTCACCGTGTAAGTGATGACGCTACCGGGGTCGACACGGGTTCCCGAGGCCGGGTCGGCCGTCTTGACGAGCTCGAAGCCGGGCTCGTTGATCGGGTTCACCGTGACCGCCGGGGGCGTCTCGATCGGCGGCACTCCTCCGGGAGGAGTCGCACTGCCCGTCACCGAGTTCTCGAGCGTCTCGCCACCGGCATCCCCGTTCACGGTCACCGAGTAGGTGATCGAGACGGTCTCGCCGATCTCGAGCACCCCCGTCCACGACAGCGTCTCGTCCGCGAGTGCCGGAGCAGCCGCAGGCGAACCGTCGACCAGGGCGACCGCGTCGTCGTTGAACTCGGCGTCGTCGAGCACTCCCGACAGGTCGTCGACGATGGCGACGGGGTCGAGCGCGGTCTCGCCGGTGTTCACGCCCGTCACCGTGTAGGTGACGACGGTGCCGGGGTCGACGGCCGTGCCCGGAGCGGGCGCGGCGCTCTTCGACACCGAGAAGCCGGGCTGGTTGACCGGGTTCGTGGTCGTGACCGGCGGAGGCGTGATCTCCTCGCCGCCCGGAGGCGTCGCGACGGCGGTCGCCGAGTTCTCGAGCAGTTCGCCGGCGGCATCCGGTCCGACCGTCACCGAGTAGGTGATGGTGACCGTCTGTCCGACCGCGAGAGCGCCCGTCCAGGAGAGCTCGTCGCCGTCGACCACGGCAGGCGCGGCCGTGCCACCGACGATCGCCACGACAGGATCGCCGTCGAGCGAGCTGTGATCGAGAACCCCGGAGAGGTCGTCGACGATCTCGACGCTGTCGAGCGCCGTCTCACCGGTGTTCACGCCGGTCAGCACGTAGGTGATCACGTCACCCGGATCCAGGGCGGTTCCGGCTGCCGGATCGGCCGTCTTCGAGAACTCGAAGCCGGGCACGTTGACCGGGTGCTCGGTGATCACGGTCGGCGGGACGATCGGCGTTCCCGGTGTCGTCGGGCTCTCCGGGTCACTCGGAGCGGTCGGCACCCGCGGGGTCGCCTCGCCCGTCACCGTGTTCGTGATGGTCGCGCCACCGGCGCCGCCGTCGACGGTCACCGAGTAGGTGATCACGACGTTCTCGCCCGGCTCGAGAGAACCGGTCCAGACGAGGGCGCTGTCGGCCACTGTGGCGGTGCCGCGCGTGGCAGCCACATCGTCGTTGTACGAGGCGTTCGTCAGCGCACCGGCGAGGTCATCCGAGATCTCCGCCGGGTCGAGCACGGTGTCACCCGTGTTCGTGCCGGTCACGGTGTACTCGATCACGCTGCCGGGGTCGACGGTCGTTCCCGATGCCGGGTCGGCGGTCTTGCTGACCTCGAATCCGGGGGCGACGACCGGATGCTGGGTCGACGCCGGCGGCGGTGACACCGGCGCGCCCGGAGTGGTCGGGCTCCCCGGGTCGGTCGGGTCCGACGGGATCAGCGGCGTGGCCGCACCCTCGGCGGTGTTGCGGAGCAGCACGCCGGTGGCGTCGTCGTTCACGGTCACCGTGTAGGTGATCACGACGTCTTCCCCGGCGCCGAGTGCACCGGTCCAGCTGAGCTGGGTTCCGGTCACGTCGATCGTGCCGGTCGTCGCCGACACATCGCCGTTGAAGGCGGCGCTCGCGAGAACTGCAGACAGGTCGTCGGTGATCGTCGCGGGGTCGAGCGCGGTGTTGCCCGTGTTCGTTCCCGTGACCGTGTACGCGATGGTGTCGCCGGGGCTCACGGCCGTGCCCGATGCCGGGTCAGCCGTCTTGGTGACCTCGAAACCGGTGTCGACGACGGGATGCGTGGTCTCGACCTGCGGCGGAGTGATCGGCGTGCCGGGAGTCGTCGGGCCATCGGGGTCGCTCGGGTCGACGGGGATCCGCGGGGTAGCCTCGCCGTTCACGACGTTGCGGAGCAGGGCGCTCTCGACGCCCGCGTCGACGGTCACCGAGTAGCGGATCGTGACGGACTCTCCCTGCGGGATGGAGCCCGTCCAGGTCAGCGTTCCGTCGGCCACATCCGCGCTGCCGCGGTCGGCCGTGACGTCGTCGTTGTAGGCGGCGTCGTCGAGCACTGCCGTGAGGTCGTCGGTGATGGTCACCGGCGAGAGGTCGGTGTCGCCGGTGTTGGTTCCGGTGACCGTGTACTCGATCGTGTCTCCGGCCGAGACAGCGGTGCCGGATGCCGGGTCGGCGGTCTTGCTGATGGTGAAGCCCGACCCGAGCACGGGGTGCTGGGTGACCGCCGTCGGAGGAACGATCGGCTCGCCGGGAATCTGCGGGCCCGTCGGGTCGGCAGGGTTCGGCGTCGTCGGGGTGGCGGTGCCAGGAGCGACATTGCTGAGCACCTCGCCGGAGGCGTCTTCAGCGACGGTCACCGAGTAGGTGATCGTCACGACCTGCCCGGCCTGCAGCGTGCCGCTCCAGGCGAGGTCGGTGCCGGTGAGGGTCGCCCCGCCGGTGAGCACCGGGATGCCGTCGATCGCGGTCGCGATGTCGGCGTTGTAGTCAGCGTGCGCGAGCACCTCGGCGAGGTCGTCGGCGATGGATGCCGGGTCGAGGGTGGTCGCGCCGGTGTTGGTGCCGGTCACGGTGTAGTCGATGACCTGGCCCGGCTCCACCACGGTGCCCGACGCGGGGTCGGCGGTCTTGGTGACGGTGAAGCCCGCGACCGGGTGCTCGGTAACGACGGCAGGCGGAACGATCGGGTCGCCACCGGGAGGCGTGCCCGAGGCGGTCACGCTGTTCGCGATGGTCTCACCCTCGACATCCTCATCGACGATCACCGAATAGGTGAACGTCATGATCTGCCCCGGTTCGAGGGCGCTCGTCCACGTGAGCATGTCGTCGGCGATGGCGGCACCGCTGTCGACGAGATCGATGCCGTCGACGGTCGTCGCGAGGTCGTCCTGATACTCGGCGAACGAGAAGACGCCGCTCAGGTCGTCGGCGACCTCGACGTCATCCAGCACTGTGTTCCCGGTGTTCTCCACGGCGACCTGGTAGGTGATCCGCTGCCCGGCCTGGACGGCCGTGCCGTTCACCGGGTCGGAGGTCTTGCGCAGGTCGAGCCCGGGAGCCAGGCGGACGTTGGAGTAGGTGCACGTGACGTCGGTGCCGAGAGCACCCGCAGGCTGGGTGACCTCGCCCGTCGCGGTCACGGCCACCGGGGTGGTCGAGCCATCGGGGTTGACCTGCTCGCACACGAGAGAGGCGTCATAGCCGGTCAGATCGGCGGATCCTGCGGCGGCCTCGGAGAGGCCGAACGTGTCTCCCTGGTTCGTGAAGACCGGACCGGCGTAGTCCGCCTGCAGGCCCGGCTCGTCACCGGTCGTGGTGTTCGCGGTCTGCGCGACGCTGTACTCCGCAGGCGCCTGGATGCCGAGGGTGAACTGGTCGGTCGGCGCGTGGCGCCCCTCGGGCAGGTCCTTCTTGAGCGTGAGCGTGTTCGGGAAGGTGCAGCTCGACATGTCGGTCGGCGCGAAGCTGCCGAGCGAGGTCGTGTTGACCGTCTGACCCCGGGGGAGGTCGACCTCGATGATGCGGCTGCCGCCGCCCGAGACCGAGACGAAGAGGTGTCCTCGGTTGCCGAAGGCGATGCCGTTGCCCTGCACACCGGCGCCCATGTCGTGCACCTGCTTGGCGTCGAGGGTGGCCGTGCTCGACTCAAGAGCGGTGGGCAGGTCGGCCGAGTAGATGTACTGGTCGGCGACGAGGACCAGCTGTCCCGATGCACTGAAGGCCATGTCGCCGTTCGCACCGAAGGCGCTGCTGCCGGCGGTGGGGCGCAGGGTGCCGACCTGCACGTAGGTCTGCGGCGTGACGCTCTCATTCCAGGCGTAGATGTTGATCGCGTTGTCGGCGGTGCCGCTCGCGAAGTAGTACACCCCGGTCACCGGGTTGACGGCGCCGCGCAGCACGGCGGAGTTCAGTGTGAACGAGGTGCGCGTGGTCTCGTCGGTGACACGGTCATGCTTCGCCAGCACCTTGTTCGACGAGCTGTTCGTGACCGTGTACGCGTAGCGACCGCCGGCCGAGATGCCGAGACCGTTGTCGGAGTGGTCGGTGCCGAAGCTGACCGTACCGAGGGTGCCGCCGTCACCGGGCGCACCTCCCTGCTCGTTGACCGCGAACTCGCGGATCTCGGTCGAGCTCTGCACGAAGACCGCTCCCGGCGTGCAGAGGAACGGATCGGCCGCTGCTGCGGGGGCGGCCGTGACCGTGCCGCCGATGAAGATCATCGACGATGCGACGACCGCGGTGGTGACGATGCCGCTGACGAGCTTGCGTGCACGCCTCCCCCAGCGTGGCGTCGCCTGCTCTGTCTCGGTCGGTTGATGGCGCTTTCGCGCACCACGAATACTCACGACTGCTCTCCCCTGGTCGCATCCGGTGCGCGCTCGCGCACACGGGGCCCGCCACCCCCTTCGGCGGCATCCCTGGAGCGCTGTCGACTGACCGCGCGCTCGAATCGGGCCTTCGCAAGACTGCCTTGCGGGCGGGTTCCTACCCGCGCGAACGGGGCGTTTTCACCCCCGGTTTTCACCCCTTGCCTTGGAGGCACGCGAGCAGCACCGGAAGGCTGGGCGGGAGCGTCATATTGCGCGGGCGAAGAGCGGGGCTGTTAGGGTTGCCTAACCAACATTGATTCGATCGATGTCGTTCCCCTCCCCGGTCCCGAAAGGTCATTCACCATGCCCTCCCGCCTCCGCCATCGTGCCTCCACGGCTGTCGCCGCCGCAGCCTGCGCGCTGCTTCTGCTCGCCGGCTGCGCCCCTGAGCCGACCGCCGCCACCGATGCGCCGGGCGAGTCCGCCGGCACTCACGACGTCGAGCACGCCCGCGGCACCACCGCCGTCCCCGACGAGCCCCAGCGCGTGGTGACTCTGGAACCGCTCGAGCTCGACACTGCCGTCGCGGTCGGCATCGAGCCGGTCGGCGCGGCGGTCGCGAGCAACGTCGCAGGTGCGCCCGCGTATCTCGGAGCCGACGGCGTCGAGCCCGTGGGCACGGTTCCCGAACCCGACCTCGAGGCCATCGCCGCGCTCGAACCCGACCTGATCCTCGGCACCGAGGCCCGGCACTCCGAGCTCTACGAGCAGCTCTCCGCCATCGCCCCCACGGTCTTCATCGAGACGCAGGCCGACCCCTGGCGAGACAACGCGATGCTCATCGGTGACGCGCTGGGCCGCGAAGAGGAGGTCGCCGATCTGCTCTCGAAAGTCGACGAGCGCTGCGAGTCCCTGGCCGGCGAGTACGAGGTCGACGGCGAGACCGCGCAGCTGATCCGTCCCCGCGACGAGACGACCCTCAGCCTCTACGGGCCGGTGTCGTTCTCGGGCAGCCTCCTCGAATGCGCCGGGTTCACGATCCCCGAGCAGGAGTGGGCCGACGGCCTGCAGGCCGACATCTCGCCCGAGAACATCGTCTCGGCCGAAGCCGACCACGTGTTCGTCACCGTGACCGATGTCGACGACGCCTCGGAGATCCCCGCCGCGATCACACAGAACGCCGCGGCCTTCCCTTCGGTCACCCCTGTCGACACGAGCTACTGGGTGTCGGGAGTCGGACCGAAGGGTGCGCAGGCCGTGCTCGACGACATCGAGGCATACCTCGAAGAGAGCCGGTGACCGCTCTCGCCTCGGTCGAGACATCGGGGACTCCGCAGGTGCGGGGTCCCCGGCGCGGCCTTCGAGCAGTCGGCGGTGCGATCATCCTCCTCGCTCTACTCGCAGTCGCTGTCATCCTCTCCCTTGCGATCGGCGCCAATCCCCTCTCCCCCGAGGCTGTCTGGAGGACGCTGCGCGGCGGGGGCACTCCGGAGACGGACTACGTCCTGTTCGAGTTGCGCATACCTCGGACCGTCACGGGGCTCGTCGCCGGTGCGGCGCTGGGCGTGGCCGGCGCTCTCATCCAGGCCTTCACCCGCAATCCGCTCGCCGACCCGGGCATCCTCGGCGTGAACGCCGGCGCCGCGCTCGCGGTCGCCCTCGGAGTGAGCCTGCTCGGCCTGCGCGATGTGTCGCAGTTCGTCTGGCTCGCGTTCCTCGGGGCCCTCATCGTCACGGTCGCCGTGTACCTCATCGGCTCGGCCGGGCGCGGGTCCGCCGATCCGCTCCGTCTCACGCTCGCCGGGGTCGCACTCGGAGCCGTGCTCTCCGGCATCACGACGGGCGTCTCCCTCAGCGACCCCGATGCCTTCGACTCGATGCGCAGCTGGAACGCGGGATCGCTCCTCGGTCGCGGTTTCGATGTCACCCTTCCGATCCTCCCGTTCGTCGCTGTCGGGCTCGTGCTCGCGCTGCTGCTCGGTCCGGGCCTGAATGCCGTCGGCCTCGGCGAAGACGTCGCGCGGGCACAGGGCGCGAACGTCGCCGGCATCCGCATCGGGGTGATCATCGCCGTCACGCTGCTCGCGGGCGCAGCCACCGCCCTCGCCGGTCCGATCTCGTTCATCGGATTGATGGTGCCGCACGTGATCCGCTGGACGTTCGGCGTGGACCAGCGGGTGATCCTGCCGCTCTCCGCGGTGCTGGCACCCGTGATCCTGCTTCTCGCCGACGTCCTCGGCCGGGTCATCATCGCCCCGGCAGAGGTGCCCGTCGGAATCGTCGCGGCGTTCATCGGCGCGCCGGTGCTGATCGTGCTGGCGCGGCAGCGGCGGGTGAGCGCACTGTGAGCGCACCCACCGCCTCGGCAGTCGTCGATGTCGCCCGCCCGAAGATGATCATGCGCCTGGGCCCGCTGCGGATGCCGGTGCGCCGGCGCAGCATCCTCATCGGCCTCGTGACCGCGGCCGCTCTGGGTGTCATGGGCGTTCTGGCTCTGGGAATGGGGAGCTATCCGCTCACCCCGCAGCAGGTCGTGCAGACTCTCGTCGGCGGGGGCGACGCCCTGCACCGCACGGTCGTGATCGACTGGCGACTTCCTCGGACACTGGCTGCGATCACGGTCGGCGCGCTTTTCGGCATCGCCGGCGCGCTGTTCCAGACCGTGACGAGGAATCCGCTCGCGAGCCCGGACATCCTCGGGCTGTCCAACGGCGCCTTCACCGGCATGCTGATCGCACTGGTGCTCGCATCAGGGAGCTGGCCGGTGCTCACCGCCGGATCTCTGATCGGCGGATTCGTGACGGCTCTGGTGATCTGGCTGCTCTCCGCACGAGGCGGCGTGCAGGGCTTCCGCCTCATCGTCGTGGGCATCGGCGTCTCGGCGATCCTCGCTTCTCTGAACACCTGGATGCTGCTGCAGATCGAGCTGGAGACCGCGATGTTCGCCTCGGCCTGGGGCACCGGGTCGCTGAACGGCGTCAGCGCGGGTCCGCTCGCGGGAGCGCTGCTGTGCGCGCTGCCGTTCGCTGTCGCAGCCCTCCTGCTTGTGCCGCGACTGCGTCAGCTCGAGTTGGGTGACGATATGGCGGCGGCCTCGGGGGCTCGACCGGGCCGGATCCGCGCCGTCGCGCTGCTCATCGGCGTCGCACTCGTCGCCGCCGCGACGACCGTCGCCGGCCCCGTGGCGTTCGTCGCGCTCGCCGCGCCGCAGATCGCGCGCCTCGTGGCCCGCACTCCGCACCTCTCGCTGATGCTGTCTGCACTGTTCGGAGGAGTCCTCCTGCTCGGTGCCGACCTCATCGCTCAGCACCTGCTGCCTACTGCTCTTCCTGTCGGCGTCGTGACCGTCTCGGTCGGTGGCGCCTACCTCGTCCTGATGATCGTCCTGGAGATCCGCCGCCGTGCCTGAGAACCCGCCCTCGACCGACCCCACGTCCGCCTCGCGCCTGAGAGCGGAGGGGATCACGCTGACGTACGATCGCACCGACATCGTCCGCGACCTCTCTGTGGCCGTGCCGACCGGGGGCTTCACGGTGATCATCGGCCCGAACGCCTGCGGCAAGTCCACGCTGCTGCGCGGCCTGTCGCGCCTGCTGCCTCCGTCGAGCGGGCGCGTGGTGCTCGACGGCAAGTCGATCAGCGAGTACCCGGCGAAGGAGGTGGCCCGCCGGCTGGGGCTGCTTCCCCAGAGCGCGACAGCACCGGACGGCATCACCGTGGCCGACCTGGTCGCCCGCGG
>NZ_JBLWII010000009.1:0-32223 GCF_051365005.1 Microbacterium sp. K2 | reverse complement strand
GGCGAAGGAGGTGGCCCGCCGGCTGGGGCTGCTTCCCCAGAGCGCGACAGCACCGGACGGCATCACCGTGGCCGACCTGGTCGCCCGCGGGCGCTACCCGCATCAGAACCTGATGCGGCAATGGTCGGATGCTGATGAGAGGGCCGTGCAGCATGCTCTCGACGCGACCGGCACCGCAGACCTCGCGTCCCGCCCGGTGGACGCTCTCTCAGGGGGCCAGCGTCAGCGCGTCTGGGTCGCCATGGTCCTCGCGCAGGAGACCGACCTGCTGCTGCTCGACGAGCCGACGACGTTCCTCGACGTCGCCCACCAGGTGGATCTCATGGAACTGCTCGCGCACCTCAACGCTCAGGGCCGCACTCTCGTCGCCGTGCTGCACGACCTCAATCACGCCGCGCGCTACGCGAGCCACATCATCGCGATGCGCGATGGGCGCATCGTCGCCGAGGGCCCGCCGAGTGAGGTGATCACGAGCGAACGGGTGCAGCAGGTGTTCGGCCTCGCGAACGTCGTGATCGAAGACCCTGTCACCGGAGGACCGCTGGTCGTGCCGTTGCGCGGGTCGGCTCCTGCCGGAGTGCGATCATGACCACCGAGCGCCCCTGGGCCTACAGCGCCTTCCCGGTCGAGGTCCGAGCGCGGGTGATGCTCAGCCCGCACTTCGTCAGGCTGACTCTGGGCGGAGAGAGTCTGCGGAACTTCGCCGACTGGGGCACGGATCAGCGGATCAAAGTCGTCCTGCCTCTGGCGGACGGCAGCATCGCCGACTTCGGGCTGCTCGACGAGCCGACGCCGCATCCCTCCGACTGGTACACGCGGTGGCGCTCCCTCCCGGAGGACGAGCGCAATGTGCTCCGCACGTACACGCCGTCCGCGATCAGAGCGGAGGATGCCGAGATCGACATCGACTTCTTCCTCCACGAGCCCGCCGGCCCCGCCTCGGCATGGGCGGCTGCGGCTTCCCCTGGTGACCGCCTCGTCGTCAACGGGCCGGACGCGCGGATGAGGTGGACCGGGTACGGGCTGCACTGGCAACCGGGAGACGCGCATCGGTTCCTGATCGTCGCCGATGAGACCGCGTTCCCCGCAGTGCGCGGCATCCTCGATTCCCTCGCGCCGGGCGCTCGCGCCGAGGTCTTCCTCGAGTGCGGCGACCCCGCCGATGATCTCGTCTCGCCGGCGGCCCCCGACACGGCGCGCGTGCACCGTGTGCTGCGCGATGCCGGTGACTCGGAGGCGATCGAACGGGCGGTGCACGCCTGGGGTGCCGCCCACGGTGCATCCGCCCGCGAGGACACCGGTTTCTATGCGTGGATCGCGGGCGAGTCCAGCGCGACCACCGGCATCCGCCGATATCTGACCTCGGACATCGGCATCGCAAAGGATCGCGTCTCCTTCCTCGGCTACTGGCGGAGAGGCGGCCCACTCGTCGGGTGATCCCTGGAAGAAGCGATCACAGAAGCCGATGCGGCCGACGCGAGGCGGGTGTAGGTTGCGGAGATGGAGCCGATCCGAGTGGGCCTCGTGGCCGACCCGGCTTCGCCCACCGCCGTCGCGCGCCGGATGACCGACCTCACGCCACCGATCGCCGCTGCGGCAGACAGCTGGATCATCGAACTCGTCAGCGAGCCGTTCACCCTCGGGTCTGAAGACGTCGACGTCGCCCTGGAGCGGCTACGTGCGCACGCTGAGCAGAACGGGTGGGATCTCGTCATCGGTGTCACGGAGCTTCCGCTTCGCGACGACGACGGCCGCTACCTGCTGGCGGCGATCGATCCTGGTCGCCAGTCCGCGGTGCTGTCGCTGCCCGCGCTGGGCGGGTTCCGAGTGCGCAGCCGCGCCCGCCACGCGGTGCGGGGACTCGTCGACGGGATGGCCGAGCCCGCCTCGCCGGAGGAGCAGCGCCTGCCACTGCCTGGGCTCAGCGCACGCGGGCGCGTGCTTCTGGGGATGGTGCTGGCCAACCGTCCGTGGATGCTCGCCGCCGGGCTCAAATCCGCGCTGATCGCGGCGCTTGCGACCGGCGCGGTGGCGACGATCGAGCCGACGGTGTGGTCGCTCGCCAGCGCGCTGTCGGGCTGGCGTCTGGTGGCGGCGACAGTCGCCTCCATCGCGATCATCATCGCCTGGATCGTGATCGATGGCAGGCTCTGGGACCGTCCGGACGACGACTCGCTCCTGGCCCGTGAGAGGTCCCGTCTCTACAACACCTCGACGCTGCTGACACTGACCATCGGCATCGTCATCTGCTATCTGGCGCTGTACGTCGTGAATCTGGCCTGGGCGCTGTTCGTGCTCGACACGGCGGTGATGAGCGAGTCCCTCGGCCGAACCGTCGAAGTCGGCGATCTGTTCGTGCTCACCTGGTTCGTCGCATCGGCGGCGACACTCGGCGGGGCTTTGGGCACTGGTCTGGAGTCCGATGATGCGATCCGCGCCGCCACCTACTCGAAGCGCGAAGAGGAGCGCCGAGCCCGCCTGGCCGACGAGCGCACCTGAAGCCGTCACATGATGAAGGGGGCGGATGCCGTGGCATCCGCCCCCTTCATCATGTTGAGCAGGTGACTCAGAAGTCCCAGTCGTCGTCTTCCGTCGCCTCGGCCTTGCCGATGACGTAGGAGGAGCCCGACCCCGAGAAGAAGTCGTGGTTCTCGTCGGCGTTCGGCGAGAGAGCCGACAGGATCGCCGGGTTCACGTTCGTGACGGTCGAGGGGAACATCGCTTCGTAGCCGAGGTTCATGAGCGCCTTGTTGGCGTTGTAGTGCAGGAACTTCTTGACGTCCTCGGTCAGGCCGACGCCGTCGTAGAGGTCCTGCGTGTACTGCACCTCGTTGTCGTAGAGCTCGAACAGCAGGTTGAAGGTGTAGTCCTTCAGCTCCTGGCGGCGCTCTTCGGTCTCGTTCTCGAGACCCTTCTGGAACTTGTAGCCGATGTAGTACCCGTGCACGGCCTCGTCGCGGATGATGAGGCGGATCAGGTCGGCCGTGTTCGTGAGCTTGGCCTTGGACGACCAGTAGATCGGCAGGTAGAAGCCCGAGTAGAACAGGAACGACTCGAGCAGCGTCGAGGCGACCTTGCGCTTGAGCGGGTCGTCACCCTGGTAGTAATCCATGATGATCTGAGCCTTCTTCTGAAGGTTCGGGTTCTCCGTGGACCAGCGGAAGGCCTCATCGATCTCCTTCGTCGACGCGAGCGTCGAGAAGATCGAGGAGTAGCTCTTGGCGTGCACCGACTCCATGAACGCGATGTTCGTGTAGACGGCCTCTTCGTGAGGGGTGATCGCGTCGGGGATCAGCGACACCGCGCCGACGGTGCCCTGGATCGTGTCGAGCAGCGTCAGCCCGGTGAAGACGCGCATGGTGAGCAGCTGCTCTTCGGGCGTCAGCGTGTTCCACGACTGCACGTCGTTCGACAGCGGCACCTTCTCAGGCAGCCAGAAGTTGTTCACCAGACGGTTCCAGACCTCGAGGTCCTTGTCGTCCTGGATGCGGTTCCAGTTGATCGCCTGAACGCTGTCGACCAGCTTGATCGGGGGGTGAGGAGTCATTGTTCTTCGTCGTTTCTTGTGGTCAGAGCCGGATCAGAGCATGCACGAGACGCACTCGGTCATGTCGGTGCCCTCGAGCGCCATCTGACGCAAACGGATGTAGTAGATCGTCTTGATGCCCTTGCGCCATGCGTAGATCTGAGCCTTGTTGATGTCACGCGTCGTGGCGGTGTCCTTGAAGAACAGCGTCAGCGACAGGCCCTGGTCGACGTGCTGGGTGGCGGCGGCGTAGGTGTCGATGACCTTCTCGTAGCCGATCTCGTATGCGTCCTGGTAGTACTCCAGGTTGTCGTTCGTCATGAACGGCGCCGGGTAGTAGACGCGGCCGAGCTTGCCTTCCTTGCGGATCTCGATCTTCGACGCGATCGGGTGGATCGACGACGTCGAGTTGTTGATGTACGAGATCGAGCCGGTCGGGGGCACCGCCTGCAGGTTCTGGTTGTAGATGCCGTGCTCCTGGATCGACGACTTCAGCGCCACCCAGTCGGCCTGCGTCGGGATGTGCTTGCCCGCGAAGAGCTCCTTGACCTTCTCGGTCTCGGGCACCCAGGCGCGCTCGATGTACTTGTCGAAGAACTCCCCCGACGCGTACGTCGAGTCCTCGAAGCCGTCGAAGGCCTGCTTGCGCTCGATCGCGATGTTGTTCGAGGCGCGCAGCGCGTGGAACAGCACCGTGTAGAAGTAGATGTTCGTGAAGTCGATGCCCTCTTCGGACCCGTAGTGCACGTGCTCGCGAGCGAGGAAGCCGTGCAGGTTCATCTGGCCGAGGCCGATCGCGTGCGAACGGTCGTTGCCGTCCTCGATCGAGCGGACCGAGCGGATGTGGCTCTGGTCGCTCACCGCGCTCAGTGCACGGATCGCCGTCTCGACCGTCTGGCCCAGGTCATCGGCATCCATCGACAGCGCGATGTTCATCGAGCCGAGGTTGCAGGAGATGTCCTTGCCGATCTGGTCGTACGACAGGTCGTCGTTGTACGTGGTCGGCGTGTTCACCTGCAGGATCTCGCTGCAGAGGTTCGACATGTTGATGCGGCCCTTGATCGGGTTGGCCTTGTTCACCGTGTCCTCGAACATGATGTACGGGTAGCCCGACTCGAACTGGATCTCGGCGATCGTCTGGAAGAACTCGCGCGCGTTGATCTTGGTCTTCTTGATGCGCGGGTTGTCGACCATCTCGCGGTACTTCTCGGTGACCGAGATGTCGCCGAAGGGAACGCCGTAGACCTTCTCGACGTCGTACGGCGAGAAGAGGTACATGTCCTCGCCGTTCTTGGCGAGCTCGAACGTGATGTCGGGAACCACGACGCCGAGCGACAGCGTCTTGATGCGGATCTTCTCGTCGGCGTTCTCACGCTTGGTGTCGAGGAAGCGCATGATGTCGGGGTGGTGCGCGTTGAGGTACACCGCTCCTGCACCCTGACGGGCACCGAGCTGGTTGGCGTAGCTGAAGCTGTCTTCGAGGAGCTTCATCACGGGGATGATGCCCGACGACTGGTTCTCGATCTGCTTGATCGGAGCGCCGGCCTCACGGATGTTCGAGAGCAGCAGTGCCACGCCGCCACCGCGCTTGGAGAGCTGGAGAGCGGAGTTGATGCCGCGGGCGATCGACTCCATGTTGTCTTCGATGCGCAGCAGGAAGCAGCTGACGAGCTCGCCGCGCTGAGCCTTGCCCGAGTTGAGGAAGGTCGGCGTCGCGGGCTGGAAGCGGCCGGAGATGATCTCCTCGACCAGCGCGACGGCGAGGTTCTCGTCGCCGCCGGCGAGGCCGAGGGCCGTCATCACGACGCGGTCTTCGAAGCGCTCGAGGTAGCGCTTGCCGTCGAACGTCTTGAGCGTGTAGCTCGTGTAGTACTTGAACGCGCCGAGGAACGTCTCGAAGCGGAACTTCTTGCTGTAGGCGAGGTCGTTGAGCTTCTGGATGAACTCGAGCGAGTACTGCTCGATCACGGCGGGCTCGTAGTACTCCTTCTCGACGAGGTAGTCGAGACGCTCCTTGAGCGAGTGGAAGAACACCGTGTTCTGGTTGACGTGCTGCAGGAAGTACTCGCGTGCCGCCCGCTTGTCGGCGTCGAACTGGATCTTCCCGTTCGCGTCGTACAGGTTCAGCATCGCGTTGAGGGCGTGATAGTCGAGGCCCTCGTAGGTCGGGTTCATCTTGAACGCCACCGTGTCCGTCACTGAGTCTGTTCCTGCCTGCTCGTCAACTGCGGTACCCACCGTCGCTCCAATCCGTCGCTCACGCGATCAACATCGTCTTGTGTGCCGAAGATCTCGAGCCGATACAAGTGAGGCACGTTGCACTTGCGGCTGATGATGTCACCGGCGAGACAGAACGAGTCGCCGAAGTTGGTGTTCCCCGCGGAGATGACTCCGCGGATGTGATTCCGGTTGCGCTCGTCGTTGAGGAACCGGATGACCTGCTTGGGCACCGCGCCTCGTTCGACGCCGCGCCCCTCACCCCCGCCGTAAGTGGGGGTGACCAGCACGAAGGGCTCGTCGACGACGAGATCTTCCTGCTGTCGGAGAAGGGGAATGCGTCGGGCCGGTAGCCCGAGCTTCTCGACGAAACGCGCGGTGTTACCCGAGGCGCTCGAGAAGTAGACCAGGAGCGGCGCGGCGGTCGCGACGGCGCTCATGGCGGATCACGCCAGACGCGAGGCGAGCTCGTCGATCTTGTCGGGACGGAAGCCCGACCAGTGGCCCTCGTCGGTGACGACGACCGGCGCCTGCATGTAGCCGAGCGCCTTGACCTGCTCGAGTGCGCTCGCGTCTTCCGACAGGTCGAGGATTTCGTACTCGATGCCCTTGGCGTCGAGCGCGCGGTAGGTGGCGTTGCACTGAACGCAGGACGGCTTCGTGTAGACCGTGATCGACATCTTTTCGCTTCCCCTCAAATCTCTGGCCTGCATCTGAATCAGGCTGTTTTCCGGTAGACCCTCACCGGGATCTCAATACTACATATAGGTACGGACATTCAGGGTGACCACTAGGGGTAGTAGTTACATACGTGTAGTTTTCCACCGCTCTCCACTGGTACAACACAGGTTCTCCACCGTTTCTTCCACAGGCTGAGGCCCCTCGGGAGCACCTCCGAACCGCGAGAAATCGCGGCTGGGAACGACCTGTGAGAGATCCATCCACAGGTCGGACGATACGGCCCACCTCCGACATCGGATTTTCTGTGGAAACTCGGTTTGGGCGTGTCGCGGCGTGTCGGGCATGAGCCGCTTCGACCGGCGTCCGCGGCTCCCGGTAGCGTTGACCCGTGGCGGGATATAACGACCTTCTTCGCACGCCCGGAGTGGCGCGCATGATCGCGGCACAGCTGACCGCTCGCTTCCCCAACGGGATGACCTCGCTCGCGATCCTGCTGCACGTCGAACAGCAGACCGGCTCGTACGGCTCGGCCGGCCTGGTGCTCGCCGCGACCAGCGTCGGGCAGGCCGTCGCCGGCCCGATCACGAGTCGATGGATGGGTGCCTGGGGCATGCGCCGCGTGCTCACCCTCACTCTCACCGTGTGCGTGATCGCCGTGCTCGGCCTCGCGCTCCTCCCCCTGAACGTCCCCGGCTACATGGCGCTGGGCATGATCGCCGGCCTCTCGACACCGCCGGTGCAGGCCGCCGTGCGCACCATCTATCCGAAGCTCGTGAACTCGAAGCAGCTCACCCCGCTGTTCTCCCTCGACGCCTCGCTGCAGGAGATCATCTGGGTCATCGCCCCGGTCGTGATCACACTCGTGTCGACCCAGGTCGGCACGGCCGAGGGACTCCTGCTCGTCGCCGTCGTGCTGGTCGGCGGCGGCGCGTGGTTCATCCTCTCTCCCGAGGTCGGCCGCGTGCGCATCCCGCGCAGTCGCAGCGCCCTCGGCAAGGTCGTGCTCAAGCCGCCGGTGCTGCTCGCCACCGTCATCGGGTTCCTGCTCATCGGCGCGTGCTCCGCGGTCGAGGTCGGCGTCGTCGCGACGTTCGAGCACGGCAGCCTGGCGGCCGGCCTCGTGCTCGCGGTGTTCGCCGTCGGAAGTCTCGCCGGCGGGCTCTCGTTCGGACACATCCCGATCGGCCCCTGGGCGATGGCCCGCCGCCTCACCATCGTCACGGTCGGCCTCGCACTCACGATGTTCTCCCTCAACGAGTTCTGGCTCGGCGGCACGCTCATCGTCGCCGGCATCGGAGTCGCGCCGGCCCTCGCCGTGCTGTTCGCCATCACGACCGCGAGCGTCAAGTTCAGCGAGACCGCCGAGGCGTTCGGGTGGGCCGGCACCGGGCAGCTGATCGGCGCCGCAGCCGGCTCCGCCGTCGCCGGCTTCCTCGTCGATGCGACGGATCCGCGCGGCGCCTATCTCGCCGCGACGCTCTTCGCCGCGGCCGGACTCGTCGTCTCTATCGTCTTCGTCCGCTCGTTCCCCGATCTGCGTCATCTCGATGCGAGTCCTCACCCCGACACCGAACCCCTGGCGGTCACCCCTTCATGAGCTCTGCCCCCTCCCCCGCATCCGCCGCCCCCGAGGTCGTCTGCATCGGCGAGTCCATGGGACTCGTCACCGCCCTGGGCGCTCCGCTCGCAGAGACCGAGACGGCAGCACTGGGGCTGGCCGGCGCAGAGGGAAATGTCGCGGTCGGACTCGTCGCGGCGGGCCACCGGGCCGCCTGGGCCTCGCGCCTGGGGGACGATCCGATCGGCGTGCGCATCTCGACCGAACTCGCGCGACGCGGCGTCGAGCTCTGGGCGACGACGGATGCCGATGCTCCGACCGGCGTCATGTTCAAGGACCCGGGCATCGAGTCGTCATCCGTCTACTACTACCGGCGCGGGTCGGCCGCATCGCTGATGGCGCCGGGGTTCCTCGATGCCGCTCGACTCGCGGGCGTGCGCATCGTGCACACGACGGGCATCACCCCCGCGCTCTCCGCCTCCTGCCGCGCGATGGTCGAGCAGCTGTTCGTCGACGCGCGGACGGCCGGCGCACTCGTCTCGTTCGACGTCAACGACCGCAGGGCACTGTGGACGATGCAGGATGCGGCCGAGACGCTGACCCGCCTCGCGGATGCCGCCGACATCGCCTTCGTCGGGCGCGATGAGGCCGAGCGCATCTGGGGCACCGCGACTCCAGACGAGATCCGCACGCACCTCCCGCACTGCGGTCTGCTCATCGTGAAGGACGGCGACGTCGGAGCGACCGCGTTCCACGGCGACGACGAGCCGGTGTTCGTGCGCGCACCTCGGGTCGAGGTCGTCGAGCCGGTGGGTGCCGGTGACGCCTTCGCAGCAGGGTTCCTCGCCGCGACGCTCGAGGGCGCGGCACTCGCCGAGCGGCTCTCGGCCGGCCACGCTGCGGCGGCGCGCGTGCTGACCACGCACGGCGACCTGCCGCCGCTGGCCTGAGCTCGGCACGCCTCACCCGCACGACCCGGTCGTAGGCTTGCTGCATGCCCGCACCGCTCACGCTGCCCCGCATCTCCTGGGGTGACCCGACGCCCGACCGCCGGGTGCTCCTCGTGCACGGCCTCGGCTCGTCCGCCGCTCTCATGTGGCGTGTAGGCGCGGCCCTCGCCGACGCCGGATGGCACGCGACCGCCGTCGATCTGCGCGGCCATGGCGACGCCCCGCGGGCCCTCGACTACTCGGTCGCCGCCTACGCGGCAGATCTCGTCGCGGCCGAGCCCGACGGCGGCGGGTCGTGGGACGCTGTGGTCGGCCACTCGCTCGGCGGCGCTGCCGGTACTGCGGCCGCAGCATCCGCTCCCGAGTGGACCCGCCGCCTGGTGCTGCTCGACCCGGCGATCCTGGTCGACGGCCGCGATGCCGCGATCGTGCGCCGGAGTCAGGAGCGCGCCTTCGCCGACAACCGGGTCGAGCTGGTGCAGCAGGAGCATCCGCACTGGCATCCGCAGGACTGGGAGCTCAAGGTCGATGCCGTGCACCGGGCGAGCGCGTGGGCCGTCGAGCAGACGAGTGCGCAGAACACTCCCTGGGATGTCACGGCGGATGCCGCGCGACTGACCGTCCCCACCCATGTGATCGCCTCTGATCCGGCGGTCTACAGCATCTTCACCGGCGATGTCGCCGCGTCCGTGCTCGCCTCGAATCCGGTCATCACGATGTCGGTCGTCGAGGGAGCCGGGCATTCGCTGCACCGCGACAAGCCCGAGGAGACCGTCCGACAGCTGAGAGAGGCCCTCGCGTGAGCACGTTCGACCCGACCGCGTACCTTCCCGACGACCTTCTCGAGCGCATCCGCGAGCGGGCTCCGATCCACGACCGCGAGAACACCTTCCCCCAACAGGATCTCGACGAGCTGCGCGACGCCGGATACCTGTCGATCCTCGTTCCCGCCGACCGCGGGGGCGCGGGTCTCGGCCTCGCCGAGGCTGCGATCCTCCAGCAGCGCCTCGCGACCGCCGCCCCCGCGACGGCGCTCGCGATCAACATGCACCTCGTATGGACGGGCGTCGCCAAGGTCTTCTCCGACCGCGGAGCGCCCGGGCTCGAGTTCGTGCAGGACGGCGCGGTGGCCGGAGATGTCTTCGCGTTCGGCATCAGCGAGGGCGGCAACGACCTGGTGCTGTTCGGCAGCGACACCGATGCCGCGCCCACCGCCGACGGTGGCTACGCCTTCACCGGCACGAAGATCTTCACCTCGCTCGCGCCGGTCTGGACGAAGCTCGGACTGCACGGACTCGACTCCACGAGCGCCGACGCCCCGAAGCTCGTCTTCGCCTTCGTCGACCGCACCGATGCGGTCGTCACAGGTGACGACTGGGACACCCTCGGCATGCGGGGCACCCAGAGCCGCACCACTCGACTCGACGGTGCCACGGCGGATGCCGCGCACGTGGTGCGCCGCATCGATCCGGGCCCCAACCCCGACCCGATCGTCTTCGGCATCTTCTCGGTCTTCGAGATCCTGCTCGCCTCGGTCTACACCGGCATTGCGCGCCGCGCACTCGATCTGGCGGTGCTCACCGCGCAGAAGCGCCGCTCGAAGAAGACCGGTGCCGCGTACAGCCAGGACCCCGACATCCGCTGGCGCATCGCCGACATGGGCCTGGCATACGATGCCCTTCCTCCGCAGATCGCCACGCTCGCACGCGATGTCGACGAGAAGGTCGACAACGGCGCCCGGTGGTTCACGCTGCTCTCGGGCGTCAAGCACCGGGCGATCACGATGTCGAAGCACGTCGTCGACCAGGCGATGCTGGTCGCCGGCGGTGGCTCGTACTTCTCCTCGAACGAGCTGTCGCGGCTCTACCGTGATGTGCTCGCAGGGGCCTTCCACCCGTCCGACCCCGAG
Organism: Microbacterium sp. K2; assembly: GCF_051365005.1. Lineage (NCBI taxonomy): Bacteria > Bacillati > Actinomycetota > Actinomycetes > Micrococcales > Microbacteriaceae > Microbacterium > Microbacterium sp. K2. The sequence goes on along the minus strand of NZ_JBLWII010000009.1, from coordinate 21,382 downwards.
TCGGCGCACTCCACCGCAGCGAGCGCCTGGCTCGGTCCGCTGGATTCCTAACCGCGATATTCTGCGGTTTGCCCGGGTGCGACTGCAGCAAATCTGCGGAATCGGTTGAAGAGCGCTCGCTCCGGTGCGAGGATCGCATCATGACGTCCTCGAAGAAGCACCCCCCGTTGGATGATGTCGCCAAGACGATCATCGAGCTGCTGCAGGAGGACGGGCGACGCTCGTACTCCGACATCGGGCGTGAGGTCGGCCTGAGCGAGGCCGCCGTGCGCCAGCGCGTGCAGCGTCTCACCGAGTCCGGAGTGATGCAGATCGTCGCGGTGACCGATCCGATGCAGCTGGGGTTCGCCCGGCAGGCCATGATCGGCATCCGCGTCTCGGGCGACACCCGCGTGGTCGCCGAGGCGATCTCCGAGATCGCCGCGATCGACTACGTGGTGATCACCGTCGGCTCGTTCGACATCCTCGCCGAGGTCGTCTGCGAGGACGACGAAGACCTGCTCGCCCTCATCAACGACCACATCCGCCCGATCGACGGGGTGCTGTCGACCGAGACCTTCATCTACGCCAAGCTGCAGAAGCAGCTCTACAACTGGGGGACCAGATGAGCACGCAACGCACGACTCCGTCCGAGGCCGAACTGCAGGCCATGGCCAAGGACCACCTGTGGATGCACTTCACACGGCAGTCGACCATGGAGAAGAGCGGTGTGCCGATCATCGTCAAGGGCGACGGCCATCGCATCTGGGACTCGAAGGGCAAGGAGTACTTCGACGGCCTCGCCGGACTCTTCGTCGTGAACGCCGGGCACGGACGACGCCGCCTCGCCGAGGCCGCAGCGAAGCAGGCATCCGAGCTGTCGTTCTTCCCGCTGTGGTCGTATGCGCACCCCGCGGCCATCGAGCTCGCGGATCGCCTGGCCGATGAGGCGCCCGGCGACCTCAACCGCGTGTTCTTCTCGACCGGAGGCGGCGAGGCGGTCGAGACCGCGTTCAAGCTCGCGAAGCACTACTGGAAGCTGATGGGCAAGCCCACCAAGCACAAGGTCATCTCGCGCTCGGTCGCCTACCACGGCACCCCGCAGGGTGCGCTCGCCATCACCGGCATCCCGGCGATGAAGTCGATGTTCGAGCCCGTCACGCCAGGCGGCTTCCGGGTTCCGAACACCAACTTCTACCGAGCAGCCGAGATGGGTGGCCCGAGCGACGACCTCGAGGCCTTCGGGCGCTGGGCCGCCGACCGCATCGAAGAGATGATCCTGTTCGAGGGCGCAGACACGGTCGCGGCCGTCTTCCTCGAGCCGGTGCAGAACTCAGGCGGATGCTTCCCGCCGCCTCCCGGATACTTCGCCCGGGTGCGCGAGATCTGCGACCGGCACGACGTGCTGCTCGTCTCCGACGAGGTCATCTGCGCGTTCGGCCGCCTCGGCCACACCTTCGCGTGCACCGGCCTCGGCTACGTGCCCGACATGATCACGTGCGCCAAGGGCATGACGAGCGGCTACTCGCCGATCGGTGCGACCGTCATCAGCGACCGCATCTACGAGCCGTTCTCGAAGGGCGACGTGTCGTTCCCGCACGGGTACACGTTCGGCGGTCACCCCGTCTCGGCGGCGGTCGCTCTCGAGAACCTCGCCATCTTCGACGAAGAGGGCCTCAACGAGCGGGTGCGCGAGAACTCGCCCCTGTTCCGAGCCGAGCTCGAGACCCTGCTCGACCTGCCCATCGTCGGCGACGTCCGCGGCGACGGCTACTTCTTCGGCATCGAGCTCGTGAAAGACAAGGCGACGCGCGAGACGTTCGACGACGACGAGTCCGAACGGCTGCTGCGCGGCTTCCTCTCCCCCGCACTGTTCGAGGCCGGGCTCTACTGCCGCGCCGATGACCGCGGAGACCCCGTGATCCAGCTCGCGCCGCCACTGACGGTGGGCCCCGCCGAGTTCCGCGAGATCGGACAGATCCTGCGCAGCGTCCTCACCGACGCGCAGTCGGTGCTCTGACGCCCGCTTCGGGGGCGACAGGTGCTCTGACGCCCACTTCGGGGGCCGACACACCAGGCGCCGGACGCACCGCGCACGCGCGTCCGACATGTGGCGTGTCGGCCCCCGAAGTGTCGCGATGCCCGGAGGCGGCTCAGGCGGATGCCGCGGTGCGCCGCCGCGCGAGCAGGGCGAGGTGCAGCGCTGCGATCGTCTCGCCGTCGTCGAGGTCTGCACCCAGCAGATCCCCGATCAGAGTGAGGCGCTGATAGAACACCGACCGTGACAGGTGACTCGCTGCCGCCGCCGCCGAGCGGTTGCCCGGGTGGGCGACGAGAGCCGAGAGCACGTCGAGCAGGTCACCTCGGCGCTCCTGGTCATGGCGGATCAGCGGCGCCAGCATCCGCTCGCTGTGCTCGTGCAGTCGGCGGTCGTCACGCAGCGTGGCGACCAGGCGTTCGAGCGGGCGGTCATCGACGCGACGCACCCTCGCCCCGGCCTCAGCCCCGTCGCTGTCGGCGAGGTCGCGTGCGGCGCGCAGCGAGGCGAGCAGGCCGATGACGTCGTCGGCGACGGGTCCCACGAAGACGGCGCGATCGGAGCCGGCGATGCGCAGCAGCACCTCGTCGGACAGCACCGCGGATGCCGGCAGCGACAGCAGCGCGACGTCATCGTCAGCCACGCGGGCGGCGATCACGGCGAAGCCCGCCTGCCGTGCGCGATACGCGAGTTCGCTGATCGACGCCGTGCCCCGGGCGACGATCCCGTGGCACTGGCGCCCGGCGAGCGCGAATCCTCCTGCGCGCAGGCGGGCGTCGATGTCCTCCGCCCTGGCGAACCGCGCGCCGAGCAGGTCGTCGATCACGGCCCGCTGCGCGAGCAGCGACCACTCCGCGTCACCGCCGTCGGCGATGCAGCCGAATGCGAGTGCGGTCGCCCCCTGTTCGAGCACGGTGACGCGGCCGGCGGGATGTGCGGGGCCCGGAAGCGCGAGAAGCGTGCCCCAGCGCACTCCTCTGGCCTGCACGGGAACCTGCTCGGCGCCATCCCGCCGGCCGAGGACCTCGGCGATCGGCATCCCGAGCCCCTCGGCCGCGATCACCTCACGCGCGAGATTCTCGAGGATCACCGGCGCACCGAGAGCCCTGGCGGTCTCGGAGACCACGACATCGGCCGGCGCCCCCTGCAGGCTCAGCGCGGTGAACAGCTCGTGCAGATGCTGCCGCTCATGCAGCGCCTGCGTCTGCGCGGCGATCAGGGCGTGGTGCACGGCCTCGGTCACGGTGACGAACTTCACCTCGCGGGTGAGGGCGACGAGGGCGAGACCCACCGTCGCGCAGACGTCGATGACCGGCTGCGGCACGGCTGGGCGGGCCGCACTCAGCTCGAAGACGATCCCGGCGGTGCCCGCTCGATGCAGGCTCGACGCGAAGGTGCGCAGCTCTCGGTCGTCATACGGCCACCCGGCACCCGTCGTCAGCAGCAGCTCACCGCCGTCGAGCAGACGCGCGACACCCACGCTGTCGGAGACGTGCACCCACCGCACCGCGGCGTCCAATGCCGCACCCCCGACGAGCACCTCGGGTTCGCCCGCCTGCACGGCGGGCTCGGCCAGCACGTCGGCGACCGTGAGACGGACACCGAGCGTCGGACGATCTGTCCGGATACGGCTGATCTCGCTACGTTCTGACACCGGGCCAGCCCCTCGTGCTCTGTGATCATGGGAGGAAGCCAGCATATCGAACCCCGGTCAGAGTGTTCGATGCGGATCACGCACTGCGAGGGAGTCCCGTGGACATCGTCCGTCACATCATCAATGGAGCAGAGACCGCCGAGGCGGCGCGCACGGGTCAGATCTTCGACCCCGCCACCGGACAGGTGACCAAGCAGGTCGCCTTCGCCTCGACGGCCGAGGTGGATCAGGCGATCGCCGCCGCGGCATCCGCTCTGCCCGCGTGGCGCGAGACGAGCCTCATCAAGCGCGCCGACGTGTTCTTCCGCCTGCGTCAGCTGCTCAAGGAGCGCACGCCCGAGCTCGCCGCGATCGTCACGTCGGAGCATGGCAAGGTGCTCTCGGATGCCGCGGGCGAGGTCTCGCGCGGCATCGAGAACGTCGAGTTCGCCGCCGGTCTGGTGCACCTGCTCAAGGGTGAGCGCAGCGAGCAGGTGTCGCGCGGCGTCGACGTGCACTCGGTCAAGCAGCCCGTCGGCGTGGTCGCCGCGATCACCCCGTTCAACTTCCCGGTGATGGTGCCGCTGTGGATGGTCGCCTCGGCGATCGCGTGCGGAAACACGGTCGTGCTCAAGCCCAGCGAGAAGGACCCGTCAGCTGCCGTCTGGCTCGCGAAGCTCTTCCAGGAGGCAGGTCTTCCCGACGGCGTGCTCAATGTCGTGCACGGCGACAAGGAAGCCGTCGATGCGCTGCTCGAGTCGCCGCGGGTGAACGCGATCAGCTTCGTCGGATCGACACCCATCGCGCGCTCGATCTACCAGCGGGCCTCGGCCGCGGGCAAGCGTGTGCAGGCGCTCGGCGGCGCGAAGAACCACATGGTCGTGATGCCGGATGCCGACATCGACGCCGCGGCCGACGCCGCTGTCTCGGCCGCCTACGGCTCGGCCGGGGAGCGCTGCATGGCCGTCTCGGTGCTGGTCGCCGTGGGCGACATCGCCGACGAACTGGTCACAGCGATCGCCTCGCGCATCGAGGGCCTGACGATCGGTGCGGGCACGGATGCCGCGAGCGAGATGGGTCCGCTCATCACGCGCGAGCACCGCGACCGCGTCGCCTCGTACGTCACGGGAGCCGAGGCCGAGGGCGCAACGGTCGTGGTCGACGGCACGACGACGCAGTTCGACTCGGAGGGCTTCTTCATCGGAGTCAGCCTGGTCGATCAGGTCGCCCCGGGCATGAGGGTCTACGACGACGAGATCTTCGGCCCGGTGCTCTCGGTGGTTCGCGTCGAGACGTATGCCGAGGCGGTCGACCTCGTCAACGCCAACGCGTACGGCAACGGCACCGCGATCTTCACGCGCGACGGCGGCACCGCCCGTCAGTACGAGTTCGACATCGAGGTCGGCATGGTCGGCGTCAACGTGCCGATCCCCGTGCCGATCGGGGCCTACTCGTTCGGCGGCTGGAAGGACTCGCTGTTCGGCGACTCGCACATCTACGGCCCCGAGTCGGTGCACTTCTACACTCGGTCGAAGGTGGTGACCACGCGCTGGCCCGACCACACGCCCTCGCAGATCGACCTGGGCTTCCCGAGCAACCACTGAGTCAGAGAGCGACACACGACATGACGACCTTCACCGATCGCCACAGCGCATCGCACCCGCTCCCCGCCCCCGAGGCGGAGGCGCAGGTGCGGGCGGACGACCGCGGCCACGTCTTCCACTCCTGGAGCGCTCAGGGACTCATCGACCCGCTGCCCGTCGCGGCGGGCAGGGGTGCGACGTTCTGGGACTACGCCGGCAACGCCTACCTCGACTTCTCGAGCCAGCTCGTGAACCTGAACCTCGGGCACCAGCATCCTGATCTCGTCTCGGCGATCCAGCAGCAGGCCGGGCGCCTCTCGACGATCCAGCCGGCCATGGCCAACGACGTGCGGGGCGAGCTCGCCCGGCTCATCGTCGAGGTCGCGCCCGAGGGTTTCGAGAAGGTGTTCTTCACGAACGGCGGGGCCGAGGCCAACGAGTACGCGGTGCGCATGGCCCGCCAGTCGACCGGTCGGCACAAGGTGCTCTCGATGTACCGCAGCTACCACGGCTCCACATCGACCGCGATCTCGCTGACGGGCGACCCTCGTCGGTGGGCCAACGGCACCCCCGACTCGGGCGCCGTGCGCTTCTTCGGGCCCTACCTCTATCGCTCGCCGTTCCACGCCGAGACGCCGGAGCAGGAATCCGAGCGCGCGCTCGCCCACCTCGAGCAGACGATCCAGCTCGAGGGCCCGCAGACGATCGCCGCGATCATCATCGAGACCGTGGTCGGCACGAACGGCGTGCTCGTGCCGCCGCCCGGCTATCTGCAGGGCGTGCGCGCGCTGTGCGATCGCTACGGCATCGTCTACATCGCCGACGAGGTCATGGTCGGCTTCGGCCGCCTCGGCGAGTGGTTCGGCATCGACGCGTACGACGGTCGCCCCGACCTGATCACCTTCGCCAAGGGGGTGAACTCGGGGTACGTGCCGCTCGGTGGCGTCATCATCTCCGAGCGCATCGCGCGCGCCTTCGACACCACGCCGTTCGCCGGCGGACTCACGTACTCGGGCCACCCGCTCGCGTGCGCCGCCGGTGTCGCGACCTTCGAGGTGTTCCGCCGCGACGGCATCCTCGAGCGCGTGCGCGACCTCGGCGAGCGCATCGTCGAACCGACCCTGCGCCGCTGGGTCGACACCCACCCGAGCGTCGGAGAGGTGCGGGGTCGCGGTCTGTTCTGGGCCGTCGAGCTCGTGCGCGACAAGCAGACGCGCGAGCCGCTGGTGCCGTTCAACGCGAGCGGAGCGGAGGCTGCGCCGGTCGCCGCCTTCGCCGCCGCCGCGAAGAAGGCCGGCGTCTGGCCGTTCACGCACTTCAACCGCATGCACGTGGCGCCGCCGCTCGTGATCAGCGAGGACGACCTGGTGCGCGGTCTCACCGTGCTCGACGAAGCTCTCGCCGTCGCCGACGAGGCAGCCACGAGCTGACCCTCCCGCTGCTGCGCGGGTTCAGATCAGGAATCCGCGCAGCAGCGCTTCAGATCCGGCGAGGTGATCGCGCATCGCCGCCTCGGCCACGTCTTGGCGCCCGGCCAGGATCGCCGTGACGATGCGCTCGTGCTGCTCGCCCGAGTGCTGGATGTTGCGGGGCATCAGCGGGAACGTGTCGAGCCACGCGTTGACGTCGGCACGGTTCTCGGCGACCAGCGCGACGAGCGACGGGATGCCGGCGGCCTCGGCGATCGCGAGGTGCAGCAGGGTGTCGAGGCGGCGGTACTCCTCGGGGCCGGCCGGAAGCGCGGCCTCGTGCCGTGCCCACAGGTCGGCGCGCGTCGCCGCATCCAGAGTGCGACCCGCAGCCGCACGCACGGCGCCGGTCTCGAGCACCCGCCGCAGGCCCAGCACGTCGTCGATCTCGGCGGCGGTCACCGCACCGGCATCCGATGGCTGCGGCAACGGGTCCGCGACGAACGTGCCGCCGTACCGACCGCGCTTGGGCACCAGGTACCCGGTGTCAGCGAGCTCGCGGATCGCCTCGCGCACGGTGTCGCGGCTCACCCCGAAGGATGCCGCGAGCTCGCGCTCGGGTGGCAGCGACTCTCCCGGCGCGACCACGCCGAGACGGATCGTCTGCACGAGGCGAGCGACCGCATCCTCGAGGGCGTTGCCTCGGCGCAGCGGACGGTAGACCGCCCGGCGCACCCCGACGAGATCGCCGTCGGAAGGGTGCTCGCTCATGCTTCTCAGCCTGTCACAGCGACATGATCCCGCTTCACAGCGGGGTGACGTAGGCGTTGGTGATGCCGCCGTCGACGACGAAGGCACTCGCGGTGATGAACGACGAGTCGTCCGAGGCGAGGAAGGCCACAGCCGCCGCCAGCTCCGACGGTTCGGCGAAGCGCCCCATCGGCACGTGCACGAGTCGGCGCTGCGCGCGCTCGGGGTCTTTTGCGAACAGCTCCTGCAGCAGCGGGGTGTTCACCGGTCCGGGGCACAGCGCGTTGACGCGCACACCCTGCCGGGCGAACTGCACGCCGAGCTCGCGTGACATCGCGAGCACGCCGCCCTTCGATGCGGTGTAGCTGATCTGCGAGGTCGCCGAGCCCAGCAGCGCCACGAACGAGGCCGTGTTGATGATCGAACCTCGGCCCGCCGGCACCATGTGACGAAGCGCGGCGCGGCTGCACAGGTACACGCTCTTGAGGTTCACGTCCTGCACGCGATCCCAGGCCGGCAGCTCGGTCGTCTCGATCGAGTCGTCGTCGGCGGGCGAGATCCCGGCGTTGTTGAACGCGATGTCGATGCGTCCGAACTCGGCGGCGACCCCGTCGAAGAGCGTGTCGACCATGGCCTCGTCGGCGACGTCGACCGAGCGGAACACGCCGCCCACCTCGGCCGCTGCCGCTTCGCCCGTGGCGGGGTCGACGTCGGCGATGACGACGAACGCGCCTTCTGCGGCGAAGCGCTGGGCTGTGGCGAAGCCGATTCCGCTCGCGCCGCCCGTGATGATGGCGACGCGATCCTTGAGGCGCTGGGTCAGATCGATGGTCATGTGTGTTCTCCGTTGCAGGGTGGTGAGCGGGTCAGGATTCGTCGGTCGCGAAGAAGACGTTCTTGGTCTCGGTGAAGTGCTCGGCGGCGTCGGGCCCGAGCTCGCGCCCGAGACCGGATGCCTTCATGCCGCCGAACGGCGTCGCGTACCGCACCGAGGAGTGCGAGTTCACCGACAGCACGCCGCTCTGCACCCCTCGCGAGACACGTACGGCGCGGCCGAGGCTCTCGGTCCAGATCGAGCCGGCAAGGCCGTAGGCGGTGTCGTTCGCGAGTCGGATCGCGTCGCCCTCGTCCTCGAACGGCATCACCGCGACGACCGGGCCGAACACCTCCTGCTGGGCTATGCGATCAGAGGGATCGGCGAGCACCACGGCGGGCGCGAACCAGAATCCGTCGCCGCTCGGAGCGCTCCCGCGGAACGCGATGTTCGCGTCGTCCAGGAACCCCGACACCGTGTCGCGGTGCGCGGCCGAGATGAGCGGCCCCATGTCGGTGTCGGCACTCGACGGGTCACCCACCCGCCAGGCGGCGACAGCCGGTTCGAGCATCTCGAGGAACCGGTCGTACACCGACCGCTGCACGAGAAGGCGACTGCGGGCGCAGCAGTCCTGGCCCGCATTGTCGAACACGGATCCGGGAACCGCAGCGACGGCCTTCTCGAGATCGGCGTCCGCGAAGACGATGTTGGCGCTCTTGCCGCCGAGTTCGAGGGTGACGGGCTTGAGCGCGCGGGCGCATCCGGCGGCGACCTCGATGCCGACCTCCGTCGACCCGGTGAAGACCACCTTGCGGACATCCGGATGCTCGACGAGTCGCTGCCCGACGACCGAGCCCGATCCGGTGACGACCTCGAAGAGTCCTTCGGGCAGCCCGGCCTCGAGGGCGAGCTCGCCCAGGCGGATGGCCGTGAGCGGGGTGAGCTCGGCGGGCTTCAGCACCACGGCGTTGCCCGCGGCGAGCGCCGGCGCGAACGCCCAGGCGGCGATCGTCATCGGGAAGTTCCACGGCACGATCACCCCGACGACGCCGTACGGATCGTGGAAGGTGACGTCGAGTCCGCCTGCCACCGGGATCTGCCGGCCCGACAACCGCTCGGGGTCGGCCGAGTAGTAGTTGAGCACCTGGGCGACATGGCCCGCCTCCCACCGGGCTGAGCCGATCGGATGCCCCGAGTTCAGCACCTCGAGCTGAGCGAGCTCTTCGACCGCGGCCTCGACCGTGCGTGCGAACGCCCGGAGGGCATCGGCCCGAGCGACGGGCGCGAGCGCGGCCCATCGGCGCTGTGCCGTGACGGCCCGGGCGATTGCGGCATCCGTCTCTCCAATGTCGGCTCTGGCGATCTCGCGGATCGCCGTGCCGGTCGACGGGTTGATGACTGTGAACGCGCTCATCGGGCGTCCTCCTTTCGCCGCGCGGCGAACGCACGGGCCTGTGAGACGAGATCTGCGAAGAGACGCCGGTCTTCGGCGTTCTCCTCGGGGTGCCACTGCACGCCGACGATGTGACCCGCCGAGGTGTCGACGAAGGCCTGCACGAGACCGTCGTCGGAGTGCGCCGCAGCGACGAGCCCGTCACCGAGACGATCGACGCCCTGGTGGTGGTAACTGTGCACGCGCATCTCGGTCTCGCCGATGATCTCGGCGAGCGGGGTGTCGGTCGACACCTCGACGTCGTTCTCGGCGAAGACGCCGCCGCCGATGCGGTACTTCTCGGTGCCGAGCGACTCGGGCAGGTGTTGCTGCAGGGTGCCGCCGCGGGCGACGTTCACGAGCTGCAGACCGCGGCAGATCGCGAGCACCGGGATGCCGCGGCGCTCCGCCGCCTGGAACAGGGCGAGCTCCCACGCGTCGCGGTCGACGCGGGCGGGGTCGGTGAGCGGATGCCGGTCCTCGCCGTACAGCTCGGGGGCGACGTCCGCCCCGCCGGAGAGCACGAGGCCGTGCATGCCCGAGATGGCCGCATCCGCAGCATCCGGATCCTGTGGCGGAAGAAGAAGTGCGATGCCGCCGACGGAGGTCACGCTCGTGAGGTACTGCTCGGGCAGGAACGCCGCTCGCACATCCCACACCCCCTGCTGCGCGCGCTCGAGGTACGTGGTGACGCCGATCAGCGGCGCCGGGTCAGAGGCGCTCGAAACCACGGATGCGCTCCCAGTCGGTCACGGCCGCGTCGTAGGCCTCGACCTCGATGCGGGCCTGGTTGAGGTAGTGCTCGACCACGTCGTCGCCGAACGCGGCCCGCGCGATGGTCGACTCGCTGAAGAGCTTCGCCGCCTCGCGCAGTGTCGTCGGCAGATGGTCGACGCCCGCTTCGTACGCGTTGCCGGTGAACCGCTCGGGCAGTGGCAGCTCGTTCTCGATGCCGTGCAGACCGCCGGCGATGATCGCCGAGATGGCGAGGTAGGGATTCACGTCTCCCCCGGGCACGCGATTCTCGACGCGCAGCCCCGACCCCGACCCGACCACGCGCAGAGCGCAGGTGCGGTTGTCGATGCCCCACGCGACTCCGGTCGGGGCGAAGCTGCCCTTCGCGAAGCGCTTGTACGAGTTGATGTTCGGTGCGAGCAGCAGGGTGAACTCCCGCAGGGTCGCGAGGATGCCGGCGATCCAGTGCTCCATGACGGGGCTGAAGCCGTGCTCGCCGTCGCCCGCCATGACGGGAGCACCCGACTCGTCGCGCAGCGACAGGTGGATGTGACAGCTGTTGCCCTCGCGCTCGTTGAACTTGGCCATGAACGTGAGCGCCTTGCCGTGCTGCTCGGCGATCTCCTTCGCGCCGTTCTTGTAGATCGCGTGCTGGTCGGCGGTCTCGCGCACCTCCGCATAGCGGAACGCGATCTCCTGCTGACCGAAGTTGCACTCGCCCTTCACGCCCTCGCAATAGAGCCCCGCGCCGTCCATGCTGTTGCGGATGTCGCGCAGCAGCGGCTCCATGCGGGTCGAGGCGAGCAGGTTGTAGTCGACGTTGTAATCGGTCGCGGGCGTCAGCCCCTCGTACTTGCGCGCCCACGCGTCGCGATAGGTGTCGTCGAAGACGATGAACTCGAGTTCGGTGCCCGAGTAGGCGGTCCAGCCCCGCTCGGCGAGACGGTCGCGCTGGCGGTCGAGGATCGCGCGGGGCGACGGTCCGACCGGCTCGCCGTTCTGCCAGACGAGGTCGGCCATGACCAGCGCGGTGCCGTCGAGCCACGGGATGTTGCGCATCGTCTCGACATCGGGCTTCAGCACCATGTCGCCGTAGCCGCGATCCCAGCCCGACATCGCGTAGCCGTCGACGGTGTTCATTTCGACGTCGACCGAGAGCAGGTAGTCGCAGGCCTCGGCGCCGTGGGCCAGGATGTCCTCCTGGAACAGCCGCGCCGACACGCGCTTGCCGACCAGGCGACCCTGCGCGTCGGCGAAGGCCACGATCACCGTGTCGATCTCGCCGGCGGCGATGCCGGCATCCAGCTGGTCGATGCTCAGGTTGCCCGCCATCTGACGCTCCGTTCTCGTGCTGTGAAGCGATCGGCCGACCGGCTTCGCCCTCAGAGTAGATCACCTTGCGGTTTAAAGGTAGACGAAACCACCATTGAATGTCACAATCATCCGCAAGGTGCACCCGGCGCCTGCACGCATGCGAACGGAGAGCGGATGTCCCAGCAGAGCAATGAATCCCGCAAGGTCGCCGGAGCGACCTATACACGCGCCGGGAGTGACTATTTCGAGAAACGCACCCTGAAGAGGTCGGCCGGAGTCTGGGGCCTGTGGGGTCTCGCGGTCGCCGCCGTGATCTCGGGCGACTTCTCGGGCTGGAACTTCGGCATCGACTTCGCCGGCTTCGGCGGGATGCTCATCGCCTTCGCGATCCTCGTCGCGATGTACTACGGCATGATCTTCGCGATCGGAGAGATGGCGGCCGCCATGCCGCACACGGGCGGCGCCTACTCGTTCGCCCGCTCGGCCATGGGCCCCTGGGGCGGCCTCGTCACCGGAGCCGCCGAGACCATCGAGTACGTCGCGACGACGGCGGTGATCGTCTACTTCTCGGCGTCGTATGCCAACGGAATCACGAGTGAGCTGCTCGGCCTCGAACTACCCGGATGGGTCTGGTACCTCATCCTCTACATCGTCTTCATCGCCCTGAACTCCGCGGGCGCCGCGATCTCGTTCCGCTTCGCGATCATCGTGTCGGTGATCTCGATCGGGATCATCCTGGTCTTCTCGGCCATGGCGCTCTTCTCGGGCGCGTTCTCGTGGGATGCCCTGTGGGACATCGTCCCCGACGAGGGCCAGACCGCTTTCCTCCCGCACGGCGTCCTGCCGATCCTGTTCGCACTGCCGTTCGCGATGTGGTTCTTCCTGGGCATCGAGGAGCTGCCGCTCGCAGCGGAGGAGTCGCACAACCCGACCCGCGACATCCCCAAGGCGGGATTCTGGGCTCGCGGCACCCTCATCGTCACCGGTCTCCTGGTGCTGTTCCTGAACACCGGCGTGCTCGGTGCCGAAGCGACAGGCACCGCGGGCGAGCCGCTGCTCGACGGCTTCCGCGCGATCGTGGGCGACCAGCTCGCCGCCGTGCTGGCGCTGTTCGCGCTGATCGGCCTGCTCGCCTCGCTGCAGGGCATCATGTTCGCCTACGGACGCAACATGTACTCCCTGTCTCGCGCCGGATACTACCCGCGCTTCCTCTCGCTCACCGGCAAGCGCCAGACGCCGTGGGTTGCCCTCACGGTCGGTGCCGCGATCGGCTTCGTCGCCCTCATCGTCCTCGACGTGCTCACCGCCGTCGACTCCGAGGGAGCGGGAAACGTCGCGGGTGCGATCGTGCTGAACATCGCCGTCTGGGGAGCCGTCGTCGCCTACGCGCTCCAGCTCGTGTCGTTCATCATCCTGCGCAAGAAGTTCCCGAACGTCGCCCGCCCGTACGTCAGCCCGTGGGGCATCCCGGGTGCCGTGATCGCGCTGGTGATCGCCGCGCTGATCTTCGTGGGCTTCCTGCTCAACCCGACCTTCGGCCCGGCGATCATCGCGATCGCGATCGTCTACGCGATCATCCTGCTCGGATTCGGACTGTTCTTCCGGCACCGCCTCATCCTCTCCCCCGAAGAGGAGTACGCGCTGTCGGGCGGCTCACACGGAGACCCGCAGGCCGAGGGCTACGACGCGATGGAGGGCGAGATCTTCGACGGCAAGCGGTGACGACGGAGGAGCGCGGCTCTACTTGCGGTCGAAGTCGAACGCCTTGAGCAGCTCGTCGACAGCCTTGTCGCGCTCCTCCCCGCCCTCGTCGAACATGTGCGTCACGTGCGTGCGCAGGTGGTTCTCGAGCAGCAGGCGATTGAGGGACTCCAGCGAGCGCTGGATCGCGCGGGACTGCGTGATGATGTCCATGCAGTACTCCTCGTTCTCGATCATCCGCGCGACACCGCGCATCTGACCTTCGAGGATGCTGGTGCGGTGCAGTGCACGCTTCTTGATGTCTTCGATCACGTTTCGAGGGTACTCGGCTCCTGCGACTGTGGTGCTGGCCGAGCTCATGGGGAACTCCCCGTGAAAGGATGACGTCATGCCGCGAACACCGATGGCGCTCCTGTCGCCCGCAGACCAGGCGCGACTTCGCGCTCTCCGACGCATGAAGGCCGTGGCGCTGGGCGCGCTGATCTTCATGGCCGTCGTCTTCGTCTTCGCGTTCGCGTTCCAGGAACGGCAGCCGTGGCTGGGCTACGTCCGGGCAGCCGCAGAGGGGGGAATGGTCGGCGCCCTGGCCGACTGGTTCGCCGTGACCGCGCTGTTCCGTCGGCCGCTCGGCCTGCCGATCCCGCACACGGCGATCATCCCGAACCGCAAGGACGAGATCGGCCGCACGCTGGGCGAGTTCGTCGAGACGAACTTCCTCGAGGCGAGCGTCGTGCGCACCAAGCTCGCCAGCACCGCGATCGCCAAGCGCGCCGGCGAATGGCTGAGCGAACCCGCCCACGCCGAGCGCGTGGGCGCCGAGGGAGCGACGATCGCGACTGCCGTGCTCAACGCCCTCAGCGATGACGACGTGCGCGACCTCATCACCGACCTAGCCCGTGAGCACCTCGTCTCCCCCGAGTGGGGCCCGCCCGCCGGCGCCTGGCTCGAGAAGATCGTCGAGGCCGGCGCACACCACGGAGCCGTCGACCTCGCCGCCGACAGCATCGGCCGGTGGCTCGACGCGAACGCCGAGTCGTTCTCGGGGCTCATCTCACGGAGGCTGCCCGGATGGGTGCCGAAGCTCGCGCACCGGTTCGTCGACGACACCGCCTACAACGAGGCCGTGAAGTTCGTGCGCGCGGTGCAGGCCGATCCGCAGCATCCGGCTCGCATCGCCGTCGACGGGTACCTCGCCCGCCTCGCCGACAGCCTGCAGAACGACCCGGAGACCCGGGCCAAGCTCGAGAACGCCAAGTCGTCGCTGTTCGACAGCCCCCGCGTGGGCGCCCTCGCCGCCGAGGCGTGGAACACCGCCAAGAACGGACTGCTCGCCGCCCTCGCCGACCCCGAGAGCGGACTGCGCGTGCGCGCGGCTCAGGCCCTGCAGGAGGTCGGCCAGCGACTGACGACCGATGCCGCGCTGCAGCACCGCGTCGACACGTGGGTGTCGGACGCCGCCGTGTTCCTCGTCGACCGCTACCGCCACGACATCGCGTCGATCATCACCGACACCGTCGAGCGCTGGGACCCGGTCGAGACCACGGAGAAGATCGAACTCATGGTCGGCCGCGACCTGCAGTACATCCGCCTGAACGGCACGTTCGTCGGCGCGCTCGCAGGTCTCGCGATCTTCACGATCGCCCACCTGGTCATTCCCGGGGTCTGACGCCGCATCCGTCGGATGGGTGCTCCGGATCCAGGTCGTGTTGCTAGGGTCCTCACCTATGGATGCCGCCGACACACTCACCGGTTCGGGTCGCAGGAAGGCGGCTGGAGGATGGGCCCGCCGAGCCCTTGCAGCAGTGTCCGTGCTCGTGAGCGGCCTCTTCGCGTTCGTCCTCGCGAGCTCGGCCCTGGAGCTCGTGCGAGAGCAGCTGCACCACAACTGCGGGATGCAGCCGCCGGGCTCTGAGGGAGCGGGCACCTGGATCTGCAGCGACGGCATCGGATACCTCGGCATGGCGGGGATCCTCGGCATCATGTGGATCGTCGTCGTGGTCGTCGGCTCTCTCATCGCGCTATTCGTCCGCCACGATCGACCGGCCCGACTGGCTCTCGTACTTCTCGCTGCGCTGTCCACCGCGTGGATCCTCGGACTGGCCTGGTACGGGTCGACGATGCACGTGCGGGATGAGTACGCACCCATGACGGGCGCGGAGTACTGGGCAGACGCGGTCGGCCCTGCAGCGCTCATCAGCGTCATCGGCGTGGTGGCCGGCCTGCTCAGCCTCATGCCGACCGGGCTGCTTTCGTGGATTCTGGGGATCGTCGCGACGGTCATGCTGGTCGTCGCGACCGTTCTGCAACCCGGACTGAGCATCAACCTCATCCCCGCCGCGGGGGTGCTCGCCGCCGCAGTCATCAGGGGTACCGGCCATGGCAGCCGACTTCCCGCGGGGTCGTGAGGTGAACCCGATTACGAGACGACCGCAGGCAGCCTGAGGGTAGGCCGGGCTCGCCGTCCGGCCGACCACATCGCCGAACAGCACGGCATCCGCGTCATCCTGCGCTGCTGCGAACGCGAGCCCGTGCGCGGCCAGAGGTCATCCTGCGGCAGTGCCGAGATCCCCCGTGCCACGAGCCGCGATGACCGCGGCACCGTCTTTCCAGACCTGTTCGACGAGCGGCACGCCCGGTCGATACGCGAGATGGATGCGAGTGGGAGCCTTCAGCAGCACGAGATCGGCCCGCGCCCCCGGCGTGATCACGCCGACGTCGTCGCGCCGCAGCGCCAGGGCGCCACCCGCGGTCGCCGCCCACAGGGCTTCGGCAGGTGTCATCCCCATGTCGCGCACCGCGATCGCGATGCAGAACGGCATCGAAGAGGTGAAGCTCGATCCCGGGTTCGTGTCGCACGCGATCGCCACCGTGACGCCCGCGTCGATGAGTCGACGCGCATCGGGGTACGGCTGGCGGGTCGAGAACTCGACGCCGGGCAGCAGAGTCAGCACGGTGTCGGATGCCGCGAGCGCAGCGACATCTGCATCCGTCAGGTAGGTGCCGTGGTCGACGGATGCTGCGCCGAGCTCGACCGCGAGACGGACTCCATCACCCGGACCGAGCTGGCTCGCGTGCACGCGAGGCAGGAGGCTCTTCGCGATGCCGGCCTCGAGCACGTGCCGGGACTGCTCGACCGAGAACGCCCCGGTCTCGCAGAACACATCGATCCACTTCGCGTGCGGCGCGCACGCCTCGAGCATCGGGCCCGCCACCAGGTCGACGTACTCGTCGGCGCGGTCGGCGTACTCGGCCGGAACGACATGCGCGCCGAGGAACGTCACCTCCGGCGTCACCTCGGCGGCGAGCCTGACCAGGCGCGCTTCATCTTCGACGCTCAGCCCGTACCCGCTCTTGATCTCCACCGTCGTCGTGCCCTGCTCGAGCAGTTCGTCGAGGAATCCGCGCAGTCGCGCGCGCAGCTCGTCATCGCTCGCCGCCCGGGTCGCCGCGACGGTCGAGCGGATGCCGCCGGCGGCGTACTTCTGCCCGGCCATGCGTGCCTCGAACTCGGCGGCACGATCGCCGCCGAACACGAGGTGGCTGTGGCTGTCGACGAACCCGGGGATCACGGCTCGACCGGACGCATCCACGGTCTCGTCGGCATCCGGTGCGTCGGCGGCGGATCCGACCCAGGCGATCCGCTCGCCGTCGATGAGAACGGCCGCATCGACCAGGGTTCCGAAGCGGTCGCCGCCGGACGAGCCGACGTTGGTCGTCAGCTCTCCGATGTTCGTGATCAGCGTGGTGCTCATAGCATCGGCACCTTCAGGCCGCGCTCCCGGGCGATGTCGCGAGCGTGTTCGTACCCGGCATCGACGTGTCGCATGACACCGGTGCCCGGGTCGTTCGTGAGCACGCGCTCGAGCTTCTCGGCGGCGAGCGCCGAGCCGTCGGCCACGGTGACCTGGCCGGCGTGGATCGAGCGGCCGATCCCGACGCCACCGCCGTGGTGCAGAGACACCCACGAGGCGCCGGATGCCGTATTGAGCAGTGCGTTCAGCAGCGGCCAGTCGGCGATGGCATCCGAACCGTCCTTCATGCTCTCGGTCTCGCGGTAGGGCGATGCGACCGAACCCGAGTCGAGGTGGTCGCGGCCGATCACGATCGGCGCAGCCAGCTCACCCGACGCCACCATCTCGTTGAACTTGAGGCCCGCCAGGTGACGCTCCTTGTAGCCGAGCCAGCAGATGCGGGCGGGCAGACCCTCGAAGTGCACCTTCTCACCGGCCTTCTCGAGCCAGCGGTGCAGAGCCTTGTCTTCGGGGAAGAGCTCGGCGATCGCACGGTCGGTCTTGTAGATGTCCTCGGGGTCGCCCGAGAGCGCGGCCCAGCGGAAGGGCCCGCGGCCCTCTTCGAACTGAGGGCGGATGTACGCCGGCACGAATCCGGGGAACTCGAAGGCGCGGTCGAAGCCGCCCAGCTGCGCCTCGGCGCGGATCGAGTTGCCGTAGTCGAAGACCGCGGCCCCTGCGTCCTGGAAGGCGACCATCGCCGCGACGTGCTGCGCCATCGATTCGCGCGAGCGGCGGGTGAACTCCTCGGCGTCCCGCTCGGCCTCGGCCTTCCACTCGGCGACCGAGATGCCCACCGGCAGGTAGGCGAGCGGATCGTGCGCACTGGTCTGGTCGGTGACGATGTCGATCGGCACTCCCCGACGCAGCAGTTCGGGGAAGACCTCTGCCGCATTGCCGACGACACCGACCGACAGAGCCTCGCCTGCGTCCTTCGCAGCGACGACGCGGGCGATCGCCGCGTCGAGGTCTGTCGTGTACTCGTCGAGGTAGCCGTGCTCCACTCGACGGGCGAGGCGCGACTCGTCGACGTCGACGATGAGCACGGCCCCGTCGTTGAGAGTGACCGCGAGCGGCTGCGCGCCACCCATTCCGCCGGCGCCACCGGTCAGAGTCAGCGTGCCCTTCAGCGATTCCCTGCCGAGGGATCGGGCGACAGCCGAGAACGTCTCGTAGGTTCCCTGCAGGATGCCCTGGGTTCCGATGTAGATCCACGACCCTGCGGTCATCTGGCCGTACATGATCAGACCGAGCTCTTCGAGGCGGCGGAACTCAGGCCAGTTCGCCCAGTCGCCCACGAGGTTCGAGTTGGCGATGAGCACCCGCGGCGCCCACTCGTGGGTGCGGAAGACACCGACCGGCTTGCCCGACTGCACGAGCAGCGTCTCATCGGGCTCGAGCTCATCGAGGGTGCGGACGATGGCGTCGTACGCCTCCCAGCTGCGCGCGGCCTTGCCGGTGCCGCCGTAGACGACGAGGTCTTCGGGGTGCTCGGCCACTTCGGGGTCGAGGTTGTTCATCAGCATCCGCTTGGCGGCTTCGGCACCCCAGCTCTTGGCCGTGCGCTGGTTGCCGCGGGCGGCTCGAACGACGCGCGGCCCCGCCGCGGTCGGCGTCGAGGTTGCGGTCGTCGACGTGGTGATGGTGTCAGTCATGCGCGTGCTCCTTTGCGATGCGGGCGATGGCACCGGACTGCACGAGTGCGGTCACGGCTTCGATGTCTGGAGAGAGGTAGCGGTCGGGCCCCGGTCCCGCGGCGACGGTGCGCACCAGATCGCGCACGGCGCCGGTCGCAGGTCCTGCCTGCAGCGGAGCCCGCAGGTCGAGCGCGCGAGCGCCGGTGAGGATCTCGATGGCGACGACGCGGCCGAGCCCGTCGATCGCCCGACGCAGCTTGCGGGCCGCGGCCCAGCCCATCGACACGTGGTCCTCCTGCATCGCCGACGACGGGATCGAGTCGACGGATGCCGGAACGGCAAGGCGCTTGAGCTCCGAGACGATGCCTGCCGAGGCGTACTGAGCGATCATCAGCCCCGAGTCGACGCCGACCTCGTCTGCCAGGAACGGAGGCAGCCCGTGGTTGCGTGCCGGATCGAGCGCCCGGTCGGTGCGACGCTCGGATATCGACGCGACGTCTGCGACCGAGATCGCGAGGAAGTCGAGCACCGCAGCCACCGGGGCCCCGTGGAAGTTGCCGTTCGACTCGATACGGCCGTCGAGGGTGATGACGGGGTTGTCGATCACGCTGGCGAGCTCTCGCTCCGCGATCGTGGAGGCGTAGCCCATCGTGTCGCGCGCGGTCCCGTGCACCTGGGGCGAGCAGCGCAGCGAGTACGCGTCTTGCACGCGGCCGTCCTCCGGACCCTTGTGACTGTGCACGATGGGCGAGTCCCCGAGGAACGCCCGCAGATTCGAGGCCGACTCCGCCTGGCCCGACTGCGGACGCAGCGCCATGAGGTCGGCCGCGAACACGGCATCCGTCCCCATCTGCGACTCCACCGACATCGCCGCCGCCATGTCTGCCGTGAGCAGCAGCGTCTCGAGGTCATACAGCGCCAGCACGAGCATTCCCAGCATCCCGTCGGTGCCGTTGATCAGCGCAAGCCCCTCCTTCTCGACGAGGGTGAGCGGTTCGATGCCGGCGGCTGAGAGCGCCTCGGATGCCGGAACGAGTTCGCCATCCGCTGTGCGGACGTTGCCCTCCCCCATCGTGGCGAGGGCGATGTGAGCCAGTGGGGCGAGGTCGCCCGAGCAGCCGAGCGAGCCGTACTCGCGGACGATCGGGGTGATGCCCGCGTTCAACAGAGCCGCATAGGTCTCGACGACGACGGGCCGTACGCCCGTTCTCCCCGAGGCCAGTGTCTGCAGGCGCAGCAGCTGCAGGCCGCGCACGACCTCGCGCTCGACCTCGGCGCCGGTTCCTGCCGCGTGCGAGCGGATGAGGCTGGCCTGCAGCTGCAGCCGGCGATCCGGCGCGATGAAGGTCGTGGCGAGTGCGCCGAACCCGGTGGAGACCCCGTAGTGCGGGTTCGGGTCGGCGGCGAGTCCGTCGATGACCCGGCGCGTATCTGCGACTCGGCCGAGAGCTGCGGGGCTGATCGTGACGGGGGCGCTGTGCCGAGCGACCGCGACGACATCGGCACTACTCAGGGGGACATCGCCGACGAGGACGGGGGACAGTTCGGTCATGTCTTGATTCCACACCCCGCGAGTCGCGGGCGACAGCGGTTCGTGGGATCCTTTGTCTGTGATCCCAGACAGACCGGATGCCGCAACCCAGGTCCCGGCAGCGGACAACACGCTGCGCATCCTGCGCTACCTCGCTGGCCGGCCGGCCCCGGTCGCTGCGTCGGCCATCGCTCGCGAACTCGAGCTGCCGCGTTCGACCGTGTATCACCTGCTCACCACTCTCGCGACGCACGGCTTCGTGCTGCACATGAAGGAGGACCGGCGCTGGGGCCTCGGCACTTCGGCGTTCGAGCTCGCGGGTGGCTATGCGAGACAGCAGCCCCTCGCACGCCTGGGGCGCCCGCTCGTCGCGGCGCTGTCGGACCGCCTCGGCGAGAGTGCGCACCTCGCGGTGATGAGCGGTGGGGACGTGCTCTATATCGTCGAAGAGCGTGCGCCACGACGTCAGGCCCTCATCACCGATGTCGGGGTGCGGCTCCCGGCTCATCTGACCGCGTCGGGTCGAGCGATGCTGGCGGCGCTCCCTCGCGAACAGGTCCGCGCTCTCTACCCGAGCGCTTCAGCGTTTCCCGATCGCACCGGACTGGGCCCCCGCACACCGAGCCAACTGCGCGAACTGCTCCGCACGGTGCGGGCACGGGGCTATGCCACGGAGGACAGCGAAGTGGCCGACGGTCTGCGCAGTGTCGGCGCCGTGGTCCGGGATCATGCGGGGTGGCCCGTCGCCGCGGTCGCGGTGACCTGGGCGGGGGGCGAGCTCGATGAACGCACGCTCGCGGATTCCGTGATCGAGACGGCCGCCGTGCTCGAGTCCCGGATCAAGCGGTGACACCGCGCAAGCAAGAACGCACGTTAACGCAGAAAAGCCACCCAACATTGGGTGGCTTTTCTGTTTAAAAGAAGTCCGGCGGTGTCCTACTCTCCCACAGGGTCCCCCCTGCAGTACCATCGGCGCTGTGAGGCTTAGCTTCCGGGTTCGGAATGTAACCGGGCGTTTCCCTCACGCTATGGCCG
>NZ_JBLWII010000008.1:0-2518 GCF_051365005.1 Microbacterium sp. K2 | reverse complement strand
GCCGAAGCTAGACGAGGATAATTTGGCATTTGACAAGTGCACGCTGTTGAGTTCTCAAGGATCGGATGCTCCCACGACCCAGTCATCACAACCAGGCCCGAAGGGCAACTTCTCTATCTTAGCCATCCCGTCCCGCTTGTCAAATCAGCGCGCCGTTCGGATCTTGGATCCGGTGCGCAGCCTGTGACAGCCGCAGATGGGGTGGATCTCCCATCCTAGACGCAGGCGTCTGTTCTCACAAGTGAGTGGATCGGGAGGTGGTTCTCCGCTTGAGGGGGGTGAAGCTCTCGGCCTCTCCGCTTCCCTGTGGGGCGAACAAGTAATAAGTTACGTGGGTTCCGGGGTTCTGGCAAATCGGGGCACCACCCCCGGGCGTGTCGCTGCAACCGCTGAGCGAGCTTTTCCCAGTCCAGCGCCGGTATTCGTCTCAGATCGCCGCCACGAGTACGATCGCAGCGTGAACGAGCCCAGGAATCACGCCGCCGCTGCCGCCCTGCTGGACCGGGTGCGAGCAGAGCTCGGCATCGAGGCTAAGTCCACCGACACCGGCACCCCGCCGCCTAAGTCCGTGCCTCTTCCGTCGCGCCTCGCGACGGGTGAGCTGGCATGGGCGAGCGTCCGCGCCGTCAGCCTGGCGGCGGGCATCCGCACCCTTCCCGACCCCGACCGCATAGCCGTCGCCTACCGGAGTGATCGGGCCCTCACCATCGGTGGCCTCTCCCCCGACGTCTGGTCGCCGTACTCGGCGTTCTTCCGCGCATCCGACGGGTGGATACGCACTCACGGCAACTATCCACACCACGCGAGGCGCCTGCGCGCCGGACTGGGTCTGGCCGATGACGCCGACGCCGAGGATGTGCGGGCGTCCGTCCTGCCGTTGAGAGCTGCCGACGCAGTCGCTCGGATCACGGCCGAGCGAGGCTTGGCTGTGCGCGTTCTGCACGAGAACCCGGAACACGATGCGAAGCTGCGCGCCACTCCCCTGCTGCAGGTCGAGCGGATCGACCTCTCACCTCGTGGCGGACGGCCGAGGGCCGGCGATCGAGACGATCGCGCGCCACTCGCCGGTGTACGGGTGCTCGACCTCACTCGGGTGATCGCCGGTCCCGTGTGCACTCGCACCCTCACCCTTCTGGGCGCCGACGTGATGCGCATCGATCCGCCGCATCTGCTCGAACCCGAGTGGCAGCACCTCGACACCGGCCACGGCAAGAGGACTGCGCTGCTCGACGCTCGTACCGATCGGTTCGAGGAACTGCTCGCAGCGGCTGACGTCGTTGTGCTGGGGTATCGGCCGGAATCCCTCGATCGCCTCGGCCTCTCGGCATCCGCTCTGCTCGAACGCCATCCCGGTCTGGTGGTCTCCCAGCTCAGTGCCTGGGGCATCGACGAGCCGTCCCGCGGCGGCTTCGACAGTCTGGTGCAGGCCGAGTCCGGGATAGCCATGATCGAGACCCTCGACGGTGACGGCCCCGGGGTTCTGCCTGCACAGGCCCTCGACCACAGCGCGGGGTACCTTCTTGCGGCCGCGGTCGTCTCGCTTCTCGGACGACGTCGGCGAGAGGGAGGCGGCTGGGTGGTGCGAACCTCACTGCGGCGGGTCGCGGCCGAGCTCCTCGGGATGCCGCGATCCTCCCGGACGGAAGCAGGACGGGAGCTGGACGTTGCCGCGCACACCTCCGCGTTCGAGGTCGCGGGGCAGACGGTCATCACCGCCGCATCGGTGCTTCCCGGCCTCGAGTTCGCCGCCCCCCATCGCTGGGGATCCGATCAGCCGCGCTGGTGAAGACGTCTGAACAGCGGCAGGGAGAGGCAGAGCGCGAGTGTGAGGACTCCCCACAGCGCGCACGCCGGGGGCAGCATCCGGTAGGCCAGATGCTGGTACGTGAACCCTTCGGTGAAGGGCCCGTACGCCGCGTATCCCACGATCCACGCAGTCACCATCACTGCGGGAAGCGACAGCCACCACGTGAGTCGGACGGCTCCGGGCACCGAGCGTTCGACGCCTTCTCGCGGATCGGCGCGGTGCAGCCGGCGGATGGCCCAGATGCCGATGATGACCAGCCCGATCACGCTCGATCCGTGCTGCAGCCATTTGTAGCCGGTGAGCGGACCCCACATGTCGTCGAGTGCGGGAAGTGCATCCACTCCCCATCGCCCCTCGTGCGTGAAGAGATCCCAGACGATGTGCGTCAGAACGCCCAGCACCAGAGACGCCGCGAGCATGAGCGGATACAGCCGATTCGGTGCGCCCACGCCGACGGCCGCTCGCGCGGCCCCGATGCCGGACTCCGACCAGTCGGCGGGCAGTCGCCGAGCCAGCCAGAGCGGTGAGAGTTCTCCGACCGCCGGGCGCAGCACCACACGCCAGAGCAGGAACAGCACGAACGCCACCAGCGCCGTCCAGAGCACGTTGCCGAACGTGTGGGTGAACGAGTACGGGAGGCCGATCCCCCGGAGGAACAGGGGAAGGTCCGGCGTCATGGCGCCGATCGCGATCGCGGCCGGCACGAGCGGG
>NZ_JBLWII010000007.1:0-257680 GCF_051365005.1 Microbacterium sp. K2 | reverse complement strand
CGTGTGGGTGAACGAGTACGGGAGGCCGATCCCCCGGAGGAACAGGGGAAGGTCCGGCGTCATGGCGCCGATCGCGATCGCGGCCGGCACGAGCGGGGTGCGGATGAAGGGCAGGGCGACCAGCGCGTGACTCGGTGTGAACGGCATCGACTCTCCTGACGAGCTGGGCGGTGAGACGCGTGACGGCGGTCACCCGAGGGTTGCTCAGGAGACCGCCGTCACACGATCAGAGACGGATCTTCAGGCGAGGAAGACTCCTGCGAGGGTCTTCTTGCCGCGGCGGAGCACGGAGACCGCGCCCGGCAGAGTGCCCTGCACGGTGGCCGAGTCGTCCTCGACGCGTGCGCCGTCGAGCGACACCCCGCCTTGGCCGATGGCGCGGCGTGCTTCGGACAGGCTGGAGACCAGCCCGGTTGCGACGAGCGCATCGACGACCGGTGAACCGGCGTCGACTGTCGCGTGCGGGAGCTCTTCCAGGGCGGTGCGCAGCGTCGACGCGTCGAGAGCGGTCAGGTCGCCCTGACCGAACAGGGCTTCGGATGCCGCGATCACGGCCGCCGTCGCATCGATCCCGTGCACGGTCGCCACGACCTCGAGCGCCAGACGCTTCTGAGCAGCACGACGGAACGGCTCTGACTCGACGAGAGCCTCGTACTCCTCGATCTCGGCGCGCGTCAGGAACGTGAACACCTTGAGCCGCTCGATCACGTCGGCGTCCGCCGTGCTGAGCCAGAACTGGTACATCCGGTAGGGGCTGCACATGTCGGCATCGAGCCAGATCGCATTGCCCTCGCTCTTGCCGAACTTCGTTCCGTCGCTGTTGGTGATCAGCGGTGTGCCGATCGCGTGCGCGGACACCCCCTCGGCGCGACGGATGAGGTCGGTGCCGCTGGTCAGGTTGCCCCACTGGTCGGAGCCGCCCGTCTGTAGAACGCAGTCGTACTGCCGGTAGAGCTCGAGGAAGTCCATCCCCTGCAGGATCTGGTAGCTGAACTCGGTGTAGCTGATGCCCTCGTCCGAATTCAGACGCGCAGCGACAGCATCCTTCTTCAGCATCGTGCCGACGCGGTAGTACTTGCCGATCTCACGCAGGAAGTCGATCGCCGACAGCGGAGCCGTCCAGTCGAGGTTGTTGACGATGCGCGCGGCGTTCTCGCCCTCGAAGCTCAGGTAGCGCTCGACCTGCGCCCGCAGACGGCCCACCCACTCCTCGACCGTCTCGCGGGTGTTGAGCGTGCGCTCGGCGGTGGGCCGAGGGTCACCGATCAGACCGGTGGAGCCGCCGACGAGACCGAGGGGCTTGTGACCGGCGAGCTGGATGCGACGCAGCGTCAGCAGCTGCACCAGGTTTCCGAGGTGCAGGCTGGCGGCTGTCGGGTCGAAGCCGCAGTAATACGTGATCGGATCCCCGGCGAGAAGGGCGCGCAGCGCCTCCTGGTCAGTGGACACGTGGACGAGGCCGCGCCACAGCAGTTCGTCCCACACGTTCTCGAACGTGGGGTCGATCGCCGGCGGGGCGGTCGTCAGAGCGGAATTCGACACGCACCCCAGGCTATCAGCGGTCAGGGCACGCGAAACGCCGTGACCGCAGCCGATCAGCTGTGCGCCGC
This sequence comes from Microbacterium sp. K2, assembly GCF_051365005.1. NCBI lineage: Bacteria > Bacillati > Actinomycetota > Actinomycetes > Micrococcales > Microbacteriaceae > Microbacterium > Microbacterium sp. K2. The sequence goes on along the minus strand of NZ_JBLWII010000007.1, from coordinate 256,070 downwards.
CCACCACACGAGGAAGGCCGCACCCAACCCGATGACCCAGCTCACGAGGCTGCCGACGAGGAAGTACTCTGCGCGGGCACCGGTCTCGCCGTCACGCGAGATCTCGGGGAAGCGGACGATTCCCTTGGCAGCCAGCATCGCGGCGAGAATCGGGTATGCGGCGGCCAGGGTGAGGAGCATCACGAGGATGCGTTCGAGCGGTCCGATCAGTCGACCTCCTTTGAAGCCCGCCCGGGTATCGCGTGCCGGCACTGCGTCGGCGTCGCCCGCCTCCTCGGCCTGCCCTGCGGCCGTTGAGTCGGACCCGCCCACGCCGACCGGTCCCATCACGCCGTCATCTCTCTGAGCGCCAGCGACCACCGGATGCGCGGCAGCGGCTTCGGAGGCGGCCGGCTGCGCGTCTGCGGTGTCGAGCACCACGGTTCGCCGCAGCTCAGCAGGACGCCAGGTGTGCTCGCCGTCGAGCGCGGCCCGGACCACGAGATTCGCGGACTCCAAGAGGAACACCCCCGTGCCCACGGTGAGGATCGCCAGATCGAACGGGACCTCTCCGAACGGGGAGCGCACGCTCCACACGGAGCCGATCAGACCGGCGTCCGCGCGGGCGCCCAGCCACACGACGGATCCGATGCTCAGCACGCCGAGCAGCACGGCGGGCCAGAAGCCGAGTGGCGCGGGCCTCTCGGACGGCATGCACCACACCCAGAGCGCGCCCACCACGAGCCCGAGCATCATCGGCAGCAGCGCGTCGCTCACACTGCCGAGCAGAAGGAGGATCACTGCCACCGTGAGGTAGCCGACCCATCGATGCGGGGCGAACTGGCGGACGAGATCGGCCGAGCCCACGGCCAGCAGGATGAATCCGGCGACGATCATGCGCTCGACCCTCTCAATGCGACCACGCCTTCGATGAGGGCGGCGCTGCCGGCGTTGCGCAGCGACTTAGAGACGCTGGGCTGAGAGACTCCCTCCTCAGCGGCGAGGTCATGCTGCGACCTGCCGACCAGGCGGCCATAGGTCAGCCGGCGTTCACGCTCGCTCATCGCCCCGACCAGCTCGTCGCGGACGAGGAGGTAGGCGTTCGACGCGGCGATCGTGCTCTCCATGACCTCATCCTGCCCCGGGGCTCCGACAATCCACGTGCGCGTGCGCGGCACGGTGCGACTCTCCCGCGCATGCACGGTCTCGATCGCGGCACGCGCCGCGTACCACCCCGGCCCGTCGGCGAGTGCGCCGTGCACGGAGTCGACAGAGCGCACGTCTCCGATACCGATCCCGAAGCGGAAGGCGATGCCGTCGGGAAGGGCGAGCTGGATCATCAGCAGCGAGACCAGAGCGTCCTCGAGTTCGAGGTAGACGCCCTGCTGCTCATCCCCTACCGTGGGCGTCAGCGCGTGGTGTGCGAGGGGCAGATGCTTCTCGACACGAGCGATGGTGTCGTCGAGGATGCGCTGCGCCGCCGAACGATCGTCGAGCTTGCGAGAGCCCACGATGTCGGCGAGTACGGCGATGACCATGTGATAACCGTATCACGAATAACTTTCATTTATGCCCTATTTGGTTATAGTCTGAGAACATGCCTGAATCAGACATCATCCCCTGGTCCGACGGATCCTGGACCCACGCTCCCGCCCACTTCGCCCCCGGCGACGACCACCTCGACGTGACAGCTGTGGAAGGCAGTGACGCCTGGCGGCACACCGCCTATGGGTTCGTGCACGACACCGAGCATGCGCTGCTCGCTCCCCTGGCCGTGGGCGAGGCGATGGATGTGTCGTTCCGCGCCCCCTGGGATGGACAGTTCGACCAGGCCGGAGTCTTCGTGCGCATCGACGACGAGCACTGGATCAAGGCGGGCGTCGAGTACGCCGACGACCATCTCGGTCTCGGCGCCGTCGTCACCGACATCCGCTCGGACTGGTCGGTCGGCTACGTCGACGACTGGCACGGCAGCGAGATCACGGTTCGTGTGAGCCGCTGGCCGGATGCCGTGATCGTGCGTGCACGTGCCGACGACGGCGAATGGCGCCTGGTGCGGGTGGCGCCGTTCGACGGTGAGGCCGCAGCATCCGCCGGTCCGTTCCTCGCCGGCCCCACCCGCTCCGGACTCGTCGTTCGCTTCACCCGCTGGACGCGCTCGGCCGCCGACGTCGCACTGCACTGAGTCGGCTTCACGTGACGGTTGACGGAGGGCCGGACGAATCACGGAGGATCTGTCGAAGATCTTCCGCTCATCGTCCGGCCCTCCGCTGATCGTCACGCGGGGTTCTCTCCTCCACGACCGGGGGCCGATCGAACTCATCCACATTCCCCGCGTCACGCTCGACGCACCGTCCGCGCTGCGGCACGGTGGTCGGATGCTCCCTCCGAAAGACACCATCTCGAGCCTCGGCGGCATCGCCCGGGGCACCCGACTTCAGCAGTTCGGGATCAGTCGCCAAACGCTCGCGAATCACGTGAACGCCGGCGCGATCGTCAGGTTGCGTCCCGGCGTCTTCGCCGTCCCTCCGGTGGCTCCGCCGCTTCGGGAGGCGATCGCGCACGGAGGTGCTCTGACCTGCGCGAGCGTCCTCAGAGCACACGGAGTCTGGGTTCTCCCTCCCTCCGACGGACTTCACGTGTGGCTCGCCCCGGGGCAGCATGCGCTCTCGCACCGTGATTGCACTTGCACCTCCCACTACTACTCCGGCGACCCTCCCCTCGGTGAGGCGAGCATCGAGATCGCACTGGTGCACCTGTACAAGTGCGCGGGCGCCGAGGCCTTCTTCGCCGCATTCGAGTCCGCCTGGAATCTCGGCATGCTCTCGACGAGGACCCGAATGAGGGTGAGAGCCGCGCTGCCGAATCGATCTCGTTGGCTCGTCGATCTCGCGCAACCGGATGCCGACAGCGGCCTGGAATCGCTGTTGCGGCTGCGACTGCATCTACTCGGCATCCGACTCGACTGCCAGATCACGATCCACGGTGTGGGAAGAGTCGACTTCGTCATCGCCGAACGGCTGATCATCGAGGCGGACGGCAAAGGCAACCACGAGGGCGAACTCCGACACAAGGACCTCGTGCGGGATGCTGCCGCGTCACGCCTCGGCTACGAGACGCTGCGGTTCGACTATGCCCAGATCGTCCATGACTGGGCGACGGTGCAAGCCGCGATCCTCGGCGCTCTGGATCGCCTCGAGGTGCCGCTGTGACGACGGACGACGGCCGACGGACAGGATTGGACGGATCACGGAGGTGCCTACGGATCACGGACAGTCCCTCGGACGGATCACGGACCTGCGGACGGATCACGGAGAAACTTGCTCAGAATCTCCGCGATGCGTCCGTTGCTCCGTGAATCGTGCCGCACCCGAGGTCAGGTGTCCGAGATCCGGACGGCTGTCACCCGACATCCGCCGGGGCGTCCGACTAGAGCCCCAGAGCGTGTGCGGCCGCCTGCGCTCTGGCGACCAGTTCAGCACGCTGCTCGGCGACCCGAACGGGAGCCGTCCCGCCGGCGCCGGTGCGCGAAGCCACCGAACCCTCGATCGTGAGAACCTCACGGACATCCGGGACCAGATGCGGCGACACCGAGATCAGCAGCTCGTCGGATGCGTCCTCGAGGCCGATCCCCTGCTCTTCGCAGGCAAGCACCAGCGCGCCGGAGATCTCATGGGCATCGCGGAACGGCACGCGGCGCTTCACGAGCCATTCGGCGACGTCGGTCGCGAGCGAGAACCCCTCGGGTGCGTGGGCGGCCATGCGCTCAGTGTCGAACCGGAGCGTCGCGATCATCCCGGCGAAAGCCGGCAGCACGACCTCGAGGGTCTGCACCGAGTCGAAGACGGGCTCCTTGTCTTCCTGCAGGTCGCGGTTGTACGCGAGCGGAAGCCCCTTGAGCGTCGCCATCAGCCCCGAGAGGTTGCCGATCAGGCGCCCGGACTTGCCGCGAGCGAGCTCCGCGATGTCTGGGTTCTTCTTCTGCGGCATGATGCTCGAGCCCGTCGAGTACCCGTCGTGCAGAGTGACGAAGCCGAACTCGCGAGTGTTCCAGAGAATGATCTCCTCGCTCAGTCGCGAGATGTCGACCCCGGTCATCGCCGTGATGAAGGCGAACTCGGCGACGACGTCGCGCGCCGCGGTTCCATCGAGCGAGTTCTCGGCCGGGCGGTCGAGTCCGAGCTCGGATGCGACCAGCGCGGGGTCGAGTCCGAGCGTCGAACCCGCGAGGGCTCCCCCGCCGTAGGGCGAGACGCCGGCACGGCGACGCCAGTCGACCAGACGCTCGAGCTCGCGCACGAGCGGCCACCCGTGGGCCTGCAGGTGGTGCGCGAGGAGCACCGGCTGCGCGTGCTGCAGATGCGTGCGTCCGGGGAGGATCGCGTCGGGGTGAGCCTCCGCCTGTGCCACGAGCGCGTCGATGACCCGGAGGAGGTCTCGCGCGATCACTCGGGCGTGATCGATCAGGTACATCCGCACGAGCGTGGCGATCTGATCGTTGCGGCTGCGGCCGGCACGAAGACGCCCGCCGAGCTCAGGCCCGAGCTCGGCGATCAGAGCCTGCTCGAGAGCCCCGTGCACGTCTTCGTCCGAGGGGACGGGCAGCAGGGTGCCGTCGGCGACCTTGCGCGCCACGGCATCGAGCCCCTCGTGCATCCTCGCCGCCTCATCGGGTTCGAGGTATCCGGCGGCCTCCAGCGCCTTCGCGTGCGCGTGCGAGCCCGCGATGTCGTACGGTGCGAGGATCCAGTCGAAGTGCGTCGACCGGCTCAACTCGACCAGCTCGGGAGACGGTCCGCTCGCGAAGCGGGCACCCCATAGCGCACCCTCGTTCGTGCCTTCGTTCTTCGCGTCGACCATCATGCGTCCTTCTTGTCGAGCAGCCAGACGAGCAGGGCCTTCTGTGCGTGGAGGCGGTTCTCCGCCTCGTCCCACACGACGCTCTGCGGTCCGTCGATGACTTCGGAGTCGACCTCGTAGCCTCGGTCTGCGGGAAGGCAGTGGATGAAGATGGCCTCCGAGTCGGCGATCTCCATCGTCTCGGGCGTCACCTTGTAGCCACCGAGATCGCGGATGCGTGCGAGCTTCTCCTCTTCCTTGCCCATCGACACCCAGGTGTCGGTGACCACGACGTCGGCCCCGGCCGCTGCCTCGACCGCATCGGTGAACAGGGTGATCGAGCCGCCGGTCTCCGCGGCGCGGCGGTCGGCCGCCTCGACGACGTCCGCACGCGGCGCGTAGTCGGCAGGCGAGGCGATGCGCACATGCATTCCCGCGGTGACGCCGGCGAGCGCATACGAGTGGGCCATGTTGCTCTGCCCGTCGCCCAAGAACGTCAGCGTGAGCCCCTTCAGCTCTCCCTTGTGCTCGCGGATCGTGAGCAGGTCGGCGAGCAGCTGGCACGGGTGGAAATCGTCGGAGAGCGCGTTGACGACCGGCACGGTCGTGCCGGCGGCCATCTCCTCGAGCCCCGCCTGCGCGTACGTGCGCCAGACGATCGCCGCGACCTGACGCTCGAGCACCCGAGCGGTGTCGGACGGGGTCTCCTTGCCGCCCAGCTGACTGCTGGCGGTCGAGATGATCAACGGCGAACCGCCGAGGTCGGCGATGCCGACGGCGAACGAGACGCGGGTGCGAGTGGAGGACTTGTCGAAGATCACCGCGACCGTCTGGGGGCCCTCGAGGGCCTTGTTCGCCCAGCGGTCCTTCTTCAGCTCGATGGCGAGATCGAGGATCTCCGCCTGCTCAGCGGGGGTCAGATCGTCGTCACGCAGCAGGTGGCGGGTCATGCGAGGGCCTTTCCGGATTCGGCGAGGGATGTCTGGACGTCGGAGAGCGACGCGGCGAAGAGCTCGCGGAACTCGGCGAGTTCGGCGTCTCCGATCGTGAGGGCGGGCGCGATGCGCACGGTCTCGGGGTTGGCGGCGTTCACGATGAGACCGCGCTCCTGTGCAGCCGCGACCACCTCATTCGCGACGGGGGCGCCCAGAGCCACCCCGATCAGGAGCCCGCGGCCACGCACTCCCGTGACGAGAGGCGAGTCGATGTCGGCGATGATCTCGCGGATCTCTTCGCCACGGCGCGCGGCGTTGTCGACGAGGCCTGCGCTCTCGATCTCGGTGAGCACCGCGTCGGCGACGGCCGTCGCCAGCGGGTTGCCGCCGAACGTGGAGCCGTGCGAGCCGGGCGTGAAGAGCGAGCTCGCCGCACCATAGGTGACGAGAGCGCCGATCGGGAAGCCGCCGCCGATGCCCTTCGCAAGCGTGATGGCGTCAGGCGTGATGCCTTCGTGGCTGAAGCCGAACCAGGCCCCCGTGCGCCCCGCGCCGGTCTGGATCTCGTCGACGATGAGCAGCGCCCCGTGCTTCAGGGTGAGCGACCGAGCCGCCTGGAGATACCCCTCAGGAAGCTCGACGACGCCGGCCTCGCCCTGGATCGGCTCGACGATCACGGCGGCGACACGGTCGTCGATCGCGGCCTCGAGTGCCTCGATCGTCGCCGGGATGTGCTCGACTCCGCCGGGCATCGGCTCGAAGGGCGCACGCATCGCCGCTTTCGCCGTGAGCGCGAGGGATCCCATGGTGCGGCCGTGGAATCCGTTCTCGAGTGCGATGATCCGCGGCTTCTCCGTTCCGCCGTGCAGGCGGGCGAGTTTGAATGCGGCCTCGTTCGCCTCGGCGCCGGAATTCGAGAAGAACACACGCCCGTCGATCCCGGCACCGGCCAGGCGCTTCAACCGTGCGGCGAGCGCGAGCTGCGACGGGGTCGCGAAGTAGTTCGACACATGCGCGAGGGTCGCGGCCTGCGTCGACACGGCGTCGACGAACACCGGATGCGCGTGCCCGAGCGAGGTCACCGCGATGCCGGCGAGGAAGTCGAGGTGGCGCTTGCCCTCGGAGTCCCAGAGGTACGACCCCTCCCCACGGGTGAGCATCGCCAGTCGGGGGCCTGCGTTGAGGACCAGATCGCTCGCTGCGTCATCCTGCCAGTTGCTCATGCCTTCACTCCTGCACTACCCATGACCACTTCTGTTCCGATTCCCTTGCTGGTGAAGAGTTCGACGAGCACCGAGTGCGGCACGCGTCCGTCGATGATGGCGGCGGCGTCGACGCCGCCCTCGATCGCGTCCAGGCAGGCCTTCATCTTCGGGATCATGCCCGACTCGAGGGTCGGCAGCATCTCGATGAGAGCGTCCGACGTGAGGTGCGACACGAGAGAGTCGCGGTTGGGCCAGTCGGCGTACAGTCCGGGGACATCCGTGAGGATGACGAGCTTGCGAGCCTTGAGAGCCACTGCGAGCGCGGCCGCCGCGGCATCCGCGTTCACGTTCAGCGACTGACCCGGGTGATCGAGGTCGGGGGCGATGCTCGAGACCACGGGAACGCGACCGGCCGCGAGGTGATCGAGCACCGGCGTCGGGTCGACCTCCACCACATCGCCGACACGGCCGAGGTCGATCTCCTCGCCGTCGATCACGACACCCCGACGACGCCCGCCGAACAGCCCCGCATCTTCACCGCTGAGCCCGGTGGCGATCGGGCCGTGCGAATTGATCTTCGACACGAGCTGCGGGTTCACCTGGCCGGTGAGCACCATGCGCACCACGCTGATCGCTTCGGTGTTGGTGACCCGGTAGCCGCCTTTGAACTCGCTCGGGATCTCGAGGCGCTGCAGCATGTCTGAAATCTGCGGCCCGCCGCCGTGCACGACCACCGGCAGCACACCGACGTACCTCAGATACGCGATGTCCTGCGCGAAGGCCTCCTGCAGCTCGTCTGAGACCATCGCGTTGCCGCCGTACTTGACGACGACGATCTGGTCGCGGAACTTCTTCAGCCACGGGAGCGACTCGATGAGCGTCGCGGCCTTGACGGCGGCGACGTCAGGCGTGGTGTCCTGGATGTCGGTCATGAGGCGTAGGCGCTGTTCTCGTGCACGTAGTCGTGGGTCAGATCGTTGGTGAGGATCGTCGCAGTGGCTTCGCCGACCTTGAGGTCGATCACGAGGTGCGTGGCGCGAGGGGTGAGGTCGACCTCTTCCCGCGGGCGGTCGGGGCCGCCCTCGCTGCACACCCGGACGCCGTTCATCCAGACGTCGACGTCGTACGGGTCGAACTGCGCATTGGTCGTGCCGATCGCGGCGAGCACCCGGCCCCAGTTGGGGTCGTTGCCGAAGATCGCGGCCTTGAAGAGGTTGTTGCGCGCGACGGAGCGGCCGACCTCGACGGCCTCGCCCTCGGTCGCGGCGTGCCGCACCTCGATGGTGATGTCGTGGCTCGCACCTTCGGCGTCGCCCTGCAGCTTGACCGCGAGCTCCTGGCACAGCTCTGCGAGCGCCGCCGAGAAGTCCTTGAGGTCGGGAGTCACCTCGGAGGCGCCGTTGGCGAGCAGGGTCACCTGGTCATTGGTCGACATGCAGCCGTCGGAGTCGAGGCGGTCGAAGGTCGTACCGGTCGCGAACCGCAGCGCGGCATCCGCCTCGAGAGGCTCGAGCACGGCATCCGTCGTGATGACCACGAGCATCGTCGCGAGGCCGGGAGCGAGCATGCCCGCACCCTTGGCCATGCCCCCGATGGTCCAGCCGTCGCGGCTGACGACCGCGGTCTTCGAGACGCTGTCCGTGGTCATGATGGCCTCGGCCGCGACCTGGCCACCGTCGGTCGACAGCTCGGCGATCGCCTGTTCGGTGCCCGAGAGCACTTTGCCGCGGAAGACCTCGTCGCCGACCCCGATGAGGCCGGTCGAGCAGACGAGCACATCGCCGGCGCTGACACCGAGCAGCTCGGCCGCCTTCTCGGCGGTCTGGTGGGTCGTCTGGAATCCGAAGCTGCCGGTGAAGCAGTTCGCTCCGCCGGAGTTCAGCACGACGGCTTCCACGACACGGTCGGCCACCGCCTGCTGCGACCAGATGATCGGGTTGGCCTTGGCGCGGTTGCTCGTGAACACGGCTGCACCGACCTTGCGGGGGCCTCGGTTGACGACGACGGCGACATCGGGCTTGCCGGTCGACTTGAGACCGGCGGCGACTCCGGCCGCCTCGAATCCTGCGGGGGCGGTGACGCTCACGGCGCGACTCCGTTCACTGAGAGGGCGCGGGACTCTGGCAGTCCCAGCGCGAGGTTCATGGATTGGATGGCAGCGCCTGCGGTGCCCTTGACGAGATTGTCGACCGCGGTGACCACCGTCACCCGGTTCGCCGCGCGGTCGATCGCAAGTCCGATCAGCGCGGTGTTGGCGCCGAGCACGTCGGCGGTGCGGGGGAAGTGGCCTTCGGGCAGCAGCTGCGCGAAGGTCTCGTCTCCGTACGCGTCCTCCCACGCGGCCCGGATCTCGGCATCGCTGACATCGCCGACGATCGGCGCGGTCGATGTCGCGAGGATGCCCCGCGACATCGGCACGATCACCGGGGTGAACGAGATGCGGATGCCGTCGGGCGCCGCTCCGGATGCCGCGGCGAGCGCCTGACGGATCTCGGGGATGTGCCGGTGGGTGCCGCCGACCGCATACGGGTTGGCGGTGCCGAGGATCTCACTGCCGAGCAGATTGGTCTTGAGGCTCTTGCCCGCACCCGATGGGCCGACGGCCAGCACCGAGACGATGTCCCCCGCGTCGATCACCCCCGCGGCGACGCCGGGAGCGAGGCTCAGACTCACGGTCGAGGCGTTGCACCCGGGGGCGGCGATCCGCTTCGCGTCTCGCAGCGTCTCGCGCTGCTTGATCCCGCCGACGAGCAACTCGGGGACGCCGTAGGCCCAGGGCTCGTGGAAGTCGCCGCCGTAGAACGCGTCCCAGGAGTCGCGCGAGGTCAGCCGATGATCGGCCCCCGCATCGATCACGAGCGGAGTGTCGCCGAGCGCATCCGTGTACTGACCGGATTGGCCGTGCGGCAGAGCGAGGAACACGATGTCGTGCCCGGCGAGCGTTTCGGGCGTGGTCTCCTGCAGCGTGAGGTGTGCGAGTGACCGCAGGTGCGGTTGATGCTGCACGAGCGGCTGACCGGCGTTCGAGTGCGCCGTCACGGTGCGGATCTCGATGTCGGGGTGAGACGCGAGAAGGCGCAGGATCTCGCCGCCCGCATAGCCGGATGCGCCGGAGACGGCGACGGAGTACGTCATTCTTCTACCTTAACGGTCGGACCCCTCGTCGAACGCGGGGTGCAGTGTCGGGAACCGGGGCGGCGACACCGGCACTCGACCGCCGTGCGTACGCAGGCAGAAGCGCAGGGTCGCCTAGAGTCGGCGGCCGCTGCGGCGTCGGCGCACGGCGATGACGCTCGGAGCGAGCGTCAGAGGAGCGGTGGCGGCCGAAGGCATGCCGCGACGATAGCGCGCTCGTCGCGGCATGCGCAAATCCGGTCCGTCATGCAGAGATCACGGTGCCGAACGGCGCGGCGAAGAAGGCGAGCTCGTGTGCGCTCGACGTCTCGAATGCCCGGAGCATCCGCGCATGAACAGCGGAGGATGCCGCTGCCGCTGTCGCCGCGACATAGGCGATCGCCTGATCGGTCGCCGCCTCGAACGCGGGGTCGGCGTAGGTGGCGAGCCATGAGGCGTACGGATGCCGCGGGTCACGGGCGAACTGGCCGAACTCCCCCGCATGCAGACGTCGACCGAGATCGGTGTAGAGCCAGAAGCACGGCAGCACGGCCGCGATCAGCTCGGCGTAGTCGCCGCCGAAGGCGACGGATCGCAGATGGTCGAGGTAGGCGACCGTCGCCGGCGCGGGTACGGCCGCGAAGGTGCCGGCATCCACCCCCGCACCGGGCGTCAGCCAGGATGCGTGCAGTTCGAGCTCGCCGACGATCGCACCGTCGGCCGAATGCGCCCAGAACGCCTGCTCGTGTGGCGTGGGAGCGAGCCGAGAGGCCTCGGCGAGCACGCGGGAGTAGTCGCGGAGGTACAGCGCATCCTGCGCGAGGTAGAACAGGAACGGCTCCCGCTCGAGGGTTCCGTCGGCGAGTCCCCGGATGAAGGGCAGGCCGTCGATCCCCGACCGCACGCCAGCCGTGCGCTGCCACCACTCTGCGCGGATCTGCTCCGGCGTCGTGCTCGTCTCGACTCCACCGCGCTGCCAGAGACCTGCGAAGTGGTTGATCGGTCCGTGACCTCGGCCGACGTGCAGGCTCTCGCTCTCCCGCAGCGCCTCGCGCAGCCACGACCGTGTCGAGTCGACGGCCTCGATGGGCGTCTCGCCGCGGCCGAGACGGGTGGCCAGCGCGGAAGACAGCGAGCAGCCGGTGCCGTGCGTGTTCGCGGTGCGGATGCGCGACCCCGGGTACTCCTCCCGCACTCCTCGAGCGACGTCGACGAGCCCGTCCGGCACCTCGTCGCCCTCGAGGTGTCCGCCCTTGACGAGCACCGCGGCGTCGATGCGCGACGACAGCTCCTCTGCCGCAGCGAGTGCGTCGTCCCATCCCGAGATCGAGCGTCCTGCCAGCACCGCGAGTTCTCCGAGGTTGGGCGTCACGACGTGCGCGCGTCCGAGCAGCGAGCGCAGCGCGATCTCGGCATCCTGATCGAGCAGCCTGTCGCCGCTGGTGGCGACCATGACCGGGTCGAGCACGACGATCGGCGGGCGGGCGGTGTCGAGCCAGTCCGCCACGGTGCGGATGACGTCGGCGTTCGCGAGCATCCCGATCTTCACCGCGTCGATGATGATGTCGTCCGAGATCGCGTCGAGCTGCTCCCGGAGGAATGTCGCCGGTGGCACGTGCACTCCGCGCACCCCGACGGTGTTCTGGGCGGTGAGGGCCGTGAGCACGGCCATGCCGTACCCGCCGTTGGCGGCGATCGACTTGAGATCCGCCTGGATCCCTGCACCGCCCGAGGGATCACTGCCTGCGATGCTGAGCACCCGCGGCGTGCCGGATGCCCGCCAGCGGCGCACGAAGTCGGCCGCGGCGCGGGCCGGATCCTCCGCCGCGCAGAGCGCTGACACGACGGCGAGTCCTGCGGCACCCGCATCGCGAAGCGACTCGGTGTCATCGATGCCGACGCCACCGATCGCGACGCACGGGAGGGTCGTGGTCTCGGCGAGGGCACGGAAGCCCTCGACACCGAGGGCCGGCGGGTGGTCGGGCTTGGTATGGGTGGGGCGGATCACTCCGACGCCCAGGTAGTCGACCGTGCCGAGCGGCAGCGCACGCACAGCATCGAAGTGCTCGGGGCTGTTCGCGGTCAGGCCGATGATCGCGTCAGGGCCCAGCATCGCGCGCGCCCGCAGCACCGAGGCGTCTCCCTGTCCGAGATGCACCCCGTCGACCCTTGCGCCCCGCTCATGCGCCGCGAGAGCAGCATCGAGGCGGTCGTTCACCACGAGCAGTGCTCGTCCGTCGATCACCTGCGAGAGCTCGACGAGCTGAGCGACGATCTCGGCATCCGCCGCGGTCTTGTCGCGCAGCTGCACGATCCGCACTCCTCCGTCGACGGCCTGCCGCACGGTCTCCACGATGCCCCGATCACCGCAGAGTCCGGGATCCGTCACGAGATACAGCGAGAGATCCGCGATCACAGCGTGCGCTCCTCGACCCGTGCGGCCGCAGCGACCTGCTCGGATGTGACGGCGGCGAGCGCATCGAGCAGCGCGACCGCGAAGCTCCCCGGCCCTGCCGCACGGGCCGCGGCGTGCTCGGCGACGACCGTGTAGATCAGACTCGCCGAGGCCACTGCGGTGAGCGGATCGGTGCGCGACTCGCGCGCCGATCCGAGGAAGGCCGCCATCACGGCGCCCAGCGCGCACCCGCCGCCGGTGACCCGGGTGAGCATCTCGTGTCCGTTGGCGATGCGCACCACGCGCACGCCGTCGGTGATGAGGTCGACCGGACCCGAGACCGCGACGACAGAACCGTGCCGCGTGGCGAGCGCCAGCGCCGCATCCTCAGCGGCATCCGTGCTGTCGGTCGCATCGACGCCTCGTCCGCCCGCACTGAGCCCCGCCAGGGCGAGGATCTCAGACGCGTTGCCCCGTATGGCGGTGGGGCGCGACGCGGCCAGCTCGTGAGCCAGCGCAGTGCGCACGGGTAGAGCTCCGATCGCGACGGGGTCGAGGACCCACGGGGTCCCCGCCGTCGCCGCACCGGCGACGGCCTCGAGACTCGCGGCCCGCTGCTCTGGCGTGGGCGTGCCGAGGTTGATCAGCAGTCCGGATGCCACCCCCGCGAAGAGGCCGGACTCGCCGACGATGTCGACCATCGCCGGGGCCGCGCCGAGGGCGAGCAGCACGTTGGCGGTGAATCCCGTGACGACGCTGTTCGTGATGCAGTGGGTCAGTGGCGGTTTCTCGCGGAGCACGGACAGCAGCTCGGTGGCCGAGGCCGCAAGGGTCGATTCGGATTGTGGACGCAGACGATCGCTCAATGCGACATCCCTTCGCTAGTACGAACTAGATCAGGTTCGACGGGTCTGTTCTCAGCCGCGGAAGCGGCACCCCGTGTCACTGATCGCAGTCTAGCGAGGCCGCCGTCAGCCGAGCAGCTGCAGCAGCGCGAGTTCCTCGGCCCGTGTCAGACCGGCCCTCCGCTCGCGATCGACGCCGCGCACTCGCTCATCTTCGACCACGGCAGCTATCGTCTCGTCGAGCGGGCGCAGCTCGCCCCCGGCCGCCCGGTACCGCGCGTTCGACCTCGTCATGAAACCCGTCATCTCGCTCGGCAGCCACAGGGGCAGCGATCGCTCCCCCGCCCAGTACTCCACGTCATTCGCGACGAGCAGGTCATCCGCCGCCGTCACCGTGTCTCCACGGTGTCCGGAGTGTCTGCGCACGGCGTCGAGGACCTCGCTCAGCGGGTGCCGGTCGCCGATCGTGTTGATCACGCCGGTCGCCGTCGTCGTGGCGATGAACTCCGAGAGATCGTCGACATCGATGACCTGTGCGACCCGCCCCTCGGCGGGAGGGAGCAGCACGGCGCCGTCTTCGGCACGCAGGAACGCGGCGGCCCAGTATCCGAAGCGATCGCTCGGGTCGCCCTCGCCGACGATCAGGCCAGGACGCACGATCAACGTGCGCTCTCCGAGGGTGCGAACCGCATTCTCGGCGGCGACCTTCTGCGCCCCGTACTCGTACTCGTCTCCCGGGTCGGCGGGCTGATGCAGCGGAGCGGACTCGTCCGCCCCGACCGTCTCGTCGTCGGAGTACGCCGAGACCGACGACACGTACGTCCACCGCGCGGCTCTCTCACCGAGCGCCTCGACCGCCGCCGCGACGTGCGCCGCGTTCGACGAGACGTCGATCACGTGGTCCCAGTCGCGACCGCGGACGGCGTCGTACGCGTCAGCGCCGTCGCGATCGGCCAGGACCAGGCTCGCGCCGTCCGGTGACGGCCGCCCACCTCGCGCGAGGCACATCACTGTCGCCCCGTTCACGAGCAGGCGTCTGGCGATGCGGCCGGAGAGCCAGCCGGTTCCGCCGAGGATGAGAACGTCGGTCATGCACCCATGCCACCATCTTCGCCGCGCAAGGGGAAGTGTCATCCGCTCACGGCGGATGCCGGTTCACCGGGTGCGGAGGTCGGACAGCCCCGCCAGCTCGGGCACGGACCAGGAAGGATCAGGCCGCCAGTCTCGCCATTCCTCGGCGAACGGCCAGTCTCCGTCGCGGTAAGAGGCGATCGCCGCGTCCGCGTGCCGCTCGATCTGCGCCGCCTGCTCGGATGTGAGGCGGCCCTGCTCGACGGCTGCGATGAGCTCGTCCTCATCCTTCAGATGCACTCGACCGTCCGGCTCGATCTCGACGTCGAGAATGTGGTCCGACGAGTACGTGTCACGGTCGGTGCGCAGGTGGGCGTTCTCGAGGTTCACGTACCAGCCGGCGAACTGCCAGTCAGAACCGTCGGCCTCGCTCCAGAAGAGCCAGACCGACCATGCAGCACCCGCAGGGGCGATGCGGAGGATGCCGTTGCCCCACCACTCCTCGACGATCCGCGACCGCGGTTCGAGCCATCGCCGCTCGAGCGGAACCGTCCGGACCCGTTCGCCGGCGGGAGTGCCCTGCCCCTCCTGCAGCGTGCCCGGAGCGAGCCAGGCGACGAGGCCGCGCTCGTCGTCGCGGACCACTCGCATGGGTGTGATCGTCGAAGCGTCTCCGGGCTGCCAGCCCGGCTTCCGGTAATGCCAGGAGATCTGATCACCCGGTGCGAGGAACGGAGCCTCGCCCATCGGTCGGACGCCTTCGGGAACCGCCGCAGGCGTGCTGTGGGGAAGGATGCTCATCACGACACGGTACCCCCCGGTCTCGTCGGGCTCAGGTCGGCTCGGCGGTGTCGAGCGCATCCAGCTCGAACGCGGACTGCATCCCATCGTGGGATGCAGTCCGCGCCGTGTTGTGTCAGTCGCGCAGCGTCGCGCCGAAGCGCGCGGCGGCGACAGCGACGCCAGCGAGCTTCGCCTCGGTCGCCTCTGCCGCGGTGAGCGTGCGATCGTCCGCGCGGAACCGCAGCGCGAAGGTCAGACTCTTCTCGCCGTCGGCGACTCCGTCACCGCGATAGTCGTCGACGAGACGGATCGCCTCGAGAAGTGCACCCGCCCCCTCGGCCAGCGCGGACTTGACCTCGCCGGCGGGGAGGTCAGCGCCGAGCACCAGCGAGACGTCCTGCGTGGCGGCGGGGAACGTCGACAGCGAGGCGGCGACAGCTCGGCCGCCCCCGAGCGCAAGGATCTGATCCAGATCGAGTTCGAGCACGGTCGCGCGACCCGGCAGGTCTGCGCCCGCTGCGACGTCGGGGTGGAGTTCTCCGACATAGCCGACCTCGACGCCATTGACCGACAGTACGCCGGTGCGCCCCGGGTGCAGCGCCGCGCGCTGACCCTGTGCCACCTCGATGTCGACCCCGGCAGCTGCGGCGATGACGCGAGCCGCGTCCAGGGCCTCCGACAGACCCGCCGCTTCGGCCGCACGGCCGGGCTGACGTGCCACGACATTTCCGGTGAACAGTGCCGCGACGTGACGGTGCTGCGGCGGGATCGACGCGTTCAGCGCTGCGAGGGTCTCGTCCGAAGGACGCACGCCGAGCGGCGGAACCTCATCGGTGCCGTACTCGACACCCGGCTCGGGCAGGAACACGACCCCGGTCTCGAACAGAGCGAGATCCGTGAGGCCGCGCGAGATGTTGCGGTGCGCGGTCTGCAACAGGCCGGGAATGAGCGAGCGGCGCAGGAAGGGGGCCGAGCCGTCGAGCGGGTTCGCGAGTCGGATGCTGGGCAGATGCTCCCCCGACGCCGATCCGTGCAGATCATTGTCGACCTCGGTCGTGAAGGGGAACGACGGCGTCTCGACGAGACCGGCGGCAGCCAGCGCATCGGACACTCGACGACGACCCTGCTGATGCGGGGTGAGCCCACGGCCGGAGGGAGGCGTCGGCAGCACCGAGGGGATGCGGTCGAGCCCGTGGATGCGTGCGACCTCTTCGGCGAGAGACCACTTGTCGGTGAGGTCGGGGCGCCAGGTCGGCGGGATGACGGTCCAACCGGCATCCGCCTCTGTGACCTCGCCACCGATCGTCGTGAGGGCTCCCACGATCTCGTCATCGCTGTAGTCGACGCCGATGAGCCCCTGCACGAAGCCCTTCGGCAGATCGATGTCGGAGACGAAGACCTCGGCGAACAGGGCGCCGCCCTCTTCGGTGAGAGTGCCGCCGGCGAGTTCGACCATCAGATCAGCCGCGCGCCGCGCTGCGACGAACGGCACGAGCGGGTCGACTCCGCGCTCGAAGCGCTTGGACGCCTCGCTGGGGAGCTTGTGACGACGAGCGGTGCGGGCGATCGTGATCGGGTCGAACGTCGCCGCCTCGATGAGCACGTTCTTCGTGGCGTCGCTCATCTCGGTCGTGCCGCCGCCCATGACGCCGGCGAGGCCGATCGGGCCCGACTCGTCGGTGATGAGCAGATCCTCGACGTGGAGCTTGCGCTCCTGGCCGTCGAGCGTCGTCATCTTCTCACCGAGGGTCGCGCGGCGGACAGTGATGCCTCCGGCGAGCTTGTCGAGGTCATATCCGTGCAGCGGCTGGCCGAGCTCGAGCATCACGTAGTTGGTGATGTCGATCAGGATCCCCAGTGAGCGCATGCCTGCGAGGGAAAGCCGCGCGATCATCCACGGCGGGGTCGGACGCGCCGGATCGACATCACGGACGACCCGGGTGACGAACTCACTCGCCCCGACGCGCCCGCGGACCGGCGCGACGTCGTCGACGATCGCCGTGTGACCGGTGCCGGGCTGGAGCTCGGCGAAGTCACGATCCGCGGGGTCGCGGAACGTCGCTCCGGTGGCGTGCGAGTACTCGCGCGCGACACCTCGGAGCGAGAACGCGTAGCCGCGGTCGGGGGTGACGTTGATCTCGACAGCGACGTCGTCGAGTCCGAGCAGGCTGATCGCGTCGGTCCCGACGGGGGCGTCGATTCCGAGATCGGCGAGCACGAGGATGCCGTTGTGCTCGTCGCCCAGGCCCAGCTCACGCGCCGAGGCGATCATGCCGTCGGACACATGACCGTAGGTCTTGCGTGCGGCGATCGGGAACGGCCCGGGCAGCACGGCACCGGGCAGGGTCACGACGACCTTGTCTCCGGCGACGAAGTTGTGCGCTCCGCAGACGATCCCGCGGACGCCGCCGTTCGCCTCGCCGACGTCGACCTGGCACCAGTTGATCGTCTTGCCGTTGGACTGCGGCTCGGCTTCGAGGGACACGACCTGTCCGACCACGACGGGACCCGAGATCTCGAAGCGGTGGACGTCTTCCTCTTCGAAGCCGACGGTGACCATCGCCGCCAGAACGTCCTCGGGCGTCGCATCCGCTGCCAGATCGACGTACTCACGCAGCCACGAAAGCGGGACGCGCATCACACCACCATCCCGTACTGCTCGCTGAATCGGACATCGCCCTCTGCCATGTCACGCATGTCCTGCACATCGCTGCGGAACATGAGTCCTCGCTCGACACCCATACCGAAAGCGAAGCCGCTGTAGACATCGGGGTCGATTCCCGCGGCGCGGAGCACGTTGGGGTTGATCATTCCGCAGCCGCCCCACTCGATCCAGCGGGCGCCGCCCTTGAAGGTCGGGTGCCACAGGTCGAGCTCGGCCGACGGTTCGGTGAAGGGGAAGAAGTTCGTGCGGAAGCGCGTCTTAGCCTCCGGGCCGAAGAGCTGACGCGCGACGTGGTCGAGCGTGCCCTTGAGGTGGGCCATAGAGATGTCCTTGTCGACGACCAGGCCCTCGAACTGCGTGAACACCGGAAGATGCGTCGCGTCGAACTCGTCGGTGCGGTACACGCGACCGGGGCAGAGCACGTAGATCGGCACGTCGCGGTCGAGCATCGAGCGCACCTGCACGGGGCTCGTGTGCGTGCGCATCACGAGGTGACGCGACGGCGGGTCGACGTAGAAGGTGTCCTGCTCCTGGCGAGCGGGGTGATCGACGTCGAAGTTCAGGGCGTCGAAGTTGAACCACTCGTGCTCGAGCTCAGGCCCCTCCGCGATCTCCCAGCCCATGCCGACGAAGATGTCCGAGATCTGCTCGCTGAGGAGAGTCAGCGGATGCCGCGCGCCGACGCGCGTGCGCGAGGGGACGGCGGTGATGTCGACGCGCTCGGATTCGAGACGGGCTGCGACCTCGGCGGCGGCGAGCTCCTCCTCCTTGGCGGCGAGGGCCTTCGTGACCTGTCCGCGACCCTGGCCGACGAGCTTGCCGAAAGCCGCCTTGTTCTCAGGTGCTACCTGACGCATCGACGCGTTCAGGACGGCCAGCGGAGAACCGTCTGCGACATGAGCGGCTCTCGCCGCCTTCAGCTCGGTGGTATCGGCGGCAGCGTTGATCGCTTCGAGCGCGGCCGCGACGGCGGCTTCGACCGCTTCCGGGGTGATTTCGGGAGACTCAGACACGAGACACGAGTCTACCGGGGGTCGCGGACAGCTCCCTCACGGGACGGAAGCTCAGAGCGGGCCGAACATCGGCACCGCGATCTGAGGCCCCCAGGAGACACGATCGCGCTCGAGCGCCGCCGCGAGCCGCTGGTCTCGTTCGGCCTCGCGGCGCAGAGTGTGTCGTCCCCGACCGATGATCGCCGCCGGGATCACGAAGACCGAGATAAGCGGGATCACGAAGACCGAGATAAGCATGAGCGCGAGGCCGCCGTCGAGCACGAGGAGCGGCATCGGGTCGACGGAGGAGATGATCGCGGGGATCAGGAAGACGTTGATCGCCCCGAAGATGCTCGCAGCCGCGATGAGGCCCCCTCCGAGCGAACCGGCCCCGCGCGTCGCATACGACGTGCCGGGTTTCGGGACCCAGCCCCTCACCCCCGCGAGGAACAGGCCGGCGGCGACGGCGATGATGCCGCCGACGATCATCGTCGGCATGGATGCGGACGACGAGACACCGACCGCCAGCAGGACGAGTCCGATGATCACGGATGACGAGCCCAGTGCCAGGAACGATGCCCACATCCCCCGGCGCATCGCGCGCGCGTCGGCGATCTCACGCAGCCGAGACCGGGACTCCGCTCCGTGCAGGACAGCGAGCGCAGGATCCATCCACTCCGCGAGGGTGCGGCTGGAGGCAGGCGGATAGGCGGAGACTGGTTCGATCCGCGTCACGACAGGTGCCTCAGACCTTGCCCGGGTCTCCCCCGCCCGTGGGTCCGTCCAAGCCGCCGACACCGCCGCCACCGCCGAAGCCGCTGCCTCCGCGCTGCAGGGTGATGAGCTCGGTGTCGGTGCCGTCGCCGTGCTGGCGCGGATCCTCTGCCGCGTGGATGGCCTTCACCTTGGGCGAACGCCGAGTCTGGATCTCCACCCACTTGGCGATGCCCGACAGGATGAGGCACATGATGATGTAGATTCCGCCGATGACGAAGGCCGATTGCAGGATCGGACGTCCCTGCTGCGACGTCAGCTGCTTCGCGTAATAGAGCAGCTCCGGGTAGGTGATGATGAAGCCGAGAGCGGTGTCCTTCATCGTCACGACGAGCTGAGCGACGATGACGGGAAGCATCGCCCGGATCGCCTGCGGCAGCAGGATGAGGCGCATCACGCCGCTCTTGCGGAGTCCGATCGCGTAGCCGGCCTCTTTCTGCCCGCGGGGCAGGGACTCGATGCCGGCCCGCAGCACCTCGGCCAGAACGGAGCCGTTGTACGCCATCAGAGCGATCACGACGGCCCAGTACGGCTCCATCTTTATGCCGACCACGGGAAGTCCGTAGTAGAGCAGCATCATGAACACCAGCACCGGGACGGCACGGAAGAGCTCGGTGATCACGGTCACCGGGATCCGCACCCACGCGTGGTCGGAGAGCCGCCCGATCGCGAGCACGAAACCGAGGACGATGCTGAGGACAGCGGCCAGCGCGAACGCGGCGAGTGTGTTGCCCAGTGCCTTGAGGATTCCCATCCACACGTTGGAGAACGTGAACACGAACCACTTCTCAGCCGAGAACTGGCCCGTCTCCACCATGCGGAAGACGATGAAGCCGACCGCTGCGAGAACGAGGACGATGGTGGCGGCCGCGAGGACCCGGTTGCGGGCGATCGCCCGGGGTCCGGGGACGTCGTACAGTACAGAGCTCATCGCGCGATCCTCCAACGGTTCTCGAGATATCGCTGCAGCCAGCTCAACAGCAGCACCAGAGCGACGAACACGACGGCGACCCAGAGGAGGACCTCCATCGGGTTGCCCGGACGGTCGGCGGAGTCGTTGATCGTCGAGCGCAGGGCCGCAAGCTCCGCGACCGAGAATCCGGCCGCGACGGTGGTGTTCTTGAGCAGGGCGATGAAGACGCTCATCATCGGTGGCACGACCGAGCGGAATGCCTGCGGGAGGATCACGAGGCCCATCACCTGGCCGAAGGGAAGCCCGATCGCCCGCGCGGCCTCAGCCTGCCCGACGGGGACCGTGTTGATTCCCGCCCGCAGAACCTCGGCCACGTAGGTCGCCGTGTAGATGCCGATGGCGAGGATGCCGAGGGTGAGGTTCGAGAGGTCGGGCAGTCCGAGCTGCGGGTACCCGAAGATGAAGAAGAAGAACACGAGGGTGAGCGGGGTGTTGCGCACGATGTTCACGTACGCCGTGCCGACGCCGCGAGCGATGGGCACCGGTGCCACACGCATGGCCCCGACTATCAGCCCCAGGACGAGCGCGATGATCCCGCCCGCGAAGAACACGATCAGCGTGTTGCTGATCGCCTGCCCCCACAGGTCGAGGTTGCCGAAGATGACGTCCACGCCACCCTCCCTTCTTCAGAATGAGTGGGCGGCCTCCTTGAGGAGGCCGCCCATGTCGATCAGTACGCGTCGACCTCGGGCTGTTCGACCTCGATGCCGCTGGAACCGAGGTTCGCGTCGAAGATCGCCTGCCAGATGTCGCCGTTGTCGGTGAAGAGCTCGTTGATGTGCGTCCGCAGAGCGTCGTCACCCTTCGTGAGGCCGACACCGTAGCGCTCCTCGGTGAAGAGGCCGCCGGTGACCTTCACGTCGTCCGGGTACTGCGCGGCGTAGCCGATCAGGATCGCCTGGTCGGTGGTCAC
This sequence comes from Microbacterium sp. K2, assembly GCF_051365005.1. Lineage (NCBI taxonomy): Bacteria > Bacillati > Actinomycetota > Actinomycetes > Micrococcales > Microbacteriaceae > Microbacterium > Microbacterium sp. K2. The sequence continues at coordinate 234,587 of NZ_JBLWII010000007.1, read as the reverse complement.
CGCGTCGACCTTGCCATCGATGAGGTCCTGGACGCAGGCCGAGTACAGGTCGTACTCCTGCGTCTTGATGTCGGGGAAGTTCGCCTTGATGTTCTGGATCGGCGTCGAGCCGGTCGCAGAACAGACGGTCTTGCCGTTGAAGTCCTCGAGCGCCTCGGCGTCGTCAGCATCAGCGGCGACCAGGAGCCCCTGGCCGGTGATGAAGTACGGGCCGGCGAAGTCGATGAGCTCCTTGCGCTTGTCGTTGATCGAGTAGGTGCCGACGTAGTAGTCGATGTCACCGTTCGTGATGGCCTGCTCGCGGTTGGCGGAGGCGATCGGCTTGAACTCGATCTTGTCCTCGTCGTAGCCGAGCGATGCGGCGATCCAGCGCGCGATGTCGACGTCGAAGCCGGTGCGCTCACCCGTCGTCACGTCGAGGTAGCCGAGACCGGGCTGGTCCTCCTTGACGCCGACGACGACCCCGTCGCGCTCCTGGATGGCGTCGAACGTCGGGCTGCCCTCGAGCTGGACGTCCTCAGCGACCTCGAACCAGGTGGAGTCCTCGCCCTCTTCGCCGCCGGTTCCGGCGCCGGGGCTGGACGGGCTGCCGCTGTTGCAGGCGGTCAGCGCGAACAGCGCTACTGTCGCGATCCCGATTCCTGCCAGTGTCCGTGTGCGTCGCATGTGCGTCTCCTTCGTGTGCTGTGTGTGCAAAGGTCTGTGAAGCTGGTCAGTGCGTGAGGAGCTTCGAGAGGAAGTCCTTGGCGCGGTCGCTCTTCGGGTTGGTGAAGAACTCCTCGGGCGTCGCCTCTTCGACGATCTTTCCGTCGGCCATGAAGACGACGCGGTTCGCGGCCTTGCGGGCGAAGCCCATCTCGTGCGTCACGACGATCATGGTCATGCCGTCGCGGGCCAGCTCGACCATGACGTCGAGGACCTCGTTGATCATCTCGGGGTCGAGCGCACTGGTCGGCTCATCGAAGAGCATGACCTTGGGCTGCATGGCGAGGGCGCGGGCGATCGCGACACGCTGCTGCTGTCCGCCCGAGAGCTGAGCGGGAAGCTTCGTGGCCTGCTGGGCGACGCCGACGCGTTCGAGGAGAGCCATCGCCTCCTTCTCGGCATCCGCCTTCTTCAACCCGCGGACCTTGATGGGGCCGAGTGTGACGTTCTCGAGGATCGTCAGGTGCGCGAAGAGGTTGAACGACTGGAACACCATGCCGACATCTGCGCGCAGGTGCGCGAGGCCCTTGCCCTCGGCGGGGAGCGCCTTGCCGTCGATGCTGATCGTGCCGCTCGTGATCGTCTCGAGGCGGTTGATCGTGCGACACAGGGTCGACTTGCCTGAGCCGGAGGGGCCGATCACGACCACGACCTCGCCGGCGTTCACCGTGAGGTCGATATCCGTGAGCGCCTGGAAGTCGCCATAGTGCTTCTGGACGTTGTCGACAACGACGAGAGGCTTACCGGTGGTCATCATTTCTCCAAACTAGCCAGGTCGAACACGTGGCTCCACACAGGCGCGTCGACATTTACACGTTCGTAACCACGCAGAGAGGCCGATCCCACCCGAGAGCCGGAGTGCCCCACGGTCCGCCCCCGCGGACCGTGGGGGCGTCCCTGCTGCTGCGTCCCTCCCCCGAGTAGAACGTCGCAGCAAGCCTCCGACCGGATCCGACCGCAGGACGCTAACGGAGAACGACCGAAAGCGCGCCCGAGTGAAGGGCGTGGGCTCAGTGGCATCTGAATTCTCCGTCGAATCGAGTGCGATCGACCACCACATTGGCAGAGCGGCATGCCGGCATGAGACTTCTTGAGGATTTCTTGAGGCCTCAGTCGCGCTGCTCTCGGTAGTACTCGATCGCGCCAGGATGCAGGTCGACCGGCCCCGTGAAGATCGCCTGTCTTCGGTCGAGCAGAGAAGCGACCGGTACCCGCTGCGCGATCTCGGTGCGCGCGTCGAAGAGGCTGGTGAGGACGTCTCGCACGACGCCGTCCGGAGTGTCGGACGAGGTGACCAGATAGTTCGGCACCGCCATCGTCGGCGCCGACTCCTCGAGTCCGTAGAGCCCGACCGGGAAGTCTGATGGGCGGTAGGCGTCGGAGTAGCGCGCGTTGATCGCGGCGACCCAGGTCTGCTCCACGGGCACCAGCCGCACGGGCGTCGTCGTCGCCAACTCGGCGATGCCGGGCGTCGGGATGCCGCCCACCCAGAAGAATCCGTCGATTCCCGACCGCTCGAGCGCGCTGATCGACTCGCTGAGGTCGAGTTGCGGATCCGTGATCGACGCGATGTCGACCTCAGCGGCATCCAGAGCTCGTGCGGCGATGACGTTGACGCCCGAGTTCTCCGCGCCGAGCGACACGGTCCTGCCCGCGAGATCGCCGAGCTCGACGATGTCGGAGTCGGCGCGCACGACCACGTGAAGGTACTCGTCGTACAGCCGGGCGACGGCCTGGACCGGCAGCGGCTCGTCGAATGCCCCTGCCCCCGCGACCGCGTCGGCCGCGGCATCTCCCTGAGCGAAGCCCAGCAGAGCCTCGCCCGAACTCACCCGCAGAAGGTTGTCGACCGACCCGGCGGTCTCGGCGACCGCCGCACGGACGCCCAGCGCCTCCGACAGCTCGCGAGCGACCTCCGCACCGTAGGCGTAGTACACCCCATTCGATCCGCCTCCGGCGATCGCGTAGCGAGAGTCCTCCCAATCGGTCGATCGAGTGCTGCATGCACTGCCCGCGCCCGCGACCACGAGCACCGCCGCCACCGCTGCGATCCTGCGCCAGACTAGGTGGCGCCCGCCCCGCCCGATCATCCCGCAGCTCCGTCAGGCAGCAGCAGCGAGACCAGCAGCCCGCCGTCCTCCGGTGTGTCGACTCTCAGCTCCCCGCCGATCGTCTCCAGGAGGTCGGTCGCGATCGCGAGGCCGAGACCGGATCCGGGCACCCCGCCGCTGTCGTCGCTGCGCCAGAATCGGTCGGCGGCGTTCTCGGCCTGCTCGCGTGTCAGCCCCGGGCCGTGATCGCGCACCGTCAGCACGCACAGCCCCTCGCTGCGGTGCGCTCCTATCTCGACGACCGCGCCGGCAGGAGAGAACTTGACCGCGTTGTCGATGACCGCGTCGAGCGCGCTCTCGACGATCGTGCGGTCGGTGACGCTCATCACCGGGTCGGCTCCGGTCGAGAGCGTCGTGATCCCCCGCTGAGATGCCACCTCGCTCCAGGCATCGGCGCGTCTGGCGGCGAGCGTCGTGAGGTCGACGACCGAGATCGTGGTGTCGGAGCGCCCGCCTCGAGCGAGCCCGAGGAGCGTCTCGAGTATGCGAGCCATGCGGCGCCCCTCCTCCCTCGTCTCCTCGACGTCGTCCTTCCAGTCGTCGTCGAGGCCGGTCGAGAGGTGCTCGACGCGCAGAAGCAGAGCATTGAGGGGGTTGCGGAGTTCGTGCGAGGCGTTCAGCGCGAATTCCTGCTGCCGTGTCATGACGCGCTCGATCTCATCCGCCATGCCGTTGAAGACGCGGGTCATCCGGCGCAGCTCGGGTGGGCCGGTGTCCTCCGCGACCCTGGCGTCCATCTCGCCTCGCTCGATGGCGACCATCGCCTCATCGAGACGACGCACCGGAGAGAGCACCCACCGGGCGAGCTGGAACACGAGCAGCACCCCCAGCCCGATCGACACCGTCGAGACGGCCGTCAGCACGAGGATCTGACGCAGGATCTCCGTCCTCGGCGCCTCGACGTCTGCGGAGAGCATGACAGCGCCGATGACGTCGCCGTCGTCGAAGACCGGCTCGACGAGGGAGGATTCTGCCGCGATCCACGGGAAGACCGGCTCAGGAGCTTCAGCCCGCCGCCCCGAGAGCGCGAGGGCGACTCGTGCGGCATCGTCGTCAGGCAGCACCTCGGTCGCGTCATCTCCCGATGCCCACACGCCGCCGGTGAGATCGAACACGACGACGTCGATTCCGTACACCTGGTGGAAGCGCTGGACCTCGGCATCGATGACCGTCGCGCTCCCCGATCGGAGCGCCTGTCGCGCACTCGTCACGAAGTACCCGAGGTCACCGAGCTGCTCGGTGTAGAACGCCTGCTGGATGCTGCGGGTCGCGCTCCAGGCCGTCGCGCCGCCCAGCGACAGGAGGATCGCGACGAGTGGCACGAGGAATACGACGACCAGACGCCTGCGCATCGACGACTACCCGGCCAGCCGGTAGCCGACACCGCGGACGGTCTCGATCAGATGACGCTGGCCCACCTTCTTGCGGATCGCGCCGACATGCACCTCGAGAGAGTGTCCGAACCCCCGCCAGTCCGTGTTCCAGACCTCGCGGATGAGGCGCTCCTTCGGAACGGCCACTCCGGGGTATCGCGCGAGCACCGCCACGATGTCGAACTCCTTGCGAGTGAGCTCGATCGGAGCCCGTTCGATGAGTACGTGCCGAGCGACGAGGTCGATCTCCACGTCGCCGTCCTGCAGCCGCACACGAGCCTCGGACTCCGGCCGCACCGGCCGTGAACGTCGGGTGACGGCCTCGATGCGAGCCAGAAGCTCGTGCACGTCGTACGGCTTGACGACGAAGTCATCGGCTCCGGCTCGCAGCCCTCTGATGCGCTCGGTGACCTGGTTGCGCGCTGTCACGATGATGATCGGCACCTCGGAGCGACCCCGGATCCGGCGGCAGAGATCGATCCCGTCGACATCGGGCAGACCGAGATCGAGGAGTACCACCTCGGTGTCCGCACCCAGCATCTGCAGGGCGGACGCGCCGTCTGCCGCGCGCACGGTCGCGTATCCGGATCGCGCGAGGAATGCCTCGAGTGCGGCGGCGACGCGCTCGTCGTCCTCCACGATCAGAATCTGCATCGACCCTGGATCCCCTTCTCCGCTCGAGCTGGGATAAACCTACCAGCAGGGCGAGAGACCGCCTGGCCGACCGCGATCAGGCCGAGGATGCCGCCCGCTGCGCGAAGGCGCTCTCATAGAGGCAGACGCTCGCCGCTGTGGCCAGGTTCAACGACTCGGCCCGACCGAAGATCGGCAGCTTCAGCACCTGGTCGGCCTGGGCGAGCGCTTCCTCCTCGAGCCCGCGCGCCTCGTTGCCGAACAGCCAGGCCGTCGGCTCCGCGAGGACTCCGTCGGCGCGTGCGCGAAGAAGATCCTCGCCCTTCACGTCCGCCGCGAGGATCCGCAGACCAGCCGCGTGTGCTTTCTCGACGACATCAGAGAGCTCGGCTCCCACCGACACAGGCAGGTGGAACAGAGACCCGGTCGTGGCACGCACGACCTTGGGGTTGTACGGGTCGACCGTGCGTCCGGTGAGCACGACCGCATCCGCCCCCGCCGCGTCGGCCGCTCTGATGATCGTGCCGAGGTTTCCCGGGTCCCTGATCTCCTCGCAGATCGCCACGAGACGCGGAGAGCCCGCGAAGATGTCGCGCACCGAGGTGGGTGCCTGCCGGACGACCGCGACCAGTCCCTGAGGCGTGACCGTGTCGGCCATCGCGTTCAGCACATACTCGGTCACGTGCTCGACGTCGATGCCGGCATCCGATGCCTTCGCGCGGATGTCCGGATGCTTCTCCCAGCCGCTCGGCGTCGCGAACAGCTCGACGATCGCCTCGGGGCTGTAGGTCAATGCCTCTCGAACCGCCTGAGGTCCTTCGAGGAGGTAGAGCCCTGTCTCTGCTCGCGCGCTGCGCTTGGTCAGCTTGGCGACGGCACGGACTCGGGGCGAACGGGGGTTCTCCAGCACGTTCACAGTCTAGAGAACGGCAGAGCTGTTCCTGCGCAAACGTCGGACGAACGACAGAGGACGCCCTCCCGAAGGAGAGCGTCCTCTGTGGTGAAGAGCTGCTTACGCAGCGGACTTCGGAGCGTTGACGTCAGAGGGCAGAGCCTTCTTCGCCGTCTCGACCAGCGTCGTGAAGGTCGCTGCATCGTTGACCGCGAGGTCGGCGAGCATACGACGGTCGACAGTGACACCCGCGAGACCGAGGCCCTGGATGAAGCGGTTGTACGTGATGCCGTTCTGGCGTGCAGCGGCGTTGATGCGCTGGATCCAGAGACGGCGGAAGTCGCCCTTGCGCTTGCGACGGTCACGGTACGAGTAGACGAGCGAGTGGATGACCTGCTCTTTGGCCTTGCGGTACAGGCGCGAACGCTGACCGCGGTAACCCTTTGCGCGCTCGAGGATGACCCGACGCTTCTTGTGGGCGTTTACCGCCCGCTTGACTCTTGCCATTTTCCTGTGTTCCTATTCGTGCGTCGGGCGCGTCAGCGGCCGAGAAGCTTCTTGGCCGTCTTGGTGTCAGCCTTCGAGAGCACCTGGTCCTGGTTCAGACGACGGGTACGCCGGCTCGACTTGTGCTCGAGGTTGTGGCGCATACCGGCCTGCTGCTTCTTCAGCTTGCCGCTGCCGGTGATCTTGAAGCGCTTCTTAGCACCCGAGTGGGTCTTCTGCTTCGGCATCTTCTCTTCCTTCGTATGGCGCCTTCTCAGGCGACGGTGTCAACCCGCGGTGCGGGAGTCTGGGGGCGGGAGTTACTCCGCTGCGGCCTCGGCCGGTGCGTCAGTGTCATTCTTGGCTTCGCGGGCGGCCTGCTTGTTCGCTGCGCGCTGGGCGTCGCGAACCGCATTCTGCTCCTGCTTGGCTTCGGACTTGCTCTTGAGCGGAGCCACGATCATGACCATGTTGCGACCGTCGATGGTCGGGTTCGACTCGACGGTTCCGAGCTCGGCGACATCCTCGGCGAACTTGCGGAGAAGTCGCACGCCCTGCTCGGGACGCGACTGCTCGCGACCGCGGAACAGGATCATCGCCTTGACCTTGTCACCCGCCTTGAGGAAGCCCTCGGCGCGCTTGAGCTTGGTCGTGTAGTCGTGCGCCTCAATCTTCAAACGGAAGCGGACCTCCTTGAGAATGGTGTTCGCCTGGTTTCGGCGAGCCTCCTTCTCCTTCTGGGCAGCTTCGTACTTGAACTTGCCGTAGTCCATGATCTTGACCACGGGCGGCTTCGAGTTCGGTGCGACCTCGACGAGGTCGAGGTCGGCTTCCTGCGCAAGGCGCAGCGCCGCCTCGATGCGGACGACGCCGATCTGCTCACCCGCGGGGCCGACGAGGCGGACCTCGGGGACGCGGATGCGCTCATTGGTGCGGGGATCGCTGATGCGTAACTCCTTAGACGATGGGATTCAGCCACCAGGACGCAGTCAGCATCCCGGGCGAAATCAGAATCGTCCCCCACCCACCGGCATTCAGACGCCGGCTCCGCACCCTGCCTGCCGGATGAGTCTGACGACGCGATCCGGTGGAGTGCAAGACCCGGTAGCCTGGAACGGCAAGCGCGGGTGGGAAGTGAATCCTCTTTCGTACCGGAGCATGACGCTCCGGAGCCCGACACAGTCTAACAGAAGGCAAGGCGAAGTGACGAACCAGGCATCGGATGAGGCTGCACGCGAGCGCGAAGAGCGCTGGGCACGGCAGGAGGAGGCGGCATCTTCCGCCACTCGGGACATCGCAGACGTCCCGGCGGTCGAGGTCATCACGACTGCGGCCGTGCACCTCATGAGCGCGGCAGCGGTGAAGCTCGGTCTCGCCGACGACCCGCAGGCGGCAGAGCAGCTCGATCTCGACGAGGCTCGCAAGCTGATCAACTCCCTGGCAGGTCTGATCACCGCCGGCGCACCGGAGATCAGCGACATGCACGCACGCTCGCTGCGCGACGGGCTGCGCTCGTTGCAGCTCGCGTTCCGTGAGGCATCGAGCATCCCCGACCCGATCGGCAAGGGTCCGGGCGAGAAGTGGACCGGGCCGGTCAACTAGCCGAACCACCCTGCTCCGACTGGCCGGCCGGCGACATCGCCGCGCCGGTCAGGCCGAGCGGCGCAGCTTCACCGTGAGCGAGTCGACGAGCACGGCGATGCGGTCATCCGACGCCCAGCGCTGAGCGAGGCGCGCGAGCACGGCGTCGAGCACCTCGCGTTCGAGGCCGTCGACCAGCTCGAGGATCACGATCAGCTCGGGGCCCCGCAGACGCGCGTCAGGGTCTCCCGCTGCAACGGACACGTCTATCACCGCGAGCTCGTGCGCGACGCTCGCCTGCAGCGCGCCGAACACCTCGGGCGACAGGAAGCTCGGCTCCCAGCCGTGCCCCTGCGCGATCGCCCAGACTGCCGGACGACGGAGGACGAACTCCGTGTCGGACGTCGGATCGAGCACGATGAGGTCGGTGTCGTCGGCAGAGGCCGCGAGTGCAGCCCGGGTGGCTTCGACCGGAATCGGTCGAGCCGTGGCGTCCCAGTGCTGCATCGCCTCGACCGAGGAGAACACGGGCTGCACGCGACGACCATCTGGAGCGGCCACCGTGACGATGGAGAGCTCCTGCGTCTTGTCGACCGCGAGACCGCTGGGGGCCACGCCCTCCTCGCCCTTCTCGGCGACGAGCGGGATCAGCACCCGCGCCGTGCGGAAGGCATCCACCACCTCGGACTGAGCGCCCTCCCCCGCACGGAAGCGCAGAACGGCATCGAGAAGCGCAGGGTCGGCGGAGCCATCGTCGGCCGCGTGCGGATTCGACTCGAAGCTGCGTCCCTCCCAGGGCACCCCTGCGGAGTCGCCGTGGTTCGGCAGAGCCTGGTTCGAGGAGGCGTGGTCGTGCGAGCCATGACCCTGTGGGCCATGACCGCAGGCGTCGTCAGTCCCCTGCGACATCCAGTGCCTCAGCCAGCGTGAACGCTCCGGCGTAGAGCGCCTTGCCGACGATGGCACCCTCGACCCCGAGCGGAACCAGTTCGCGCAGCGCGGCGATGTCATCGAGATTCGAGATGCCGCCCGATGCCACGACAGGCTTGGGAGTGCGCGATGCGACCTCGCGGAGCAGCTCGAGGTTCGGACCCTTGAGTGTTCCGTCCTTCGTGACATCGGTCACGACGTAGCGGCTGCAGCCGGCATCCTCGAGGCGTTCGAGAACCTCCCAGAGGTCGCCGCCCTCCTTGGTCCAGCCGCGCGCGGCGAGCGTGGTACCACGGACGTCGAGTCCCACGGCGATCGCCTCGCCGAAGCGGCCGATCACGTCAGCCGCCCACTCGGGGTTCTCGAGCGCGGCCGTGCCGAGGTTGATGCGGCTCGCGCCGCTCTCGAGCGCCGCCTCGAGCGTCGCGTCGTCACGGATGCCGCCCGACAGCTCCACGTTGACGTGCTTGAACTGCTTGATGACCTTGCGCAGGATCGGGGCATTGCTGCCGCGACCGAAGGCTGCATCGAGGTCGACGAGGTGAATCCACTTCGCGCCCTGCGCGACCCACTCCCCCGCGGCGTCGAGCGGGTCGCCGTAACTGGTCTCGGTGCCAGCCTCACCCTGGGTGAGACGGACTGCCTTGCCCCCGGCGACATCGACGGCGGGGAGCAGAGTGAGAGAAGGAGACTGCGCGAAGTCGTTCATGACGTCCTCAGGTGAGATGGATAGCCGATTCACCGGCACGAGAATCGACACTAGCCCGCGTATCCGCCCGCTCCAAAACGATGACAGCAGAGAACACCGTGTGCCACGCGGTAGCCTCGATGACGCCCCTGTTCGGTCTGTGAGGAGATGTTGCATGGTTCGCGATGCGGAAGCGCGAGGAGGCGGACCCCTGCGGCGCGGCAATGCGCTGCCTCCCGAGACTCCGGATGACGGCGGACAGCCGCCGGTCGCACCGGACGAGCTCCCCGTCGACGCAGGGCAATGGCCGCTGACCGGTGACACACCGCCGAGCCCGCCCGTGCCAGGGACGCGCGCGGCAGCGGCGGCAGCGTGGGCGGCAGCATCCGCCGCGACTCCGCCGACCGACACTCCTCGAGCGGTCAGTCCCTCGAGCCCGATCTCCCGGCCGCCCGCAGCCCCCGCAGCCCCGGCGACGCCGTCGAATCCGGGCCCCCCTCCCGCAGCGTGGTCGGAGCCGCAGGCCCCAGTCGCTCACATCGCTGAAGCCCAGCCCGCGGCGAGAACTTCGGCCCCGACTTCGACCCCGAACATCCCGCCGACGCCTGCGCCGACGAACGTCGTGCCGCAGAACCAGACTCCCGGCGTGCCGCCCGCCCCACCGCTGCCGCAGTCGACCAGCACTGCTCCGGCGGCCCCGAACGCGGCCGCCGCTGAGTCTGCGTCCTCGGCGTCATCGCGTCGCCAGCAGCGCGAGCAGGGCGTGGGACGCCGCTCGTTCCTGCAGGAGGAGCGGCGGGAAGAACCCGCACGTCAGGGCGGGCGTGGACTGCTCAATCGCGTCGGATTCTCCCTCGGACCCAACGCCCGTGAACGAGCCGTCCGCGACGACGAGCATGCGGTGAGTCGTCACTGGCCTGGGCCGCGCACCGTCGCGGTCGTCAACGGCAAGGGCGGGGCGGGCAAGACACCCGCCACCGTGCTGCTGTCAGCGGTCTTCGCCCAGTACGGCGGGGCCGGAGTTCTGGCCTGGGACAACAACCAGACCCGCGGCACGCTCGGCTGGCGCACCGAGACCGGGGCGCACGACCGCACGCTGCTCGAGCTGCTTCCGCAGACTCAGCGCCTGCTGGGAGCCCAGGGGCAGTCGGCGGACCTTGCGCACTTCGTGCATCACCAGCCCCAGGAGAAATACGATGTCCTGCGGTCGAAGCCCGTCCGGCTCGCGCACGAGAACAGATTCCGGCCCGCCGATGTCGACTCCATCCACGCGATCGCGGCCAAGTTCTATCGCCTGATCATCATCGACTCCGGTAACGACGAGTCCGATCCCATGTGGTTGCGGATGATCGACCTCGCCGACCAGATCGTCGTCGCGACGACGACGCGCGACGACCATGCCGAAGCCGGAGCTCTGCTGCTGGAGGCTCTCGAGGACCGCGATGAGCGCTCAGCCCGCCTCGCGCGAGAGTCGGTGGTCGTCGTCAGCCAGGCGGATCCGAAGGCATCGCCCGCAGAAGTGACAGACGTGATCGCGGGCTACCAGCCCCTCGCGCGCGAGGTCGTCGGCATCCCCTTCGACCGCGAGATGGTCGACGGCCACCTTCGTCTCCGTGCACTCGCAGCGCCGACGCAGCGATCCTGGCTCTCCGCCGCAGCGGCCGTCGCACGCGGGTTCTGAACAGCTTCGTCCGTCAGGCTCGCAGGCTGTCGACCCAGTTGCGGAGCAGCTGGATTCCGGCCTCTCCCGACTTCTCCGGGTGGAACTGGGTCGCTGAGAGCGGTCCGTTCTCGACAGCGGCGAGGAACGGGTCTCCGTAGGTCGACCATGTGAGCACCGGCTGCGGGAACGGCGGAATGACGTCGAGCTCCCACGACTGCGCGGCGTAGGAGTGCACGAAGTAGAAGCGCTCGTTCTCGATACCCTTGAACAGCACCGAGTCGGTGCCCGGCTCGACGGTATTCCACCCCATGTGCGGCAGTACGGGCGCGTTGAGTTCGGTGACCGCTCCCGGCCACTCGCCGAGGCCCTCGGAATCGTGGCCGCGTTCGACGCCGTGCGCGAAGAGAACCTGCATGCCGACGCAAATGCCGAGCACAGGGCGTCCACCGGCGAGACGACGGTCGATGATCTCGTCGCCTCCGTGCGCGTAGAGCGCGTCTCGGACGGCCTGGAAGGCACCGACACCGGGCACCACGAGGCCGTCTGCCTCGAGCGCCTCCTTGCGATCGCGCGTGAGCACCGCGTCAGCGCCCGCTGCGACGAGAGCCTTCACCGCTGAGTGGACGTTGCCCGACTCGTAGTCGAAGACGGCGACCCTGGGTGCCGAGCTCACAGCGCACCCTTCGTCGAGGGGATGCCGTCGACCAGCGGGTCGAGCGCTTTGGCCTGACGGAATGCCCGCGCGAACGCCTTGTACTCGGCTTCGGCGATGTGGTGGGGGTCGCGGCCTCCGAACACGCGCACGTGCACTGTCAGCCCCGCGTTGAAGGTGATCGCCTCGAAGGAATGGCGCACCAGAGACCCGGTGAAGTGGCCTCCGATGAGGTGGTGTTCGAAGCCCGCAGGCTCCCCCGTGTGCACGAGGTAGGGGCGACCCGAGATGTCGACGACCGCCTGGGCGAGAGCCTCATCGAGCGGCACGAGCGCATCGCCGTAGCGGGAGATCCCCGACTTGTCTCCGAGCGCCTCGCGGATGGCCTGACCGAGGACGATCGAGACGTCCTCGACTGTGTGGTGCGCGTCGATCTGCGTGTCGCCGGAGGCTCGCACGGTGAGGTCGGTGAGCGAGTGCTTCGCGAACGCAGTCAGCATGTGATCGAAGAACGGCACCGACGTGTCGATGCGGCTTGCACCGGTGCCGTCGAGGTTCAGCTCGAGCTCGACAGTGGACTCGGACGTGCTGCGCACACGTGTTGCGGTACGCGGGGTCTGGGCGGGGGTGCTCATGAAGCCGATCCTATCGAGGCGAGAGCATCGAGGAATGCGGTGGTCTCGGCCTCGGTGCCCGCGGTGACACGCAGGTGACCGGGGATTCCGACGTCGCGGATGAGGACGCCCTGATCGTAGAGCTGCTGCCAGACCTTTGCAGGTTCTGAGACACCGCCGAACAGCACGAAGTTCGACCACGACTCGTGAGGCGTGTAGCCGAGGGCCTCGAGCGTCGCGGAGATGCGGTCGCGCTGCTCGACGATCTCCTCGACCATGCCCAGCATCACGTCGGAGTTCCGCAGCGCGGCCACGGCCGCCGCCTGAGTGAGAGCGCTGAGGTGGTACGGCAGACGCACGAGCCTCAGGGCGTCGATGAACGCGGGATCCGCCGCAAGATAGCCCACGCGCGCACCCGCGAACGCGAACGCCTTGCTCATGGTGCGTGACACCGCGAGCCGCGGTCGTCCTTCGAGCAGGCTGAGGGCGGATGCCGCGTCTCGTGGCGCGAACTCCTGGTATGCCTCGTCTACGACCACGACTCCCGTCGATGCCTCGTAGACCGCCTCGACCACGTCGAGACCGAGCGGAGTGCCCGTCGGATTGTTCGGCGAGCACAGGAGGATGACGTCAGGGTCGACATCCCTGACCTGCGCTGCCGCCTCTTCCGGAGTGATCGTGTAATCGGGCTGCCTGGCGCCTGCGACCCACCGGGCTCCGGTCCCCTTCGAGATCAGCGGATACATCGAGTAGGTCGGGCTGAAGCTGAACGCCGTGCGGCCCGGCCCACCGAAAGCCTGGAGGATGTGCTGAAGCACCTCGTTCGAACCATTGCCCGCCCAGATCTGGCCGGCGTCGAGGCCGTGGCCGAGGTACTCGGCGAAGCCCTCGCGCAGAGTGGTGAACTCGCGATCCGGGTAACGGTTGACGTCTCGGAGCGCGACCGCGATGTCGTCGAGGATGTCGCTGGCCACGGCATCCGGAACCGGATGCGTGTTCTCGTTGACGTTCAGCGCGATCGGAAGCGGCGCTTGAGGTGCTCCGTACGGCGTGAGCCCTCGGAGGTCGTCGCGAAGCGGCAGGTCGTCAAGTGATGCAGTCACCCTTCCCATGGTAGGCCGCGTTCGCCTCACGGATGCCCGTGACGACCGAGTATGAAGACGAAAGCTCTCTTCACTGGGTCGACCAGTGAAGGCGAGGCTCACTCCGAGTACTGCGTCGGAATCGCGAGTTCCTGACCGATCTGCAGCTCCCCGCCACGGAGGAGGTTCAGGCGCGTGATGTCACCGATCACCTCACGCGGGTCGGCCCCGGGCGCGATGCCCTCGGCGATCGACCAGAGCGTGTCGCCGGGCATCACGGTTACGGTCGCGAACGACGCCGTGGTCGTCTGCTCCCCCGAGGCCATCGCACTGCCACCGCTGAGCGCTGCGAACGCGATCCCGGCAGCGAGGGGCACCGCCGCGACGGCGAGCACGACGCGTCGACCACGCGCCGTCAGCCGGAGCCGCGTCGCCGGACGAGCCGGAAGGACTGCTGCACTGCTGAAGGTGATGGTGCTCATGTCGTGCTCCTCTGCATCTACCGCGTGGGCGGTGAAGTTGGCGTAGCGTTCGCATCCGCGCCTCGGCCGGGAGCCGTGGATGCGAAGCTACGTACCGAAGGTATCTTCGAATTCGAATATCTGTCAAGCGTTCTTCGAAACAGAAGTGCGAGAATCGGCCGACACGCTCGAACAGATCTTCCACATCGGCGCGTTTCTCGGATACGGTTTCGATAGGAACACCCCACCACGGGCCTCCGACATTCGAACTGAGACGCCGGATCGCACACCTGAGGAGCACCATGAGCGACAACTCCGCCCCCGAGGCCGATGCCCCGCGCACTCGTCGCCGCAAGAGCCTGAGCCCCAAGCAGATGGCGATCCTCGAGGTCATCCAGACGTCGATCAGTCACTACGGCTACCCGCCGAGCATGCGTGAGATCGGCGACGCCGTCGGGCTCAAGTCGCTGTCCAGCGTGACCCACCAGCTAGGTCAGCTCGAGCTCAGCGGCTACCTGCGTCGCGATCCGGGCAAGACCCGCGCGATGGAGGTTCTCATCGACCTCCCCGGCACGAGCGGCGAGAACCCCGCCGACGTGGCGACGCCCGTCGGAGACGCCGCGCTGGTTCCCCTCGTCGGGCGCATCGCCGCCGGCGTTCCGATCACGGCCGACCAGCAGGTCGAAGAGATCTTCCCCCTCCCCCGTCAGCTCGTCGGCAAGGGCGACCTGTTCATGCTCAAGGTGTCGGGCGAGTCGATGATCGACGCCGCGATCTGCGACGGCGACTGGGTCGTCGTCCGTTCCCAGAGCAGCGCCGAGAACGGCGAGATCGTCGCCGCCATGCTCGACGGCGAGGCCACCGTCAAGGTGCTCCGGCGACGCGACGGCCACACGTGGCTGCTCCCCCGGAACTCCGCGTTCGAGCCGATCCTCGGCGACGAGGCTGTCGTTCTCGGGAAGATCGTCGCGGTGCTGCGCTCCGTCTGACTCTGCCGCGCGGGGCTCGTCAACCGCTCGCTCTCCGAGATCTGGGGCCCTCCCTCTCGACCACACCCCGTGTGACGCCGTGCGCCGGCGCACCATAGGCTCGAATCATGTCGTCGCCGTTCGGTACCTGGCCCTCCCCGTTCACTCCCGAGCGGATCGCCGCGTCGTCTCCGAGGATCGACGGCGCCGCCTTCGTGGGTGATGACATCTGGTGGGGCGAGTCGGTGCCTTCCGAGGGCGGGCGCCTGACCGTTCGCAGCTCCAGCGGCGCCGAGATCCTTCCCGCCCCCTGGAGCGCGCGGTCGCGGGTGCACGAGTACGGCGGCGGGTCGTGGACGGCGGATGCCGAGGGCACGCTGTTCTTCGTCGACGCCAAGGATCAGCGCGTGCATCGAATGCGGCGCGGGGACGACCCGGTGCCGCTCACCCCTGCAGGGCCGGCGCACGGCGGCCTGCGCCTGCAGAACGGTCGACTGTTCGCCGTGCGGGAGGACCTCTCGGTCGACCCTCACCAGCGTGGGATCGTCGAGATCCCGACGGACGGATCAGCCGCCGATGTGCCGGCGCTGGTGACGGTGATCGTGCAGGGCGAGTCGTTCTACGCGCATCCCGCGCTCTCTCCGGACGGGACTCGCACCGCATGGGTCGAGTGGTCGGGCGAACGCATGCCGTGGCAGCGCGCGTCTCTGGTGCTCTCCGACGGCACCCGGCGCACGGAGCTGCCCACACGGGCCGCCCTCCAGCCGGAGTGGACTGACGACGACGAGATCCTGTACTCGGATGACCTCTCGGGTCGCTGGGCACTGCACCGACAGCGCGTCGAGGGGCTCCGAGCGGTCAGCCCTGCAGAGCAGATCGACGACGCGGACGCCGACACGGGATACGGGCTGTGGGTGCTCGGCAACCACTGGTACCGACCGCTCGCCGACGGCCGCATCGTCGCGGTCCGCACGAACGGACGCGACGAGGTGGTCGTCATGGAACGGGACGGCAGCGCCCGCCTCATCCCCGTCCCCGCCGACGGCCATGTCAGCGTCGACGATGTCGCGGGCTCCCGGGTGCTGCTCTCCGGCAACAGCTCGTCGACAGCCCCCGGTGTCTGGTGCGTAGACGTCGACTCCGGCGAGATCGAGGTGGTCGCGGGAGCGACGCCGTCGGATCCCTCGTGGATGCCCCCGGCATCCGAGATCCTGGTCGACGGCGCGCACGGGCCTGTCCACGCCTTCGTCTATGAGCCGGTGAATCCTTCGACGGCAGCCGCGGACGACGAGCTCCCTCCGTACATCGTGCTCGTGCACGGAGGCCCGACCGCCCACGTCACGGGCGCCGCATCAGCGGCCATCGCCTTCTGGACGAGCCGCGGCATCGGCGTGCTCGACGTCAACTACGGCGGATCGACGGGCTACGGACGCGCATACCGAGAACGACTCGATGGCGGATGGGGTGTGGTCGACGTCGACGATGTCATCGCCGCGGCGCGCGGGCTCGCCGACGCCGGGCTCGCCGACCCCGACCGCATCGCGATCCGGGGAGGCTCCGCTGGCGGCTGGACGGTGCTCTCGTCCCTGGTGCGAGGCGGGACGTTCGCCGCGGGCATCAGCAGATACGGCGTGGCCGACCTGCGGATGCTGAGCGAGCACTCGCACGACTTCGAAGCTCACTACATCGAGGGGCTGGTGGGTCCGCTGCCCGACGCGGAGGCCGTCTACATCGACCGCTCGCCCCTCACGCACGTCGATCGGATCGACGTGCCGGTGCTGCTCATGCAGGGCGCGGACGATCGCGTGGTGCCGCCGTCGCAGTCCGAGGCGATCCGCGATGCGCTGGCGCAACGGGGCGTCGAGCACGAGTACGTGCTCTACCCCGGTGAAGGCCACGGCTTCCGTGCGAGCGAGACCATCGTCGACGCTCTCGAAAGGGAGCTCGCCTTCCTCGGGCGTGTGTTCGGCTTCACGCCCGCGCGCTGATCACTCTCCGACGCGATTGCGCAGCCGCATGGCGCGATCGGCCTCGCGGGTGTCCTGACGCTCGCGCAGTGTCTGACGCTTGTCGTATTCCTTCTTGCCCTTCGCGAGGGCGATCTCGACCTTGGCGCGACCGTCGGAGAAGTACAGCTTCAGCGGGATCAGCGTGTACCCACCCGCGGACACGGCATGCTGCAGCTTCGCGATCTCCTCGCGGTGCAGCAGCAGCTTGCGGACGCGCTTCGCGGAATGGTTGGTCCAGTGCCCCTGCGAGTACTCCGGAATATGCACGGAATCGAGGAAGACCTCGTTCCCTTTGACGAACGCATATCCGTCGCTCAGGTTCGCCCGCCCCTGGCGCAGCGACTTGACCTCGGTGCCGGTGAGCACCATCCCCGCCTCGTACGACTTCTCGATGTTGTAGTCGTGACGTGCGCGACGATTGGTCGCGATGACCTTCTCCCCGCGTTCCCTGGGCATGATTCTCTCCTGATCCGCGTCGTGCAGTGGTTCCAGAGCCCTGGTCGGGCGCACGACAGCCTGTCAGTCTATACCGGCGAGCCGGTCAGGTGCGAAGCCAGCGCCGGATCGCGAAGCCCGCCGAGAGTGCGGCCAGCACGACGCCGATGCCGATCAGCACCGGGACGACGACGACAGCATCCTGCATCGTCACCCACGTCGTGATGAACGGCACGCGTCCTCGCAGGTAGCCGTCGACGCCGAAATGCACTCCGGCGACGACTGCCGCGCTCGCGAGCGCCGAGCCGAGGAACGCCGCGAACACGCCCTCCAGCACGAACGGCGTCTGGATGAAGCGGTTGGAGGCGCCCACCAGACGCATGATCCCGATCTCCTTGCGCCTGGCGTAGGCGGAGAGCCTGATGGTCGTGCCGATCAGCAGGATCGCGGCGATCAGCATCAGCGTGGCGATACCGACCGCGATGTAGGTCGCGACCGTCAACGCCGAGAAGAGCGGCTCGAGGTACTGCAGCTGGTCCTGCACCTGCTCCACTCCGGCGACGCCGTTGAACGCCTCGGAGATCACCTGGGACTGGCCGGGGTCCTTCATCGTGACGAAGAAGACCTCGAACGCCTGTTCAGGGGTGATCACGCTCGCCTGATCCTCGCCGAGCTGTTCGACGAGCTTGGCGTAGGTGTCTTCCTTGGAGTCGAAGCTGACCTCGCTGATCAGAGGAGCGAGCGCCTCGCCCTCGAGCTGTGCTCGCACGGCGTTCACCTGCTCCTCCGAAGCGCCCCCGTCGACACAGGTGTCCTGCTCCGAGATGTCCGAGCACATGTACACGGCGACCTGGGCCCGCTCGGTCCAGTAGCCGCGCATGGTGCCGATCTGCGCCTGCATGAGGATCGCGGCGCCGACGAACGTCAGCGAAACGAAGGTGACGAGCACGACCGAGATGACCATCGAGATGTTTCGTCGAAGGCCCCCGAGTGCCTCGGTGAGGATGAGTCCGATTCTCATGATGTCGGCCCCACTTCTTCGGAGCCGTCATCGGACAGGCCGAGGCGATCGGCCACGCCGAGCTCCGCGACGTCGACCTGCGGCATCACGATGGGATGCGTCCGAGGCGCGCCAGGAACCTGGACCGTGGTCGGCTGTTCCTCGATGATCGGCGGCTCGATCGGGGCTGCCTGCGCCTCCGGTGTCTCGGAAGCGGTCGGCACGGCATCCGCGGATGCTCCGGCGGCCTTGCGCTGAGCAGTGAGCTCCTCAGCGAGCGCCGCGCGAACGAGGGAGAGATCGGCGGTCTGGCGCTGCACCTCCTGCACCGCGGTGAGGGCGGCCGCAGCTGCAGCGCCGCGCACCTCCTCGGGGACCAGGCGAGGGATGTTCGACGTGTCGCCGTAGCCACCGTGCACCTCGTCTCGCACCATCACGCCATCGCGGAGCTCGATCACTCTGCGCTGCATCTGGTCGACGAAGCCCGCCTCATGAGTCGCCATGAGCACGGTCGTGCCGCCCGCGTTGATCCTCGCGAGAAGCTGCATGATGTCGACCGACGTCGCCGGGTCGAGGTTTCCGGTCGGCTCGTCGGCGAGCAGCACCTGGGGGCGGTTGACGAGCGCACGAGCGATCGCGACGCGCTGCTGCTCTCCGCCGGAGAGCTCGTGCGGCATCCGCTTCTGCTTGCCGTCGAGCCCGACCAGCGCGAGCGCCTCGGGGACGGCCTGCTGGATGAAACCGCGCGATGAGCCCGTCACCTGCAGAGTGAAGGCGACGTTCTGGTAGACGGTCTTCGACGGCAGCAGTCGGAAGTCCTGGAACACGGATCCGATGTGGCGTCGGAAATAGGGCACCTTGCGGTTGGCGAGCGAGCGCAGATCACGCCCCAGCACGGCGACACGTCCGGTCGTCGGCACGTCTTCGCGGAGGATGAGCCGCAGACAGGAAGACTTGCCCGACCCTGAAGCGCCGACGAGGAAGACGAACTCCCCCCGCTGCACTTCGAAGTCGACATCGGACAGAGCGGGCCGTGAGGTCCCGCGATAGCGTTTCGTGACGTTCTCGAACCGAATCATGGCGGTTCGAGCCTAAGCGCGCCCGTTCGTCTGCCCGCGAGCGACACCCCGCGCGGCCCCCCTGAGTGTCGCACGGCACTGCTATACATGGAGGTGCCGATCCATGCCGCCGCGTGGACGAGACTCCGAGGGGGAACCATGACGACGCCTGCAGGCTGGTACGACGACGGATCCGGACGCCAGCGCTGGTGGGACGGCACCCAGTGGACCGAGCATTTCGCGCCCATCGTCGAGTCTGCGGAGTCCGCGGCAGACGAGCACGCCGGTGGTGCTGCCGAAAACCAGGCGACGAGCATCGGTTCCGAGTCCGCGGAGAGCGCAGACCACGCCGGGTTCCCGGAGTCCGCGGCCGACGCCGAGACCGCCGCGTCGATCGAGTCGGTCGCTGCCGTCGAGAGCCAGTCGTGGAACACCCCCGCGCCGTCCGACTCGGATGCCGACGCACAGGCCCCGGTCGCGGCGCCCGCCGACGCGGTCGCAGATCCCCAGCCCGAATCCTCGTCGCCCTTGGAGACTCCCGCGGAAGCGCCCGGCAACGCGTCGGAACCTGAGTTCACCGCTCCGGGAGGCGCGACGCCGCCCGACGACACCGTGCCGCCGTATGCCGGGGGTGCACCCTCCTACCCCGGAGCTGCTGCTCCTGTGCAGCCCCAGGAGTACCCTGTGGCACCCGGGTATCCCGGGGCGGCAGCGCCGAGCTACCCGGGCAACGCCGCCTACGCGCCCGCAGGTCGGCAGTACGGTGCCCCCACGGGCTACCCGGCCGCGTACGGAGCGACGGCTCCCGCAGCACCGTCGGGTCCCTCGATCCTCGGTCTCGTCGGACTCGGGCTCGCGGCGCTCGGCACGATCCTGTCCTGCATCCCCGTGATCTTCTGGCTCGGCTGGCTGCTGCTCGGCGTGGGCTTCATCGTCTCGCTCATCTCGCTGTTCCTCAAGGGCAAGAAGTGGCCGGGAATCTCAGGCCTCATCCTCTCGGTCGTCGGCGCGATCATCGCCGTCGTCATGTTCTTCGTCATCGTGTTCGCGACGGTGTCCGAAGCCGTCCGCGATCTGCCGACGGCACCCCCGTCGAGCGATTCGGACACCGGCACCGATGACGGCACGATCGATGACGGCACGGACTCCCTGCAGGTCGAGGAGGGCACGATCGGCGACATCGTCACGCTCAATCTTCTGGGCGGCAGCGGAGAGATCACTGTGACGGCTGCGAGCTGGGCGACCAGTGATGGCTCGGACATCCCCTCGACCAACGGCGGCTATGTGACCCTCGAGACGACATGGACCGGTGTCGAGGGCACGACGGCCGCGAACCCGCTGTTCACCTCGCTGGAGACGGCAGACGGAACCGAGGGCCAGATCGACTTCTACGTCACGGGTGCACCGAACGAGCTCCTCGAGCCGGGGCAGACGGTCAGCGGCCCTATAACCTTCGACATCGCCCAGAGCGAGTCGTACGTCTTCGTCGTCACAGACGAGGCCGGACGTGACATCGCACGCATCACCGTCGTCCCGTCAGCCGGCTGAGACCAGGAGCGGAACGGCGATCATGACGATCCCGGCTGGTTGGTACGACGACGGGTCCGGCCGTCAGCGCTGGTGGGACGGTGTGGCCTGGACGCAGCACACCGTCGCCACCGAGGCATCCTCGACGGCGATGCCGTCTGACGCGGCCGGGCAGCAGCCCCATGAGGAACCTGTCGCCGCCGTCGCCGGTGAACCGATCTTCGAACCGCCCTACGCCTGGCAATCGTCGAATCCGAACGGCCCGAATCTCGGCCCCGCCGCGAGCGCATCCCAGGTCGGCTATACGTCGGCGCCCGGTACGTCTCCGGCCCTCTTCCCGCCGGCGCAGCACGAGTCATACGCACCCGTTCCGCCGAAGAAGAAGGTGCCCGTTCTCGGCATCATCGGACTCGGCGTGGCCGTGCTCGGAGTGGTGCTCTCCTGCGTACCGCCGATCGCGGCGGCAGGTTGGGTCCTGCTCGGGGTCGGCCTCGTGCTCTCGCTGATCTCCCTCTTCCTCCGCGGTGCGAAGTGGCCGGGCGCCGTGGGTCTGGTTGTCGCTGTGCTGGGGAGCATCATTGCGGTCGCCGTGCTGCTCCTGTCGCTCGGAGCCACCAGTCAGTCTTCGATCGCGTCGACACCCAGTGCGAGCCCGCAACCGTCTCAGGACTCAGGGCCAGGCGATGCCGGCGCGAGCGGCGAGGAGTCACCGGTTGTTGAGGGCGCCGAGAACGTTCCCGTCAACGAGCTGGTGGTCGGGCACTGCCTTCCCCTGGTCGAGTGGGAGGAAGAGGTCTACGAGCTGCCGGTCGTCCCCTGCGACCAGCCGCACACCGACGAGGTCTACTTCATCTTCGACGCACCAGAGGGCGACTACCCCGGGGACGACGGGTTGCAGACTCTGGCGACCGACAGGTGTGATGCCGCCTTCGAGGAGTTCGTCGGCATCCCCTACGCCGACTCGGAGTTCGACAACTACTGGTTCGTCCCGACCGAGGCGTCGTGGAATCGCCTGCACGATCGAGCCATTCAGTGCATCGTGATCAGCTACGACGAGGTCACGGGCACGCTCGAAGGCGCAGCCCGCTGAGAGCCGAGGGTTCGCTCAGTCCTCGTCTTTGCGCTTGCGCCAGCGGATGCCGGCCGAGATGAACCCGTCGAGATCGCCATCGAAGACGGCGGCAGGGTTGCCCGACTCGTGTCCGGTGCGGAGATCCTTCACGAGCTGCTGACCGTAGAGGAAGTACGAGCGCATCTGATCGCCCCAGCTCGCCGTGATGTTACCGGCGAGTTCCTTCTTCTTCGCGGCCTCCTCCTCCTTCTGGAGGAGCAGGAGCCGGGTCTGCAGCACGCGCATGGCCGCCGCGCGGTTCTGGATCTGCGACTTCTCGTTCTGCATCGACACGACGATGCCGGTCGGGAGGTGGGTCAAGCGCACGGCGGAGTCAGTCGTGTTGACCGACTGTCCACCGGGGCCCGACGAGCGGAAGACATCGACGCGGATGTCGCTCTCGGGGATCTCGACCTCGGTCGCCTCCTCCATCAGAGGAATGACCTCGACCGCGGCGAACGACGTCTGGCGCTTGTCAGCAGAGCCGAACGGGCTGATGCGGGCGAGGCGATGCGTTCCGGCCTCGACCGACACCGTGCCGAACGCGTAGGGCGCATCGATCTCGAACGTGGCCGACTTGATGCCGGCACCCTCGGCGTATGAGGTGTCGAGCACCTTGACGGGGTACTTGTGGCGCTCGGCCCAGCGCAGGTACATGCGCATGAGCATCTCGGCGAAGTCGGTGGCGTCGTCGCCGCCGGCACCCGAGCGGATGGTGATGATGGCTGAACGCTCGTCGTACTCGCCGTCCATGAGCGTCTGGACCTCGAGCTGGTTGATGATCTCGGTGAGCGCGTTCAGCTCGACACGAGCCTCGACAGCCGACTCCTCGTCGCCCATCTCGTTCGCGAGGCCGACCAGAACCTCGAGGTCGTCGAGTCGACGGCCGATGCCCTCGACCCTGGCGAGCGCGGACTGCCGGTGGCTCAGCGCGCTGGTCACCTTCTGTGCGCGTTCGGGGTCGTCCCAGAGGTCCGGCACGCCGGCTTCCTCGCTGAGGCGCGCGATGTCGGAGCGGAGGGTCTCGACATCGATGACCTCGCGGATGTCACCGTAGGTGAGTCGCAGGGCCTGGATGTCGGCGGAGAGATCGAGTTCGAGCATGTCGCGTCCAGCCTAACGTGCCGCCTGCACGGGCGGGAACGGCGTTCGAACCGGAGTAGCGTGAAACGAGTGAGCAACGCATCCACGGTCCTGAGACGATTCGGACCGATGGTGTATCTCCCGACCGTGCTCTTCTCGCTCGGCGAAGGCGCCGTCATCCCGCTGATCCCGGTGATCGCCGCGCGAATGGGCGCCGATATCGCGTTCGCCGCTCTCGTGGCATCCGCGCTCGTGGTCGGTCAGCTCTGCGGAAACCTCCCCGCAGGCTGGGCCGTGGGCCGCATCGGCGAACGCTTCACGATGGTGATCGCCGGCGTGATCGCGATCGGCGCAGGCGTGGGCATGGTCTTCGCCCCCACGCTCGGGGTGCTCGCGGCATCCGTGTTCCTCCTGGGCTTCTGCGCTGCCGCCTTCGGACTCGCCCGCCATGCATTCATGACGACGAGGGTCCCGATCGCCTTCCGCGCGCGGGCCCTCTCGCTGCTGGGCGGAAGCTTCCGGCTCGGCATCTTCATCGGGCCCTTCGTCGCGGCCGGTCTGCTGCAGCTCTTCGGTTCCGAGACCGCGGCGATCTGGTTCTTCCTCGGGTGTCTCGTCGTGATGGTGCTGCTCGTGCTTCTCGGCCCGGATCCCGAGAAGACGATCGCGCCGACGACTGCGGTGCGGACCGCCGCGCTTGCGGATGATTCGGGCGAGCCCGTGACCGGTTCGATTCCCACCGCCGCGCGCACGGGCATCTTCCGCACCATGTGGCAGCAGCGCAGCGTGCTCGGGCGGCTGGGGCTCGCCGCCGCATCGCTGTCGGCCGTGCGGTCGGCCCGGCAGGTGGTGCTGCCGCTGTGGGGTCTCTCGCTCGGCCTGGATGCCTCGACGATCGCGCTGGTCGTCGGCATCTCAGGTGCGATCGACTTCGCGCTGTTCTACGCGAGCGGCCAGGTGATGGACCGGTTCGGACGCCTCTGGGCGGCGATGCCGGCGATGGTGTTGATGGGAGCGGGGTTCCTCGCGCTCTCCTTCACGCATGACCTTGATGCGGCCGTGCTGTGGTTCGGCATGTTCGCCGCCGTGCTCGGGGTCGGCAACGGCCTCTCGAGCGGCATCCTGCTGACGCTGGGAGCCGACGTCGCCCCGAAGAGCGAGCCTGCGGCGTTCCTCGGTTCGTGGCGCACGCTGACGGATGCCGGAGGAGCCGTCGCTCCCCTGCTGGTCTCGGCGATCGTGGCGCTCTTCTCGCTGCCGATCGCGGCAGCAGCCATGGGAGTGATCGGCCTCGTCGGTGCGGGTGGCTTCATCCGGTGGATCCCCCGGTTCGTGCCCCGTACGAAGGAGGAGCCTTCATGACCGCTGCTCTCGGCGCCGACGTGCGTCGCATGGTCATCGGAGCCCCATCGTCGACGGATCACGAGCGTGACGCTGTCGCGGACTTCGCGGCCTTCTTCCGCGATGATCATGGGCCGGTATCTCGCGATGACGGGCCGGACCACGCCACGGCCTCCGCACTGGTGTTCGACCCTTCGCTCACTCGCACGCTGCTGGTCTTCCACGCCAAGGGACGGTTCTGGGTGCAGCCCGGCGGGCATCTCGAACCCGAAGATGCATCGATCGCGGAGGCCGCTCTCCGCGAGCTGCGCGAGGAGACCGGCGTCGACCTGCCCACTCTCGTCGAGCCCCTCGTCTACGACCTCGATCACCACCAGCTCTCCTCCGCCTTCGGTCGCTGCGCCTCGCACCTCGACATCGGGGTGGCTGTCGTCGTCGACGACGATCTCGTGCTCGTCGTGAGCGAGGAGTCGGAGGACGTGCGCTGGTGGCCGATCGACGAACTGCCTGAGCATGTGCCGGATGAGTTCCCTGGGCGCGTGCGCAGGCTGCGGGATCGTCTGCTCAGCTGACGTCGACGAGCTCGCGAACGACAGTCAGCGCAACGCCGTGCGACTCGTCCCTGTCGCTTCCAGCCGCACCCCGTCGGGAACGAACAGCGACATGAGCGGCGGACTCCATGTGATCGCAACGGTCACCCGTGACGAGTGACCGTCGGGGCTCGACGCCGATTCCAGAGTCACCGGTGCCGAAAGTGCTGCGAGCAGCCCCTCGGCCTGATCTCTGACTCCCTGATCGGTGAGATCGGCGCGAGCAGTCTCGCCGTCGACTGCCAGCGTGAAACCGTCGGCTCCGGCGAGCGCTGCCGCGTCGGCGATCGCATCGAGTCTCTTCTGCGAGATGTAGAGGTCTGTCGCGCACACGCTCACGAAGATGAGGGCGAGGGCGAGCATCGCGTAGCCGAGGGTCAAGAGCAGTACGCTTCCGTCCTCGCCCGCCTGCCTCACCCTCCGCCCCACAGACGAGACATCTTCTGCACGGCGGCCCCCTCGACCCCGATGGAAGCGGCCTCGTCCCATCCGAAGATCGCGGGGATGAGGGGCAGGGACACCGACGTCGCGACCGTGACGGTCATGGTCGCGCCGGCCGAGGGGCATGCCGCGTCGGCGGGCACGCAGGCCACAGACACCTCGGTCGATTCCGCGTCGATGCCGTACTGATCGGAGATGCTCGCAAGCACTCGCTCGCTCCGCATGGCTGCCGTGACCGCATCCGGGGCCAGGGCGATCGCTCTCGCCGTGTGACGTGCGGCGGCCTCGACACCCAGCGTCTGCTCCTGGACAGCGCCCAGCGCGGTGATCAAGTACACGAGCGGCACGAGCAGAGTGACGCCGACGGCGATGAACTCGAGGGCCGCCGAGCCGTCGTCATCCATCATCGAACGACTCCTCCGGTGCATGCGCCTGCACCTCCAACGCGAACGGCACACCGAGAAGCCCGATCACCGGAAGTGTGGTGCGAATGCGAACCTCGATCGTCGGCTGCGCGAGCGCCGTCGAGCGAACCACCGTCACATCTTCGGCGTACGCCTCACCGATCGCACGGGTGATGATCTCTCGTGCGCGCTCGGCTCCCTGATCTGTCGTGGTGTCCGCCAGAGCGGCGTGATAGGCGCCGTCGACCGCCGCGTCGTGCACGACGTTGCGGACGTAGACGGCGAGCGCGAGTTGCATCACGCCGAGGGTGAGGAGGGTGAGCAGCGTCCCCACGAGCACGAACTCGACCGGGCTCGATCCGCCATCGTCCGCGACGAAGCGCCGTGGCGATCTGACGGACACCGGGTGAGCCCCGTCAGAGCCCCGACACACGCTGGATGGCCTGTTCGAACAGCGCGCTGAGCGCCGGGCCGGCAACCGCCCAGATCAGCACCACGAGACCCGCCGTCATCAGTGTGACGAGCACCCATCCGGGCACGTCTCCGGTTTCGTCTTCGACGAGGTCCTGGAGGAGATCCTGAGAGCGGCAGTCCGCGAAGCGCGTCCTCTGGAGTCGAGAAGTGTTCATGTCGTCCTTTCGTGATCGCTCAGCCGATGCCGAGTCGCAGAATGAAGAGGCCCGGGTAGATGGCGAAGAGAACGGAGAGCGGGAGGATCAGGAACACGAGCGGGAGGAGCATCAGGATCTCCTTGCGTCCGGCCTGTTCGATGAGGACCCGCTTGGCGTCCTCACGTGCGTCGCCGGCCTGAGCATGCAGGACTGCGGAGAGCGGGGCACCGTGCTCGAGCGCGGCGATCACCTGGTCGATCGCACGTGAGAGCCCCGGAAGCTGCAGTCGAGCGGCCATCTCGGCGAGGGCATCGGCGAGCGGTGATCCCGTGCCGACAGCGAGAACCACACGGCGGAGCTCGCCGGTGAGCTCCCCGGATCCGACTGCGGCCACCCGACGCAGGGAGTCGAGGAACCCCTCCCCCGCCGACAGGCACAGAGCGAGGAACTCGAGGGTAGTCGGCAGCTCGTCGGTCAGTCGAGCCCGACGAGCTGAGACACGTGCTGTCAGTTGCATGTCGTATCCGAACCCCGCGGCGGTGCCCAGGACGCCGGGCAGCAGAGCGACCGGCGGACTCATGCGCCCCGCGAGCGCGAGCACGATGACAGCGATCGCGCCGGTCACGATGCCTGCGAGCACCCACCCGAGCTGACGCCCGCGGAAGGCGCCATGCTCCAGCGGCAGCCCGGCCTGCTCGATCCTGTGGCGAAGGGCTTCACCACCGCCGAGCAGGCGCTCGAAGATCGCCAGCGATCGGCGCCACGCTGTCCGGTCACCTGCCGACAGCACTCCGACCCGTGGGAGTGCTCCGTCGGGCAGGTCGCCATCGGGCACCACGTCGCGCACGTACGGTGCGATACGCAGTGTCAGCGGCGATGCCGACCAGTGCGGCATCGCGGCGAGGATGCAGAGCAGTCCGGATCCGACCGCGACGCCGCCGAGAATCGCGACAGCGACCGCGGAGACCGGGTTCACCCGAACCACCTTCCCGGCTCGGGCAGACGACCGATGCGGATCATGATGCGGTACGCGATCACCGACACGGCAGCACCGAGGCAGATCACCAACATCCCCTCTGCTGTGCCGTAGGCGGCAGCGCCCTCGGGGCGCAGCACGAGCAGACCGAGGATCACCCAGGGCGCGACCGCCCCGAGCACGGCGGCGCCACGGATCCACGACTGTCGGGCTTCGACCTCGCCGCGCAATACGGCATCCGCACGAACCGACGAAGACAGCGCGCGCAGAACGCCGGAGAGTTCGGTACCGCCGACCTGTCTTGCCATGCGCAGCGTCTCGATGATGCGGTCGGCGATGGGATCGGCCAGCGAGGACTTCAGCCGGTCGAGACTCGTCTCGAACCGACCGGTGGCGCGCAGATCTCTGGCGAACACGACGAAGGCGGGCCGGATCATCGCGGGCGATGACTCAGCCAGGCTCGCGACGGCATCCGGCAGCGACAGCCCCACGCGGATCGATGCGATCAGGAGGTCGCACACGTCGGGCCAGAGCTGTCGCCGCAGCTTGCGCAGCCGCGTGCGTCGCGATCGCACGAAGACGATCGGCGCCACGCCTGCGGCCGCGCCTGCCAGCCCGGCGAGAATCGGAATCGCAGTGAGGAGCCAGACGAGGGAGGCCGCGGCGAGCGCCACCGTCGCGATCACCAGCAGAAGTGTGCGCGGTCTGACGGAGGCGAGGCCGCCTTCTTCGAGCAACCGAGCCAGACGCCCGCGGCGTCTGGCCTTCTCCTCTTCCGGACGCGGAGGCCACAGCCATGGCGACGCGCACAGCAGTACACCGGCGGCGAGCATCGCTCCGAGCAGCACCGTCATCGTGTGCCTCCCGCAGGTTGCGGCTCGCCGCGTCGCCACGCCGCACCGCCTGCGACGGCACCGCCGCCGCGGATGTAAACCTCTCGCGCAACGATCCGCCCGTCGATCACCTCGCCGGTCGGCGCGATGACCTCGTGCACCCGTCTGACTCCGTCGTCGCCGCGAACGCAGTGCACGACGAGATCGACCGCTCCCGCGAGCACAGGCGCGATGAATGCTCTGTCTATGTTCCGCCCGGCGAGCAGCGGAAGCAGCGTGAGCTTGTCGAGCGCCTCGGCAGCGGAGTTCGCGTGCACGGTCGCAGCGCCCGGCACACCGGTGTTCAGCGCGAGCACGAGGTCGAGTGCCTCCGCATCTCGGACCTCACCCACCACCAGGCGATCGGGCCGCATCCTCAACGCCTCTTTCACGAGCCTGCGCAGCGTGATCTCGCCCGTTCCTTCGAGGCTCGCTTGACGCCCCTGCAAGGAGACGACATCAGGACCCTGCACAGCGAGCTCGAAGGTCTCCTCGACGGTGATGATCCGTTGACGGTCGGCGCACGAGGCGAGCAGCGCCCCGAGGAACGTGGTCTTGCCCGCATGGGTGGCGCCCGACACCACGACACTCTTGCCCGCGCGCATCGCCTCGCGTAGAAGATCGCCGAGCTCTGCGGTCAGGGCCCCGTGCTCGACCAGCGCATCGAGGGTACGAAAACGGGGCAGGAACTTGCGGATGTTGACCGACCAGGATCCCCGGACGACATCCGCGATGGCGACATGCAGGCGAGACCCGTCGGGAAGAGAAGCATCCACGAACGGCTGACTGATGTCGACACGGCGGCCGGTCGACTGCAGCATCCGCTCGACGAGATCGCGCAGGGCCGACTCCGTGAGACGCAGCTCGATGCGCTCTGCGACTCCGCCGCGCGCGATGTGGATGCTCTCGGGACCGTTGAGCCAGATCTCCTCGATCTCCGAGTCGTCGAGAAGCGGCTGCAAAGCCCCGAAGCCGCTCACCGCTGCGAGCACGTCGCGCACGCATGCGGCTTCGTCGTCGATCATCGCTGCACCCCGTGCGAGCGCCAGATCGTTGAACCTGCGCACCTCCGCAAGTGTGACCGTGCGCGCGGCCGCGGAGTCGAAGGTCGGATCCGTGCCCTCAGCGCGGAGTCGCTGCCGGACGCGCTCTGCGACGAGGACGGAAGGCTGGATCACCCGAGCATCCTCGCAAGGATCGAGCACCGCGCGTCGGAGTTATCCACAGCCGCAGAGTTCGGGCTGCGGGCGGATCCTCAGCTACGCACGATCCCCCGATCAGTAGACTGATTTCACCGCGCGGGAGTGGTGGAATTGGCAGACACGCAGGATTTAGGTTCCTGTGCCCTAGGGCGTGTGGGTTCAAGTCCCACCTTCCGCACCGATCTGTCGCGTCCCCCGCGACCGACGACCTGACCGCCGCACAGCGCACGACGACGGGACATCCATGCATCACGCCGCTCTCATCCCCTGGCTCGACCCCGCCACCATCATCGGCTCGGCCGGCCCCTGGGCGCTTCTCGTGGTGTGCTTCATCGTCTTCGCCGAGACGGGCCTGCTTGTCGGATTCCTGCTGCCGGGTGACACGCTGCTCGTGATCTCCGGCCTGCTGTCGCATCCGATCGCCGGCTCCGAGCACGGCGTCTTCGGCATCAACGTGTGGATAGTCGCACTGCTCATCGGTCTCGCCGCCTTCGTCGGTGGTGAAGTCGGCTACCTCATCGGCCACAAGGGTGGCCCCGCGGTCTTCGAGCGCAAGGAATCGGGCCTGTTCAGCAAGAAGAACGTCGAGCGGACGAACGCTTTCTTCGAGCGGTTCGGCGGCATCACCGTCATCCTCGCCCGCTTCGTGCCGATCGTGCGCACGTTCGCTCCCGTCGCTGCCGGTGTGGGCCACATGCCGTGGCGCCGCTACACGCTCTACAACCTGATCGGCGCGATCCTCTGGGGCTTCGGGCTCACGATGTTCGGCTACGCGATCGGGTTCATCCCGCCGGTCGCGCACTTCGTCGAGAGCTACATCGACCTGATCCTGCTCGCAGCCGTCGGCGGCACCGCGCTGATCACCGTCTGGCACTACTTCTCGGAGCGCCACAAGGCCAAGAAGGAGGCCGCGGCAGGCGAGGGAGAGACCGACGCCGCCGAGGCCGAAGCGCTCGCCCTCGACCCCGAGGTCTTCGACCGCGCTCCCGACTTCGACGGCGACGGCAAGCACTGATCTCGAACGAGTGAGACAGGCGGGCTGAGGACTCAGCCCGCCTTCTTCTTGCCCGGGCTCTTCTTGGTGCTCGCCTTCGCGTCGGACGACTCCGATCGCGCGGCCTTCGTGCGCGCGACGCTGGCGCGCAGCGCCTCCATCAGGTCGATGACCTCGCCGCTCTTGGCGTCGCCACCGCCCTCGGCCTCGGCGAACGTCTCCGAGACATCGAACGTGTCGCCCGCCTCGATCTTCGCGTCGATCAGCGTGCGCAGCTCCTTCTGGTACTCGTCGACGAACGACTCGGGGTCGAAGTCGGCCGAGTAGCTGTCGACGAGGGATGCTGAGAGCTCGAGCTCCTTCTTCGAGATCCGCACGTCCTCGTCCAGTGCCGGGAACTCGGCCTCGCGCACCTCGTCGGCCCACAGCAGCGTCTGCAGCACGAGCACCTTGCCACGCACTCTGAGGGCGGCGAGGCGGGTCTTCTGACGCAGCGTGAACCGCACGATCGCCGTGCGATCGGTCTGCTCGAGCGTCCTGCGCAGCAGCACGTAGGCCTTCGGGGACTTCGAGTCGGGCTCGAGGTAGTAGGGCTTGTCGAGGGTCAGCAGGTCGACCTGGTCGGAGGGCACGAACTCTACGACATCGATCTCACGGCTCTTCTCAGCCGGCAGCGCCGCCAGATCGTCCTTGGTGAGAACGACTGTCTGCCCCTCGTCGACGTACGCGCGATCGATATCGGCATAGGCCACGGTCTCGCCGCACACCTCGCACGTGCGCTGATAGCGGATGCGACCGCCGTCCTTCTCGTGCACCTGATGCAGCGGCACATCGTGGTCTTCGGTCGCGGAGTACACCTTGACCGGCACATTCACCAGGCCGAAGGTCAGCGCGCCCTTCCAGATCGTTCTCATGCCCCCAGTGAACACCAGCCGCGCCGGTGGGGGCCAGTACCTTGACTACGCTGGCGTCATGGTCGCAGAGGCTCAGAACGTGCAGATCGACGGTCGTCGACTGCGCATCACGAACCTCGACAAGGTCGTCTACCCCGAGACCGGCACCACCAAGGGCGAGATCATCGCCTACTACACGGCGATCGCGCCCCACATCCTGCCACTGCTCGCCGGACGTCCCGTCACCCGCAAGCGCTGGGTCGAGGGGGTCGGAACCGCGGATGCTCCCGCAGACGCGTTCTTCACGAAGCAGCTCGAACCGGGCGCTCCGAGCTGGATTCCCCGCCTTGCGATCGAGCACTCCGACGGACCCAAGGACTATCCGCTCGTCGACGACGTGCCGACCCTGGTCTGGCTCGCCCAGGTCGCCGCGATCGAGCTCCACGTGCCGCAGTGGCGCTTCGCCGCGGATGGGCTGCCAGGCAGACCAGACCGCCTGGTGCTCGACCTCGACCCAGGACCCGGCGTCGAACTCGCGCAGTGCGCCGAGGTCGCACGCATGGCGCGCGGCCTGCTCACCGACATGGGACTCGACCCCGTGCCTGTGACCAGCGGCAGCAAGGGCATCCACCTGTACGCCGCCCTGCCAGAGCAGCAGACGAGTGACGAGATCTCGCTGGTCGTGAAGGAGATCGCACGGCTCATCGAGGCAGAGCACCCCGACCTCGCCACCAGCACCATGGCCAAGGCCGCACGCGGAGGCAAGGTCTTCCTCGACTGGAGCCAGAACAACGGCAAGAAGACCACGATCTCGCCGTATTCGATGCGCGGCCGTGCGCAGCCGTGGGTTGCTGCGCCCCGCACCTGGGAGGAACTCGACGATCCTGACCTGGCGCAGCTCGACTTCGCGACCGTGCTCGAGCGCGCGGAATCGGGGCTGGATCCGCTCTCACCTCTGCGCAGCGATCACCCACACGAGCGCCAGCACTCGGTCGAGGCGAAGTCGGCGCAGACGCCCGAAGATGCGACCGTCACGCGACCGGTCACCTCGCGCCACCGCTCTCGAATCGCCGCGGCCCCGAGTGCGTCCGCACCCGTCACCCCGGCGTCAGTCTCCCCCATGCTCGCCGAGAACGGCACCCCTGCCATCGCTCGCAGCCTCAGCTCGCCCTCGTGGGTCGAGGTCAAGTGGGACGGCATTCGCGCGATCGGCACCTGGGGCGACGGACGGATGCTGCTGCACGCCCGCAGCGGCACCGACATCACTGCCCGCTACCCCGAGCTGACCGCTGACGGAGCGCCGTTCCTCCCCGTGTCCGACGCGATCATCGACGGCGAGATCGTGGCATTCGATGCACACGGCAGACCGAGCTTCTCGATGCTGCAGAACCGCATGCACCTGACTCGGCCGCGCGAGATCGAACGCGAGGTCGTGCGCACTCCGATCGTCTACATGGCATTCGATCTGCTGCGCCTCGACGGCCATGACCTCAGCTCGATGCCGCTCGCGCAGCGACGCACCCTGCTCGAGGAGGTCATCTCCGACCTCGATGCGCCGGTGCAGGTACCGCCCGTGTTCGACGACCTCGATGCGGCGCTGGCTGCGAGCGACGAGTTCGGCCTCGAGGGTGTCGTGGTGAAGGATCCATCGTCGCGCTATCGCCCGGGTCAGCGCTCACCCTCCTGGCTCAAGATCAAGCACACCCGGATGCAGGAGGTCGTGATCGTCGGCATCCGCCCTGGCAAGGGCGACCGCGAGGGGACGTTCGGCTCACTGCTGCTCGCGGTGCCCGACGGCGGCCGGCTGAGGTACGTCGGCCGCGTGGGCACGGGCTTCACAGACCGGATGCTGCGCGACCTGCTCGCGCGCCTCGCCCCGCTGCGGGTCGACGCGGCGCCTCTCGACGGCGTCCCCGCGCTCGATGCCTCCGACGCGCTGTGGGTCGAGCCGGAGCTCGTCGGCGAGGTCGAGTTCGCGAATTGGACTCCCGACGGAGTGCTGCGACACTCGCGCTGGCGCGGCCTGCGCCCCGACAAGACGCCCGCAGAGGTCGTCGTCGAAGCCTGACGACTCACGCGTGATGCGGCTCGCAGTCCGACTGCTCGGCCGGCTCGATCTGGAAGGTCGAATGCTCGACGTCGAAGTGGTGCGCGAGGCACGACTGGAGATCGTTCAGCAGCTTGGTCGAGCGTCCGTCGGCCAGGAGAGCCGGTTCCACGCTGACGTGTGCGCTGAAGACGGGGGCTCCACGGGTGAGTTGCCATACGTGAACGTCGTGCACCCCCACCACGCCGTCGTAGTCGAGCAGGTGCTGACGGATGTCGCTGACCGCGGTTCCAGCGGGCGCTGACTCCGAGAGCACCGAGAACACCTCGCGCAGCAGCGAGATCGCCCGCGGGATGATCAGCACGGCGATCATCATCGATGCGATCGCATCGGCCGGCATCCATCCGGTGGTCACGATGATGATCGCGGCGATGATGACCATCGCCGAGCCGATCAGGTCGCCCATCACCTCGAGATACGCACCTCGCACGTTGATGCTGGTGCGCTGCGCACGGCTGAGCAACCACATCGAGATCGCATTGGCGAGGAGGCCCACGACGGCGACGATGAGCATCAGCCCGCCCACTACCTCGGTCTCGCCCGGATTCAGCAGTCGGCCGACAGCCTCGAACGCGACCCAACCCGCGAGCACGATCAGGATGATCGCGTTGATCAGGGCTCCGAACACCTCGGCCCTCTGGTACCCGAATGTGCGGCGGTCATCGGCCGGGCGCGCGGCGACCGCCGCGGCAATGAGGGCGATCACGAGAGCCGACGCATCGGTGAACATGTGGGCCGCATCCGCCAGCAGCGCGAGAGACCCGGTGAGGATCGCACCCACGACCTGCACGACCATGATGGTCGCGGTCAGGGTCAGCGAGATCGCCAGAAGCCGACGATGGCTGGCCGAGCGGATGCCGCCGGCGGCGGGTGCGTGATCGTGCATGCTTCCAGGCTAGACCGGCGATCGTGCCGCTCGGCGGGTCTGCGCGCAGTCGGGAATGGTGATGATTCTCAGTAGCCGCGCCCTCAGCGCACTCGGGTGTACTCGAGCACGACGCAGCCGTTGTCGAACGAGCGCACCTGATCGACGCTGAACTGCGTCGGGGCGAAGGGGTGGCTCGTCATCGGGATGCCGGACCCCGCGATCACCGGGTACTTCTTGACGATCAGGCGATCGATCTCGTCGAGCAGCACCCCCGCGAGCACGGCACCGCCGGCCAGGTAGATGCCGAGCCCGGGCTCCGCCTTGAGCTCACGCACCCGCGCGACGGGATCCGTGCGGACGATCTCGACGTTCGGCTCGCCCGGGTCGTCCAGGGAGCGGCTGAACACCATGGTTCGCAACTGCGAGTACGGATCGGTGATGCCGGCCTGCAGCGCGGGCTCATATGTGCGACGCCCCATCACCACGGTGTCGAAACGGGTGAGCGGCTCGTCGGCGCCTCCCCGACCGGCTCTGACGAAGGCGGGCTGGATGTCGGAGAGTTCCGTGCCGAGCATCTCGGCAAATGCCGGGGTCACCGGATAGAAGTCGACCTCGTCAGCCGGCCCCGCGATGAACCCGTCGAGGGTCACGCCGATGTAATAGGTGAGTTCTCGCATGCCGACCACAGTAACCACTACGCATGAAGTACGTCAAGAGTAGTGGTTGCTGCTCGGTGGGTCAGAGATCGGCGAGCAGCGGCACCAGTTCTGCGAACGCGCGGGCGCGGTGCGACTGCGCCTGCTTCTCGTCGGCGGTGAAGTCTCCCACGGTGCGCTCGGCGCCCTCCGGCTGGCCGTCCGGGATGAAGATCGGGTCGTAGCCGAACCCACCCCCGCCGGATGCCTCGGTGGCGAGGCGACCCGGCCATTTCCCCACGACCACGTGCTCGGCTCCCTCGGGGGTCACGAGCGCGATGGTCGAGTTGAAGTGGGCGGCGCGGTGTGGATCCGCGATGTCGTGCAGCTGGTCGAGCAGCAGTTCGAGGTTGGCTACAGCATCCTTCTTCTGCCCCGCCCAATAGGCGGAGAACACCCCCGGCGACCCGCCGAGCACGTCGACGCAGATCCCGGAGTCGTCGGCGAGGGCCGCGAGCCCCGTATGCAGCGATGCAGCACGCGCCTTGATGAGCGCATTCTCGGCGAAGGTCACACCGTCCTCGACCGGCTCCGGGCCGTCGTATCCGACGACCTCGAGATCGGGACGCGTGGACGCGACGATCTGCTGGAACTCCGCGACCTTGTGCGGATTGTGCGTGGCGAGGACGACCTTCATCAGCCCGCGAGCGCCTTCAGCTGCTGGTCCTTCAGGTCGGCGCAGCCTGCGACGCCGAGTTCGAGCAGCGCGTCGAGCTCGCGCTTGTCGAACGGTGCACCCTCGGCAGTGCCCTGCACCTCGACGAAGAGGCCACGACCGGTCACGACGATGTTCATGTCTGTCTCGGCCCGGACGTCCTCGACATATGCGAGATCGAGCATGGGCTCTCCGTCGATGATCCCGACCGACACGGCGGCGACGGAGTCGAGCAGCGGTGTCGAGTTCTTGCCGATGAACTTCTTCTCGCGACCCCATTCGATCGCATCCGCCAGAGCGACGTAGGCGCCGGTGATCGCAGCCGTGCGCGTTCCGCCGTCGGCCTGCAGCACGTCGCAGTCGATCACGATCGTGTTCTCGCCGAGCGCCTTGGTGTCGACCACGGCACGCAGCGCACGGCCGATCAGGCGCGAGATCTCGTGCGTGCGGCCGCCGATGCGGCCCTTCACGCTCTCACGGTCGTTGCGGCTGTTCGTCGCGCGGGGAAGCATCGAGTACTCGGCGGTCACCCAGCCCTTTCCCTTGCCGGTGAGCCAGCGGGGCACGCCGTTCGTGAACGATGCCGTGCACAGCACCTTGGTGCCGCCGAAGCTGATCAGCGCCGATCCCTCGGCGTGGCTGCTCCATCCGCGTTCGATCGTGATCTCACGGAGCTGGTCTGTGGAGCGGCCGTCGGCGCGGACGATGCTGGTCATGGGGTTCCTTCGGGTGGAGGTGGATGGAGCGGGGGATGCTGTGGAGGAGTCAGAGCCCGGCGGCCGACTCCGGAAGCGTGATGACACCGGTCTGCACGAGCTGCACGTCGCGCACCTCCCGGCCCATCAGACGGTTGGCGAGCGCGGTGAACTCGGTGGTCGAGTCGCCCGTCGCCTCGTAGACATACGACGCAGTGGCATCGGGCGATGCGAGGAGGTCGCCGCGCACCAGTTGACGGTACACATCGCCCGCGGTCTCGTCGTCGCTGGAGACGAGCGTGACGCCCTCCCCCATCACGTAGCTGATCGCACCGCGGAGGAACGGGTAGTGCGTGCACCCGAGCACCAGGGTGTCGACGCCCGCGTCTCGCAGCGGCGCAAGGTACTCCTCGGCGGTGGCGAGCACCTCCGGCGTGCCGGTGATGCCTCCCTCGACGAATTCCACGAAACGCGGGCACGCGGCGGTGAAAACCTCGAGGCGCTCGTTCACCTCGAGCATGTCCTGATACGCGCGGGAGCCGATCGTCCCGACTGTGCCGATGACGCCCACGCGTCCGTTGCGGGTGGTCGAGACGGCTCGGCGCACTGCCGGACCGATCACCTCGACGACAGGGATGTCATACCGCTCCCGCGCGTCGCGGAGCATGGCTGCGGATGCGGTGTTGCAGGCGATCACCAGCATCTTGACGCCCTGGTCGACCAGCGTGTCGAGGACCTCGAGGCTGTAGCGCCGCACATCCGCGATGGGCTTCGGACCGTACGGGGAATGGGCCGTGTCGCCGATGTAGACGAACGATTCCCGGGGCAGCTGGGCTCGGATGGCACGAGCCACCGTGAGTCCGCCGACACCGGAGTCGAAGATTCCGATCGGGGCGTCGTTCATGACTACCCAGCCTACCTGCGCGCGACCGCGTCATGCTCAGCAACCCGTGCGGGTGTCGTCACTAAGCTGAGCGGATGACGACGTCCACGGCGCTTCTGACCGATCGTTACGAACTCACCATGCTCGCCGCCGCGCTTCGCGACGGTACGGCATCGCGACCGAGTGTGTTCGAACTGTTCTCCCGCCGACTGTCCGGGGGGCGCCGTTTCGGCGTCGTGGCCGGCACTGGACGCCTGCTCACGCTGCTGCGCGAGTTCCGTTTCGGAGACGACGAGCTGCGGTTCCTCCGCGACAACCACGTCGTGGATGCCGAGTCGCTCACCTATCTCGAGAACTACCGCTTCACCGGATCGATCCGGGGCTACCGTGAGGGCGAGCTGTACTTCCCCGGATCCCCGATCCTCACGGTCGAGGGCAGCTTCGCCGACGCCGTCGTGCTCGAGACGCTGGCTCTCAGCGTCCTCAACCACGACTCGGCCGTCGCCACCGCGGCGTCTCGCATGAGCATCGCGGCGGGCGAGCGCCCGCTGGCTGAGATGGGTTCCCGCCGCGCCGCCGAGCAGTCCGCCGTCGCCGCAGCACGCGCCGCCTACATCGCGGGCTTCCGCGCGACGAGCAACCTCGAGGCCGGACGCCGGTGGGGCATTCCGACGATGGGCACCGCCGCGCACTCGTGGACCCTTCTGCACGAGACCGAGGAGGAGGCCTTCCGGTCGCAGATCGACAGCCTCGGGACCGACACGACCCTGCTCGTCGACACCTACGACATCCGCACAGGCGTCGAGACGGCGATCCGCGTCGCCGGCACGGCCCTGGGCGGAGTGCGGATCGATTCCGGCGACCTGCCGATCGTCGCCGCAGAAGTGCGGGCACAGCTCGACGAGCTCGGTGCGACAAGCACTCGCATCACGGTCACGAGCGATCTCGACGAGTACGCGATCGCCGCTCTGGCGGCATCACCGGTCGACGCGTACGGCGTCGGCACCTCGGTGGTCACAGGCTCCGGATACCCCACGGCGAGCATGGTCTACAAGCTCGTGGCTCGTCAGGATCCGAGCGGAGCATGGATCGGCGTCGCGAAGGCCTCGTCCGACAAGGCGTCGCACGGCGGGCGCAAGGCCGCATTCCGCACCCTCGTCGACGGCGTCGCCGAGGCCGAGACCGTCGTGGTCTCAGACGGCTTCGAAGAGCTCGACACTCCGGCGGAACACGCGGACGGGCGCGCGTTGCAGACGACGTTCGTCGAGGGTGGCGAGATCGACACCGCGTTCGAGGGTCCCCAGGGCACCGCTTCCGCGCGTGCGCATCACCTTCGGGTGCGTGAGGAGCTCCCTGTGCGAGCGCTCGCGCTCAGCAAGTCGGACCCGGCGATCCCCACCGTCTTCGTCGAGGCGAGCTGAGTGCCGCTGAGCTGGAGAAAGCTCAGCCGACCATCGTCTCGTAGATCTCCTTGCACGTGGGGCAGATCGGGAACTTCTCCGGGTCGCGACCCGGCGTCCACTTCTTGCCGCACAACGCACGCACCGGCTTGCCGGTGATCGCAGACTCGAGGATCTTGTCCTTCTTGACGTAATGGGAGAAGCGCTCGTGATCGCCCGGCTCGAGGTTCTCCTCGCGGAGGAGTTCTTCCAGTTCGCGATCAAGCGTTGCCACGCCGCCCTGATCGGGGCTGTCCAGCGGAGTACTCATGCCGAGAGTCTAGCCGCGGAAGTGCCCACTCGGGCGGCTGTCACGCGGTCTCGACGAACTCCATCAGCCGCTCGCCCTCATGCTCGAAGATCCGTCCCCCCACACCGACACCGATCGCGAAGACCGCGGCGCCGGTCGCGAGTCCGGCCCAGAATGTCGCGGGGGCGAACTGCGACCCCTCGAGCATCGTGAGCACGAGCAGCCAGATGGTGGGCACACTCACGACGATCGCGCCGAGGAAGGCTGCAGCTGGGCCGTAGGCGCCGCGTGACGTCGGCCGCTGCGGCTGCTGGAACGGGCTGTCGCCGGGGCGCGACACCGCGTAGGGAGCGATCACCGAGACGATGCTCGAGAACCCGAGGGCTGACAGCAGCAGGCTGGCTCCGAGGCCGGTGAGCGGAAGAAGCAGACGCCAGTCGTCGATCCACAGCAGGGTGAGGGGAACGGCGATGGCGAGCACCGGAAGGGCCACGAGAATGACCGGGACGAGTCGTCCCAGACGATCGGGGATGCCGCGGACGCCGCTGGCCACATGCGTCCAGAGCGCCGTGGAGTCGTAGGCGACATCGTTGTGCGGGAGCCACCCGAAGAACAGAGCCATCACCGGGACCGGAACGAGCGCAGCGATCTCGAGCGGAACGCCGGCCACCAGGAGCGGCAGCACGGTGAGCGCGCCGGCGACGGGGACGACGATGAGGTTCATGATGTACCTGCGGTCGCGCAGCCAGTAGACCAGGCTGCGCGAGGCGATCGCACCGAAGGCGTTAGACGGGAGCAGACCGAACCAGCCGAGGCCAGAGCGTTCCCGCGAGGTCACGGGCCGCTCTGTGGTGGTGAGCAGTCTGCGCACGAGCCATGACCACAGAACCCAGAGAGCCACGGCTGTGATGAGCGCCACGATGCCGCTGATCCAGTTTCCGGTGACGTCGTCCGTCGCGAACGAGAAGAGGAACCGCGACGACGCGGCGAAGGGAGTGAAGCCGATCGTCGCCGTGAGCGACGCGACGGCCGCAGGAACCTGCCCGTCCCACTTGAGCGAGGCGAGGAACACGGCGACGGGGAACGCGATCACGATCACGGCCAGTGCGAAGAGGGCGGTGAGCTCGCGCGACCGACGCTCGGGCAGCAGCAGGGCGTTCACCGCCATGCCGATGCGCGCCGAGAGGATCGTCGACAGCAGGCTGACGAAGCTCACCAGCACTGCGATGAACCAGGGTGCGCCGAGCCTGATGGCCACGATGCACACGCTGATGTTCACCGCGACGAGAGCGAGACTCGGAACGCTGATGAATGAGGCGAGCGCGAGGATCCAGGGCATCTGCCGCTCGTCGACGCCGAACACGGCGAATCGCCGGGGATCGAGCTGGTCGACGGCCCCCACGAGGATCGGGCCCACCAGGAACCCCAGGAGCAGAGCGGCGCTGCCGAGCACGATGACCGTGCGTGCGACAGCGACCGGGGCGTCGTCGAGGCTCAGGACCGCAGCGCAGACCACCGCCGTCAAGATCACCACGACAGCGAGCATGACCAGGGTGCGCACCCGACGTTCGTCGCGAAGCGATCCGATCAGGAGCGCCGCCCTCAGTCGGAGAACGTGTGCAGCCACTCGAGCCCCTCCACCTCGCCGATACCACCGGAGAGCTCGACGAACCGCGCTTCGAGCGTCTGCCCTGCGCGCACCTCGTCGATCGTGCCTTCGGCGAGAACCTCTCCCCCGACGATGATCGCGACCCGCGAGCAGACGCGCTCGACGAGATCCATGCCGTGGCTCGACAGAACCACGGTTCCTCCGTGCGAGACATAGGCGCGCAGGATGTCGAGGATCACCGCGGAGGACACCGGATCGACGGCCTCGAACGGCTCATCGAGCACGAGGACCCGCGGCGAGTGGATCATCGCGCCCGCGAGCATGATCTTCTTGGTCATACCGGCCGAGTAGTCGGAGACGACGCGGTTCAGCGCCTCCCCGAGGTCGAAGGCTCGTGCGAGGTCGGCGACGCGCTTCTCGATCACCGCCGATGCGAGCCCCCGCAGGAGCCCGTAGTAATAGAGGAGCTGCCGCCCCGTGAGCCGGTCGAACGTGCGGAGGCGATCGGGCAGCACGCCCATCATGCGCTTCGCGGCGAGCGGCTTCGCCGACTGATCGATGCCGCAGATCGCGATGTCGCCCGCGTCGGCACGCAGAAGCCCCGCGACGATCGAGAGGGTCGTCGTCTTGCCGGCGCCGTTGGGACCGACGATGCCGTAGAACGACCCCGCGGGCACTGTGAGATCGATGCCGTTGACCGCGGTGTGGTCGCCGAAGCTCTTCACGAGGCCGCGGATGCGGATGGCCTCGGATCCGGATGCCGCTCCGACTTCGCCGACGGCCTCGTCTGTCTCGTCCGAATCGGACACGGCATCGACGACCCCGGATGTCGCGTTCTCGTCGACGGACGGCTCCTCAGTGGACTCGGTGACCATCGCGGCTTCGGTCGCGGTGTCTTCGACCGGTGCCGCCTCGAGGGTGGGCGCTTCCTCTTCACCGTCGACGGCGAGCACATCCGAGGATGCCGATGACTCGGTCGTCAGCGGCTGCGGCTCGCCCTCGACGCGCGTCTCGACTGCGACATCGACCTGCTCTTCGACAGTCGCATCTGTCGCGTCCGACCCTGAGACGTCGGAGTCGCGTGCATCAGCTTCCACGGTGTTCGCATCAGCTGCTGCGGGGTCGACAGCGACGCCCTGGACCTCCGCAGCCTCGGCATCCTCGGCCTCGGCTGCGGCAGCCTTCGTCGCAGCGGCCTTGGCCGCGGCCGTCTTCGCCGCAGCAGCCTTCGCAGCCGCTGTCCTCGCGGCCGACGTGCGCGCCGCGGACTTCGCTGCAGCGCTCTTCTCCGCAGCAGCCTTGGCTGCCGCCGTCTTCGCCGCAGCGGCCTTCGCCGCCGATGCGGTCGATTCCGACTCCGCAGCGGCAGTGCTCTTTGCGGCCGCCGCCTTGGCAGCGGCAGTCTTCGCCGCAGCCGTCTTGGTCGCCGAGGATCGCGCCGAAGCGGTCTTCGCCGCAGCCGCACGCGCCGTCGTGTCGCGCGTCGAGTTCTTCGCTGCGGCTGCGCGCGCAGCGGCGGTCGTGGTCTTCTTCGGTGCTGCCGTTCGAGAGCCGGCGCTCTCAGCGCTCCGATCGTTCTTCAGAGCCGGCTCGGCGACCACCTCGACGGTCGCTGCCGCCTTCTCGGCCGCTGCCTTGGACGGAGTACGGGTGCCGGTCGTCTTCTTGACGGTCGTCTTGCGAGCGGGGGTCTTCTTCGGGGCGGCGGGCGCGGCGTCAGCCACCTGATCAGTGCGGTCGTCGGAGGAAGAAGCAGTCACCGTCCTACGGTATCAACGGGTTCCGACTTTCTTCGGGTCACCGCAACAAATCGCCCATAGGATCTTCTCAACGACCTCTCTTCGCCCGAATACGGGCGAATCTGAGTGTTGGGTGTGTACTGGATCACGAATTGGCAACAGCGACGTCAACCCCCGGGGCTTCCCAGGCTTGATCGCTAGCATGACTCACGGCACGACGAAGTGTCCGGTCGGTGAACCGACCATGAACACATACTTCATTTAGGAGCACTCGTGACTCTTCAGACCGTCATCCTCGCAGCAGGAATGGGCTCTCGCCTGGGCCGCGCGCTGCCGAAGCCGCTCACGGAGCTGAGCGACGGCCGCACGATCATGCGCCAGCAGCACGACAACATCCGCGCCGCATTCGGATCGGACGCCCGCATCACCGCCGTCGTCGGGTACCGCGCAGAGACCATCATCGAGGCGTTCCCGAACGTCAACTACGTGCACAACGAGCGCTACGACGAGACCAACACCTCGAAGAGCCTCCTGCGCGCCCTCGGCGCCACGGGCAAGTCGGGCGTGCTCTGGATGAACGGCGACGTCGTCTTCGACCCGATGATCCTCGGTCGGGCGGCCGCGTACATCGAGCGCGACCAGTCGTTCGTCACCGTCAACACCTCCAAGGTCAGCGACGAAGAGGTCAAGTACACGGTCACGGCCGAGGGGTTCATCAACGAGCTCTCCAAGACCGTCAAGGGCGGCCTCGGCGAGGCCGTCGGCATCAACTACATCTCGTCCGCCAACAAGAAGGCGTTCATGCGCCAGCTGCAGCGTGTCGAGGACCAGGACTACTTCGAGCGCGGCCTCGAGCTCGCGATCGCCGAAGACGGCCTGCTGCTCGAGCCGATGGACGTCTCCGACCTGTACGCGGTCGAGGTCGACTTCGCCGAGGACCTCGAGCGGGCGAACCTGTTCGTCTGATCGTCTTTCACGAAAGCCCGGCTCCGTCAAGGGGAGCCGGGCTTTCGGCGTTTTCGCGGCCTGGGTTCCTAGGATCGTTCCATGGCCCCCAAGGTGCACAAGATCCACTCCCTCCCC
The DNA here is from genome assembly GCF_051365005.1 of Microbacterium sp. K2. Classification (NCBI taxonomy): domain Bacteria; kingdom Bacillati; phylum Actinomycetota; class Actinomycetes; order Micrococcales; family Microbacteriaceae; genus Microbacterium; species Microbacterium sp. K2. Next base: position 191,178 of record NZ_JBLWII010000007.1, on the reverse strand, counting down.
GACGACGCCGCGTGGGACAGGGGGGTGCCGCCGGTGGGCTCGACGGAGCACCCGCTGATGGTCCGAGGACTCGATCGCGTCCTCGCCATCCAGCGCCCTCTCGTCCTGGCGCATATCCGCAGCATCCGCCTGAGGAACCCCCACGCGTCACCTGAGCAGATCATCCGCATCCTCGAGCGTCGCTATCTCGCGGCTGTCACGACCGGCGGCGCAGCCGTCGGCGCGACCGCCGTCGTTCCCGGCATCGGCACAGGCATCACCCTCGCCCTCTCGGGAGTGGAGACCGTGGGGTTCGTCGAATCGACCGCGCTCTTCGCGCAATCGGTCGCCGAGGTCCATGGGATCGCCGTCTCCAACCCCGACAGGGCCAGGGCGCTCGTCATGACCCTGATGCTCGGCAAAGAGGGCGTGGCGCTCGTCGGACAGTTGGCGGGGCAGGCGACGGGTCGCGGAGGCACACGATCGTCGTACTGGGGTGAGATGGTCACGAAATCTCTTCCCCGCGCAGCCGTGGGGCCCCTCGTCGACCGCCTCAAGAGCATGTTCATCAAGCAGTTCGCCGCGAAGGGCGGAGCCTCCTTCATCGGCAAGGCGCTGCCCTTCGGTGTGGGCGCCGCAGTCGGCGGCGCGGGAAACCACATCCTCGGGCGCCGCGTGCTGACCACGTCGCATCACGCCTTCGGTGCACCTCCCATGGACCTGCCTCTCGAGCTCGAGGCGGTCGACGGGGCAGAGAAGCTCGAACTGCGGATGCTGCACGGTGCGCAGTTCGTCGGGGGCGCCGTTGCGGGCGCGGCCGGGTCGGCAGCACGCGGCGTCGGCTGGGCGGGGCGGAAGATCGCATCCGTAGGGCGGGGCCGCAGGAGCGGCCTCGATGAGATCGGACCGTCGGGAACGCACGATCTTCCGGGCGAACTCGGATCCGGCGCCTCGGACGTCGCCAAGGACTGACGCCGTCCGCCACCCGCAGCCGCCATCGCTGACTGCGCGACGGCCGCCAAAGGATGCGGCGACCCGTTGTGGCGAGCATCCAACGGACGGGGCCGACCCGACGATAGGGTGGAATCCGTGACGGACAAGCCCGAACTCTCGACCACCGCCGGCAGGATCGCAGACCTCCGCGCTCGCTACAACGAAGCCGTTGTCGACGCTGAGAAGGTCGCGCAGGAGAAGCAGCACGCCAAGGGCAAGATGACCGCCCGCGAGCGCATCGAGCTGCTCGTCGACCCAGGGAGCTTCGTCGAGTTCGACGAGTACGTGCGGCACCGCACCACCTCGTTCGGCATGGATCGCAACCGCCCATACGGCGACTCGGTCGTCACCGGCGTCGGAACGATCCACGGGCGCACGGTGGCGGTGTACTCGCAGGACTTCACCACGTTCGGCGGCTCGCTGGGCGAGGTCTCAGGCGACAAGATCATCAAGATCATGGAGTTCGCACTGTCGGGCGGCATGCCGATCATCGGCATCCTCGATTCGGGCGGAGCCCGCATCCAGGAGGGTGTGCTCGCGCTCAGCAAGTACGGCGAGATCTTCCGACTGAACACGCGTTCGTCCGGCGTCATCCCGCAGATCTCACTCATCATGGGCCCGGCAGCCGGTGGCGCCGTGTACGGCCCGGCACTGACGGACTTCGTGATCATGGTCGACAAGACCAGCCAGATGTTCGTCACCGGCCCCGACGTCATCAAGACGGTCACCGGCGAGGACGTCGGCATGGAGGAGCTCGGAGGAGCCCTCACCCACAACACCCGCTCGGGCGTCGCCCACTACCTCGCTGAAGACGAGGATGACGCAATCGACTACGCCCGCACGCTGCTCGGGTTCCTCCCCGACAACAACATGGCGGAGATCCCGGCCTACGAGAGCGGCTTCGAGTGGGAGACGACGGATGCCGATCGCTCGCTGAACACGATCATCCCCGACTCCGCGAACCAGCCGTACGACATCCACACCGTCATCGAGCACGTCGTCGACGCGGGAGACTTCATCGAGGTCCAGCCGCTCTTCGCACCGAACATCGTGATCGGCTTCGGCCGCGTCGAGGGCCGGTCGGTCGGCATCATCGCCAACCAGCCATCGCAGATGGCGGGAACCCTGAACATCGAGGCGGGCGAGAAGGCCAGCCGGTTCGTGCGATTCTGCGACGCCTTCTCGATTCCGATCGTCACGCTCGTCGACGTGCCCGGGTACCTGCCGGGCACCGACCAGGAGTGGACCGGTGTGATCCGCCGCGGCGCGAAGCTCATCTACGCCTACGCCGAGGCGACGGTGCCGCTGGTCACCGTCATCCTCCGCAAGGCGTATGGCGGGGCCTACATCGTGATGGGCTCGAAGCAGCTCGGTGCGGATGTCAACCTCGCCTGGCCCACAGCGGAGATCGCCGTGATGGGCGGTCAGGGTGCGGTCAACATCCTCTACCGCGGCGAGATCAAGCGTGCGGAGGAGGCCGGCGAGGACGTCGCCGCCGTGCGCACCCGTCTCGCCAACGAGTACACCTACAGTGTGACCTCGCCGTTCCTCGCCGCCGAGCGCGGCGAGATCGACGGGATCATCGAACCGGCGAACACCCGGGTCTCGATCGCCAAGGCGCTCCGCGCCCTCCGCGGGAAGCGCGCCGAGCTGCCGCCCAAGAAGCACGGGAACATCCCGCTGTGACCGTACGTGCGACGCAGGACGCGGCGTCGGAGGACCACCCGCTGCCTACGATGGAGATCACCCGGGGTGTCGCGACCGAGGAGGAGCTCGCGGCTCTCATCGCGGTGGTGACCGACGCCTACACTCAGGAGGCTTCCGAGGCCGTGGCCGACGAGCCTCGCGTCTCGGCATGGGCTCGCACGCAGCGACCGCTGCGACGTCCGCTGCGGCGTGACATCCCGTGGGGGCGCTTCTCCGGCTGAGCTCGGCGGGCACGGAGTGCCTGCGAGACCCGGAGCCCCCCAGCTACCGGGCCACGCAGACGACCCTCCGATTGATGCGGGGCCGTCGCCCCTGGCACCTTGTCACCCCAGACGGCGCATCTCATCGATAGTACATCGATTGGAGTTATCCCTCCCAGGGCGTAACCGATATACCGGTATGCAAACTGACGGCGCGTTCAGTCTTCGAGGTACAGGTCCGACGCTCGGGGTGTGAGAACGGCGTCGAGCACGACACAGGCTGCGCCCACCGCGCCCACGTCGTCTCCCACGACAGCGCTGTCGACGGTCAATGTGCGAACCGCGCGAGTGGCGCTCCTCCGATGCAACGGCTCGGGGATCTCGCGCAGGTAGATGTCGGAGAGCGGCCCCCAGAACGGACCGCCGAGGACGACCCGATCGACGTCGAGCACGTTCGAGAGCACCGAGATCAGAACTGCCAGATGGCCGGCAGATCGACGCATCACCCCGAGCGCTGTCGTCTCGCCCGCCGACGCCCGCTCGCACAGCCGCATGAATCGCTTCTCGACCTCGTTCGCGGAGCCACCCTCAGGGTCGTCGTCGAACACCCCGGCCGCCTCCGCCTGCTCGACGATCGCCTGCGGCGTGCACATCACCTCGACACATCCGCGCGAGCCGCACGCGCACGCCGGCCCCTCCGGGTCGACCATGATGTGGCCGATCTCACCGAAGTTGTGGGTGCTGCCGGCGATCACGCCGCCATCGCGCGCCGCAGCTGCCCCCAGCCCCGTACCGAGGTACACGAACAGGAAAGAGCCTTCGTCTGTCGCATCGCCGGTCCACAACTCCCCCACCGCAGCTGCGGTGGTGTCCTTCTCCAGCGTGACCTCGAAGCCCGTCGCCGCCGCGAGCACCGATCGCAGCGGAACCCGATGCCATCCGTCGAGCTTCGGAGGGTCGATCACGGTGCCCTTCTCAGCGTCGAGCGGACCGGGAGCAGCGACGCCGACCCCGGCGACCAGGTCCCGATCGATGCCCGCTTCTCCGATCAGGATGTCGATCGTCTGCGCGATCGTCTCGACGATGCGGCTCGGGTCCGAATCCTGCGTGCGCACGACCCGCCGACCCACGACCTCACCGGTCATGTTCAGCAGCACGAACGTGATCACCGCCGGATCGAGATGCACGCCGACCGAGAAACGGCTCTCCGCCACCAGGCGCAGCGTGACCCGCGGTTTGCCCGGCCCGTTGATGGTGCGCCCGGCTTCGGCGATGAGTCCCTCATCGAGAAGACGGCGGGTGATGTTCGTGATCGTCTGCGCCGAGAGGCCCGTCGCCTCGACGAGTTCGATCCTGCTGAGTCCTTCACCGGACCGGCGGATGGCCTCGAGGATGACCGACTGATTGAAGTCGCCCATACGGGGGAGATTTGTTCCTCGACGCATTCCCATGCCCCATCTTCTCGCACCGGGGTGGAATCGTGTCCCCCAAAATACCTACAGACAACGACTTGAATAACGGTGAAACTGAGTAAGACGCTCAGCGTTCGGCTGGTCTCTCTGTCCCAGGGTAGATAGACGCAGACCGGCCACCAGCGGACGGTTTTCGGGTAACTTGTCCGCTTGGCGAGGGGCTGGCGGATTCGCCGCCCCTCGCCCACTCTGTCTGACCTCGACTCTGACCTCCTCCCCCGGCCAGAGCCGAGGGCAGGGGCCATGCGTCAGGCCTCTGGCGCGTCTCGTGGGATCTCGTGCCACACGTCGACGGCGTCGTCATCGCTCTGCCCGCCTGCACCTGCCCGCCCGACCACCGTCACCGCAGTGAGCGGATCCTGGGCCGCGCGGATGATCCACCGCTCCGCATCGGCGTCACGCAGCACTCGCGCGAGCTCGTCGCGGATCGTCGCGCGCCTCTCCTCGTCGACATCGGCCAGGCCGCCCTCATCGAAGACCGTGACGACGGCACCCCGGCGACGCGCGTCCTCGATCGCATCCCGCACCGCGTCGTTGAGCAGATCAGCACCGCGGAGCTCATCCCGGAGGCGCCCCTCGGCCAGACGCGCCTGCAGACGCTCCTCGTCGGAGAGCGAACCGCGAGATGCGACCGTGCGACTGAGCACGGGTCCCGCGACCGCGAGCGCGAACTGCGTGCGCAGGCGACGTTCCTTCTGGCGCACCTGCTGAGTCGCGTGCCACGCCGACACCGCCTGCTGGATCCCCGCGAGACGCTCGGTGTCGCGCACGGCTCTGTCCCAGAAGATCACCAGCAGGTGAGCGATCACGACCCACATGAGCGAGCCGACGAGACCGAGCGACAGAGCGACGAAGAATCCGAGATACGCCGACGATGTGACGAGGAGGACGGCCACCACCAGCCACCCGATCACGAACCGACGTCGCACGATGCACACCACGCCCATCAGACCGAGCGCGCCGATGTACCAGGTCGCGAACGGCGCCGTACGCGTGAGCGGATCGAGAGACAGCGTCACGAGTACCGGGATCAGGAGGCTCGAGATCAGGGTCGCCAACGCCGCCCAGAGAGGCATTCGCACGGAGATCGCCGAGTCCCACAGGATCGCGACATTGACGACGACGAGATACAGGGCGATCGCCGCGACCATCAGCAGCGGCGCGGAGGGCTGCTCGATCCACCAGACACCTCTGGCGGCGAAGTACATCGCGAAGCCGACGGCGAGCGAGGTCGCGACACTACGCACGGTGCGATTCATGGAAGCTCCCACCCCAGAGTCACAGTGGTGCCGAACTCGCTCGAGTCGATCTCTGCCGTGCCGGCCACTCCGGCCATGCGCGCGAAGATCGATGCTCTGATTCCGAGGCGGTCGGCACCGATGGCCCGAGGATCGAACCCGGGGCCGGTGTCCGAGATCGTCACGGTGATGCCCTCTTCGCCTCGGCCCTCCACGAGGATGTGCAGGCCGCGCCCGCCCGCGTGGGTGACGGCGTTGCCGAGCGCCTGTCTGGCGGCGAGCACGAGTGCTCTCGCAGCGCGTCCGGGGATCAGGCCGATCCCGCCTCGCTCCTCGACGATCGCATCCGCTCCGAGCTCCGAGAGCGCCCGCCGGAGCTCGACGACGATCTGCGCCGCGCCGACCGGCTCGTCACTCCCTTCCTGCGCGACAGCGGCCTCGGTGTTCGCCAGACGCGTCAGAGCCTCGCGGGCCATGCCCACGGCGAGGTCCTGCGCTCGTTCGCCTTCCGCACGCTCGGCGGCGATCAGTGCCGCGAGAACACTGTCGTGCATGAGGGCCGACATGGCCGCGCGCTCCTCCTCCGCCGCGGCTGCGGCCGCTGCCCCGGCGTACGAGGCGACCGCCCGTGCACGGGCCTCGTCGACGCCCGCGGCGACGGAACGGAACATCCACCCCAGCGCGATGATGACGAACCCGAGAATCAGGGTGAACGACACGTCGAAGGCCGTCGTCACCCAGAAGTCGCGCGAGAAGTCGCCCTCGACGAGACGGACGTAGCCGTAGACGAACGGCAGGCACAGGGCCCACGCGAACTGGAGCCAGAGCGGAAATGCGAGCATGGCGGCCACGACGCCGACGTTGACGAGGAAGAAGATCCACGGCTGGTCGGCCGCCTTGCCCACCGGGTCGACGAAACTCGGCCACGCACCGAGCGCGAGCGTGTAGACGATCGCGAACGCTCCCGACGCCGTCCTGACGCCACGACCGATGATGCACGCGATGAGCATCACGATCAGCGGGATGAAGACCACGAGCAGCATCGCGATGCGTGCGGTATCCGACGCCGATGTCGTCGTGATGCCCGCGATCAGGGCCTGCGCTCCGAGAACGCCCGATCCGATCGCGACGACAGTGGCGAGGATGCGCTCCATGCGCTTGCCGGTGAAGCGCTCGAACTCGGTCTCCACGCTGCCAGGAGACGGGATCTTGCTCCAGGCCTCGCGGATGCTGAGCGGATCAGCGGCCACTCGGTGCCCCGTCTGCGGCGACGATCCCATCCTCCATCGCGCGACGCAGAAGGTCGACCTTCGTCGGGGCCGGTCGACCGACCTCCACGTACTTGACCCGGATGCGAGTGATGTTCTCCTTCGCGGTCGAGTACGCGACGCCGAGTCGCTCGGCCACCGCCTTCAACGGCAGTCCGGCGGCGTACAACCGCAGAACCTCGCGCTCACGGGTCGACAGCTGGGCATCGGCGAAGTCGCGATCGCCGTCGACCGCACTCGCCCACTCGACGTTGTTGAGCGCCTCCCCCTGAGCGACGGTGCGGATGGCATCCAGCACGTCGTCGAGCGCCGAGGATTTGCTCACGACGCCCGCGGCTCCGGCCGCGAGCGCCTCGCGCACGGCTGCCGGGCGATCGGCGACGCTGTGGATCACGACGCTCGCGCCGTCCGCGACGAGCGATCGGACGTTCTCGGTCACCGTGGTGCCGTCGCCGAGCGTCAGGTCGAGCACCACCACATCGGCGGGCTGCGCTGACGTCGCCGACCTCCACTCGAGGTACGACACGACGGTGCTGCCGGAGAAGACGACGGTCTGCGCTCCGTCACGAGCGCACGCCGCCTCGAGACCGAGGCGGACGGATTCGTGATCGTCGATGAGTGCGACCCTGCTCATCCGCCCAGCCTACTGAGAAGTCGGCGTTCGCAGATCATCGGTCACCGCGTGAGCAGCGCGACGACCTCGAAGTGATGCGAGTGCGGGAACAGATCGAACCCGCGCAGAGTCCCCACGTTCCACCCGTGCTCGCGGAACGTGCCGAGGTCGCGGGCGAGGGCGACGGGGTCGCACGCGACATAGGCGATGGCTTCGGGGGCGAGCGTGTTCAGCGCGTCGACCACCGCGCGTCCTGCACCCGCGCGCGGAGGGTCGAGGACGACGGCTCCTGCGCGCGTACCCGCCGGGATTCCGGCGAGGTAGCGGTCGACTCTCGCCGTGACGGCGTTCACTGCGAGCGGTGCGAGGTTCTGCTGGGCGTGAGCGGTCGCGCGCCTGCTCGACTCGACCGTGACGATATCGGTGCCGCCGAGATCTGCGAGCGACGCGGCGAAGAGCCCGACGCCTCCGTAGAGATCGAAGTGCTTCTTCTCGGGGTCGACATGACCGTCGAGGATGCCGTAGACGGCGCCGTCGAGCACCGAGGCGGCACGCGGGTGCACCTGCCAGAATCCCCCGGCATCGACCTGGAAACGACGGTCGCCCACCTGCTCGTAGACGACCTCGGGTGCAGGTCGACGGTGCTGGCCCCGCGCCGGGCGCTCTGCGAGGCGGTCCCGACGGATGACCCGCACGTCACCGTCGCCGGGTTCGACGAGGTCGACGCTTCCGGCCTCGCCGCCGGCAAGGCGCAGCGCCGCCTGCGCGACCGCCGGGCGGGCGAGCGGATGAGAGTTCACCGGGATCACCCGGTGACTGCGTGCGGCGTAGGGTCCGACTCGGCCTTCGTCATCGACGTGCAGGGTGACCCTCGTGCGCCACCCCGTGCCGTCGGTCGAGTCGACGGCCTCGATCTCGGGGGCCTCGAGTCCGGGGCCGGCGAAGCGATCGAGCGCCTCGGTCAGCACCTGGCGCTTCAGCACGCGCTGCTGGGCGAGGTCGATGTGTCCGAGGTCGGCGCCACCCGGCCGATCCTCCGGGGCGCGCGAGACGTCGGCCTCCGCCCAGATGTGCGGCCGGCGGTGCGGCGACGCCTCGAGGACCTCGACCGTCTCGGCGCGCCAGAAGCTCTTCGAGTCACCGGTCGAATCCTCGCTCAGGCGCGCGCGGACCCGCTCACCGGGGATGGCGTCGGAGACGAACACGACCCGACCTTCGTGGCGGGCGATGAACGTGCCGCCGTGCGCGATGCCGGTGATGTCCAGATCGAGCAGGGCTGGGGAGGAAGTCATCCTTCGAGGATACGGTGGTGAACATGCGCGTCTGCCTCGCCTCCACTTCTCCCGCCCGCCTCATGCTGCTGCGTCAGGCCGGTATCGAACCGCTGACCCAGTCGCCGGGAGTGGATGAGGATGCCGTCGCCGCGGCCGCCGCAGCCGAACGGGGCGCCGACCTCGCGCCCGCCGACCTCGTGCTCCTGCTCGCTCGCGCCAAGGCCGCGGATGTCGCTCAGCGGCTCGCGGATGACGGGTCGTTCGACGGCATCGTGATCGGCGGAGACTCGATGTTCGAGCTCGGCGGCCGTGTCTACGGCAAGCCGTACACACCGGAGGAGGCGACGAGGCGGTGGAAGGAGATGCGCGGTGCCACCGGCATCCTGCACTCGGGACACTCCGTCTTCCGGGTCTCGCCCGGTGCTGCGCCGATCGAGGCCACCGCGACCGCGGAGGCTTCGGTGACGTTCGCCGATGACATCACGGATGCCGAGATCACCGCCTACGTCGCCTCCGGCGAGCCCCTGCTCGTCGCCGGCGCGTTCACGGTCGACAGCCTGGGCGGAGCCTTCATCACGCGCGTCGACGGAGACCCGTCGACGGTGGTCGGGATGTCACTGTCGACAGTGCGCCGCCTCGCCGCAGAACTCGGCGTGACCTGGACCGACCTCTGGTCGTAGAGTCTCGTCGACGTTTCTCCCACTTTCTTGTGGAGAGTCGTCAAAGAGAACGCCACCCTTCTCGCTAGGCTGGCAAGCATGCCTGATATCGCCAAGGTGCTCATCGCCAACCGCGGCGAGATCGCCGTCCGCATCATCCGTGCCGCTCGTGACTCGGGGATCGCCTCCGTCGCCGTGTACGCCGACCAGGATCGCGACGCTCTGCACACCCGCCTCGCCGACGAGGCCTACGCCCTCGGCGGAGCCACGAGCGCCGAGACCTACCTGCAGATCGAGAAGATCCTCTCGATCGCCCGCCGCGCCGGCGCAGATGCCGTGCACCCCGGGTACGGCTTCCTCGCGGAGAACGCCGAGTTCGCCCGCGCCGTCATCGGCGCAGGCATGACCTGGATCGGCCCGTCCCCCGAGGCCATCGAGGCGCTCGGAGACAAGGTCACCGCCCGTCACGTCGCCGAGAAGGTGGGCGCACCCCTCGCTCCGGGCACTCCCGGCCCGGTCGCCGGAGCGGACGAGGTCATCGCGTTCGCCCAGGAGTTCGGCCTGCCGATCGCGATCAAGGCCGCGTACGGCGGTGGAGGCAGAGGCCTCAAGGTCGCCCGCGAGCTCGACGAGGTCGCCGAGCTGTTCGAGTCCGCCACTCGCGAGGCCGTCGCGGCCTTCGGCCGCGGCGAGTGCTTCGTCGAGAAGTACCTCGACAAGCCCCGCCACGTCGAGACCCAGTGCCTGGCCGATGCCGAGGGCAACGTCGTCGTGATCTCGACGCGTGACTGCTCGTTGCAGCGCCGCCACCAGAAACTCGTCGAGGAGGCACCGGCTCCGTTCCTCACGGACGAGCAGAACGACCTGCTCTACTCGGCATCCAAGGCCATCCTCAAGGAGGTCGGCTACGTGGGTGCCGGCACCTGCGAGTTCCTGATCGGCGCCGACGGCACCGTGTCGTTCCTCGAGGTCAACACCCGCCTGCAGGTCGAGCACCCCGTCTCCGAAGAGGTCACCGGCATCGACCTGGTGCGGGAGCAGTTCCGCATCGCCGCCGGCGGCATCATCGACTACGACGACCCGAAGCCGACCGGACACTCGATCGAGTTCCGGATCAACGGCGAAGACCCCGGTCGCGGGTTCCTCCCCCAGCCGGGCCCCATCCACGTCTTCAAGACCTTCGGCGGCCCCGGCATCCGACTCGACTCCGGCGTCACCGCCGGCGACTCGGTCTCGGGTGCGTTCGACTCGCTGCTCGCGAAGATCATCGTCACGGGCAAGGACCGCGCCGAGGCTCTCGAGCGGTCGCGCCGCGCTCTCGACGAGTTCGAGGTCGCCGGCCTGCCGACCGTGATCCCCTTCCACCGCAAGGTCGTGAACGACCCGGCCTTCACGGCCGAGAACGGCGAGTTCGGCGTCTTCACCCGCTGGATCGAGACCGAGTTCGTGAACGACATCCCCGCGTGGGATGGCGAGCTGGAGTCGCCCGCGGCATCGGAGAACCGCCACACCGTGGTCGTCGAGGTCGGCGGCAAGCGCCTCGAGGTCAGTCTTCCCGACCGCGTCGCGGTGGCTGCAGGCACCGCCGGACGACCGGCCGCCGTGCCGCCGTCGCGTCGCAGCCACGCCACCTCGGTCAGCGCCGGTGCTTCCGGCGACGCGGTGAAGTCACCCATGCAGGCCACCGTCGTCAAGATCGCCGTCGAGGAGGGGCAGCAGGTCGTCAAGGGCGACCTCGTCGTCGTCCTCGAGGCGATGAAGATGGAGCAGCCGCTGCAGGCCCACAAGGACGGCACGATCGCCAACATCAGCGCGGTCGCCGGTGCGACGGTCTCGGCCGGGCACCAGCTGCTCACGATCAGCTGATCGCGTAGGAACGTCGAAGGCCCCCGCCGCGAGGCGGGGGCCTTCGTCATTCCTTCAGTCCGCAGGCGCGGAGGCGCACCACTCGTCGAACATCCGCTGCCCTGCCGAGGTGCCGAGAGCAGCGCGTGCCGCCGGCGAATCGTGGAACTCGCGCAACGCCGACCAGACGACCTGCGGGTGCGTCCTCAGCATCGCCGGGGCGACGGTGACCGTGACGGGAACGCGCATCCCGTCGGATGCGGTCACGCGACGCGGATCCACGCGGAGTCTGATGAGCGGGAGCTCGTCCATGCCGCGCCGGGGCTCGGTCGTGTCCGGCTCCACGCGGCGGATCGCGCTCCACGGCACGTACAGGGTCTCGGTGGCACGCATCAGGAGCACCCCGTCGAGGCCGATGCCCAGCCCCATCGGTCGACGGCCGAAGGAATCGGAGCGGTATTGCGTGATCGCCGCGCGCACGGCCGTGTAGACGAACAGCGCGGCGGTCGCCGCGAGCACCGCCACCCCGAGGAAGGCCTCGGGTCGGCCGGCCAGCCCGATTCCGACCGCCACGATCGTCGCGGCCGTGAGCACGATGGCCCACACGACACACAGCGTCAGGGTGACGACGCCCGGCCGCCGCTCCGGCACGAAGTGCACTCGTGCATCAGGGCTCCCTATCCGCCCGTGCGCCAGCGTCGCTGAGTCGACCAGACGCGCACGCCCTTCGGCGAAAGGGGGGCGCGCAGCGACGGCGAGGGCTGTGAGACCGAACAGCGCGACGAACGCCCCCGACCACAGCGGCCCGGCGGCACCGCCCGAGAATCCGATCATGGCGGCCGCGGCGGCGAAGAGGACCACGCCGAGCCAGAGCATGCCGGTGTTGCGTCGGGGGCGACGTCCACCCCACTTCGCCGGCCACTCCTGCATCGGTGAAGACGCGCTCGTATCCGTCACTGCGCCCTGGGTGCTACGAGATCTTCGCGTTGACGAGGTGCATCGCCCGGCTCGCGTCGGTGATGCTGCTCGACAGCGACGGGTACGCCGCGAACACGCGCGAGACCTGGTCGACCGTGAGGCGACGCTCGACAGCGACGGCGATCGGGTAGATCAGCTCGGATGCCTTCGGTCCGACGATCACGCCGCCGATCACGGTGCCGGAGCCCTTGCGGGCGATGAGCTTCACGAAGCCGTCCTTGATGCCCATCATCTTCGCCCGCGGGTTCGCGGCGAGGGGCAGCTTGTAGACGAGACCGTCAGCCACACCGTCTTCGACGTCCTTCTCGGAGTAGCCGACCGTCGCGATCTCGGGAGCGGTGAAGATGTTGGACGTGATCTTGATCAGCTCGAGCGGGATCACGATGTCGCCCAGCGCATGGAAGACGGCCGTACGGCCCTGCATGGATGCGACGGAGGCCAGCGGGAAGAAGTTCGTGCAGTCTCCGACGGCGTAGACGTTGGGCACCGAGGTGCGCGCCACGCGGTTGACGCGGACGTGTCCGCTCTCGTCGAGTTCGACTCCCGCATCCTCGAGGCCGATGCCCGCGGTGTTGGGGATCGATCCGACGGCCATGAGGCAGTGGCTGCCGTCGACCGTGCGCCCGTCAGACAGCGTCGCCGTCACGCCGTCCTTCGTGACCTCGACCTTCTCGGCGCGAGCCTTGGAGAGCACCGTCATGCCACCGCGCTTGAAGACCTTCTCGAGCACGCGCGCGGCATCCTGGTCCTCCCCCGGCAGCACCTGGTCACGGCTGGACACCAGGGTGACCTTGGCGCCGAGGTTCATGTAGGCGGAGGCGAACTCCGCACCGGTCACCCCGGAGCCGACGACGATGAGGTGCTCCGGAAGCGCCTTCATGTCGTACAACTGCGTCCAGGTGAGGATGCGCTTGCCGTCGGGCTTGGCCGAATCCAGCTCGCGCGGCGAAGCACCCACCGCCACGATGATCGTGTCGGCCTCGATGCGGTCGAAGTCCGTGCCGCCGTGACCGGTGGAGACGATGATCGCGTTCGGCCCCTCGAGGCGCCCGTGCCCGGACAGGATGCGCACGCCGGCTTCGAGCAGCGCCGATCGCATGTCTTCGGACTGCTGGCCGGCGAGAGCGATGAGGCGCTTGTTCACGGCGGCGAGGTTGATGGCGATCTCGGGCTTCAGCGGCTTGCCGTGCTCGCCCTTCGCATAGAACTGGACACCCAGGTCGGATGCCTCCGAAATCGCGATGGCCGCATCGGCCGTGGCGATCAGGCTCTTCGAGGGCACGACGTCGGTGAGGACCGCCGCGCCGCCGACGCCCACGCGCTCGACCAGGGTCACCTCGGCTCCGAGCTGGGCGGCGGCGAGTGCCGCCTCGTAGCCGCCGGGACCGCCGCCGAGCACGGCGACGCGCTGAGTGCGCTCAAAAGGGGTGGAAGACATGATCTCCATTCTTCCGCAATCCTGGCCCCCGAGCCTGCACCTTCCTAGAGTGGATCCATGTCCGAAACACACAGCAACCCCCTCGACGAACCGAACGCGAACCCGTTCGAGATCGCAGCCGCCGCAGCCGCCGACATCGCGCGCCTGACCGGAGTCGAGAAGCACGACATCGCCCTCACCCTCGGCAGCGGCTGGGGCAAGGCCGCCGACATCATCGGCGAGACCACAGCGACCATCCCCGCCACCGAGGTCACCGGCTTCTCGAAGCCCGCTCTCGAAGGGCACGTCGGCACTCTGCGCAGCATCCGCACCCCCGATGGCAAGAACGTGCTCGTCATCGGTGCCCGCACCCACTACTACGAGGGCCACGGCGTGCGCCGGGTCGTGCATTCCGTGCGCACCGCCGCGGCGACGGGCGCCGAGATCATGGTGCTCACGAACGGCGCCGGAGGCGTCCGCGAGACCTGGACCCCCGGCCAGCCGGTGCTGATCAGCGACCACATCAACCTCACCGCCGACTCGCCCCTCGAGGGCGCGACCTTCATCGACCTCACGGACCTCTACTCCCAGCGCCTGCGTGACATCGCCCGCGGCGTCGATCCCTCGCTCGATGAGGGCGTATACACGCAGTTCCGCGGCCCGCACTACGAGACGCCCGCCGAGGTGCAGATGGCGAAGCACATCGGCGGCCACATCGTCGGCATGTCCACGGCCCTCGAGGCGATCGCCGCACGCGAGGCCGGCATGGAGATCCTCGGATTCTCGCTCATCACCAACCTCGCGGCCGGCATCCAGAAGACGCCGCTCAGCCACGCCGAGGTCATCGAGGCCGGCCGCGAGGCGGAGCCGGTGATCTCGGCCCTGCTGGCACGAGTGGTCGAGGCGCTGTGAACGACGAGCGCCTCGCGCAGGCGCGCGCCTGGATGAGACAGGACCCGGATCACGAGACCCGCGACGAACTGGCCGCGGTCATCACGAGAGCGGCGGCCGGTGACGAGGCGGCTGCCTCCGACCTCGACGACCGCTTCAGCACGAGGCTCGCGTTCGGCACGGCAGGGCTCCGCGGGGCGCTCGGGGCCGGCAGCAACCGCATGAACCGTGTGCTCGTCGCGCAGGCGGCCGCGGGCTTCGCCTCTTACCTGCGCGAGAAGTCGCGCGGCGGCACGCCGACGGTCGTGGTCGGCTATGACGGACGCCGCAACTCCCGAGTGTTCGCGACCGACTCCGCCGAGCTGTTCGCCGGGGCCGGTCTCCGCGCGATCCTGCTTCCGCGGCTGCTGCCGACGCCGGTGCTCGCCTTCGCGGTGCGCCACCTGGGAGCGGATGCCGGTGTCATGGTCACGGCGTCGCACAACCCGCCGAACGACAACGGCTACAAGGTCTACCTGGGCGGCGCCGACCAGGGTTCGCAGATCGTCGCACCCGCCGACGCCGAGATCGCCGCGCACATCCAGCGGATCGCCGACGCGGATGACGTCTCGGCACTGTCTCGCTCCACCGACTACGAGACGGCGGGTGAGGACGTCGTCGAGGCGTACGTGGCCGCGACAGCCGCGATCGCTCCGGCGCCTGCGGGCGCATCGGACCTGCGGTGGGTCTACACCGCGATGCACGGGGTCGGCTGGGAGACACTGTCGAAGATCGTGTCGGCCGCCGGATATCCGCAGCCCATGGTCGTCGAGGAGCAGCTGAAGCCCGACGCGACGTTCCGCACCGTGTCGTTCCCCAACCCGGAGGAGCCGGGGGCGATGGACCTGTCGTTCGCTCGGGCGCGTCGGGTGCAGGCGGACTTCATCATCGCGAACGATCCGGATGCCGACCGCCTCGCCGTGGCCATCCCGGATGCGTCGTCGGAGAACGGATGGCGACGCCTCACCGGCAACGAGGTCGGGCTGCTGCTCGGCGCTCGAGCCGCGAGGGCGGCCGCGGGCACTCCCGGCGCCTCGCTGGCGTGCTCGCTCGTGTCCTCCCCCGGCCTCGGCGCGGTCGCCGCGCACCACGGGCTCGACTTCCACGAGACGCTGACGGGCTTCAAGTGGATCTCGCGGGCCCCCGGCATCGTGTTCGGATTCGAGGAGGCCCTCGGCTACCTCGTGAACCCCGAGACCGTGCGCGACAAGGACGGCATCTCGGCCGCCGTGGCGGTTCTCGGTCTCGCGGCCGAAGCCCACGAGCGGGGCAAGTCGATGGCCGACCTGCTGTCGGAGCTGGGCGACACCTACGGCCACTTCGCCAGCGGACAGGTGTCGGTTCGCGTCGACGACCTCTCGGTCATCGGCAGTGTGATGCTGTCGCTGCGCACCCTCCCGCCGCAGCAGCTCGGCGGCCACGTCATCGCCTCTGCGGAGGATCTGCTGCACGCCGACGAGGGTCGGCCGTCGGGCGACGTGCTGCGCTACCGGCTCGCAGACGGCTCGCGCATCATCGTGCGTCCGAGCGGCACCGAGCCGAAGCTCAAGGTCTACATCGACGCCACCGCCGACTCCGCGGAGCGGGCCAGTGCGACGGTCGGCGAGCTCGAGGCCGCGGTGCGTGTGCTCCTGGAAGAACGCTCGTAGGCCGCATGCCGAGAAGACATGTCGTGATCAGCGCCCATAACGGGGTGCACGCGCGCCCCGTCGCCGAGCTCGTCAGGCTCGTGCAGGCGCACCCGCACGCCGTGACTCTGAGCACGTCGTCGGGCGCGGTCGTGGACCTCAGCAGCGTTCTCGCGCTGATGGACCTCGCACTCGCGCCCGGCGACGCGGTGGTGCTCGAGACTGCGGAGTCGGCGGATGCCGAATCGGTCCTCGAGACTCTGGCCGGCGTGCTGGATCCTCGGACCTGAAGCTGCCGTCAGCCGTCGATGACGGCGACGAGCTCGTCGAGGAACGCCTCGAAGGTCGTTCCTCGACGGAGTATCCGCTGCACGCTCTCTCGTTCGCTGAACACCTCGACGAGCTGCTCGAACACGGTCTGGAACGCGGCGCGGTCGCTCTCGCTGAAGGCGGCGAGGGCGACCACCTGCACTCGCCCCTCCCCCCAGGCCGCCGAACCGTCGGCGACGCCGATCGCGATCGCGGTGCGCGTCGCCGTCATCTGGAGCGCGTGCGGCACCGCGAGGGCATCGGTGAACGCCGTCGACGACATCCGTTCGCGGAGGATCGTGTTGTCGACGTAGTCGTCGCCGATGAGACCGGCATCCACGAGCAGCCCGCCCAGTCGTCGGATGATCGCCTCCTCGCCCTCATCGGGCAGCGGGTAGACGAAAGCATCGGCGACGAAATAGCGCGCGAGCTCGGCACGGAGTCTGGTCAGGCGTCTGCCGCGTCTGACGCGCGCTGCAGCCTGCTGGATCCGATCGACATCCGCATCCGTGAGGAACGGCTGGATGCGCACGAAGCGATCGCCCGCCGCCCCCGGTTCGATCGTGCTGAGCACCAGATCGGTGTCGAACGACGACCAATCCGGGTCGACCTTGGTGATGACGCTGGTCACCTCGATCGCCGATCCCAGCGAGCGGTCGACGCTCGAGCGCAGCAGCTCGTGCAGCTCGTAGTAGCCGGGACACACGATGGTCGCGGTGAGGATCGACTCGGCCTTGCGGCTGCGCTCGATCCGGCCGCCGACGTGCATGGCGATGTACGCGATCTCGTCGTCGTGGATCGGCGTGCCGAGTCGGTCGTGCAGTCCACTGGCTATCGAGACGGCGACCTCGAAGATCATCGGATACGAGGTCTTGAGCGAGCGGGTGAGCGGGTTGCGGGTCAGCGCGCTCTCCTCGGCTCGACGCATCAGATTCTGCACGTGCAGGGCGAGGCGCAGCACGAAGGTCTCGTCGACCAGATCGACCTGGAAGTCCTCCGCCGCCCTCGCGATCTCGGCCCGGACGGCGGTCTCGACCCGCGGGTCCACACCGCTGCGGGCGACGTCACCCGCGGCATCCTCTCCCGGGGCCACGATGCGGGTGAGCACGAGGGAGGCGAGATGGCCGCTGTCGCCGTCTCCGAGCGTGACCGAGAAGTGCTGCTGGGCGAGGCGGGCGATCACGGCGCCGACCCGCGGGATCTCCTCACGTGCACCGGCGGGCCCCGACTCGAGCGCGTGCCCTGCGGCGACCCGCTCGGCGGCGATGGCGATGTGCAGAAGGACGTCGGAGATCGCGAGCTCGTTGACGTAGTAGCCCTGCTCGCCGAGTTCGCGCACCAGCTCGGACTTGAAGGGTCCGACGGCATCCGCGGCGATGACCCCTCCGGCGAGCGCGCGGCGGAACGTCTCGGGGTGGAACGACGCGGCGTCCATCTCGTCGTGCGCCAGCCGCGACAGCAGGCGCCGCTGTGCCGCCTCGTTGCCGCGGAGCCGCACGATCTCCCGGTCTCTCTCGAGGGTGAGGTCGGTGCCGTCGAGCAGCGTGCGCACGCGGGCGAGGTCAGCCTCGAGAGTGGCTTCGCTCACGTGCAGCGCATCGGCCGTCGCGAAGACGTCGACGCCGTCCGGCACATCGAGCAGGGTGCGCACGAGACCGTGCAGGCGGTCGCGCGGAGCGGAATCCCCACTCTGCCGGGCGCGCAGCGCGTTGCGAGCCCCCGACCCTGCGCGGTACCCGGCGGGGCCCGACTCGACGGCATCCGCGGCTCCGGTCCTGGCGTTCAGGGCGGCGACGTACGAGCGGATGCTGCGCGGGGTGACGCCGAGCTGGTCGGCGAGATTCGCCGCCGTCACCCACTTCTCCTGTCGGAGCAGGGACGACAGGAGCTGGTCCTGGCGCTGTCGCGACATGATGCTCCCTCCTCCGTGCCGACTGCACTGTCCTGACGTGACTTCCATGATGTCAGGAAGCAGGGTGCCCCGCTCCGAAACAGATGTTCCGCAGGGGCGGAAAGGAACCTGTTGGCGACCGCACCCCGCCTCTTCCCAGACTGTTCTCAGGAAAGGTGAGCATCGATGAAGATCCTCGTGGTGTGCGGCGCCGGTGCGTCGAGCACGTTCGTCGCGCAACGACTCCGCCGGGCGGCCTCCGAGGCCGGCCTCGACTGGGACGCCGCAGCCGGCATGGAGCACTCCGTCGCCGGCAGCGACCACGACCTGATCCTCGTCGGTCCTCATCTCGCCGATCGCCTCGAAGCGATCCGCCAGGCCGCCCCCGCTCAGGTGGCCGTGCTCCCCGACGACGTCTTCGCCGACCGCGACGGCACCCGCACGCTGGCGCTGGCGCGGTCGATCGTCGCCGACGCCAGGAACACCCCGAAAGGAACATCATGACCGTCTCTCGCACCGTCCGCATCGGCTCATCCCATGGACTCCACGCCCGTCCGGCGAAGCTGTTCGCGCAGGCGGCGAAGGACTCGGGTATCCCTGTGACCATCGCGAAGGACTCGGGCAAGGCGGTCAACGCGGCCAGCATCCTCGGCGTCATCGCGCTCGCGATCGAACACGGGGACTACGTCACGCTGACGGCCGAGGGCGACAGCGCCGAAGGCGTGCTCGACACGCTCACCGAGCTGCTCACGACCGACCATGACCAGGACGCCGGCGCGTGAGCGAGCTCAGAGGAGTCGGTATCGGTCTCGGAGTCGCCCAGGGCGTCGTCGTCCGGATGACCGAGCCGCTGCCCGCTCCCGAGAACACCCCCAGCACCCAGGGTGTCGACACCGAGCGCGCACGGGTGCGTGAGGCCGTCGCCGCAGTCGCGCAAGAGCTCACCGCACGCGGTGAGGCGGCCGGCGGCTCGGCGCAGGAGGTGCTCGAAGCGCAGGCGATGATCGCCGAGGACCCGACGCTGCAGGACGAGGTCGACACGCGCATCGACGACGGTGCGACCGCCGAATGGGCCGTGCACGACGCGTTCGCGGGCTTCCGCGCGACGCTCGAAGCCGTCGGGGGCTACCTCGGGGAGCGTGCAGCCGACCTCGATGACATCGCCCAGCGGGTGCTCGCCCGCCTTCGCGGCGTCGATGCGCCAGGGGTTCCCGACCCGGGGCATCCGTTCGTCCTGGTCGCCCGCGACCTCGCCCCGGCGGACACCGCGCTGCTGAACCTCGATCAGGTGCTGGCTCTGGTCACGTTCGACGGCGGACCCACCTCGCACACGGCGATCCTCGCCCGCGAGAAGGGCATCGTCGCGATCGTCGGCGCGGCATCCGCATCCGACCTCGTCACCGGCAGCCAGGTCATCGTCGATGCCGCCGCCGGGATCGTGACCGTCGATCCTTCCGACGACGAGAAGACGCGCGCCGAACAGCGCGCAGCCGCCCGCCGCTCGGCGGACGCCGCACCGCTTACCCCCGGCGCCCTCGCCGACGGCACTCGGATCCCGCTGCTGGCGAATCTGGGGAAACCTGCAGACGCATCCGATGCCGTCGAACGCGGGGCCGAGGGCGTCGGGCTGTTCCGCACCGAGTTCCTGTTCCTCTCTTCGGCGCAGGCACCGACGGTGCAGCAGCAGCGCGAGTCGTATCGGGAGCTGCTTGCCGCCTTCCCCGGCCAGAAGGTCGTCGTGCGGATGCTGGATGCCGGGGCCGACAAGCCTCTGGCGTTCCTCAACGACGCGCACGAGGAGAACCCCGCGCTCGGTCTGCGCGGACTGCGCGCGCTCCGAGCGAGCGAGGACATCCTGCGCGAGCAGCTGACCGCGCTGGCAGAGGCGGATGCCGCCACCGAGGCCGACCTGTGGGTCATGGCGCCCATGGTCGCGACCGTCGAGGAGACCGAGTACTTCACCTCGCTCGCCCGCGAGTACGGCCTCAAGACCGCCGGCGTCATGGTCGAGATCCCGTCCAGCGCCCTGCTCGCCGACCGGATCCTCGCGCACGCGGACTTCGCCTCGATCGGCACCAACGACCTCACGCAGTACACGATGGCGGCGGACCGGATGCTCGGCTCGGTCGCCGCGTTCCAGGACCCCTGGCACCCCGCCGTGCTCCGACTCGTGCGCGAGGTGGGCGCAGCAGGCGCTCGCCTCGGCAAGCCGGTCGGGATCTGCGGCGAGGCTGCCGCTGACCCGATGCTCGCCGTCGTGCTCGTGGGGCTCGGCGCGACGAGTCTCTCGATGGCGCCGTCGGCCCTCGCGGACGTGCGGCACACCCTGTCGCAGCACACTCTCGACGAAGCCCGCAACTTCGCCGAACTCGCACTGGCGGCGGACGACGCCGCCGGTGCTCGCCTCGCCGTGGCTGACGAAGCGGCAACCCTTCCCCCTCACCAGAAAGAGACGACATCATGACGACGACGTCACCCGCCGCCACGAAGGCAGGCGGCCTCCGAACGGGCGTGCAGCGCTTCGGCACGTTCCTCTCGGGCATGATCATGCCCAACATCGCCGCGTTCATCGCGTGGGGATTCATCACGATGCTGTTCATCCCTGCCGGGTTCTTCGGTGTCGACAGTCCGTTCGGCTGGCACTGGTACCCGGTCGCCGAGCTCGTGGGCGGTGGCGGCGATTCGGCCATCATCGGCTGGCAGGGGGCCATGACCGCCGTGGCCGAGGGTGCCGACGGCAACTTCTTCGGCTACGTGGGCCTGGTCGGCCCGATGGTCACCTACCTGCTGCCCCTGCTGATCGCCAACACCGCCGGCCGCATGGTCTACGGCGAGCGCGGTGGAGTCGTGGCGACGATCGCGACGATGGGTGTCATCGTCGGCACGAACATCCCGATGTTCCTCGGCGCGATGATCATGGGACCGCTCGCAGCCTGGATCACCAAGCAGATGGACCGGCTGTGGGACGGCAAGATCCGCCCCGGCTTCGAGATGCTGGTGAACAACTTCTCCGCCGGTATCCTCGGCATGCTCCTCGCGATCCTCGGCTTCTTCGCCTTCGGTCCCGTGATGCTCGGCATCAGTGCGGTCCTCGGCGGTGCGGTCGACTGGCTGGTCGCGCTGAACCTGCTCCCGCTCGTCTCGATCATCGTCGAGCCGGCGAAGGTGCTGTTCCTCAACAACGCCATCAACCACGGCGTGTTCACCCCGCTCGGCATCGAGCAGGCCACAGAGACCGGCAAGTCGATCCTGTTCCTCATCGAGGCGAACCCCGGCCCCGGCCTCGGTCTGCTGCTCGCGTTCACCTTCTTCGGTGTCGGCGTCGCGAAGGCATCCGCACCCGGTGCGGCGATCATCCAGTTCTTCGGTGGCATCCACGAGATCTACTTCCCGTACGCCCTCAGCAAGCCGACCACGATCCTCGCTCTGATCGCGGGTGGCGCAGCCGGTGTGACCACGAACATGGTGCTCGGCGGAGGCCTGGCGTTCCCGGCAGCTCCCGGCAGCATCATCGCCGTGACCGCCGCAGCAATCGGCCCGGGCGTCGGCAATCTGCTGGTCGTGTACCTGTCGGTCGTCATCGCCGCCGTCGTCACGTTCCTCATCACCGGAGTCATCCTGCGCGCCTCGCGCAAGCGCGACCTCGAGGCCGAGGGAGACAGCTTCGGCGACGCGATCGCACAGACCGAGGCGAACAAGGGCAAGTCCTCCTCCGCGATGGACGCCCTGCGTGCCTCGTCGGGCGCGGGTGCGGCCGGGGCAGCCGCCGGTGCAGGTGCTGGTGTCGCCACCGACCGCCGCATCGAGAACATCGTGTTCGCCTGCGACGCCGGAATGGGCTCGTCGGCCATGGGCGCGAGCGTGCTGCGCAACAAGTTCAAGAAGGCAGGGGTCGACGGCGTCACCGTCACGAACCAGGCCATCGCGAACCTCGACGGCACCGCCGACCTGGTCATCACGCAGCAGCAGCTGACCGACCGGGCGCAGGCGCAGTCGCCGAACTCGATCCACGTGTCGGTCGACAACTTCATGAACTCTCCGAAGTATGAAGAGGTCGTCGAGATGGTGCGCGAGCAGCGCGACTCCGACGCGTGACAGACCGGGCGGGGCGGATGCCACGGCATCCGCCCCGCCCCCACATTCTCAGAAAGAAGGAATCACCATGAGCGTTCTCACCCTCGACCAGGTCCGCATCCACGCAGGCTCCAGCACTCAGCAGGAGGCTCTGCAGGAGGCGACCGACATCCTCGTGTCCGTCGGCGCCGTCACTCCCGCCTACGTCGACGCGATGCGTCAGCGCGAGGAGACCGTGTCGACCTACATGGGCAACGGTCTGGCGATTCCGCACGGCACGAACGACACCAAGGATGCGATCCTCGCCTCGGGTCTCTCGGTCGTGCGCTACGACGGCGGCGTCGACTGGGCCGGTGAACCCGCGACCTTCGTGATCGGCATCGCCGGACGCGGCGACGAGCACCTCGAGATCCTCTCGCAGATCGCGATCCTGTTCTCGGATGACGACGACGTCGCGAAGCTCAACGCCGCACAGACCCCCGACGAGCTGTACGCCCTGCTCTCGGCGGTGAACGACTGATGAAGGCCGTCCACTTCGGTGCTGGCAACATCGGCCGAGGCTTCGTCGGACTGCTGCTGCACGAGGGCGGCTACGAGGTCGTGTTCTCCGACGTCGCCGACGCCCTGGTCGACGCGATCAACGCCGTCGACTCCTACACCGTGCACGAGGCCGGCCCCGGCGGCACCGACCACGTGGTCACGGGCTTCCGCGCGGTGAACAGCAAGACCGATCCGGATGCCGTCGCCGACGAGGTCGCGACCGCCGATGTGGTCACGACGGCCGTCGGACCGACGGTGCTGCGCTTCGTGGCTCCGACGATCGTCGCGGGCCTCGCCCGCCGCTCGGCCGGCGCGGCCCCGCTGCAGGTCATGGCGTGCGAGAACGCGATCGGCGCGACCGACACCCTCCGTGTCGAGATCGCGAAAGCGGCGGGAGTGGATGCCGACGAGCTGCTCTCCCGCGCGGTGTTCGCGAACACCGCGGTCGACCGCATCGTGCCCGGGCAGCCCGCAGACGGCGGAGTGGACGTCACCGTCGAGCCGTACTTCGAGTGGGCGATCGAGTCGGAGGCCTTCGGCGGCGCACTGCCGAAGATCCCCGGAGCGCACTTCGTCGAGAACCTCGCGCCCTACATCGAGCGCAAGCTCTTCACGGTGAACACCGGTCACGCCGCGACGGCGTACTTCGGCGCTCGTGCCGGGATCGAGCGCATCTCGGATGCACTGGCGGATCCCGACATCGCCGCTCGCGTGTCCGCCACCCTCGAGGAGACCTCCGCGGTCCTGGTCGCCGAACACGGCCTCGACCCCGCCGAGCTCGCGCAGTATCGCTCGACGATCCTCGAGCGGTTCCGCAACCCCGCACTCGTCGACACCGTGCAGCGCGTCGGGCGTCAGCCGCTGCGCAAGATCTCGCGGCACGAACGCTTCATCGGGCCCGCGGCGATGGCCGCCGAGCGAGGGCTGTCGACCATCGCCCTGGTCGGCGCCGTGACCGCCGCGTTGGAGTTCGAAGCGCCCGACGACGAGCAGGCAGTCGAGATGCAGGATGCCCTGCGCACTGACGACGCTCTCGCCTTCACCGTGCGCACGACGGGGTTGGATCCCGAGCACCCGCTGTTCCCTGCGGTGCTCGACGCCGTGATCTCGCGTCAGACGGCTCTGAACGCCTCCTGAGCGCCGCAGCACGCATCACCTGCGCCCTCTGCCGATACGATCGGCGGAGGGCGCAGGTGCGTGCACAGCGAGGTGCGGGAGCAGCATGAACAGATACGCCGTCATCGGCGCAGGGCCGTCAGGGCTCGCTGCCGCCCGCGCGCTCACGCGGCGCGGAATCGGCATCGACGGGTACGAGGCCTCGGCAGGGGTCGGCGGTCTCTGGGACATCGAGAACCCGCGCAGCACCATGTACGAGTCGGCGCATCTGATCTCGTCACGCACCACCACCGAGTTCACCGAGTTCCCTCTGCGATCGACGGTCGACTACCCGGGGCATAGCGTGCTGCGGCAGTACTTCCGCGACTACGCCGACCATTTCGGGCTCACCGGCCGCTTCCGGTTCGAGACGAGGGTCACCCGCCTCGAACCGCGCGAGGGCGGCTGGGACCTCACCAGCGACGGCCCCGAAGGCGAGCACACCCGGTGGTACGCCGGCGTCGTGCTCGCGAACGGCACTCTGGCCGAGCCGAACATCCCCGCTTTCGCGGGCACCTTCACCGGCGAGCTGATGCACACGAGCGCCTACAGGTCACCCGACCGACTCGCCGGCAAGCGCGTGCTCCTGATCGGCGCGGGCAACTCGGGCTGCGACATCGCGGTGGATGCCGTGCATCACGCCGCGTCGGTCGACATGAGCGTGCGTCGCGGCTACTACTTCGTGCCGCGCTATCTCTTCGGTCGGCCGAGCGACACGCTCAACCAGGGCCGTCCGCTGCCCGCGCGCATCAAGCAGGCCGTCGACAGTCGCGTGCTGCGGGCGTTCACCGGCGATCCGGTGCGGTTCGGGTTCCCGAAGCCCGACTATCGCATCTACGAATCCCATCCGATCGTGAACACGATGATCCTCAACCACCTCGGCCAAGGTGACCTGCGCATCCGCCCGGACGTCGACCGGTTCGACGGGTCGACCGTGCGGTTCCGCGACGGCACGGCCGACGACTACGACCTCGTGCTGCTCGCGACCGGCTACACGCTCGACTATCCGTTCGTCGACCGCACGCACCTGCACTGGCGCGGCGCGGCTCCTCGGCTGTTCCTGAACATCTTCCCCGCCTCGTTCAACGGCCTCTACGTGATGGGCATGATCGAAGCGTCCGGGATCGGATGGCAGGGGCGCTACGAGCAGGCCGACCTGCTGGCGACCTACCTCGACGCCGCCGAGCACGCTCCGGCCACCGCGACGCGGTTCCGTGACCGGGTGACCTCGGAGCCGTGGCCCGATCTCACCGGCGGTTATCGCTACCTCGGAATCGACCGCATGGCCTACTACGTCAACAAGGACGCCTACCGAGGCGCCGTCCGCCGAGAGAAGCTGACTCTGGAGAACCCGACGGGGCGACGTCCGTGATGTCTCGCGCCGGGGTCCTTCACATGCGCGGGCTCTACCCTTGATCCCGTGCAGAAGAAGCGTGGACGCCGTGTCCTGAAAGTGATCGTCTGGGGACTCGTCGCCGTCCTCGTGCTCGGAATCGGCGGCATCGTCGCCTGGAGCCAGATCGGGGTGATGCCCGCTGAGAAGGCACCGCTGGCGAGCGTCCGCGAGAACTCGGCGATCCACGTCGAGGACGCCGATCAGGGCATCGTCCTCACGCCCGCAGACGGCGAGTCCGAGACGGGTCTCGTGTTCGTCCCCGGGGCGAAGGTCGACCCGTGGGCGTACGCAGCCATCCTGCAGAGCCTCGCCGAGGAGGGCGTGACGGTCGTGATCACCCGCCCGTGGCTGAACCTCGCGTTCTTCGACCTGCGCGGCCTGGACTCCTTCACCTCTGCGGCCCCCGACATCGACGAGTGGGCGATCGGCGGTCACTCGCTGGGCGGCGTGCGCGCCTGTCAGCTCGCCGCAGACGCCGAGGCGCTCGTGCTGTTCGGGTCGTACTGCTCGAACGATGTCTCCGACACCGATCTCGCCGTCCTGAGCATCTCCGGCAGCGAGGACGGACTCTCGACGCCCGAGAAGGTCGATGCGGCCCGCGATCTGCTTCCTGCCGACGCCGAGATGATCGAGATCGAGGGTGCATCCCACGCATCCTTCGGCGACTACGGCACCCAGGCGGGCGATGGGACGCCGACGATCACGGACGACGAGATGCACTCCGAGGTCGCCGAGCTCCTGATTCCCTTCATGGCCGCACTCCCCCAGGGCTGATCTGCTCTTCGCCCCTGTCTCAGACGCCCTGCGTCTCAGCGCCGCGGTCTCCGACGATGACGGGATCGAGCAGCGGATGCAGATGCCGCGTGCCGAGCACCCCTGCCGCTGTCCGTGCGCCCGCGCTGAGTGCCGACGGCACGTCCGCGCCGGAGAGTCGGGCATCGAGCACACCCGCGAGGAAGGCATCGCCGGCCCCGTTCGTGTCGACGACGTCGACGGGCGCCGCCGCCACGCGGTGCTCCACGCCGTCCGCATCGATCGCCACAGCGCCGTCCGCACCGAGCGTGCACACCGCGAGCGTCGCTCCCGCAGAGATGCGCGAGCGCAGGAAGGCCACGGGATCGGAGAGACGATCGGCGTTGCAGAACACGGCGTCGGCCGCGTCGAGGAACGGCCGGTGGAAGTCGGCCTCACCGTCGTAGTCGTGCACGTCGACCCAGATCGGGCGCCCCGTCGCTCTGGCCGCGGGGAGAAGCCGGAGGGGCTCCGCCGCGAGGTCGAGCACGATCGCATCGGCCTCTCGCATCGCCTCGACCAGAGCAGCGTCGTCAGCCCCATCCGTAGCCGACGGCGAGGCGAGGTAGAGCGACACGCGCCCGCCTCGACGGGTCATCAGGTTCAGGTGGCGCTCAGTGACGTCACCCTGGCCCCAGAGAGCGTTCACCCCTGCCCGGCCGAGGCCATCGCGCACGCGCTCCCCCGGCTCGTCCGCCGCGCTCAGCGCATACAGCAGCGTGGGGCGCCCGAGCGCGGTGAGGCTGAGCGCCTTGCCTGCACTCGTGCCGCCGACCGTCTCCCAGGAGTCCTCGGCGAACTGCATGTGGGGCACGGGCTCCGGCAGACGATCGAGCACGACGATCGAGTTCCAGGAAGCCGGCCCCGCGATGAAGACGGATGCGGTCATGGCTCCATCCTGCCCGGTGTGGCCGCCTGATCAGCCGATCCGCTTGATCAGCGAGTCGAGGCCCATTCCGTAGTCGATGCGCACGACCGGCAGCGCGAGCTTGTCGGTCCCGATCTCGACGTATCCGGGTTCGATGGTCCGTGCCATCTCGAAGCCGGCCTGCGCGACGCCCTGCTTCGCGGTGTCGTTGTAGTGTCCGAACGGGTACGCGATCACCTCGCGCACCCCGAGCACGTCCCCTGACGCGTTCAGGTCGGCCGCGATCTCGTCGGCCGTCCAGTTCGTCATCCGGCCCTTGCCGTTCTCTCCGGCCTGGTGCATGTCATGGGTGTGCGAACGGCGCAGCACATAGATCGACGGCGGTGGGTCCTGCCGGTAGGCCGTGATCATGAACGACGTCGACAGGAGCCTGTTCCGCTCGATCACCGGAACCGCGAGGTCGAACCAGGTCTGGTCGGCGTCGTCGTCGGTGATGATCACCGATCGGGCGGGCAGCGAGAGGCGGCCGTCGATGAACGCGCTGAGCTCGTCCCAGGTCGGAAGGTAGAAGCCCGTCGTCGCGATGTGGGTCATCTGCGCCTCGAAGTCGCCGATGTACGCGTAGTTGCCGCGCAGCCACCCGGACTCGCCGTCCGGGTTCGCGGTGAACTGGTGGTACATCAGGATCGGCACCTGCACGTCGGCAGCGGCGTTCGCCTCGGGGGTCGTCCACCCGGCGAACAGCTCGGTCTGCTGATCGACGCAGGCGACGGGGTCGGCACCGTTCACGCGTGCGGCGACCGTGTATGCGGCAGCATCCGCCTCGGTCGTGTACCACCCCGCGAACACGCGCCCGTCCTGCGCCGGTATCGGAAGGGCCGCGTAGAGCGCGTCCTGCCGCTGCAGCATGGGCTCGGCCGGAGCTCCGTCGCCGAAGAAGCTCACCGCACACGCGAGCGGGTCGTCGGCATCGGCGAGGAGCTGCTGAGCGGGTGTCAGCGGACGCTCGATAACGGCGGCGCCGGCGCGCGGAACACTCTCCTCCGGCGCGCGCGTCGACCAGGAGTACGCCGCTGCCGCGCCAGCCCCGAGCACGATGACGGCGCTGATGATCAGTGCGACGCCGATGCGGCGTCGCTTCCCCCCGGAAGCCATGGTCTAGATGTCGAATCCGTCGGCGATCATCTCCACGAGCTCCTCGCGCTCCTCGACCGGAAGGAAGGCTCCGGCCGCGGCGTTGAACTGGAAGGTCTCGAGGTCGTCGAGATTGTACTCGAAGGTCTCCACGAGGAGCGACAGTTCACGAGTGAGCGAGGTCGCACTCATCGTGCGGTTGTCGACGTTCACCGTGACGGCGAAGCCGAGCTGGTAGAGCAGATCGAACGGGTGATCGGCGAGGGTGTCGCCCCACGCCGCGATCGCGCCGGTCTGCAGGTTCGACGACGGCGAGAGCTCGAGCGGGATCTCGCGGTCGCGCACCCAGCGGGCGAGGTCACCGAACTGCACCTGCACCTCGTCGCCCTCCTGAGTGATCACGTGGAGGTCCTCGGCGATGCGCACGCCGTGGCCGAGTCGCAGGGCTCGTCCGTCGACGAGCGCCGACCGGATCGAGGCCGGGCCGGCCGCCTCACCCGCGTGCACTGTGACGGGGAAGAAGTTCTCGGCGAGGTAGTCGAAGGCGGCCCGATGGTTCGAGGCAGGGAAGCCGTCCTCGGGACCGGCGATGTCGAAGCCGACGGCTCCGCGTCCGCGGAACCCGACCGCGAGCTCTGCGATCTCGAGAGAGCGGTCGGTGTGACGCATCGCGGTGATCAGCTGTCCGACGCGGATGCTGTGGCCGTCGCTGTCAGCGGCGTCCTCGCCCTCCTCGATGCCCTGCTGCACGGCCTCGACGGCCTGCTCGAGCGAGAGACCGCGGGTGAGGTGCTGTTCGGGCGCCCAGCGGACCTCGCCGTAGATCACTCCGTCATGCGCGAGGTCCTGCACGAACTCGCGTGCGACGCGCGTCAGCCCCTCCGTCGTCTGCATGACGGCGGTCGTCAGATCGAACGTCTTGAGGTACTCGACCAGAGAACCCGAGTCGCTCTTCTTCGCGATCCACTTGCCGAGAGCGGCCGGGTTCGACTCCGGCACATCGACGCCGATCGCATCCGCCAGCTCGATGATGGTCGACGGGCGCACTGCGCCGTCGAGGTGGTCGTGCAGCGACACCTTGGGCAGGCCTCGCAGAGACGCCCCCTGGATGGTGACATCGCCGTTCGCGTCGATCGACATGGGGATTCCTCTCGGTCGCGGATTCGCTGTGTTCAGGCTAGCGGTCTGCGCATCAGGCCGTGATGCGCTCGCGCACGATCGGCCCCGCGGCCGGAGCCTCGTCACCGATCGCCCAGGCGCCCTCAATCGCCTCGAGGGCACGCGGGAACCTGGCCTCATCGGCGGCGGAGAGGGTGAACAGCGGCTGGCCCGCCACGACGCGGTCGCCCGGCTTGGCGTGCAGATCGATGCCGGCTTCGAAGATCACCGGGTCCTCGGCCCGCGCGCGTCCTGCGCCGAGACGCCACGCCGCGATGCCGAACGGCAGCGCGTCCAGCTGAGACACCACGCCGTCGGCGGGGGCGGTGACCACGTGCGTCTCGCGTGCTGTCGGCAGCGGTGCGTCCGGGTCGCCGTCCTGCGCACGGATCATGGCCTTCCAGCCGTCCATCGCGCGTCCGTCGTCGAGAGCGGCCTCGACATCGGCATCCGGCTGTCCTGCGAGCGCGAGCATCTCGCGCGCCAGGGCGATCGTCAGCTCGCGGACGTCGGCGGGGCCTCCACCTGCCAGCACCTCGACCGATTCGCGGACCTCGTTGGCGTTTCCGATCGCGCGCCCCAGGGGCACGTTCATGTCCGTGAGCAGTGCGGTCGTGGCGACGCCGGAGTCGGTGCCGAGCGCGACCATCGTGCGCGCGAGCTCACGTGCCCGATCGATGTCCTGCATGAACGCGCCCGAGCCGAACTTCACGTCGAGCACCAGCGCGTCCGTGCCTTCGGCGATCTTCTTCGACATGATGCTCGATGCGATCAGCGGAATTGCCTCGACCGTGCCGGTGACGTCACGCAGCGCGTAGAGCTTCTTGTCGGCAGGAGCGAGACCGGAACCTGCGGCGCAGATCACCGCGCCCACATCGCCCTGCATCTGCGCGAACATCTCTTCGTTGCTGAGCGCGGCGCGCCAGCCGGGGATCGACTCGAGCTTGTCGAGCGTGCCGCCCGTGTGGCCGAGTCCGCGGCCGGAGAGCTGCGGCACCGCGACGCCGAACACGGCGACCAGCGGTGCGAGCGGCAGAGTGATCTTGTCGCCCACCCCTCCGGTCGAGTGCTTGTCGACGGTCTTCTTGCCGAGGGTCGCGAAGCTCATCCGCTCCCCCGAGGCGATCATCGCGTCGGTGAGCACACGGATCTCATCGCGCTCCATGCCGCGCTGGAAGATCGCCATCGCGAACGACGCCATCTGCGCGTCCGACACGTAGCCGCGCGTATAGGCGTCGACCATCCAGCGCAGCGCCTTCTCGGGCACGGCGCCTCCGTCGCGCTTGGCACGGATCACATCGACGGCGTCGAAGGGCTCAACGCTCATCGGGCGTCCTCCAGGTCTCGGGGGCCGAACGCATCCGGCAGTACTTCATCGATGGTCCGGATGCCGGAGACTGTCTCCAGCAGCATCCCGGGCATCGCGTGCTCGTAGAGCAGTTGTCGGCAGCGGCCGCAGGGCATGATCGTCTGTCCGTCGTTGTTCACGCACACGAAGGCGACGAGCTGGCCGCCGCCGGACATGTGCAGGTCACCCACCAGTGCGCACTCGGCGCACAGGGTCACCCCGTACGACGCGTTCTCGACGTTGCAGCCGGCGACGATGCGACCGTCGCCGACGAGCGCGGCGGCTCCGACCCGGTATCGCGAATACGGCGCGTAGGCCTTGGTCATGGCGTCGGTCGCAACCTGGCGGAGCTCGTCCCAGTCGATGTCAGTCATGTGTCTCCTAGGACTTTATGTACGGCTTGCCGCTGGCCGCCGGCCCACGGATCTGACCGGCGAAACCGGCGACCGCGAGCAGCGTCACGACATACGGGAGCATCAGCATGAACTCGCCGGGGATCGGTGTCTTGAGGATCGACAGCAGGTTCTGCAGGTTCGTGGCGAAGCCGAACAGCAGCGCGGCGAGAGTCGCGCGGATCGGATCCCAGCGTCCGAAGATCACCGCGGCGAGGGCGATGAAGCCGAGACCGGCGGTCATGTCCTTTCCGAACTGCGGCACCGACACCAGCGTGAAGTACGCACCGCCGATGCCGGCGATCGCGCCCGCGAGCAGCACGTTCCAGAAGCGCGTCGAGTTGACCTTGATGCCGACCGTGTCTGCGGCCTGCGGGTGCTCGCCGACGGCGCGGACGCGGAGTCCCCACTTCGTGCGGTACAGGCCCCAGGCGACGATGGCGACGGTGACGAACATGAGATAGACGATGAACGTCTGGTTGAAGAGCACCGGACCGATGATCGGGATGTCGCTGAGCAGCGGGATCTCGATGCGACTGAAGCGCACGGGGGTGTTGAGCTCCGTCTCGTTCGGTGCGAGCAGCGCGCCGTAGAGGAAGCCGGTGAGACCGCTGACGAGCACGTTGAGCACCACACCGACGATCACCTGCTCGACGAGGTACTTGATCGCGAACGCGGCCAGCACGGCGGCGACGAGCACGCCGCCGAGCATGGCGCCCAGCAGTCCGATGAACGGGCTGCCGGTGACGCTCGAGAGCAGCGCGGCCGCGAACGCTCCGAGGAGCAGCTGGCCTTCGATGGCGACGTTGACCACACCCGCCCGCTCGCCGATGACGCCGCCGAGGGCACCGAACACGAGGGGGACGGAGAGGGAGACAGCTCCGAACAGCAGGCTGCTGACGGGCACGAGACCTCCCGCGCCCGCCCACACGAGGAACCCGAAGACGGCGATCACGCTGAAGGCGATCACGAGCCAGATCGAGGGCTTGCGGTACGTCCACGCCCGCAGGAACGCGAGCGCCGACAGCAGCACGAGGATCACGATGACGACCCAGCTGGTCGGCCCCGTCGGCAGCGCCACATCGGGCAGCGCGAACGGTGAAGACGGGTCGTTGAGCCGGAAGGTGCTGGTGCCGCTGCGCGGCACGAGCAGGATCAGGAGCGCCAGCAGCACGGTGGCTGCGGCGAGGACGATCGGCGCCTTCAGGTGCCGCTCGCGCACGGTGGCGAGCTGCACGGTTCCGTCAGCGGCTTCGCTCTGGACGAGGGAGGTCATGCTGTCACCGCCTTCTTCGTGGCCTTGGCTCTCGCCTTGGCAGCCTTCTCCGCATCGGACTTGGGAAGGAAGAACACGGCGCGCAGCAGAGGCGGCGCGGCGATGAACAGCACGACGAGCGACTGCACGACGAGCACGATGTCGACGGGGATGTCCTGCGCCTGCATCGAGAACGATCCGGCCTTGAGTGCGCCGAACAGGATGCCGGCGGCGAAGGTGCCCCAGGCGCGGCTGCGGCCGAGCAGGGCGACGGTGATCGCGTCGAAGCCGATTCCGGCGTCGATGGTCTCGGTGATACCGGTCGTGACCGCGCCCTGGACCTGGTTCATGCCCGCGAGACCGGCGAGAGCACCGGCGAGCAGCATGGCGTAGACGTAGACGCGCTGCACGCTGATTCCGGCCGCGCGCGCGGCGTGGGGGTTCTCACCCACTGCGCGCATCCGCATTCCGAGCGACGAGCGCTCGATCAGCCACCAGACGAACAGGGTCGCGATGATCA
Source organism: Microbacterium sp. K2 (assembly GCF_051365005.1). Taxonomy (NCBI): domain Bacteria; kingdom Bacillati; phylum Actinomycetota; class Actinomycetes; order Micrococcales; family Microbacteriaceae; genus Microbacterium; species Microbacterium sp. K2. The sequence goes on along the minus strand of NZ_JBLWII010000007.1, from coordinate 158,145 downwards.
CGATCACGAACCCGAGATCGAGCAGCGGGAACTGCGGCCCGAGGAGCTCGGGGAACTGCGCGCTCTCAGGGGTGGCGTAGCCGAGGGCCTGGTTCGTGCCAGGCTTCTGCAGCAGTCCGGGTGTGCGAATCATCCACAGCAGCAGGTAGTACGCCACGTAGTTGAGCATGATCGTGAGGATGACCTCGTGCGCGCCGGTGCGCGCCTTGAGCAGACCGGCGATCGCACCCCACAGTGCGCCACCGGCGATGCCGGCGATCAGGGTGACCGGGATGTGCAGCCAGAACGGCAGGTCGAGCTGGAAGGTGAGGAGACCGGCAGCCGCGACGCCGATCAGCATCTGACCGCGTGCACCGATGTTGAACAGGCCGACGCGGAAGGCGAGGGCGACGCCGAGGCCGGCGGCGATCAGCGGTGCGGCGAAGCCCAGCGTGTTGGTCAGCGGACGGATCTGCGCGGCGAAGTCAGCGCCTCGTGCGTTGAAGATCGCTCCGCGGACGAGTGCCTCGTAGCCGTTGTAGACCGCGTTCCAGATCGCGGCGAAGGTGTCGCTCGGACGCTGGAAGAAGTAGCCGGAGGCCTCCAGCACATCCTCGTTGGTGAAGGCGATCAGGATGCCGCCGACGACCAGAGCGAGGAAGATCGCGAGGATCGTCGTGACTGCGCTGCCTCGGAGCATCTCCTTCAGGATCACGTTGCCGCGAGGAGGAGGCGGAACCGCGCCCGAATCGCGCATCGTCGTGGTCGTGTTCACCGAGAGCTGGTCGGCGGATCCCTGGCCCGCCGAGCTGCTCCCCTGTGGCGTCGTACCGCTCATGCGGCCACCTCTCCCTCGGCGGCGCCCGCCATCATCAGACCCAGCGTCTCGCGCGGGGTGTCGCCGGGAACGATCCCGACGATCGTGCCTCTGTACATGACAGCGATGCGGTCGGCGAGAGCCGCCACCTCGTCGAGCTCGGTCGAGACGACCACGACGGGGATGCCCGCGTCTCTCGTCTCGATGATCCTCTTGTGGATGAACTCGATGGAGCCGACGTCGACTCCACGCGTCGGCTGCGCGGCGACGAGCAGCTTGAGCTCGCGGCTCATCTCCCGGGCGATCACGACCTTCTGCTGGTTTCCTCCGGAGAGGGTGCCTGCCGGAGTGTGCGGGCCCTGCGTGCGGATGTCGTACTCGCTGATCCGTGCGCGGGCGAAGTCCTCGAGCGCGGATCGGCGGATGGTGCCGCCTCGGCTGAACTCCTCGTCGCCCGTGCGGTCGAGGATCAGGTTCTCCGCGACGGAGAAGCCCGCGACGAGTCCGTCTTCGGTGCGGTCCTCCGGGACGAAGCCGACACCGGCGTCGAGGATGGCTCGCACGCTCTTGCCGACCAGTTCGGTGCCACCGAGCGTGATCGATCCTTCGACCCTGGCCGCGAGGCCGACGATGGCCTCGACGAGCTCGGTCTGGCCGTTGCCCTGCACCCCGGCCACCGCGAGAACTTCACCTGGGCGCACGGAGAAGTCGACGCCGTCGACGACGATGGCTCCCGCGGAGGTGAGCACGCGCAGCCCCTTGACGTCGAGGCCGCCCTCGCCGAGTCGCGGCGGGTCCTTGTGCACCGTGAGCTCGACCGCACGTCCGACCATCAGAGAGGCCAGCTCGGCGTTGGTCGCCGTGGGCGACGCCTCGCCGACGATGCGGCCGAGGCGGACGATCGTGATGGTGTCCGCGACCTCGCGCACCTCACGCAGCTTGTGGGTGATGAAGACGATCGCCGTGCCCTCGTCTCGGAGCTGACGCATGATGCCCATGAGCTCGTCGGTCTCCTGCGGCGTGAGCACGGCGGTGGGCTCATCGAACACCAGGACCTTGGCGTCGCGCGAGAGCGCCTTGATGATCTCGACGCGCTGCTGCACACCGACGGGGAGGTCGCCGACGATGGCGTCAGGGTCGATGTCGAAGCCGAAGCGGGCGGCGACGGCGCGGACGTGCTCACGCGCCTTCGTGATGTCGAGGGTGCCCAGGCCCTTGGTCTGCTCGTGGCCGAGCATGACGTTCTCGGCCACCGTGAACACGGGGACGAGCATGAAGTGCTGGTGCACCATGCCGATGCCGGCGTTCATCGCGTCGCCGGGGCCGCGGAACCGCTGGACGACGTCGTCCAGGAGGATCTCGCCCTCATCGGCCTGATACAGCCCGTAGAGGACGTTCATCAGAGTGGACTTGCCTGCACCGTTCTCACCGAGCAGCGCATGGATCTGCCCCGGCTCGACGACCAGGTCGATGTGGTCGTTGGCCACCAGGGTTCCGAACCGCTTGGTGATACCGCGAAGTTCGAGCTTCATATCTGCACCTTATCCAGAAGTGTCATCCAGAAGAGTCCGAAGAATCTTCGGCGCATCGTACGGGGATCGCCCGGATGCGCCGCGAACAGTCGTCATCGTCCGTCCACGGCGCGGGGCGAGTGGCCGCTTGCACCACTCGCCCCGCCATGGATGTGAACTGCTTACGGGGAGTTCTCCGACTCCACCGTGATGTCACCCGAGATGATCTGCTCCTGCAGAGCCGTGATTTCGTCGAGCAGCCCGTCGGGCAGGTCGCCCTCGAAAGCACCGAAGCCCGAGAGCTTGACGCCCTCGTTCTCGAGGGTGCCGATGTAGGGAGCCGGGTCGAAGTCGCCCTCGGATGCGGCGACGGTCGCGTCCTCGACGGCCACGTCGATGGCCTTCATGATCGAGAAGAGGGTGACATCGGCCACGCTCTCATCGGCCACCGCGAGGTCGCTGTCGACGCCGACCAGCAGCGTGTCCTTGCCGCTGTCGGCGATGGCCGCAGCAGCGCTCTGGTAGATCGGTCCACCGACCGGCAGGATCACGTCGACACCCTGGTCGAGCACGCCCTGGGCGGTCTGCTTGGCGGTGTCGTTCGCGTCGAAGCCTCCGGTGAAGGAGCCCTTCTGCGTGGCGGCGTCCCAGCCGAAGACCTCGACGGCGCCCGACTTGTCCTCGTTGTACTTCTCGACGCCGAGCTGGAAGCCGTCCATGAACACGGCGACCGACGGGATCTGCATTCCGCCGAAGGTGCCGACCTTGTTCACGCCCGATGCAGCAGACCAGCCGGCCGCGGCGTAGCCACCGAGGTAGGCGGCCTGAGCCGTGTCGAAGACGAGGGGCTTGATGTTGGGAGCATCGGTGGTGCCGTCGAAGTCGTTGTCGGCGTAGTCGTCGATGATCGCGTAGTCGATCTCGGGGTTGGCGAGAGCGGACTCGACCGTCGCGGCCGAGAGCTTGAAGCCGACGGCGACGATGAGCGAGCAGCCCTCCGAGACAGCGGTCTCGAGGTTCGGCGCATAGTCGTTGTCGTTGGCCGACTCGAACTCGATCGGCTCGACGCCGAGAGTCTCCGCTGCGCGGTCCATGCCCTCCTTGGCGGACTGGTTGAACGACTTGTCGTTCCAGCCACCCGCGTCCGAGACGAGGCAGGGGATGAAGTCGGAGTCAGCCTCGCCGCCGCCGGTGCCGCCCGATTCGGTGGGAGCCTGGCCGCAGCCGGCAAGTGCGAAGACGACGCCAGCGGCGATGGTCGCGCCGAGCAGCTTCTTGGTGGTGGAGATGGTCAACTCATGCCTCCTGAACGGTGCCGCGGCCCTCGCGGATCGCTCAAAGTTACCCAGTGTTTCGACTTTTGTGCATGCACGAGGGCGAAGCGCTGGCGAATGGTTACAAAGCTGAAACCAAGACAGCCGATGAGCGACCGAACGTGCTCATCAGAGCACGTCGCTCCGCCCGGTCAGCTTCAGGGACTCGACGACGCCCTTCACCCGCTGCGCGTGCTCGACGGTGGTGACGAGCAGAGCGTCGGGGGTGTCGACCACCACGATGTCCTTCACGCCGATCAGGCTGATCACGCGAGAGGTCTGACTGACCAGGATGCCGCTGGCCGCATCCGACAGCACGCGCGCTTTCGGCCCCAGCACGGCGAGGTCGTTCTTCCGACCGTTGTTGATGAGCTTGGTGAGGGACGCGAAGTCCCCCACGTCGTCCCAATCGAAGTGACCGGGCACGACCGCGAGGCGCCCGCGTCGCGCAGCAGGCTCGGCCACCGCGTAGTCGATCGCGATCTTCTTCAACCCGGGCCAGATCCGATCCACGGCGGGGCCGCGGCGCTCGCGGTCGTCCCACGCCTCGGCGAGCTCGAGCAGCCCGGCATGCAGGGCGGGTTCGTTCGCGGCGAGCTCATCGAGCAGCACACTCGCCTTGGCGATGAACATGCCTGCGTTCCAGAGGTAGCCGCGGTCGGCGAAGTAGGCCTTGGCGGTGTCGAGGTCGGGCTTCTCGACGAAGCTCTCGACCAGGGCGGCCTCGCGCGCCCCCTCGACCACGAGCTCCGCTCCCCTCTTGATGTATCCGAAGCCGATCGCGGGCTCGGTCGGGGAGATGCCGATCGTGCAGATGTATCCCTCCCGCGCGACCTCGACGGCGTCACGCACGGCGAACTCGAACACACGTGTGCTGCGGATGACGTGGTCGGCGCTGAACGAGCCGATGATCACGTCGGGGTCCCGCCGATGCAGGATCGCGGCAGCCAACCCGATCGCCGCCGCGGATTCGCGCGGCTCCGACTCCAGGAACACATTCAGATCCGGTATTCCGGGCAGTTCCGCCTCCACGGCCGCGCGGTGGGCCCGCCCCGTGACCACGGCGATGCGGTCCGCCCCGGCCAACGGCTCCAGCCTGTCCCATGTGTCACGCAGCAGCGAATGCCCCGAGCCCGTGAGATCGTGCAGGAACTTCGGTGCGTCCGCACGGGAGAGGGGCCAGAGTCGGCTGCCGATTCCGCCGGCGGGGATCACGGCGTAGAAGTTCTCGATGGGTTGGCTCACCCCGCAAGGGTAGCGCCCCGGAAAGTCTCGACATCGAGACACTTAGGCTCCCCTTCGTCGCCCGCGGTCGCCTCACGGGAATAGGATGGTGTCCGATCGGCCGTGCCTGATGACAGCAGGCTCACGCTTGGAAGACGCACCGCACGCGACCGAGTCACTTCGATCCAGGGAGGACGACCGTGTCCACAAGCGCTCGCTTGACACCGTCGATTTCGGAAACCACTTCCAAGACGCCCCGCGGCACCCTCTACCGGGGTCGCGAAGGCATGTGGTCGTGGGTGCTTCACCGCATCACCGGAGTCGCCATCTTCTTCTTCCTGTTGGTGCATGTGCTCGACACTGCACTCATCAGGGTCTCCCCCGAGGCGTACAACGCCGTCATCGGCACGTACAAGAACCCGATCATGGCGCTCGGCGAGGTCGTGCTGGTGGCCGGCATCGTGTTCCACGCGATGAACGGTCTCCGCATCATCGCCGTCGACTTCTGGTCGAAGGGCGCGAAGTACCAGCGCCAGCTCTTCTGGGGCGTGCTTCTCGTGTGGGGCATCATCATGGCCGGCTTCGTGCCTCGCCACCTGATGCTCGCGTTCGCCGGCTTCGGAGGAGGACACTGATGACCGCTCAGACCGTCGCAGCCCCTGTCCGCCGTCAGCGCGGATTCAACCTCGAGAAGTGGGGCTGGCTCTTCATGCGCGCCTCCGGCGTCGTGCTCGTCGTGCTCATCTTCGGCCACCTCTTCATCAACCTGATGGTGGGCGAGGGCATCCACGCCCTGGACTTCGCGTTCATCGCCGGCAAGTTCGCCACGCCGTTCTGGCAGTGGTGGGACGTCATCATGCTCTGGCTCGCGCTGATCCACGGCGCCAACGGCATGCGCACGATCGTCAACGACTACGTGACGAACAACACCGCTCGCAAGGCGCTGATCTGGGCCCTCGGCCTGGCCGCAGCCCTGCTCATCATCCTCGGCACCCTGGTCGTCTTCACCTTTGACCCGTGCCTCGGCGTGACCGAGTCGAGCACACTGTGGGAACAGTGCCAGACGCTGGTCAAGTAGAAGAGAAGGCATACGAGAAGTGACTACCGAGACCCAGGATTCCGTCGTGCGCGACGGCGTGCACTACCACCAGTTCGACATCGTCATCGTGGGCGCCGGCGGCGCCGGCATGCGAGCCGCCATCGAGGCGGGCTCCGGCGCGAAGACCGCGGTCATCTCCAAGCTCTACCCGACGCGGTCGCACACCGGTGCGGCACAGGGCGGCATGGCGGCTGCACTCGCGAACGTCGAGGAGGACAGCTGGGAGTGGCACACCTTCGACACCGTCAAGGGTGGCGACTATCTGGTCGACCAGGATGCCGCGGAGATCCTCGCCAAGGAGGCGATCGACGCGGTCATCGACCTCGAGAACATGGGTCTGCCCTTCAACCGCACGCCCGAGGGAAAGATCGACCAGCGTCGATTCGGCGGCCACACCGCCGAGCACGGCAAGACCCCGGTGCGCCGCGCATGCTACGCCGCCGACCGCACCGGCCACATGATCCTCCAGACGCTCTTCCAGAACTGCGTCAAGCTCGGCATCAACTTCTTCAACGAGTTCTACGTGCTCGACCTGCTCACGGTGAAGGATGCCGACGGCAAGACCCAGGTCTCTGGCGTCGTCGCCTATGACCTCTCCACGGGTGAGCTGCACGTGTTCCAGGCCAAGGCCGTGATCTTCGCGACCGGCGGCTTCGGCAAGATCTTCAAGACGACCTCGAACGCGCACACCCTCACGGGTGACGGTGTCGGGATCGTCTGGCGCAAGGGCCTCCCCCTCGAGGACCTCGAGTTCTTCCAGTTCCACCCGACCGGCCTCGCCGGACTCGGCATTCTCCTCACCGAGGGCGCCCGCGGCGAGGGAGCCATCCTGCGCAACGCCTCGGGCGAGCGCTTCATGGAGCGCTACGCCCCGACCATCAAGGACCTCGCGCCTCGCGACATCGTCGCCCGCTGCATGGTGCAGGAGGTGGCCGAAGGCCGCGGCGCCGGTCCGCACAAGGACTACGTGCTGCTGGACTGCACGCACCTGGGTGCCGAGGTGCTCGAGACCAAGCTTCCGGACATCACGGAGTTCGCTCGCACGTACCTGGGCGTCGACCCGGTCGTCGAGCCCGTGCCGGTGATGCCGACTGCGCACTACGCGATGGGCGGCATCCCCACGAACAACGACGCAGAGGTTCTCGCAGACAACACCACGGTCGTCCCGGGTCTCTACGCCGCCGGCGAGTGCGCCTGCGTCTCGGTGCACGGCGCCAACCGTCTCGGCACCAACTCGCTGCTGGACATCAACGTGTTCGGCAAGCGCGCAGGCCGCAACGCGGTGGAGTACGTCAAGACCGCCGAATTCGTGCCGCTGCCCGAGAACCCCGCCGGGTTCGTCTCCGGCATGCTCGAAGGCCTGCGCAACAACCAGGGCACCGAGCGCATCGCCGTGCTCCGCAAGGCGCTGCAGGACGAGATGGACAAGGGCGCGCAGGTCTTCCGCACGCACGAGTCGCTGGAGCACGTGCTCGGTGTCATCAAGGAGCTGCGCGACCGGTACATGAACGTGCACGTCGACGACAAGGGCAAGCGGTTCAACACCGACCTGCTCGAGGCCGTCGAGCTGGGGTTCCTGCTCGACATCGCCGAGGTCGTCGTCTACGCCGCGCAGAACCGCGAGGAGAGCCGCGGCGGACACATGCGCGACGACTTCCCCACTCGCAATGACGAGAAGTACATGCAGCACACGATGGCCTATCTGACGGGCGATCCGCACTCCTCCACTCCGAGCGATCACATCAAGCTCGACTGGAAGCCGGTCGTGTTCACGAAGAACGAGCAGGGCGAGTTGAACTACCCGCCGATGGAGAGGAAGTACTGAGCATGTCGAACGCCATCGCAGAAGCTCCCGCGGACACGACGCAGGAGACGGGCATCCAGTCGTTCATCGTCACCTTCAACATCCGCCGCTTCGACCCCGAGGTCGACTCCGAGCCGCACTGGGTCGACTACGACGTGGAGCTCTACTCGACCGACCGCGTGCTCGATGCGCTGCACAAGATCAAGTGGGAGGTCGACGGCTCGCTGACCTTCCGCCGCTCGTGCGCCCACGGCATCTGCGGCTCTGACGCCATGCGCATCAACGGCCGCAACCGCCTGGCCTGCAAGACGCTGATCAAGGACCTCGACATCTCGAAGCCGATCTACGTCGAGGCGATCAAGGGCCTGCCCCTCGAGAAGGACCTCGTCGTCGACATGGAGCCGTTCTTCGCGTCGTACCGCGAGGTGCAGCCGTTCCTCGTCGCGAACTCCGTGCCGGAGAAGGGCAAGGAGCGCGTCCAGTCGATCGCCGATCGAGAGATCTTCGACGACACGACCAAGTGCATCCTGTGCGCCGCGTGCACCTCGTCGTGCCCCGTCTTCTGGACCGACGGACAGTATTTCGGCCCGGCGGCGATCGTGAACGCGCACCGCTTCATCTTCGACTCCCGCGATGACAACGCCGCGGTTCGCCTCGACATCCTGAACGACAAGGAGGGAGTGTGGCGCTGCCGCACGACCTTCAACTGCTCCGAGGCATGCCCCCGCGGCATCGAGGTCACCAAGGCCATCGCCGAGGTCAAGCAGGCTGTGCTGCGCGGTCGTCCCTGACTCTCTCGCGCTGACGACGACGGGCGGACTCCTTCACGGAGTCCGCCCGTTCTCCGTGTGTGGATAGGGTGAGGATGTGTCTGATCCCGCTGGCGCTGAGAGCGAGCCCCGCCGCCTCGACGCGGCCGTAGAACGGGCCACCGCACTGACGCAGCGCACGCTCGGGCTGTTCCCCGTGCGGGTGTGGCGGCATTTCCTGCAGCACAACGGGTTCCTCCTCGCCGCGGGCGTGAGCTACCAGGCCCTGTTCGCGATCTTCGCGGCGATCTATCTCGCCTTCGCCATCGCCGGCCTCTGGCTCGGAGGCAGCACCGAAGCGGTCGACGGCATGATCGACATCATCAACAGCTACATCCCCAACCTGATCCAGGAAGAGGGCGGGGTGTTCACCCCGCAGCAGGTGCAGGAGATCGCGGTCAACACGACCGGGCTGCTCAGCATCACCGGTCTGATCGCGCTCGGAACCGTGATCTGGACGGCCATCGGCTGGGTGACGTTCTCGCGGCGTGCGACGCGCGACATCTTCGGCCTGCCGCCGGACCGCCGCAGCTACGTCATCCTGAAGGCACGGGATCTGCTCGCCGCTCTGATCTTCGGAGCGTCGCTGATCGCCGGTTCCCTGCTCAGCTCTGCCAGCGCGGTCGCACTGAGCTGGATCCTCAGCCTGCTGGGGTGGGGATCCGCCCTCGACGGCCTCACCAGCATCCGGATCGGCACGGTGCTGGTGTCCTTCGCGCTGCTGTCGGGTGCACTCGCGGCGATGGTGCGCTTCCTCACCGGCACATCCCTGCATTGGAGCACGATCTGGCCGGGCGCACTCCTCGGCGGCGGGGCGATGACGATCCTCCAGTTCGGTGCGGGATACCTGCTGAGCTACACACCGACGAATCCCCTGCTCGCCACGTTCGCGATCTTCATCGGCCTCCTGCTGTGGTTCCGCGTCAACGGCGTGGTGATGCTGGTCGCCTCCTCATGGATCGCCGTCGCGGCGAAGGACCGTGACCTGCCACTCCTGGCTCAGTCCGACGCGGAGCGGCGGGCGGCCGAGCACCAGACTCTGGTGGCCGCAGCCCGCATTCGGGTGCGAGAGGCCCAGAAGGCTCGCGAAACGGCCCCGTGGTATCGCGCCTGGGCCGCCACCAGGGCCGTGCACGCGGCGGAGCAGGAGCTCGCCGACCTGGAGGCCTCCGCTCCCCCGCCCATCGATTCGAGCACGCCGCTCGCCCAGCGACTGCTGGCCGAGTTGCAGCGTCCGTCCAAGGATGTCGGCGGCCCTCGTTAGGCTGGTGAGCATGCCTCATCTGCGTATCGCCTCGGTCAATGTCAACGGAATCCGAGCGGCGGCTCGCAACGGCATGAGCAGCTGGCTCGACGCCGCCGACGTCGACATCCTGACGCTGCAGGAGGTCCGCGGGCAGGACGAGCACCTCGAGGCCGCACTTCCGGGTTGGACGTTCGTGCACGACGAAGCCACGGCCAAGGGCCGCGCCGGAGTGGCGATCGCGAGCCGCATCCCGGCCCTGGCCTCGCGCACCGACTTCGGCGACGACGACTTCGATTCGAAGGGGCGCTGGATCGAGGCCGACTTCCTGATCGGAGACCGCCCGCTCACGGTGGTCAGTGCCTACGTGCACAGCGGCGAGGCCGACACTCCGAAGCAGGAGGAGAAGTGGAAGTTCCTCGACGCGTTCGGCGTGCGGCTCGCCGAGCTCGGCGGCGCTGACGGCGCACTCGCCCTGGTCACCGGTGACCTGAACGTCGGCCATCGCGAACTCGACATCAGGAACTGGCGCGGCAACCGCAAGAAGGCCGGTTTCCTCCCCCGCGAGCGCGCGTACTTCGACCGGTTCCTCGGGGCGGCGGGCGAGACGGTCGAGGGCGTCGACGGCTCGACGGGCACCGGTCTCGGCTGGGTCGACGTCGGACGCGCCTTCCACGGCGAGGTCGACGGCCCGTACACCTGGTGGTCGATGCGCGGCCAGGCTTTCGACAACGATTCCGGATGGCGGATCGACTACCACCTGGCGACCCCGGCGCTCGCAGAACGAGCCACCGCCTACCACGTCGCGCGTGCGGCGGCATACGACCAGCGCTGGAGCGACCACGCTCCGGTCGTGGTCGACTACACCTACTGATCACAGTCACGTCGGCTGCCCGCGGCCCCGTAATCAGGCCGTGACGAGAGCGACGATCAGCCCGGCCGCGATCGCGAGGTAGCCGAGCATGCTCCCCGGATAGGCCGTGCCCCTGCGGGCGCGCGGGAACATGAGCGGCACTGCGATCGCAACGAGGATGCCGGTGATCATCCCCGTCGGCTCGCTGACCACCACCCCCATAGGATTGATACCGTGACGAAACCACGCCTCTACTCAGGAATGCAGCCCTCCGCCGACTCTCTGCAGATCGGCAACTACATCGGAGCGCTCCTGCAGTGGCGTGACCTGCAGAGTTCCTACGACGCGTACTTCTCGGTCGTCGATCTGCACGCGCTCACGGTCGCGCAGGACCCAGCAGAGCTGCGAGAGAAGACCCGTCGCACCGCTGCCCAGTACATCGCCGCGGGCATCGAGCCCTCGCTGTCGACGCTGTACGTGCAGTCGCACGTCCGCGCGCACGCAGAGCTCGCCTGGATCCTGTCGACGATCACCGGTTTCGGCGAGGCCGGCCGCATGACGCAGTTCAAAGACAAGTCTTCGCGGTACGGCGCCGACGCCACGAGCGTGGGTCTGTTCACGTATCCGGTGCTCATGGCCGCCGACATCCTGCTGTACCAGACCGATGTGGTGCCTGTGGGCGACGACCAGAAGCAGCACGTCGAGCTGACGCGCGATCTCGCCGAGCGCTTCAACTCCCGGTTCGGAGAGACGTTCGCCGTGCCCAGGCCCGTGATCCAGAAGGACACCGCGCGCATCTACGACCTGCAGAACCCGACGTCGAAGATGTCGAAGTCGGCAGAGAGCGACGCGGGCGTGCTGTGGATGCTCGACGACCCGGCGAAGTCGGCGAAGAAGATCATGCGCGCGGTGACCGACAACGAAGGCTCGGTGCGCTTCGATCGCGAGAACAAGCCCGGCGTCTCCAACCTGCTGACCATCTACGCAGCGCTCTCGGGACGACAGGTTCCCGCGATCGAAGACGAGTATGCGGGCCGCGGCTACGGTGACTTCAAGAAGGGGCTCGCCGAAGTCGTCGTGAACGAGTTCGAGCCCGTGCGCGCCCGCGCACTCGAGCTTCTCGACGATCCCGCCGAGCTCGATCGGATCCTCGCGCAGAACGCCGCACGCGCGGATGCCGTGGCCGACGCCACCCTCGGAGCGGTCTACGACCGGGTCGGACTGCTTCGTCGCGTCTGACCTCGACAGCCATAGGATGGGGGCGTGACTGATCCGCAGCAGCCCCCGTCCGGTGCCGTCCCTCCTGTGCCTCCCGTGCCCCGGCCGGACGACGAGCAGCCGCAGTTCGCTTCGCCCGTGTCGTCACCGCCGGCGCCGCCCGCTCCGCCTTCGTATGCGGCGCCCCCGGCACCTCCCGCGTACCAGGGCGCACCGCCCGCATACCAGGGCGCACCGCCCGCATACCAGGGCGCACCACCCGCGTACCAGGGTGCACCTTCCGCGGTTCCCGCTGGTCAGCCCGCACCCGCATACCCGGCACCGACGGGAGCACCCGTGTACCCGCATCTCGCGGGTCAGCAGCCCGGTGCGCCGACCTACCAGGCGGCTCCTCCCGGCGCCTATCAGGTTCCAGTCGGTGGCTACACGGCGCCCGCAGGCGCTTACCAGGCACCGGTCACCGGAGAGAAGAAGTCCGGAATGCTCGGCATCCTGGCGCTGATCCTCGCGATCGTGGCGGCTGTCGTCACGCCGATCGTCGCCGGGGTGGCGGGGTTCGAGATCGGCCGTCGTCTCCCGGGCGGTCTCGACACGACCGATCCCGACTTTCTGTCGGTCCTCGCTCCCGCGCGGGATCAGGTGCTGTGGGCCGAGATCTCGTTCTGGACGGGAACCATCCTCGGCATCGCCGCGATCGTCATCGGCATCATCGCGATTCGCAAGAAGCAGGCGCGCGGCGCGGGCATCACGGCGCTCGTCATCGCAGTGCTCGGCCCGATCATCTTCTGGGTCGTGCTGCTGGTGACCCTGTCGACCGGCACAGCCACCGGCTTCCTGCCGTAACAGCGCCGCGACGTCGGCACCTCGCCGAGGTCAGCGGGGAGCGTGGTGCTTCTGCTGAGCGGCGAGGAGCCCGTCCTCGACGAGCAGCTCGACCGCGTCGGCCGCATCCGACACGAGGATGGGCAGGATCGCGCGCTCGTCCTTGCCGAACGGCGAGAGCACCCAGTCGGCAGGATCCTGTCGACCCACCGGACGACCTATGCCGACGCGCACCCGCGGGAACTCCGGCGTCGTGATCGCGCGTGCGATGTCGCGCACGCCGTTGTGTCCACCGTGCCCCCCGCCGATCTTGAGTTTGACGGTGTCGAACGGGATGTCGAGTTCGTCGTGGACGACGATGATCTGCTCGGGCGGCACCGAGTAGAACCGGGCCAGGGCGGCGACCGGCGTGCCGGAGACGTTCATGAACGTGTTCGGTTTGGCGAGCACGAGCTTGTCGCCGCCTGGGCGCAACCAGGTCTCGACGACACGAGCCCCGCCCTTGTGCTCGCGAAAGCTCTCGCCGCGCCGCGAGGCGAGCTCGTCGACGACCATCTGGCCGATGTTGTGACGCGTATCCGCGTATCGCGGGCCGGGGTTGCCGAGCCCCACCACGAGCCAGGTGGATGCCATGTGGTCGTCCTCTCGCATGCGGGCCCTTCGCGGTGCCCGGGTCAGGATACGACAGAGGGGGCGCGATGTGCTCGCGCCCCCTCTGTGATGCAGTCAGCTGTGCGCTGCGCCTGCGGAGATCACTCCGCGGCGGGAGCCTCTTCGGCGGCAGCCTCGTCGGCGGCGTCCTCGTCCTCGCCGAGCGACTCCTCAGCCGGGATCGAGATCGCGACGACGAGCACCTCGGGGTCGGTGAGCAGCGTCGAGCCCTTGGGGAGCGTGACGTCGGCGGCGGTGATGTGTGCGCCCTCTTCGAGACCCTCGACCGAGACCTCGACGTTCTGCGGCAGGTGCGTGGCCTCTGCCTCGATCGAGATCGTGTTCGCGTCCTGGTTGACGATCGTGCCGGGGGCAGGCTCGCCGGTGACGATGACGGGAACGTCGATCGTGACCTTCTCGCCCTTGCGGACGACCAGCAGGTCGATGTGCTCGATGATCTGGTGCACCGGGTCGCGCTGGACGTCCTTGACGAGGGCGAGCTGCTCCTTGCCGTCGATGTCGAGCTCGAGCAGCGCGTTCGCGCGGCGGATGATGAGCGAGACCTGGTGGCCGGGCAGTGCGACGTGCACGGGGTCGGTGCCGTGTCCGTAGATGACGGCGGGGATCTTGCCTGCGGCGCGCAGACGACGGGCGAAGCCCTTGCCGAAGCTCTCGCGGAGCTCGGCCTTGACCTTGGTGTCTTCAGACATGGGGTTCTCCTTCGGGGCACGCAGCGACAGCTACGCGGTGGTCTTGGAATTGTTCTCGAACGCAGACACGTGAGGAAAGCCACCGGCTTGCTTCGCCGCGTCGATAACGGATGCCAGCGCACGCGCAGAAGCATCCCTCGCCGAGGTACTCCTCTCATGGTACCGGATGAGCCGGTAGGCTGAGAACACCGATCCCTCTCTGCAGAACACGGAGTTCCCTCATGCTCGACGGCGTCTTCTTCTCCCACGCGATCGCCTGGCTCATCGGCGCGATGACCGTGTGCGCCGCCGGCCTCACCTTCGCGGCCCTGTTCTCCCTCGGGCGCTCCGGATACCGCAAGGACTGACCACCTCGCGTCCGACATCGCCCGTCACGCGGGAGCACCACCCCGGACGCCGCGATAATCTGAGAGCATCCCCTTCTTCTCGATCTAGGAGCCATCTGTGCCCGAAGCATCAGCGAACATCGGAGTCGTCGGACTCGCCGTCATGGGTTCGAACCTCGCCCGCAACCTCGCCAGCCGCGAGGGCAACACGGTGGCGATCTTCAACCGCAGCTACGAGAAGACCGAGACGCTCGTCTCCGAGCACCCTGAGGCAGGCTTCATCGCTGCCAAGACCTACCAGGAGTTCGCCGACTCGCTGCAGAAGCCGCGCACCGCGATCATCATGGTCAAGGCCGGCGGCCCGACCGACGCCGTGATCGACTCGCTCGTCGAGGTCTTCGAGCCGGGCGACATCATCGTCGACGGTGGCAACGCGTACTTCCCCGACACGATCCGCCGCGAGAAGGCCGTCCGCGAGACGGGCATCAACTTCGTCGGCGCCGGCATCTCCGGCGGCGAAGAGGGGGCGCTCACGGGCCCGTCGATCATGCCCGGCGGCTCGGACGAGTCGTGGATCACCCTCGGCCCGATCCTGAAGTCGATCGCCGCGATCGCCGAGGGCGAGGCCTGCGTGACGCACGTCGGGCACGACGGCGCAGGGCACTTCGTGAAGATGGTGCACAACGGCATCGAGTACGCCGACATGCAGCTGATCGCCGAGGCCTACGACCTCATCCGCCGCGGCACGGGCAAGTCGCCCGCCGAGATCGCCGAGATCTTCGCCGAGTGGAACAAGGGCGAGCTCGAGTCGTACCTGATCGAGATCACCGCAGAGGTGCTGCGCCAGGTCGATGCCGAGACCGGCAAGCCCCTCGTCGACGTCATCCTCGACCAGGCCGGCGCCAAGGGCACCGGCGCGTGGACCGTGCAGACCGCACTGTCGCTCGGCGTCCCCGTCTCGGGCATCGCCGAGGCCACGTTCGCCCGCTCGCTGTCGTCGCACCCCGAGCAGCGCGAGGTCGCGGGTTCGCTCCCCGGCCCCGACGACGAGTTCGTCGTCGCCGACGAGGCAGCCTTCATCGAGGACGTCCGTCTCGCGCTGTACGCGTCGAAGATCGTCGCCTACTCGCAGGGCTTCGACGAGATCCGCGCCGGCGCCGCCGAGTACGGCTGGAACATCGACCTCGGCGCGATCAGCAAGATCTGGCGCGGCGGCTGCATCATCCGTGCGCAGTTCCTCAACCGCATCGCAGACGCGTATGCCGCAGAGCCCGGCCTGCCCGTGCTGCTCACGGCTCCGTACTTCACCGAGGCGATCACACGCGCGCAGGCGCCGTGGCGTCGCGTCGTGGTCGCAGCGGCTCAGGCCGGCATCCCCGCTCCAGCGTTCTCCTCGTCGCTGTCGTACTACGACGGCATCCGCGCCGACCGTCTCCCCGCAGCCCTGGTGCAGGGCCAGCGCGACTTCTTCGGTGCGCACACCTACAAGCGCATCGACAAGCCGGGCACTTTCCACACGCAGTGGTCGGGCGACCGCACCGAGATCGAAGCCGAAGACACGCACTGAGCGCTGTCTGAGACAGCGAAGAAGGCCCCGGCGAGTGTCGCCGGGGCCTTCTTCGTGTTTCACCTGGTGATGTCCTGCACCGTCCCCTTCGCGAGCCGGAGCCGCCTGGTCGCCCTGCGAGCCACCGCCGAGTCGTGCGTGACGACGACCATGGTGATGCCCTCGGCGCAGAGCCCCTCGAGCAGTGTGAGGATCTCGTCGCGCATGCTCTCGTCGAGGTTGCCGGTCGGCTCGTCGGCCAGCAGCACCCGGGGCCGCTTCACGATCGCCCTGGCGATCGCCACACGCTGCTGCTGGCCGCCCGAGAGCTCGGTCGGCAGATGGTCGCCGCGGTCGTCGAGGCCGACGTGGGCGAGTGCCTGCGCCACGCGGGTCACCCGTTCGGCGCGGCTCAGCGAGGTCGGTTCGAGCGCCATGTTCACGTTCTCTGCCGCTGTGAGTGTGGGGATCAGATTGAACCCCTGGAAGACGAAGCCGATCTCCTCGGCCCGGATGCGCGTGAGCTCACGAGCGGAAGCGGAGGCGAGCTCGATGTCGCCGAGCTTCAGCGACCCGGTCGACGGCTTGTCGAGCGCGCCGAGCAGCTGCAGCAGTGTCGACTTGCCTCCCCCGGTCGGCCCCTGGATCGTGACGAACTCGCCGGGGTTGATCGTCAGATCGACGCCGGTGAGCGCCTTGACCGTCCGCCCTTTCTGCCGGTAGGTGCGAGTGACGTCTTGTGCGTGGTATATCGGCGCTGTGGCATCCGTGCCGTTCGCCGTGGGGGCGATGTCTGCGATGGTCATGATGGTCTCTCCTAATCTGTGGTGTCCGGTGTTGGTCAGGCGACGGAACGCAGTGCCTCGGCGGGGCTGAGTCGCGCGGCACGCCAGCCGCCGAACGCTCCGGCCACGAGGCCTCCGAGCACGGCCAGGCCGACCGCGGCGATGAGCACCCACGGCGTGAACGGCGCCTGCAGCACGATGTCGGCCGCCTGCTGTGTCTGGAACATGCCGCCGCCGCCAGCCGGACCGCCGCTCATGCCGCCGGGGCCCGCTTCGGCTCCCCCCGCTTCCGCCGCAGCGACCGTCGGCTTCACGAGGTTGATGACGACGATGCCGGCGATTCCGAGCACGAGTCCGACCGCTCCCCCGATCAGGCCCTGCACCATCGACTCGCCTGCGACCTGACGCACGACCCGTCCGTTCGACCAGCCGATCGCCTTGAGGGTGCCGAACTCACGGGTGCGACGCGAGACTCCTGAGAGTGTGAGCAGCACCGAGAGCAGCACCGCGACTGCGAGCACGATGATCGACAGCCAGGTGCCGAGGTTCGTGATCAGCGACGTCGCGCTCGACAGCGACCCCGAGACGGTCGACGCGAGCTCGGACTGCGACGTGATCGTGGCATCGGGAAGCTCGTCGGCGAGTGCTGTCTGCACGGCGTCGATGGACGCTGCCGACTCGGCCTGCACGTAGACGGTGGAGACGACGCCACCGGCGCCCGAGAGCTCCTGGGCCGTGTCGAGGGGCAAGTAGACGTTGGCCGCGGTATCGGCGGAGTCTGAGGTGGATGCCACGATGCCGATGACCTCCACGTCGGAACCGGCGACATCGATCGTGTCGCCGATGGCGATCTCGTTCGTGCTCGCGTAGGTGGCGTCGACGAGCGCGACGAGCGCACCCGCGTCATCGCTGTCGAGAGCTCGGCCGTCGCTGATCTCGACCGAGGCGAGCGGACCCACTGACGTCACGGCAGGATCGATGCCGAGCACCGTGAACGAGTCGACGCCGAACGAGCCTCCGCCGGCACCGCCCTGGGGCGGCGCGTCGCCCTCGGTGGGTGCGGCGCCGTCAGCGGTCCCGTCCTGCGCTCCGAAACCGCCGCTGGGCAGCTCCCCCGAGAAGGTCGCGTTCGTGAGGCTGAGAGCAGCGGATGCCGCCGTCACGCCCTCCGTCGCCGTCACCGTGTCGAGCACGGACGCGTCGAGCGTTCCGCGCATGAAGTCCGTCATCAAGGTCGACTGACTCAACGTCGTCGTGTCGCCTTCGGTCGATCCGTCCTCCGATCCGAAGTCGAAGCGCTGACCGCCGCCCTCCCCCGGCTCTGCAGCGGCACCCGTGACCGTGAGGTCGGTGCCGACGCCGTAGACCGACTCCAGCGCCTGGGCCTGCGCGTCACGCACTCCCGCGGTGAGGGCATTGACGATGATGACCAGGGCGATCGCGATGGCGAGCCCGATCGCGACGATCATCGTCTGTCTCTTGCGGCCAGCCAGCTCGCGCCGCAGATATGTCCCGTACATGTGTCTCCTTCCGCCGCGCCGTTCGCGGGCCGATGATGACGCTAAAGAAGGGACTTTTGCGAGATCGAGGGAGGAGTGATGAGAAGGCTATGGCCGGCAGATCTCACAGCCCACGCATAGCGCTCTCCATAGAAACCCCATAGGTGATTCCGCAGAATGTACTCATGAGCTCCGACCTTCCCGAACTGCGCCGCCCCGACGGCTCTCCCCTGCGCATCCTCGCCGTCGACGACGAGCAGATGCTCACCGATCTGCTCGCGATGGCTCTGCGGATGGAGGGCTGGGAGGTGCGCACCGCATCATCCGGCCTCGAGGCGCTGCAGGTCGCTCGCGAGTTCGAGCCCGACGCACTCGTGCTCGACATCATGATGCCCGATCTCGACGGCATGGCCGTGCTGCGCCGACTGCGCGAATC
Organism: Microbacterium sp. K2; assembly: GCF_051365005.1. Classification (NCBI taxonomy): domain Bacteria; kingdom Bacillati; phylum Actinomycetota; class Actinomycetes; order Micrococcales; family Microbacteriaceae; genus Microbacterium; species Microbacterium sp. K2. The sequence continues at coordinate 139,500 of NZ_JBLWII010000007.1, read as the reverse complement.
CGGCAGCCTCGTGCCGGTGCTCTTCCTGACGGCGAAGGATGCCGTGGGCGACCGGGTCGCCGGACTCACCGCCGGCGGCGACGACTACGTCACGAAGCCCTTCAGCCTCGAAGAGGTGATCGCCCGGCTGCGCGCGATCATCCGCCGCACCGGTCACGCGACAGCCGACGACGGCCAGTCGATCCTCCGCGTCGCCGACCTCACCCTCAACGAGGACAGCCACGAGGTGATGCGCGACGGCACCGAGATCGAGCTGACCGCGACCGAATTCGAGCTGCTCCGCTACCTCATGCGCAACGAGCGACGAGTGCTGTCGAAGGCGCAGATCCTCGATCGGGTCTGGAGCTACGACTTCGGCGGCAAGTCGTCGGTGGTCGAGCTCTACATCTCGTACCTGCGCAAGAAGATCGACGCCGGACGCACCCCGCTGCTGCACACGGTGCGAGGTGTCGGCTACATGATCAAGGCGCCTCAGTGAGCATGACGGGGATGACTCGGCGACCGATGAGTCTGCAGACGCGGCTGATGACAGCCGTGATCGGATTCGTCTCGCTCATCCTCGTGATCGTCGCGGTGATCACCAGTGCAACCCTCGGAGCTACTCTGGAACGCCAGCTGGAGGATCGGCTGAACGGCTACTCGAGCGACGTGGCCAAGGGCGTCAGTCTGGTCCCTGCCAAGTACGCGACGATCGACTACGTCGTCAGCAAGACCAACCCAATACCCGGAATCCTCGTCGCAGTATCGAGTTCCGAAGGGGGCACCGGGGGGGTCGTCTTTCCCGACACGAGGGGCCAGTGGGACGGCGTGTCCCAGACTCTCACGAGCGCTGACCTCGATCGCATCGACGCGGCTCTGGGTGGTCGAGCCAGCGGCACGGTGACCCTGGATGACTTCGGTTCTTATCTAGTGGTCGTGAAACAGGCACCCAACGGCGTCAATGTCGTGACGGGCCTCCCCCGCACCGAGATCCAGAATCAGCTCGCGACGCTGCTCACCGTGATCGCTCTCGCGACGATCGGCGGTCTGATCCTCCTTGCGCTCACGACTGCCATCACGATCCGCGTGGGGCTGAGACCGCTGCGCGCCGTCGCGGCGACCGCCACACGCGTCGCGAACCAGCCGCTCGATCGAGGTGAAGTGCAGATCACCGAGCGCGTTCCGGCGTCCGAGGCAGATCCGCGCACCGAGACCGGTCTGGTCGGTTCGTCTCTCAACAAGCTTCTCGACCACGTCAACGACTCCCTCGCGTCGAGGCAGAAGAACGAGGAGCGGATGCGGCGCTTCGTCGCCGATGCGAGCCACGAGCTGCGCACCCCGCTGTCGTCGATCCGCGGGTACTCCGAGCTCTCGCTGCGCGCGCTGAAGCAGCAGGGCGGCGAGGCGGCCATCGAGAGCACCACCACGTCGCTCGAACGCATCCAGGCCCAGTCGCTGCGCATGACGCGCCTCGTCGAGGACCTGCTGCTGCTCGCTCGTCTCGATGAGGGACGCGAGTTGGTCTACGGCACCGTCGATCTGACGCAGCTCGCGCTCGAGGGCCTCTCCGACGCGCGTCCGACCGCGGCAGACCATCACTGGAACATCGAGGCTCCTGACGAGCCGATCGTCATCGTCGGCGACGCGGGGCGGATGCATCAGGTCGTCGCGAACCTCCTCGCCAATGCGCGGACGCACACACCCGCGGGCACCTCGATCACCCTCAGCGTGACCCGCGACGGCGATGAGGCCGTGCTGCGGGTGCACGACGACGGACCCGGTATCGACCCCGGCGTGCGAGATGAACTCTTCGCGCGGTTCGCCCGCGGCGACAGCTCGCGCGCCCGTCAGACCGGCGGCACCGGCCTCGGGCTCGCCATCGCGAAGGCGATCGTCGAGGGCCACGGCGGCCACCTCACCGTCGCCAGCGAACCCGGCGACACGACGTTCACCGTACGACTCCCCCTGAGCCCGGCCCCCGCAGCCGACTAGGCGCGACTGTCGCCCGTTCCTCGGTGCCGTCTGCAGGACCGAGGAACGTCTGCTTCGACTACGCGATGATCGTCCACGACTGGCCGATCGTCGAAGCAGCGATCGTCGCGGCCATAGATCGCCTTCGGGCACGCGTCTGAAGTACCGTCTGCAGGACCAAGGCACGCCTGCAGGACCACACCGATGGGGATCCCCCGCAGAACGTGCAGCGTCCTGCAAACGGACCGGACCGGACCGGAGCGAGCTCGGGTCAGTACCCGGCGAAGGCGTCCGTCGTGAGGGAGCGGGCCTTCTGCAGCGCGGGGGCGAGGTCGGCGATGAGCCGCGGAGGTCCCGAGATGTACGAGTGCCGCTCGCCGATGTCGGGAACGTAGTGATCGAGGCCGGCGGCGTCGAGGCGCGCGCCCTGAGCCCAGGTCCAGTGCGAGGGAAGGTCGGCGGGCTCATCGCGCGTGAAGATGATGACGCGCGCACCGGTCGCAGCCAGCTCGTCGCGGAAGGCCAGCTCTGAGCTGTCGGATGCCACATAGACCAGCACGACGTCACGCTGCTGCTCCGTGAGCTGGAGCTGCCGCAGCTGCGACACGAACGGCGTGACGCCGATGCCGGCGGCGACCATCAGCACGGGGGTCTCCGAACGCGGCAGAAGGAAGTCGCCCCAGGTGCCCGTCACGGCGAGAGCAGAGCCCGGTTCCGCCGCAGCGAGTGCGCGCTTGTAGCTCGACGGATGCTTCTGGTCGCCGTCCTTGTAGGCGATGCGGAGTGTCGGGAGGTCTGCCGGAGCCGAGACGATGCTGAACTCGCGGCGGGTTCCGCGGGCATCGGGACGGGCGTGCGGCACGTCGAGCTCGAGGTACTGCCCCGGGAGGAACTTCAGCTTCCCCTTCGCTCGGAACGTCAGCTCCTGAGCGGTCGGCGTGATGAACTGCCGCTTCTCGAGCACGAGCCGCACCGCCCCTCGCAGCGCGAAGGCGAATGCGAGCAGGTTGCCGATGAGCAGCGCGCGCTCCTGCCCGAGGGTGAAGAGGCCGCCGATCGTGATCGGCCAGCCCGCGAGCACTCCGACGAGAGCCGCCACCGAGAACTGCTGCCACCGGCGCGGCGGCAGAGTCAGCGGCTCGGAGAGCATGAACGCTCCGAGGAACAGGAACGGCGACTGGAGGATCGCGAACGAGAGGGCGGCGCCAGGATCGAATGCGAGCGAGAACTCCTGCGCCTGCACGGCCTGCCGCAGCATCGAGACCGCGATCGCCACGATGAGGAAGACGACGACGATGCGCACCTTCTCGGTGCGCCAGAGCACCGCGAGTCCGAGGATCAGCACGGGCACGAAGAGCGACGGTGTGCCGACCCACCACGACGACGACGTCCCGAGCCACTCGAAGGCACCGAAGGATCCGAGGATCGATACGACGGCGGCACCGAAAGCCGCCGGGTTGAGGATGTGCCGACCTCGCCACGCGATGAGATACTTCGAGAGGCTCGCGACGGCTCCGGCGATGGCCAGCCCGAGCAGGGCGTTCGGCTCGATGCCGGGGCGGAGCACGAAGAGCAGGATCAGCGCCGTGACGAGTGACGACTCGATGCGCCAGGGCAGCCGCAGGATGCGCTGGGCCGCGGCATCCACCAGTGAGATGACCACCGCCAGCACGACGAAGGACGCGAGGATCTCGAGGGGTGTCGGCGACACGATCACGCCGAGGGCCGACAGCACCACGGCGATGAGCGCGAGCGTCGACAGGGCGAACAGCACCAGACGGTACATCGAGATTCCGCCGAGCAACGCAAGGACCCGCTGCCGCAGCGCGGTGATGGAGGTGATCACAGGTCTACTCTTCCCTACTTCGACGCCTCATCGGCGGGTGGTGAACAGCTGTGCGGGGCAGCCGGGCGAACGCTCTGCGCGTCCGTCGGTCGTCATGCGCACCCACTCGACGCCCCACGACGCGGCGAGCTCGGGGCCGCCCTCGAAGAACAGGGCGGTCGCGACGGCATCCGCTCGCATCGCCTCACCGGCGATCGCCCATGTCGCCGCCCAGGTGCGGACCGGCACCCCGGTGCGGGCGTCGAGCACGTGGTGGAGTCCGTCGCCCCACGCACGGCGATTGACCGCCGAGGCGCAGAGCGCGGCATCCTGCAGTTCGATCACGCCGATCGCCTTCGTCGGATCGTACGGATGCTCGAGGCCGACGCGCACCGCGTCTCCGCGGACCCTCATGTCGCCCCCGGCATCCACGACGAGATCACCGGGCACATCGTCGAGGACCGCGACCACGAGATCGACCAGACGCCCCTTGCCGAGAGCTCCGACATCGAGGAGGGCTGGAGCGGATGCCGCGGCCTCCCCCACCGTCCAGCGCACCCGATCGGTCCAGTCGCTCGGGGCGGCGACCGGCGAGGTCGCTACGAGCGAGTACGACGCGTCGTAGCCGAGGGCTGCGAGGCTGTCCCCGACGAGCGGGTTCACCGCGCCGCCGGTCGCCTCGGAGAGGTCGCGGTAGGCATCGAGCATCGCTCCCGCGTCGGGAGACGAGATCGAGCCGCCGTCTCGACCGACACGTGTGACCGATGAGTCCTCGCGGAACCGCGACCACTCCCGGTCGAACCGCTCGATCTCGGCGCCGACGCGCTCACGGTCATCCGCGCCGAGCTCGTGCGACGTCTCGATCTCCCAGCGCGTGCCGATCGCGTCGAAACGCCAGATCGTCATGCCGTGATCAGGCGCCTCAGGCGGCGGCCTGCTCCTTGATCGACTCGACGGCCTCGTTGAATCCACCGCTGGTGAGCGACGAACCCGCCACCCGACTGACCTCGATCTCGTCGAGCGACTTGCCCACGACCTCGTCCGAGATGCCGCCGATGAACTCGCCCTGGTACTGCTCGCTCTCGCGGGCCTGCGGGTCGCCGGTCACCTCGACATCCGTGACCAGGCCGTCGGCGACGGTGAGAGTCACGCTGATCGTCTCGACGGTCTCAGGGGTCTGATACGAACCGTCGGCGGTGTAGGTGCCGTCGGTGTAGTCGCCGCCGGCCGCCGCGCCCGAATCGGTGGATTCGGTGCTCGTGTCGGTTCCGGTGTCGGTCGACTGGTCTTCGGCGTCAGCCGTGCCGGAGCATCCCGCGAGGACGAGGAGTCCTGCGACGCCGGCCAGGGCTGCGCCCTTGCGAACAGAAGTCGGTACAGTCGTGCGGATCATGATGGTCCTCCCGGCCTTTGATCGGTGTGTTGATTCGACCGTAGGGACAGCATCTATGCGCGGGCTGTGTCCGATATATGGGTTGCTTAGGCGTCTCCGCCGAACATGCTCGTGACCGATCCGTCTTCGAAGACCTCGTGGATCGCGCGTGCGAGCAGCGGAGCGATCGGCAGGATCGTGAGCTTGTCCCAGCGACGCGATTCCGTCAGCGGGATCGTGTCGGTGATCACGACCTCGTCGATCGACGCGTCCTGCAGACGCTCGGATGCCGGGTCGCTGAAGATCGCGTGGGTCGCGGCGACGATCACGCGGTGCGCGCCGCTCGCCTTGAGGGCCTGCGCCGCCTTCACGATCGTGCCGCCGGTGTCGATCATGTCGTCGACGAGCAGGCAGGTGCGTCCTTCGACGGCGCCGACGATCTCGTGCACGGAGACCTGGTTGGCGACCTTCGGGTCGCGACGCTTGTGGATGATGGCCAGCGGTGCCCCGAGGCTGTCCGACCAGGTGTCGGCGACGCGGACGCGCCCCATGTCGGGCGAGACGACGGTGAGGATCTCACGGTCCTCGGCGCTCAGCGTGCTCTTGAAGTAGTCCATCAGCACGGGCTTGGCGAACAGGTGGTCGACAGGACCGTCGAAGAAGCCCTGGATCTGCGCGGCGTGCAGGTCGACGCTCATGACACGGTCGGCACCGGCCGTCTTCAGCAGATCGGCGACGAGGCGGGCGCTGATCGGCTCGCGGCCGCGGCCCTTCTTGTCCTGACGTGAATACGGATAGTACGGGGCGACGACGGTGATGCGCTTGGCGGAGGCGCGCTTCGCGGCGTCGATCATGATGAGCGTCTCCATGAGCCACTCGTTGACCGGCTCGCCGAAGGTCTGAATCAGGAACAGGTCGCAGCCTCGGATCGACACCTCGAACCGCGCGTAGATCTCGCCGGATGCGAAGGTGCGGTGCTCGGTCGGCACGACCTCGGTGCCGAGAGACGCGGCGACCGCAGCGGTCAGCTCGGGGTGCGATCGACCACCGGCGACCACGAGTCGCTTCTTGGTCTTGGCTACGAGACCCGGAGCGATGCCGTTGTCCCTGTCCAGATCGACCGTCTTCTTCTTGCGCGCCATCGTTCTGCCTACTCCGCCACTCGGGTTCGGGCTGCGGCATCTGCCGCGCCCGTGCCTGCCCTGTTCTTCTCGACCCAACCCTCGATGTTGCGCTGAGGGGCGACGCTCATGGCAAGGGAGCCGGCAGGGACGTCCTTGCGGACGACAGCGCCGGCACCTGTCTTGGCGCCAGCACCCAGCCTAACGGGCGCGACGAGGGTCGTGTGCGAGCCGGTGTGCACCTCGTCCTCGACGACCGTGCGGTGCTTGTTCACGTCGTCGTAGTTCGCCGTGATCGTGCTGGCACCGAGGTTGACGCCTCGGCCGATGGTCGCGTCTCCGACGTACGACAGGTGCGGAACCTTGCTGCCCTCGCCGATCTCGGCGTTCTTCGTCTCGACGTAGGCGCCGATCTTGCCGCGGGCGCCGAGCACGGTGCCGGGGCGCAGGAACGAGAAGGGGCCGACCGTGGCCTCGGCCCCGATCACCGCGAGCGTGGCATCGGTGCGGCGGACGATCGCATCCGCACCCACCTCGCAGTCGACGAGGGTCGTGTCGGGTCCGATGATCGCCCCTTCGGCGATCGTGGTGGCCCGCAGGATATGCGTGTTCGGGAGGATCGTGACGTCGGGCGCCAGCGTGGCGTCGTCGTCGATCCATGTCGTCGCCGGGTCGATCACCGTGACGCCCTCCAGCTGCCAGCGGCGCACGATCCGGCGGTTGAGCAGCCGTCCGACCTCGGCGAGCTGAGCACGGTCGTTGACGCCGTAGGTGACGGTGACATCGGAGACGACGGATGCCGCCACACGGCTGCCGTCGCGGCGCAGGAGTCCTGGCACGTCGGTCAGGTACATCTCGCCCTGCGCGTTGTCGACACCCACCGAGGGGAGGTACTTGCGCAGCGTCGCGACGCGGAAGACGTACATGCCCGCGTTGATCTCGCTGACCGCGGCTTCGTCTGCCGTGGCGTCCTTCTGCTCGACCACGCGGTCGACACCGCCGTCGGCATCGCGGATGACGCGACCGTAGCCGGTCGGGTCGTCGACGACCGCCGTCATCAGCGTCGCCTCCGCCTCGGCGGCGCGGTGCGCGTCGAGGAAGGAACGGAGCGTGTCGGCGTCGGCGAGCGGGCAGTCTCCCGAGAGTACGAGTACATCGCCGTCGAAGTCCGCGGGGAGCGCGTCGACCGCGACCTGCACCGCTCGACCGGTGCCCGGAACCTCGTCCTGGTCGATGAACACGGCCGCCGGGTAGTCCTTCTCGAGCGCAGCGACCACCTGGTCGCGCTCGTGCCGCACGACGACCTCGACGTGCTCGGCCTCGAGGCGACCGGCCGTCGTCAGGACGTGCCCGACCAGTGGGCGCCCGCCGATCTGATGCAGCACCTTGGGCAGGCGCGAGCGCATGCGGGTTCCCTGGCCTGCGGCGAGGATGATGATCGCGAGATTGTTCCCAGTCATGCTCCGCCGCCAGGACTCGAACCTAGACCTAACAGCTCCAAAGGCTGTCGTGCTGCCATTACACCACGGCGGACCGCGGCCCCCGAGAGCGCCGCGGATCAAGTCTGCCACGTCCGCCTGCGTGCTACCGGCGATAATGGACGGATGACTGAGGCGGATGAGGTTGATCGGATCGTCGGCGCCTGGAACACCCAGCGCCCCGACCTCGACTTCTCACCCCTCGAGGTGCTGTCGCGGATGGACCGACTGACGCGGCTGCTCGATCGAGCCCGCAGAGATGTGTTCCGGCGCAGTGATCTGGAGGCCTGGGAGTGGGACGTGCTGTCGGCGCTGCGCCGTGCGGGGGCGCCTTTCCAGCTCTCGCCGAAGCAGCTGCTGCAGCAGACGCTGGTGTCGAGCGGCACCATGACCAATCGCATCGATCGTCTCGTCGGGCGTCGCTTCGTGCGACGCGAGGGCGATCCGGCCGATGGCCGCAGCGTGCTCGTGACGCTCACCGACGACGGACGCATCAGGGTGGATGCCGCGATCACGCGTCTGGTCGACGTCGAGGACGACCTGCTCCAGGCGCTGTCGCGTGGCGACCGCGATCGCCTGGCTGCGCTGCTGCGCAAGCTGAGCCTCAGCTTCGACGCGTGAGGTTCTGACGCCATGGCCATGCTCTCCCCTCTTCCCGTGCGCGACGGCGTCGGCGCCACGCGCCTGCACGTCCCGATGAGCGGCGAATGGCCGACCGTCGGCGCCTACATGATCGAGCGCTTCTTCCACCTCGATCCCGAGGGCCTGCTCAGCCGCTTCGACCGCGGAGAGATCGTCGCCCGCGATGGCAGCCCCCTCACGCGGGACACGCCCCTGGGCGTCGAGGAGTTCATCTGGTACTACCGTGATCCCCCCGTCGAGACGCGACTGCCCGTCGAGATCGAGGTCATCCATCAGGACGACGACCTGGTCGTCATCGACAAGCCGCATTTCCTGCCGACCATCCCCGGCGGCAAGTTCCTGCAGAACTCCGCCCTGATCCGGCTGCGCAACCTGCTCGGCAACGACGAGCTCGCGCCGATCCACCGCCTCGACCGGGCGACCGCAGGGGTTCTCATGTTCTCGGCGCGACCGGCCACCAGAGGGCCGTACCAGCTGCTCTTCGAGACCCGGCAGGTGCAGAAGGTCTACGAGGCGGTGTCGGCTCGACCGGCCGACTGGGATGCGTCGAGATTCCCCCTCGTGTACCGCAACCACATCGTGAAGCTCCGCAACGAGCTGAAGGTGCAGGTCGACGACGAGCGGGAGCCGAACGCCGAGACGCTGATCGAGGTGATCGATGCCGACGATCGCGTCGTGCACACGCTGCTGCGCCCGCACAGCGGCAAGATGCACCAGCTGCGGGTGCATCTCGCGGCGCTGGGCCTCGGCATCCTGAACGATCCGTTCTACCCCGAGCTCCGCGGCGAGAAGCCCGACGACTTCGATCACCCCATGCAGCTGCTCGCCCGCGAGCTGCACTTCGTGGATCCGCTGAGCGGCGCGCCGCGGGTCTTCACCACGACGCGCACGCTGCAGGAGGCTCCGTTCAGCGGCGCATGATCTTGCGCGCGAGCCTCGTGCCCAGCATCTGCACGAGGTGCACGAACACCACGATCAGCACGATCGCCGCCCACATGACGAGCGGTTCGAACTGGCGGAAGCCATAGATCTGCGCGAAAGCTCCGAGGCCGCCGCCGCCGATGAGTCCGGCCATCGCCGTCATGTCGATCAGCGCCACGACGATGAACGTGTAGCCGAGGATGAGCGGGCCGAGAGACTCGGGGATCGCCACCGTGAAGAGGATGCGCCAGGGTCCGGCGCCCATCGCGCGCGCCGCCTCGATCACGCCGGGCGAGACCGACACCAGGTGCTGCTCGACGATGCGGCCGATCGCGAAGGCTGCGGCCAGACCGATGATGAACGCGCCTGCCGTGGTTCCGATTCCGGTGCCGACGACTGCGCGTGCGAACGGCTGAGCGACGGCCATGAAGATCACGAACGGGATCGGCCGGAAGAAGTTCACCGCGAGGTTGGCGACGACAGCCACCGCGCGGTTCTGAGCGAGCCCGCCTGGCCGCGTGACATAGAGGATGACACCGATCGCGAGACCGAGGATGCCACCGAGCACGAGTGCGAACGACGTCATGTACAGGGTCTCGAGCGCGGCCTCCCAGAATTCCGGCCACAGTTCGTTCAGACGATCCATCAGCGTGCCTCCTCTCCGACGATCTCGGTCACTTCGACGCGCTGTGCGATGTCGGCGAGCGCGCGGTCGATCACCGCGTCGTCACCGCGGATCGCGAGCGTGAGGTGGCCGAAGGCTCGCCCACGGATGTCGTTGATGCCGCCGTAGACGAGTTCGAAGTCGAGCCCGGCGCCGGCGAGGTCGAGGAAGACCTGCGCCTGAGACGAGTCGCCGTCGCGGAACGAGAAGGTGACGAGGCGTCCCTGGTGCCGGTCGCGCAGCACGGCGCGCTCCGACGGAGAGGGCACGCCCTTCACGACCGTGCCGACGAACCTCTGCGATGCGGGGTTCTGCGGTGCGGAGAAGACATCGAACACGTCGCCCTGCTCGATCACCCGACCGTTCTCCATCACTGCCACCTTGGTGGCGATGGTCTGGATGACGTCCATCTCGTGCGTGATGACCACGATCGTGACGCCCTGCTCCCGGTTGACGCGCTTGAGCAGATCGAGCACCTCGTGCGTGGTCTGCGGGTCGAGGGCGCTGGTCGCCTCGTCGGCGAGGAGGATCGCCGGACCGGTGGCGAGAGCGCGGGCGATGCCGACGCGCTGCTTCTGGCCCCCGGACAGCTGCTCGGGGTAGGCCTTGGCCTTGTCGGCCAGGCCGACGAAGCTCAGCAGCTCTGTGACCCGCTTCTCGATGTCGGGCTTCGACCAGCCCGCGAGCTTGAGAGGGTAGGCGATGTTCGCCTTCACGCTGCGCGAGGCGAAGAGATTGAACTGCTGGAAGATCATGCCGATGCCGCCGCGGACCTTGCGCAGCTCGCTCTCCTTGAGAGCAGTGATGTCGACGCCGTCGACGGTGATCGTTCCGCTCGTCGCCGGCTCGAGGGCGTTGATCAACCGCACGAGCGTCGACTTGCCGGCGCCGGAGTATCCGATGATCCCGAAAACGTCGCCCTTCTCGATCGAGAGGGACACGTCGTCCACGGCCACGATCTCGGACTCGTCACGGGTGCGGGATGGATAGGTCTTCGAGACATTCGTCAGGGTGACGATCGGCATGTGGTGCTCCGGTCTGCTTCGGGAACGAAGAATCGGGTGACGCACGAAGCGCCACCCGATTCTCCCTCATCGGACGGGGGTGTCGTTCACCCCGATCGTCCTACTTGTTGGCCTCGGTGTCTTCCTGGACCTTCTCGAGCGAGGAGACGAGATCTTCGACCGGGGTCTGGAGCGGCACCGCAGTGTCACCCGACGACTCGATCAGACCCGCCTGGACGTCCTCGTTCGTCTGGAAGATCTCGACGAGCTTGAGGTACGTCTCGTTGTCGGCGTCCTCAGCGCGTGCCGCGAAGATGTTCACATACGGCAGCGCGTTCGCGTCCTCGGGGTCGTCCTGAGCGATGGCGTCGTCGAAGCTGAGTCCGGCGTCTTCCACGAAGTCGTTGTTGATGATCGCCGCGGCCACATCGGGCAGCGAGGTGGGGATCAGTGCGGCCTCGAGTGCGGTGACCTCGACCTTGGACTTCTCGGTGTCGACGTCGGCGAGATCCGAGAAGATCGTGCCTCCGCTCTTGAGCTCGATGAGTCCGGCCGACTGCAGCACGAGCAGCGCGCGGGCCTGGTTCGACGCGTCGTCCGGAACGGCGACGGTCTCGCCCTCGGGGATGTCGTCGACATCGTCGTACTTCTGCGAGTACAGGCCGAGCGGGTAGATCGCGGTCGAGCCGATCGGGGTCAGGTCAGAACCCGAGGCGCTGTTGTACTCGGCGAGGTACACGATGTGCTGGAACTGGTTGAGGTCGATCTCGCCTTCGGTGAGCGCGGGGTTCGGCTGCTCGTACGAGCCGAAGTCGACGAGCTCGACCGTGATGCCCTCTTCAGCGGCTGCCTCGACGAAGGGAGCCCACTGCGCGTCTCCCTTGCCGACGACACCGATCTTGACGGTCTCGTCTCCGTCGCCGGAACCGGCCTCGGAGGATGCCGTCGCGCAGCCTGCGAGTGCGACGAAGAGCGGGACCGCGGCGAGCGCGGCGATGACGGATGTGGTCCGACGGGATGCTGTGATGGACATGAGTGTTCGGGTTCCTCTCTTGGGGGACTCGAATACGTTAGGCAGGGCGAGGCGGTGCGCGACAATCGAGCGTCACAGAGCGTCACAGCTGTCAGTCGTAGTCCTCGATGCCCTGCAGCCTCACCTGTTCGAGGTCGAGTCTGGCCGAGATGCGACGGAACACGAGGTCGTCGACCGTGCGGTCTCTGCGCAGCCCGAGCAGCACCTCTCGCTTGCGGTCGAGGAGGGCGAGCTTGAGGCGCGTGTGCTCCTCGTGGCGCAGCAGCGGTGACCGCTGCATGACGTCGACGTCGACCGAGGTCGCGAGCATCTGCAGGGTCCTGACCTCGCCGTCGGCGCTGTCTTCGTCATCGACGATGCGCGTCGGGTCCGGCATCCGCACCGCCGTCTGCGCGGCATCCGCTTCGTCGTCCTCCCCTGCCTCGGGCATCGAGCCGCTGCCTCCGAGCGGATCGGGCTCGTCGAGCATCACGTCGAGCGCTCGGGCCTCGGCGTCGACGATGGCCTGCTCGCGGGCCAGAGCGCGTGCGTTCGAGAACTCGAGCATCTGATAGCCCTCGGCGCGCACCCTGTCTCGGATCTCCTGCCCGATGCCGTGCTCGACCGCGAGATCGTCGAGGGCAGCGAGGGCCGCACCGGAGATCGTCCGTTCGGCCAGCTCGTACTCCTCGTCTTCGGCGTGGTCGACGGGAAAACGGGCCCAGCGGACGATGGCGGGCAGGAGCGGCCCCTGCACCAGCAGGCTGAGCAGGATGACCCCGGCGGTCACGAAGACGATCTCGTCACGCCCTGCGATCTCGCCCTCGGTCGCGCTGGACACGGGCACGGACAGCGCGATCGCGAGAGACACCGCGCCTCTCATGCCCGCGACGGTCGAGACCGCCATCGACCGCGCCCGTGCACCGCGCGACGGACGCGCAGGGTTGCGCCGCTGGAACAGGGAGTTCATCACCTGGAACAGATAGCGCACGACCAGCAGCGTCATCCACACGGCCAGCGTGATCAGCACAAGGCGTCCGATCGCCGCCGCCGAAATCTCATGCGCGACGAACTGCACCTCGAGACCGATGAGCACGAAGAGCGCGCCGTTGAGCAGGAAGACCCCGAAGGGCCAGGCTGCGGCCACCTGACGGCGGGACGAGGCTGTCGTCACCCGGGGCGACACGTAGGCGACGATGAGCCCCGCGACCACGACGGCGAGGACACCCGAAGCATGCACGATCTCGGCGAGCAGGAACGACGAGAACGGGATCAGCAGAAGCGTGACGTTGATGACGATCGTCGAGGAGGTGCGCCGCAGCAGCAGGTACGAGAGAGCGGCGATCACCACACCGGCGGCGACGCCTCCGACGTACGAGACGAGCACCGACATCGTCACCGACAGCGGCGTCACGTTGCCGCCGAGGGCCAGCGAGATCGCGATCGCGTAGAGCACCAGGGCGGTGCCGTCGTTCGTCAGGCTCTCGGCCTTGAGCTTCATGAACATCCGCGTCGGCAGCAGGCGTCCGAGGGCCGCGACGGCCGTGGCGTCGGGTGGAGCGACGGCTGCGCCGAGGATGAGGGCGGTCTCCCACGGCATCCCGAACAGCAGTCCGACGCCCGCGACGGCGAAGGCGGATCCCACGACGAGCAGCGTGCTCATCGGCAGGATGTAGCGGAAGTCGCGGCGGATCGAGCGCAGCGAGGTGGTCAGGCTCTCCCAGAACAGCATCACCGGGAGGAACAGCAGCAGCACGGTCTCGGGCGGCAGCTGGATCTCGCGCAGCTGAGGCACGAAGCCGAGCAGCAGACCCAGGATGACGAGCACGAGCGGCAGCGCGAGCCGCACGCGCGGCGCCAGCAACGTGCCCACGAGGATCGTGAGTCCGATCAGGACGGTGACCTCGAGTCCTTCCATCTGAACCTCCCGGGAACCGCAGGATCAAGCTGTGCGATCCCGGATGGCATCGAACCCCGCCCAGAGCACAGCGCATCGCAGTGCCACCGTATTCCCGCTACGGCTGAATGGCGAGACCCTGCGTCAGTCGAGCTCTTCCGTCAGCTCGAACCAGCGGAGTTCGAGCTGCTCGATCTCGGCCTGCTGATCGCTGATCGCCTTCATCTTGTCGCCGAGACCCGCGAAGTCCGACTGGTCGTGTTCCGCCAGCGCGGTCTTCGCCTTGTCGACCTGCTGCGTGAGCTTCTGGATGCGGCGCTCGAGCGACGAGACCTCTTTCTGCGCTGAGCGCAGGGCGGCGCCGTCGAGGCTGGAGGCCTTCTTCTCCGTGTTGACGGCGGTCTGGGACTTGCCGGGCGCCGAGGTCTGCAGCTGACGCAGTCGCAGGTACTCGTCGACACCTCCGGGCAGGTGCCGCAGGTGCCCGTCGAGGATGGCGAACTGCTGGTCGGTGACGCGCTCGAGGAAGTACCGGTCGTGGCTGACCACGAGCAGGGTTCCCGACCACGAGTCGAGGAGGTCCTCGATGGCCGCGAGCATGTCGGTGTCGAGATCGTTGGTCGGCTCGTCGAGGATCAGCACGTTGGGCTGGTCGAGGAGCACGAGCAGCAGTTGCAATCGGCGCTGCTGGCCACCCGAGAGATCCTTCACGGGGGTGGAGAGCTGGGCCGAGTCGAAGCCGAGCCGCTCGAGCAGCTGGCCCGGCGTGAGCTCCTGAGCCTTCGAGCCGGAGCCCATCGTGTACGAGGTGCGCAGCCGCGAGATCACGACACGCACCGGCTCACGCCGAACGTCTTCGAGCTCGTCGAGGCGCTGGGTGAGCGTCTTGACCTTCACGGTCGTGCCGCGCTTCACGCGGCCCACGGTGGGCTCGACGGTGCCCGAGATGAGGCCGAGCAGCGTCGACTTGCCGGCGCCGTTGACGCCGAGGATGCCCGTGCGCTCCCCCGGCGCGATGCGCCACTCGACGTCGCGCAGCACCTCTCGCGTGCCGCCGTCGACGGTCGGATAGGTCACTCCCACGTCGAGGAGATCGACGACGTCCTTTCCGAGGCGCGAAACCGCGAGCGACTGCAGCGAGATCTTGTCGCGGATCTCCGGCACGTCGGCGATGAGTTCGTTGGCGGCGTCGATGCGGAACTTCGGCTTCGCGGTGCGAGCGGGCGCGCCTCTGCGCAGCCAGGCGAGCTCCTTCTTGGCGAGGTTCTGGCGCTTGGCCTCGGTCGCGGCCGACATCCGGTCGCGTTCGACGCGCTGCAGGATGTATGCCGCGTAGCCGCCCTCGAAGGGCTCGACGATGCGGTCGTGCACCTCCCACGTCTCGGTCGAGATCTCGTCGAGGAACCACCGGTCGTGGGTGACGACCATGAGGGCTCCCGAGTTCGGGCTCCATCGCTTCTTGAGGTGTCCGGCCAGCCAGGTGATGGCTTCGACGTCGAGATGGTTGGTGGGCTCATCGAGCGCGATGACGTCCCAGTCGCCCGTCAGCAGCTTGGCGAGCGAGACGCGACGACGCTGGCCACCGCTGAGGGAGCCGATCTCGGCATCCCACGGCAGATCCTTCAGCAACCCCTCGATCACGTCGCGGATGCGGGGGTCGCCGGCCCATTCGTACTCCGGCGTGTCGCCGACGACCGCGGCACTGATGGTCAGGTCGTCGCTGAGGGTGTCGGCCTGGTCGAGAACGCCGATCGTCGTGCCGCCACGCACCGTCACGCGTCCGGAGTTCGGCTCCTTGATGCCCGCCAGCATGCCGAGCAGACTCGACTTGCCGTCGCCGTTGCGGCCGACGATGCCGATGCGGTCACCTTCTTCGATGCCGAGGGTCACGGAGTCGAAGACGACCCTGGTCGGATATTCGAGGTGAAGGGCTTCTGCCCCGAGAAGATGTGCCATATCACTCCCCAGGGTAGTCGGGCACGCTGGGTGGGCCGGTCAGCCGAGCACTGCGGCGACAGCGGGAGCGTGGCGTCCGGTCGAAGAGGCTATGGCAGCGTGCGTGCCGCCGGTGGCCCGAAGAGTTCCGGGAGGGATGCGGTGAACTCGTCGAAATGGCTGTACCAGATGGTGTGCGCGGCCCCGGGGATGCTGCGGACATCGGCGCCGTTCGCCGCGAATCTGCGGGCGTCGTCGTCGCTGACCCACGAGCTCGGTTGAGCCTTGACGACGATCGAACCGTCGTCGGGGAGCCAGGAGTGATCGGTGTCGCAGGAGATGGATGCGGTCGTGGCCGGGTCGAAGAGTGCGGCGGCGCGGGCCTCCACCTCGGCATCCTGCGCGGAGTAGAAGGGTCGGGATGCGAGCAGATCCTCCGGAGTCAGGCGCGCTCCGCGGTCGCGCGCGTACTGCGCTGTGAGGGCCGCACGGTCGTGCCCTCCGGTCAGGGAGAGCGCCGCGTCGACGTACACAGACAGGTCGGGCTGCAGCATATCGGCGGCCGCGGCGAGGACTGTCGCCCCGTAGGAATGGCCGACGGCTGCGAGCGGATGCCCTGGTCCGACGTGCCGGACCGTCTCGACCACGGACGCCGCCGCCTGCTCGATCGTGAGCTGCGGGTCGCGTTCCGACAGGCCGTGACCGGGGAGGTCGAGCGCGATGACGCGGTGGCCGTTGGCTGTGAGCGGCGGGATCAGGCGCCGCCAGCTGTCGGACGACCCCATCATTCCGTGGAGCAGGAGCACAGTGCTCGGCCCGGTCCCGGCGTCGATCGCGTGGAGAAGCATGCCGCCAGTGTCGCATGCTTTCGTTACCTTTCCGTGATCATGTCAGGAGTGGAATGTCTCGTATCTATCTTCGAATGTCGGTGGTCCCTGATCTACTTATGGCATGACAGCACTGCTCGACGCGACGGACACGCAGATGGCGACACTCGCCGATCTCGTCGACGCGCTGCAGGTCGCGGAGGCGACGCTCAGCAGCATGAGCGCCGCACGCGACGGGCTGCTGGCGATCGCCGCGCGACTGGCGATCGACATCGCCAAGCAGGGTGATCACCCTGATCGCGGAGACCACTCTCTTCGCACCGTGGCTGCCGAGATCGCTGCAGTGCAGCACGTCAGCGACCGCACGATCGAGCGGCGGATGGCGGCCGCGGAGCTGCTGGTCGATCAGTTTCCGGACGTATGGGCTGCTCAGGGGGCGGGGCGGATCAGCCCGGCGCACTCCCGGGTGATCGTCGACGCGGGGTCGGGCATCGAATCGCCCAGCGATCGCGAGAAGTACTCCGCGGTCATCCTCCCGATCGCCGAGACGGAGTCGCCCAACCGTCTGCGCGCGTTGGCACGGCGAGTCGTCGAACGGTTCGCTCCGACGACCGTGTCGGAGCGACACCGGCGAGCCAGGTCTCAGCGACGGGTATGGGTCACGGAGGGCGAAGACGGGATGGCGGCGCTGCACACGCATGCGCCCGCCGCGCTCGTCCACGGCATGTTCGACCGTCTCTCGCAGATGGCGCATGCACTGCGCAACGAGAACCTTCGCGCGAAGCGACAGGCAGCTCGCGACGGCAGCGAGTTCGAGGCGGATGACCGAACGGTCGATGAGATCCGCGCCGACCTGCTCGCCGATCTCGTGCTCAGCGGACAGCCGACCGGTCACGACAGCGAAGACGGGCTGCTCGGAGCCATCAGTGCGCGGATCGAGATCACCGTTCCGGTGACGACCCTGATGCATGACGATGCGGACGAGGCGTCGGATGCCGATGCGACGCCGCCCGCCGAGCTCGATGGGCGGGCCCCGATCGACGTCGACACCGCACGCACCGTGGCCGGTCAGACGAAGGGGTGGGATCGGGTGCTGACGCATCCGATCAGCGGTCGAGTGCTCGCGGTCGACCGCTATCGACCCAGTCGCCACCTCCGCAGGCACCTGCGTGCACGTGACCAACGATGTCGCTTCCCCACCTGCGGGATTGCTGCGCGCAAGTGCGATCTCGACCACAATCACTCGGCCTCGACCGGTGGCGCGACCTGCGAGACCAACCTCGCGTCCTTCTGTCGCCGACATCACGTTCTGAAACACCACTCCCCCTGGCACGTCGAGCAGAAACCCGGTGGAGTCATGGAGTGGACGAGCCCCACGGGCCGAACCTACGTCGACACCCCTCCTGCACCGAACACGGTGACCTTCACCGTGACGGAGGATGCTGGACGCGCGCCGTTCTGAGCGAGGCGCTGGTCGCCGTCTGGCGCTGTGGATAACTGCGGCGGCACCGACCGCACTTTGACTACGGTGGCGCGGTGACCCCTCCTCGCTCGCGACCTTCGCCCGCTACCCGACCGATGACGACGCGCACAAGAAGTGTGGCTGTCGTGTTGGTTGCGATCGCGCTCGGCCAGCTGCTCGGGTGCGCACCGGGCCCGGCACCGGAGCCCACGCCGACACCCGCATTCGCCAGCGAGGAGGAAGCCTTTGCGGCGGCGGAAGAGGTGTACCGGGCGTATTTTGACGCCCTAAGCGCTCGGGCACGTGGTGATTCTGAGCCTGACCCACAAAAGTTTCTCACGTCTCTCGCGCTCGAAAGCGACATCGAGGCTCAAAGGTCACTACGAGAATGGGGACTACGGGCCAGCGGGGAGGCGAAGATCCTGTCTTTCCGCGGGACAGAGGCAAGTGTTGGTGAGCCGACCGCGAAAGTCGAAGGAATGGTGTGCATCGACGTATCTGAGTTTCGAGTCGTTGATGCGGGCGGCATCGACGTCACGCCTCCTGACCGAGGCGACGTTGTCGCGCAGCTCGTGGAATTCTCCGGAGACGGCGATAACCTGCTGATCGCTCACGAGGATTCCGGAGATGGGGAGAGATGCTAACCAGGACCGCGATGGCCTTGATGGCCGTCGCACTAGTGCTGGCGATGCCTAACGCTGCCACTCGGGCTAGTTCGGGCTGCACCACGTCCTCGCAAATGATGGGCCTCTGCGGCTCCACTGAAGGCTCGTCTCTCACCATAACCGGCACGCAACAGCAACAGGGCACCAACCCCAACACGAACTCGCGTCCGAGCAACGGAGGCCCTAGCGGCCCAGCCGCACCGTCGGGACCGAGCCAGGAGGCGATCGATCTCGCGGCGTGCATGAACGACTCAGGCACCACGCGATGTGCACCCCGTCTGAACCGACCCGCTGCCCCGGCGACGACCCCGCCGGCGACGGGCACTCCGACGATCGTCATCTCCGACCTCGCGCGGTTCGCCCCGGCATCCGTCCTCGCCACCGCCGAACCCGGAAACGTCGGAATCGCCGGGATGCCGACCAACTTCACCGCTGCTGCGACACCGCAGGTCCAAGACGGCGACCTGTTCGGCGTGCCACTGCGCGTGCGGTTCGCCCCGGCCGGATACGACTACACGTACGGCGACGGCAGCTCCGCGACAGTGACGACACCGGGGCAGACCTGGGAGGCGCTCGGTCAGGCGCAGTTCACGCCGACCCCGACCAGCCACGTCTACCGCGAACCCGGCGTATACCCGGCCCGGGTGGACATCCGGTACACCGCTCAGGTGTATCTCGGCGGCGGATGGATCGACGTTCCCGGGCAGCTCACGACCAATGGCGCCACGCAGGAGATCCGCATCCTCGAGGCGCGCACCGCGCTCGTCGCCCACACCTGCGACGAGAACCCGGCCGGCGTCGGCTGCTGAAGAACGCACCACAGCAGCACGCCGAGGCTCGGCCTTTCGAGAGGCAGCCGCCGGCCGATCCCCTCCGGCTTAAACTAGACAGGTGCCATGGAGTCGCCGGGTGTTCTCGCTCTCACTAGCCAACCGCAAGGCAAAGCTGGTGCAGTCGAGAAGGCGACCCGGTCGCTTCGAGCTCAGCGTGGATGGAATTCCGCAGTCCGTCGTCTCGATCACCGAACCCACCGCCCTCGAGTACAGCTACACCCAACACATCGCCCGCGCGATGGATGCCGCCGCCGAGCCTGATGCGCCGCTGTTCACCGTGCATCTGGGGGCCGGAGCACTCACGCTGGCACGCTACGTCCAGGCGACGCGCGCCGGATCATCTCAGCTGGTGGTGGAGTTCGAACCCGCGCTCTACGCCGCCGTCATCGACGCGCTGCCATTGCCACCCGGGTCTGACGTACGAGTCATCCTCGGTGACGCTCGGACGGTCGCGGACACCGCTTTGCCGAATGAGAAGACATCGCCGGTGCAGTCGTCTCCGTCCCCCGGACTTGACGACGCAGCGAGTTATCGCACCGCAGTCGACACCGATTGGGTGGAGGCGTGCTTCACCGTCGTCGATCTCTGGGATGCCGCCGTCATCCGGCATCGTGTGGCCAGCCAGGAGTTCTATCGCCGGGTCGCCGCGCGCTCCGCGGCGGCGGGCGTGGTCGCCGTGAACCTGCTCGACGGGCATCCGTTCGAATACTCACGACGACAGGCCGCGACCCTGAGCACCGTGTTCGATCACGTCGCTGTCGTGCTCGACGCAGAGCCGGAGGATGCGGAAGGGCCACTCGGCAACGTCGTCATCTTCGCGAGCGATGAGCCGCTGGACAAAGTGACCGCCGCCGCTTTGCTCGACACACCGCGACCTCATCTCCTCCGCGATGGCCCTCTGACGTCGTGGATCGCTGAAGCGCGCATCATGACAGATGCCGACGGCACAGACTCTCCCGATCCCGACGACCCCCTCTGGGGCTAGCACACCGTGTGCGGACATCCTCCGACAGGACGTCCGCTTCCCGCCAGCAGATCGCCCGCGCGCGGTGTGAAAGTCGACCCGACATGGCAAAGAGCCGCCCGGGTCGTATGACCCGGACGGCCCCTAGTGTGCCCTCGGCGAGGACTCGAGGATTACTGGTACGACTGCACGATCTCGAGGAGGCTCGGCACGTTGGCGTACGCCTCAGCGGCGTTCTCCTTCGTGACGATGATCGGGTCGAGCAGGTAGGCCGGAACGACCTTCGCGCCGTTGTCGTACGACTCTTCGTCGTTGACATCGACGGTCTCGCCCGCCTGCAGCTGGCCGACCATCTTGATCGACTGCTCGACGAGCAGCGCGGTGTCCTTGTTGATCGTGGAGTACTGGATGCCCTCCATGATCGACTTCACCGACTCGACCTCGGAGTCCTGACCCGTGACGACCGGAACCGGCTTGCCGGCCTGCTGCACCGAGGTGATGATGGCGCGAGCAAGGGTGTCGTTCGGCGACAGCACGCCGTCGACCACGGTGTCACCGCTGTACGACGAGGTGAGCAGCGTGTCCATACGGTTCTGGGCGTTCTCCGGGAGCCATCCCTCGGTCGCGGTCTGCGCGATCTCGGTCTGCCCCGACACGACGACCAGGTTGCCGTTGTCGATCTCCGGCTGGAGCACGTCCATGGCGCCGTCGAAGAAGACCTTCGAGTTGGCGTCATCAGGCGAGCCCGAGAACAGCTCGATGTTGTACGGAGCCTCGTGGCCCGCACGCTCGGCGAGACCGTCGAGCAGAGCCTGGCCCTGCAGCTGGCCGACCTTGAAGTTGTCGAATGCGACGTAGTAGTCGACTGCCTCGGTGTTCTCGATCAGACGGTCGTACGCGATCACGTACGCGCCTGCGTCCTTGGCGGCCTGCACCTGGGTGGCGAGCTGCTTGCCATCCTTCGCGCCGATGATGATGACCTTGGCACCGTTGGTGACCATGGCCTGGATCTGGTTCTGCTGCTCGGCGACCGTGTTGCTCGCCGGGGCGTACTGCACGTCGGCCTTGAAGCCGGCCTCTTCGAGGCCGTCCGTGAAGAGCTGGCCCGCGAGAACCCAGTTCTCACTGGTCTTGTCGGGAAGCGCGACACCGATCGGGGAGCCTGCTTCGAAGCCTGCTTCGGCCTCTTCGCCGGATCCCGTGTCGGTTCCGCCGCCGCGCTCACCGGAGCAACCCGTGAGTGCGAAGGCAGCCGTCGCGACGAGCGCTGTCGCTGTGACGATGATCTTCTTCATGTGATCTCTTTCTGTGTGATGTGACGGATTCTGCGTGCGAGCACTGCGCGGAGATTCCGCTTACTCGGCCCTTGTCTTGTCGACGGGAGGGGCTTGGTAAGTCCTGTTGGGTTCGAAGGTCTCGGTCGCCGGATCCACCTGACGGTTCGAGCGACGCATCATGAAACCGATGAGCGACGGGCGGCCCTGCTGCTTGTTCCAGACGTCGATGCCGACCGCGAGCAGGAGCACGAGGCCCTTGATCATCGAGACGACGTCGGCGCCCTGACCGAGCAGAGCGAGACCGTTGTTGAGGAAGGCCATGACCAGACCACCGATGATCGAACCGATCACGGTTCCGATGCCACCGGCGACGGCGGCGCCACCGATGAACACGGATGCGATGGCGTCGAGCTCCCAGCCCGTGCCGTCGTTGGGTCCGGATGCCTGCGAACGGGCGACGAAGATCATGCCGGCGAGAGCGGCCATCATCGACATGTTCATCATGACGAAGAAGTCGACCCAGCGGTCCTTGACACCCGAGAGGCGTGCGGCCTGCCGGTTGCCACCCACCGCGTAGATGTGACGGCCGAACACGGTGTTCCGCGTGATGAACGAGTAGATGATGACCAGGGCGAGCAGGATCAGACCCGGAACCGGGAAGCTCGTGCCGGGGCGACCGGTCGCGAACATCCACGCAGCGGCGAGGACGACGACCGAGAGCAGCACGACCTTGACCACGCTGACCCACAGAGGCGCACTGTCGGAGCCCATCTTGTGCTGCTGACGACGGGTGCGGATCTCCCAGAAGACCAGCCACGCCACGGCGACCAGGGCGAGGAGCATGGTCGGCACGTTGAAGTCGAGAGGCAGCCCGACCTCAGGCAGGTAGCCGGTGCCGATCACCTGGAAGCCCTTGGGCACCGGAATCGTCTGAGCGTCACCGATCCACTGCTGCGCACCGCGGAAGAAGAGCATGCCGGCGAGCGTCACGATGAACGCGGGCACCCCGACATACGCCACCCAGAACCCCTGCCAGGCACCCACGAGGGCGCCCACGCCGAGACCGAGCAGGATCGCCGCCGGCCAAGGGAGGTTCCAGTCGGCCATCGACTTCGCGACGATGATGCCGGTGAAGGCCGCCACCGAGCCGACCGACAGGTCGATGTGCCCCATGATGATGACCATCACCATGCCGATCGCGAGGATCAGGATGAACGAGTACTGGTTGATGACGTTGATCAGGTTGCCCGACGTCAGCGTCGCACCGTTCGGTCCGTTGCGCAGCAGCGTGAGGATCTCGAAGAGGGCGATGATGACGATGAGGCTGCCCAGGATGCCGAACTGGCGCAGTGACGAGGTGCCGTTGCTTCCGAACATCTTGCGGATGTCGCCGAAGTGGAAGCCACGCTTCGTTGTCGTGAGGTCGGTGGTCATGCTGATGCTTTCTGAGTCGCGGAGGTCATGCTGCGCATGAGGGCCTCGGGTGTCGCCTGGTCGGCCGGGATGCAGTCGGTGACCCGACCTTCGAAGACTGTGTAGATGCGGTCGGAGATGCCGAGCAGCTCGGGCAGCTCGCTGGAGATGACGATGACGCCCTTGCCCTGCGAGGCGAGCTCGTTGATGATCGCGTAGATCTCGTACTTCGCCCCCACGTCGATGCCGCGGGTGGGCTCGTCGAGGATCAGCAGGTCGGGGTCGGTGAACATCCACCGCGCCAGCACGACCTTCTGCTGGTTTCCTCCCGAGAGCTTGCCGACGCCCTCTTCGACGCTGGGCGTCTTGATGCGCAGCGCCTTGCGGTAGCGCTCGGCGACCGAGTACTCCTCGCGCTCGTCGACGACGCCGCGCTTCGAGATCTTCGACAGCTTGGCCGCCACGACCGACCGCTTGATCGTGTCGAGCAGGTTGAGGCCGAGCACCTTGCGGTCCTCGCTGACGTAGGCGAGCCCGTGCTTGATGGCGGAGGAGACGTCCGGGATCGAGATCTCGCGGCCGTCCTTGACGATCTGTCCGCCCTGGAAGTTGCCGTACGAGCGCCCGAAGATGCTCATCATGAACTCGGTGCGCCCCGCGCCCATCAGGCCGGCGATGCCGACGACCTCACCGCGGCGGACGTTGAGGTTCGATCCCTTGACGACCATGCGCTCGGAGACGGTCGGGTGCTGCACCCACCAGTCCTTGACCTCGAAGAAGACCTCGCCGATCTCGGGGGTGCGGTCGGGGTAGCGGCTCTCGAGCGAGCGTCCGACCATCCCGCGGATGATCCTGTCTTCGTTGATCTCGCCGCGCGAGATGTCGAGCGTCTCGACCGTGCGACCGTCGCGGATGATCGTGATCTCGTCGGCGATCTGCTCGATCTCGTTGAGCTTGTGACTGATCATGATCGACGCGATGCCCTTGGCCTTGAGGCCCAGGATGAGATCGAGCAGGTGCTGCGAGTCGTTCTCGTTGAGGGCGGCGGTGGGCTCGTCGAGGATGAGGAGCTTGACGTCCTTGTTGAGGGCCTTGGCGATCTCGATCAGCTGCTGCTTGCCCACACCGAGAGTCTTGACGGCGACGTCGGGGTCTTCGCGCAGGCCGACACGGGCCAGCAGCTCGACCGTGCGCTGGCGCTGTGCGCGCCAGTCGATCTTGCCGAAGTGGCGGATCTCGTTGCCGAGGAAGATGTTCTCGGTGATCGAGAGCTCGGGGATCAGCGCGAGTTCCTGGTGGATGATCGCGATTCCCGCCTGCTCGCTCGCCGCGATGTCGCGGTAGCGCTGCTCCTCGCCGTAGAGCAGGATGTCCCCCTCATACGTGCCGTAGGGGTACACGCCGGAGAGGACCTTCATCAGGGTCGACTTCCCGGCACCGTTCTCGCCGCAGATCGCGTGGATCTCCCCGGCGCGGACGGTGATGGACACGTCGGACAGCGCCTTGACACCCGGGAACTCCTTGGTGATGCTGCGCATCTCCAGGATGGGGCCTGACACGACCGGCAACGTTGCTGTGGTGCTCACAAGATCTTCCTCGCGACGGGCGGTCACCTTCGATGTGACCGTTCACATTGGATTACATAGTCTACGCTCGCCGAGACGCTGTCAAGACCACGAGCCAAATTGTGGCTCTATCGAGGTGCCGACGACTCTCTCGTGCGCAGGGTGGTCTGGAGCGGCCCGAACTGAGGCACCTGCTCCCCTCGGATCTGAGCGAGCAGGATCCGCACAGCCCGACGCCCGAGCTCGGGGAAGTCCTGATGCACGGTGCTCAGAGTCGGCGCGACGTGGGCAGCCACGGGGATGTCGTCGAAGCCGACGACACTCACGTCCTCGGGCACGCGGACGCCGGCATCCCGGAAGCCGTGCAGCAGACCGATCGCCATCTGGTCGTTCGCGACGAACACAGCCGTGAAATCACGACGTCGCGACAGCTCCTGCCCCGCGAAGTAGCCGAAGTCCGCCGTCCAGTCGCCGCGGATCGGCGGGAAGGTCGGAAGATCGGCTTCGCGCAGAGCATCCAGGTATCCGCGCATGCGCGACTCGGCCTCGATCCAGTCCTGGGGCCCGGCGATGTGGATGATGTCGCTGTGGCCGAGTCCGATCAGGTGCTCGGTGGCGGTGCGTGCTCCCGCGACCTGGTCGGCCGACAGGGTCACGCCGTCGGAGCCCGAGGCGGTCTGCAGCGACACGAACGGCATCTCGACCGCCATGCCCTTGAGCACATGGAAAGCCCGCACCTGCGGGGCCAGCACCACGATGCCGTCGACCTGCTCGCGCGCCAGCTGGCGCAGAGCGTTGCCGATCGCCTCCGGCGTCGTGGCCGAGAGGTTCAGGGTCGAGACCGAGTACCCCTCCTCACGCGCGGCATCCTCGATGCCGACGATCGAGGAGGTGGGTCCGAACTCCCCCACGGTCGCCGACAGGATGCCCAGCATGTTGGACTTGCTGGTCACCAGCGCCCGCGCCGCGAGATTGGGGCGATAGTCGAGCACCGCGATGGCGTCGAGGACCTTGGCCTTCGTCTCGGGACGGATGCTCGCGTGATCGTTCAGCACCCGGGAGACGGTCTGGTGCGACACCCCTGCGAGTCGGGCGACGTCTCGGATGCTCGGCATCCGGGCACGGTCGGAGGCAGTCGACATCACAGACCTCCTTGTATGTGCACGGTCACATCGTCACTTCATTATGTATGCCAGGCGCGCCGAGCGCACCTCGCCGACGCGAGGACGCGGGCGGGGCGTGTCAGGCGAGGATGCGCGCGCCCGGCACCGGGCCGTGCACGTGCAGCGACTCGAGCCCGTGCTCGCGCAGCAGCGACTGGACCTCCTGCGCGCCCTCGGGGCTCCCGCAGAGGAGTGCGATGGTGGGCCCTGAACCGGACACGATCCCCTGGAGGGCACCGGCGTGGATGCCGCGCAGGATCGTGGTCTCGAGCTCCGGCCGCTCATGCAGAGCAGCCTCCTGCAGGTCGTTGTAGATGCTCTCGGACAGCAGATCCGGGTCCCCCGAGCGCAGCGCCTGCAGCACGGGCGCCGGAACCTCGAGCGACATCGGCGGATCGTCGGCGAGCGCACCTTCGGCATCGCGCAGAGCATCGAGCCGCGCATAGACGACCGGCGTCGAGAGCCCCTCGTCGCTCGGGACGAGCACCCAGTCGAAGCGCCCCCTCGCCAGTGCCGGATTGAGCTGATCTCCTCGACCGGTACCCACGGCGGTTCCGCCGTGCAACGCGAACGGCACATCCGCACCGAGGCGGGCCGCGAGATCGTGCAGGCGGGCCGTCGAGAACCCGGTGCCCCACAGCGCATCGCAGGCCACGAGCGCAGCGGCGGCATCCGCCGATCCACCTCCCATGCCCCCGGCGACCGGCACGCTCTTGCGGATCTCGAGTGCGACCCCGCCGTCGTACTCGGCTGCGGTCGCGAGCAGCTTGGCCGCCCGCATCGCGAGGTTGCGATCGTCCAACGGCACCGTGTCGGGGTCGTCGACCCCGGACACCGTGATCGAGAAGTCGTCGGCGTGCCGGGCTATCACGTCCTCATAGAGCGACACCGCCTGGAACACGGTCGCCAGCGCGTGGTACCCGTCGTCATGACGGCCGCCCACGCCGAGGTAGACGTTGATCTTGCCTGGCGCGCGCACATGCACGGAGTCGACGGGGGCGGCGAAGCTCATCTCGGTGCTCCCGTCACAGCTCCGTGGACGACGCCCACAGGTCGACGTCGATGGCGCCGGCCGCCTCGTCGATGCGGCTGAGCTCGTCGGCCGTGAACGCCGGGCCGTTGACGGCGGCGATGTTCTCGTCGAGCTGCTCGGGGCGCGACGCCCCGACCAGGGCGGAGGCGACCACCGGGTTGCGCAGCGTCCACTGGATCGCCATCTGCGCCAGCGACTGCCCGCGCTGCTCGGCGATGGCGTTGAGTGAACGGAGCGTCCGCAGAGCATCATCCGACAGCGGAGCATCCGGCAGCGACCCGCGCTTCTGCGCGCGCGCGGCGGTGCCGTCACCGAGGTACTTGTCGGTGAGGAGCCCCTGCGCGAGCGGGGTGAAGGCGATCGCGCCGACACCGGACTGCTCGAGCTTCTCGGTGAGCCCGTCTTCGACCCAGCGGTTGAGGATCGAATAGGCCGGCTGATGGATGACGAGCGGAGTGCCGAGCTCGGAGGCGACGGCGACGGCCTCGGCCGTGCGCTCGGCGCTGTACGACGAGATGCCCACATAGAGGGCCTTGCCCTGACGCACGAGCGTGTCGAGTGCGCCGATGGTCTCGGCCACCGGAGTCACCGGGTCTGCGCGGTGCGAGTAGAAGATGTCGACGTGGTCGAGGCCCATGCGCGTCAGCGACTGCTCTGCGCTCGCGAGGATGTACTTGCGGCTTCCGAGGTCGCCGTACGGCCCCGGCCACATGTCCCAGCCGGCCTTCGACGAGATGATCAGCTCATCGCGGTAGGGGCGGAAGTCCTCGGCGAAGATGCGGCCGAAGTTCTTCTCGGCCGAGCCGTACGGCGGACCGTAGTTGTTCGCGAGGTCGAAGTGCGTGATGCCGCGGTCGAACGCGTGGCGCAGCAGTGCGCGCTGGTTGTCGAGCGGGATGTTGTCGCCGAAGTTCCACCACAGGCCCAGCGAGATGGGCGGCAGGTAGAGCCCCGAGGTGCCGACCTGGCGGTACTCGAACTGCTGATAGCGGCTCTCATCGGCGGCGTACGGCCGGTGGAGCTCAGGGACGTTCGGACGGAAGCGGGGGGACTCGGTCACCGTGCCAGGTTAGCCGGTGACGGCGGCGTCTTCGATCTGAGCGACGTGTCGCGCAACACGGTGATAGTCGTCGACCGTGAGATCTTCGCCACGAGCGGTCGGCGCGACGCCTGCCGCGATCAGGATGTCGGATGCTGCGGCGGAGCTGCCGAAGAGACCCGACAGCGCCTGACGCAGCATCTTGCGCCGCTGGTTGAAGGCGGCATCCACGATCTTGAAGGTGAGTCGACGTTCGTCCTCGGTGCCGCGCTCGCCCTCCGAGCGGTCGAAGCCGACGAGAAGGCTGTCGACGTTGGGCACGGGCCAGAAGACCTGACGCGACACGGTGCCCGAGAGCTTCCATTCGCCGTACCAGGCGGCTTTGACGCTCGGCGAGCCGTAGATCTTCGAGCCGGGCTTGGCTGCGATGCGCTCGGCGACCTCGGCCTGCACCATCACGACGCCGCGCTGGAGGTACGAGAAGTTCTCGAGGAAGTGCAGCAGCACCGGGACGGAGACGTTGTAGGGGAGGTTCGCGACGAGCACGGTGGGCTCGCCGGGCAGCTCGGTGATGCGCAGCGCATCGGCGTCGACGACCGTGAGCATGTCGGCGGGCACACCGTGCTCTTCTGCAGTCTGGGGCAGACGGGCCGCGAGCCGGTGATCGATCTCGACGGCGGTGACGGACGCCCCGGTCTCGAGGATCGCGAGGGTGAGCGACCCGAGCCCCGGCCCCACCTCGACGACGCGCTCGCCCGGCTGGACGCGGGCGGCGTGCACGATCTTGCGCACGGTGTTGGCGTCGACGACGAAGTTCTGTCCGAGCTTCTTGGTCGGGGTGACGTCGAGCTCGGCGGCGAGGCGGCGGATCTCGGTGGCGCCGAGCAGGGTGACTGTCATTGCTCCATTGTCCCCCACTGCCTCTGCATTCGACGCCGCCACCGGTGTCCGACCCGCCCAGTAGTCTTCTGTGGTGCCTTCCCTCGGTGAACTGATCGCGCCTCGTCGGATGGGCAGGGATTTCCGCTGGCTGCTCGCATCGTCGTGGACGAGCAACGTCGGAGACGGTGTCGCTCTCGCAGCCGCTCCCCTGCTCATCGCGTCGATGACGTCGTCGCCGATCCTCGTCGCGGCCGGCGCCATCATGCAGTTTCTTCCGTGGCTGCTGTTCGGCCTGCACGCCGGAGCGATCGCCGACCGGTTCGACCGCCGGCGGCTGGTGATGTTCGCCAACGCCGCGCGAGCTGTGGTGCTCGCGGGTCTCTGCGCATTCCTGCTCACCGGCACGGCGAACATCTGGATCGTGCTCGCCGTGGCCTTCCTCTACGGCACGGCAGAGGTCTTCGTCGACACGGCCGGCAGCACTCTGCTGCCGATGCTCGTGAAGCCGGCGGATCTCGGCATCGGCAACGCGCGCCTGCAGGCCGGGTATCTGGTCGCCAACCAGTTCGCGGGCCCACCCCTGGGTGCCTTCCTCTTCGCAGCGGGTACGGCATGGCCCTTCCTGCTCGAGGTCGTCTGCGTGCTCCTCGCGGTCGTGCTGATCTCGCGCATGGCCCGCACGCCCGTGCCTCCTCGAGCGACGGGCGACGCCGCGAAGACGCACGTGCACACCGACATCGCCGAGGGGCTGCGCTGGCTGTGGCAGAACCCGCCGGTGCGGATGCTGGTGCTCATCATCCTGGTGTTCAACGTGACCTGGGCGGCCCCGTGGGGCGTGCTCGTGCTCTACGCCACCGAGCACCTCAACATGGGAGCCGTCGGCTATGGAGTGCTGACGACCGCATCGGCGGCCGGCGGCATCCTCGCCACGTTGTGCTTCGGGTGGCTCGAGCGGCACGTGTCGTTCGCCACGCTCATGCGCGTCGTGCTGTCTCTCGAAGTGCTGATGCACCTCGCCTTCGCGCTCACCAGCACCGGGTGGGTCGCGCTCGTGATCATGTTCGTCTTCGGCGCCTACGCGTTCATCTGGGGCACGATCTCGACGACCGTGCGTCAGCGCCTCGTGCCGCCCGAGCTGCAGGGCCGGGTCGCCTCGGTCAACATGGTCGGCGTGTTCGGCGGCATGGTGATCGGACAGGCGCTCGGCGGCGTGATCGCCCAGTTCTGGGGGCTCACCGCCCCGTGGTGGTTCGCGTTCGTGGGCGCGGCGCTCACACTGCTGTTCGTGTGGAAGCCGATCTCGCAGATCGTGTCGGCGAAGCCGGTCTCCGACACGCAGGCGATCGAGATTCAGTCGAACGAGCCTCAGTCGAACGAACCGTAGACCCGCAGGGTGTTCGCGGCGAGCCGGGCAGACAGCTCGTCGACCTCGATGCCGAGCTCGGCGGCCATGAACCGCACCGTGATCGGCACGAGATACGGGGCGTTCGGCCGACCGCGCAGCGGGGTGGGCGTGAGGAACGGCGCATCGGTCTCGACCAGGATGCGATCGAGCGGCGTCACCTGCAGCGCATCCCGCAGATTCTGTGCGTTCTTGAATGTGACGTTGCCCGCGAAGGACAGGTGATAGCCGGCATCCGCGCAGATCCGGGCCATCGCGTCATCGCCCGAGAAGCAGTGGAAGACCGTGCGCTCGGGCGCTCCGACGCGGGTCAGCGTCTCGAGCACCGCGTCATGCGCATCGCGATCATGGATCTGCATCGCGATGCCGTGCTTCTTGGCGAGTGCGATGTGCGCCTCGAAGGACTCGAACTGCGGCGCTCTGCGTTCGGGTTCGGTGCGGAAGAAGTCGAGTCCCGTCTCGCCGATCGCCCGCGTGCGGGGGTGCGCCGCGAGCTCATCGATCACCGCGATGGCCTCATCGAGGCGCCCCTCTTCGGCGTAGGCAGGAGCATCGTTCGGGTGGATCGCGACAGCAGCGAGCACACGGGAGTCCGACTCCGCGGCCTCGACCGCCCAGCGAGACGACTCGATGTCGCCCGACGCCTGCACGACTCCTGCGATGCCCACGGCCGCGGCGCGATCGAGCTGTTCGGTCAGCGACAGAGGCTCATCGCCGTCGACGATCTCGAGGTGCGCGTGGTTGTCGTAGACGGGCACGGCGAGCGGCTCGGGGGCCGCCGGATACCGCAGGTTCTTGCGCCCCTCGCCGTCTCGCTGCTGCACGTAGGTCATGCTCAGGCGTTGGACTCCACACGCGGGAACAGCGGGCTGAGACCGTTGACGCTGGTTCCGGGGCGCAGCACGCCCCAGGCTCCGGCCTCGCGGATCGGCTGGTCCTGCAGACGCCCGAGGCTCTCGGCGGCGCCGAGGGCGACCCAGAGCTTCTCGGTCGACTGCGGCATCACCGGCGACAGCAGCACGGCGAGCGCACGAAGACCCTCGGCACACGTGTAGAGCACGGTGCCCAGGCGGCCACGCTGAGCCTCGTCGCGGGCCAGCGCCCACGGCTCGTTCTCGGTGATGTACCCGTTGAGCGCGTCGACGATCGTCCAGATCGACGAGATGGCCTCGTCGATGCGGAACTGCTCGATCGCGGCATCCGCGTTCGAGGCGGCATCCGCGACGATCCTCTGGATCTCGAGATCCTTCTCGGAGTACTCGGCGGGCGGCGGCACGATGCCCTCGAAGTACTTCTCGATCATCGCCGTGGTGCGCGAGGCGAGGTTGCCGAAGCCGTTCGCGAGCTCGGCCTGGTAACGGGCCGACAGGTCTTCCCACGAGAACGAGCCGTCCTGGCCGAACGCGATCGCCGAGAGGAAGTAGTAGCGGTAGGCGTCGGATCCGAAGACGTCGGTGATCTCGGTCGGCGCGATGCCGGTGAGCTTCGACTTCGACATCTTCTCGCCGCCGACCAGCAGCCAGCCGTGCGCGAAGACGCCCTTGGGCACGTCGAGACCGGCGGCCATCAGCAGCGCGGGCCAGATCACCGCGTGGAAGCGCAGGATGTCTTTGCCGACCACGTGATAAGCGGGCCAGCGGCGGTCGAACGTCTCCTGATCGGAGCCGTAGCCGACGGCCGTGGCGTAGTTGAGCAGTGCGTCGACCCACACGTAGATGACGTGCGACTCGTCCCAGGGCAGCGGGATGCCCCAGTCGAACGTCGACCGCGAGATCGAGAGGTCCTTGAGTCCCTGGCTCACGAAGGAGACGACCTCGTTGCGCGCCGAGTCGGGGCGCACGAAGTCGGGCTGGGTCTTGTAGAGCTCGAGCAGGCGGTCCTGGAACTCGCTGAGCTTGAAGAAGTAGTTCTTCTCCTGCAGCAGCTCGAGGGGCTTCGAGTGGATCGCGCACACCTTGAGGCCCTCGAACGGACCGGTGCCGTCGACGATCTCGGACTCGGGCTTGAACTCCTCGCAGCCGACGCAGTAGAGCGCCTCGTACTCACCCGCGTAGATGTAACCGCGGTCGTAGAGACGCTGGAAGAACGTCTGCACGTTGGTCTCGTGGCGCTCCTGCGTCGTGCGGATGAAGTCGTCGTTCGCGACGTCGAGCGTCTCGAGCAGCGGGAACCACGCCTCGGTGACGAGTTTGTCGACCCACTCCTGCGGGGTGACGTTGTTCGCCGCCGCCGCGCGGAGCATCTTCTGGCCGTGCTCGTCGGTGCCCGTCAGCATCCACGTGTCATCGCCGCCCTGACGGTGCCAGCGGGCGAGCGCGTCGACCGCCACCGAGGTGTACCCGTGGCCGATGTGAGGCACATCGGAGGGGTAGTAGATGGGCGTGGTGATGTAGAACGATTCGCCTGCGGGCATGGGGACAATTCTAGGTGGGATGCAGGGGGTCGTTACGCTCAGGCGACCGACACCTGGATGCGGTGCCACCCCTGAGCTCCGTCTGGCACGACGTCGGCCGGATCGGAGGTCTGCGTCTCGCCGTCCGCGCTGATGGCGCGGCACTCGATCGTGTGCGCTCCGCTCTCGGCCGACCAGTCGAGACGCCACTGCACCCACGTGTCGTCCGAGATGGCGGTGGCGAGCTCGGCGCGACGCCATGGGCCGCCGTCGATCCGCACCTCGACCCCTTCGACGCCCACGTGCTGCTGCCATGCCATGCCGGCGATGACCGCGTCTCCCGCCTCGATCCGGATCCCTCGGCGCGGCACGTCGATGCGCGACTGCAGCTTGATCGGCCCGCGCTCCGACCACCCGCGATCGGTCCAGTAGGCCGTGGCTCGGTCGAACCGTGTGACCTCGAGATCGGTCACCCACTTGGTCGCCGAGACATAGCCGTAGAGCCCAGGCACGACCATGCGCACCGGGAAGCCGTGCTCGATGGGCAGCGGATCGCCGTTCATGCCGACGGCGAGCAGAGCGTCGCGGTCATCGGTGAGAGCCTCGATCGGGGTCGAGGCCGTGAATCCGTCGGACGAGGTCGACAGCACCATGTCGGCCTCGGGGTCGACGCCCGCCCGGGCGAGCAGCTCGCGGACCGGATGCCCGAGCCACAGGGCATTGCCGATCAGGTCTCCACCCACCTCGTTCGACACGCACGCGAGCGTCACATGCGACTCCTGCATCGGCAGGGCGATCAGCTCGTCCCACGTGATGACGATCTCTCGGTCGACCATCCCGTGGATCCGCAGCGACCAGTCGGCGGGGTCGATCCGCGGCACGATCAGCGCGGTGTCGATGCGGTAGAACTGCGCGTTCGGGGTGACGACGGGCGCAAGCCCCTGGATGTCGAGTTCCGCGGCGGCCGGCACTGCCGGGGCCGGGGTGGCTGCCTTCGGCAGTCGCAGCGCACCGCGCACCGCCTCGATCGACCGGGTCACACCACGGGCCGCGTTGCCGACCGCGAGCGCGACGACGCCGGTGGCGGCGACACCGAGCGTCCACAGCAGGAACTGACGGCGCTCGTCATGCTCGGCGCGGAGATACGGCACCGGGTGCACCCTGCGCATGAGCAGCCGCAACGCGACGACCGCGACCACCCCCGCGACGAGACCGGGAAGCCACGCGAACGGCCCCGCCCCCGGACGGATCATCGCGGCCACGAGCGCGAGCACGCCGAGAGCGGCGAGGATCGCGGATCCCACGCCCGACCGGCGTGACTCCAGGATGCCGGCGAGCGCCGCCACCCCGGCCAGCACGATGGCGATCCCGGTGAGGAGAGCGACTTTGTCGCCGGTGCCGAACAGTGCGATCGCCGCATCCTTAGCCCAGCTCGGGGCGAGGTCGATCAGCCCGCTGCCGATCACGGCGAACGGACTCGCGCTCGGTTCGACGACCGCCGCGACCAGCTCCGCCAGGCCGACCGCGACGACCGCCGCGCTCAGCCCGGCGGCCGCCGATCGGAGCCTGTCTCCGCGCTTCGTGCGGACTGCGTGGGTCATGATCCGAGAGTAGCCCCGGGGCATGACCCCGGGGCCGTCCGGCTCAGAGCCCGTTGCGGCGTGCGACCTCGCCCAGCCATGCGAGCGACGGCTTCGGCGAGCGTTCGAACGTCTCGTGGTCGAAGCCGATCAGCCCGAAGGTCGGACGGAATCCGCTGGCCCACTCGTAGTTGTCGAGCGCGCTCCAGTGCTGGTACGCCTTGACCTCGATGCCGTCGGAGATGGCCCGGTGCAGACCCTCGAGCGCACCCTGCGTGTAGGCGATGCGACGAGTGTCGTCGGCGGTCGCGATGCCGTTCTCGGTCACGAGCACCGGCACTCCGCCGCTGCGCTCCCAGGCGCTGCGGACACCCATCTCGAGCGCCTCGGGGAAGAACTCCCATCCGGTGAGCGTCGTCTCGACATCGTCGGCCACCGGCCGCGGCCCCTCGGGTCCGATGAAGGTGCGGGTGTAGGCCTGCACGCCGACGAAGTCGTCACCGGCCGACTGGTCGAGGTACCAGTGATCGCGAGGGTCGCCGTACTCGGCGAGCATCTCGTCTGCACCGGGCTCTCCGGTGGAGTGGAAGGCCTGCGTGGCGATCGTCCATCCGGCCTGCACACCCGAGACGGAGTGCAGGATCTCGCTCGCGCGGTGGTGCGCGTCGAGCAGCGTGTCGGCGACCGCGAGGTCGGGGTTCGGCAGTCCGAACGCGACGAGGTTCGCCGCATCCTCTCCCCCGGCCAGCATCGCCGCGATGTTCGGCTCGTTGATCGTGCAGACGTACTTCACGCCCTCGAGGATCGGGAGCACCGTCTCGACGTAGCGCGAGAACAGGTCGACCGCGTCGTCCGCACGCCAGAAGCCGTCCTTCTGGAACCACTGCGGCACCGTGAAGTGCATCAGCGTCACCGTGGGGTCGAGCCCGTTCTCGCGCGCCGTGTCGATCATGCGGCGGTAGTGGTCGAGCATCGCCCGCGAGACGAACCCGCGCTCGGGCTCGATGCGGGCCCACTCCATCGAGAATCGGTACGAGTTCAGACCGGCATCCGCCAGCAGCCGCATGTCCTCCGGGTACCGGTGGAAGTGGTCGGCGGCGTCGCCCGAGGGCTCCACCATGGGCGAGCCGGGAGCATGCTCCATGGCCCACCAGTTGCTGGTCGTGTTGTTCCCCTCCACCTGATGGGCTGCGGTCGCAGCGCCCCAGAGAAAGCCGTCAGGGAATGTGAGCACGAGTGCTCCTTTCGTCTTGCGATGGTCTTCGGTCAGCGTTCGGCGCGTGCCGGGTTCGGCACGGCATCCAGCAGCTGCACCGTGTACGGGTCCTCCGGATGCTGAAGGACCTGAGAGGTCTCGCCGCGTTCGACGACGCGACCGCTGTTGAGCACGAGGATGTTCTCGGTGACGAGACGTGCGCTGAGCAGGTCGTGCGTGATGTAGAGCATGCTGATGCCCCACCGTTCGCGCAGATCCTCGAGCAGCGCGAGCACGCCGGCTCGCAGCGACACGTCGAGCATCGACACGGGCTCGTCGGCGATCAGCACCTGCGGATCGCTCGCGAGCGCCCGGGCGATGACCACGCGCTGGCGCTGGCCACCCGACAGCTGATGCGGCAGCTTGGCCGCGAACTGCTCGACGGGAGTCAGCCCCACCGTCTCGAGCAGCTCGAGCACGCGGGCTCTCGCCTCCTGCCCTCGGAGCGGGGTGTAGTTGCGGATCGGCCGACTCAGCGCATACTCCACCGTGTGGAGCGGGTTCAGCGCGGCATAGGGGTCTTGGAACACCATCTGCACGTCCTTGCGCAGATCGCGGAGTCCCTTGCGACCGAGCGTCGCGACGTCGACATCGCCGAAGCGCACGGTGCCCTCGCTCTGCTTCTCGACGCCGGTGATGAGCTTCGCGATCGTCGACTTTCCCGAACCGGAGGCGCCGACGAGCGCGAGCGCCTCACCCGGCTCCAGACGGAACGACACGTCGTCGACGGCGGTCACCGGCTGCTCGCCCCGACGGGGCGCCGGGTAGCGTTTCGACACGCCCTCGACCACGATCGCGGCATCCGCCCGGCGGGTGTCGCGCTGCGACACGGTCGGCAGGGTCTCGGTCAGGTCGGTGCGCGACTGCCCCTCCCGCCGGCGGGTGCCGAGGTCGACGAACCCGGGGATCGAGATCGACTCGGCCCGAGGGTCGGCGTAGTGACTCAGCAGCATCCGCGTGTACTCGTCCTGAGGACGGTGCAGGATGTCGAGGCTCGGAGCGTCCTCGACGATCCGCCCCTCGTGCATGACCATCACCCGGTCGGTGGCCTCGAGCACGATGCCGAGGTCGTGACTGATGAGGATCGCGGTGAAGTGCTCGGAGCGCTGCAGATCCTTGATCGTGTCCATGACGGCGTGCTGCACGAGCACGTCGAGCGCGGTGGTCGGCTCGTCGAACACCATGAGCTGCGGTTCGAGCGAGAGAGCCAGCGCGATGGAGGCACGCTGGCGCATGCCGCCCGACAGCTCACTCGGGTACCGCGACAGGACGAGGGGGTCGAGACCCACCTTGCCGACCAGCTCCTTCGCCCTCGCATCCCGTGCGTCGCGGGCCACATGCCCGTGCGCGGCGAAGATGTCGCGGAAGTGGTTGCCGATCGTGCGGACGGGGTTCAGCGCGTTCATGCCCGACTGCAGCACCATCGCGAACCCGCCCTGACGCTGTCGACGCAGCTCTTCGGCGTCGAGCTCGCGGATGTCACGGCCGTCGAACAGGATCCGCCCGTCGCTGATGCGTGCGGGCGGCTTCTGCAGCCGCGTCAGCGCGAAGCCGAGCGTCGACTTGCCCGAGCCCGACTCGCCGACGAGACCGACGAACTCGCCACGACGGAGCGTGAACGACACGTTCTCGACCGCGGTGACCGGCGTCGTACCCGGCGAGGCGTACTCGACGGACAGGCCCTGGACGTCGAGCAGGACGTCATCGGGTTGCATGGCGCTCATCGGCCCTTCCCCTCTCGCAGGCGCGGATTGGAGATGCCATCCACGCCGAAGTTGATCAGTGTCAGGCTCAGAGCGAGCAGGGCGATGCAGAGACCGGGGGCGAACAGCAGCAGCCACTGCCCGGTGAGCAGGGAGTTCGAGTTCTGCGCCCAGTAGAGCATCGTTCCCCAGCTGACGATGCTGGAGTCGCCGAGCCCGAGGAACTCGAGTCCGGCCTCGGCGAGGATCGCCGCGGTCGCCGCTCCGAAGAGCGTGCCCGCGATGATCGACGTCATGTTCGGCAGGATCTCGCGGAACACGATGCGCGCCCGACTGTCACCCGAGAACTGCGCCGAGGTGACGAAGTCGTTGCCCCGGAGCGACTGGGTCTGGCTGCGCAGCACGCGCGCACCCCAGGCCCATCCGGTGACGACGATGACCGCGATGATCATCAGGATGCCGCCGTTCTGCAGGTAGGCGGCGATCACGATCATGAGCGGGAGACCGGGGATCACGAGGAAGAGGTTGACGATGAAGCCGACCACCTCGCCCAGGAAGCCACGCATGTAGCCCCAGCTGAGACCGATCAGCACGGCGACGATCGTCGAGAGGATGCCGGCGGCCATGCCCACGAGCAGACTGACCTGCGAGCCGTAGATCAGCTGGCTCAGCACGTCCTCACCCGCGGCGGTGGTGCCGAGCCAGTGCGCGGCCGACGCATCGGCGTTGCGCTCGAACGTGTTGACCTTCGGGCCGTATGGGGCGAGCAGCGGTGCGAACACCGCCACCACGACGAACAGCCCGAGGATGATGAGGCCCAGTCGGGCCTTGCCGTTGGACCAGAGGGTGCCCACCATCCGGGCGAACGAGCGCCACGGGCTGGGAGCCGCGATCCGGTCGGAGGGAACCTTGACATTCATGGTGGAGGTCATCGGCGGGTCCTTGGATCCAGCACGCCGTACAGGATGTCGACGAGGAAGTTGGCGATGAGCACGCTCACGGTGATCATCAGGAAGAGCGCCTGCATGAGCGGGTAGTCCTGCCCGATCACGGCGTTGAAGAGCAGATAGCCGATGCCCGGATACCCGAACACCTGCTCCACGAGGATCGATCCGCCGACCACACCGCCGAGCGTGAGCCCGAAGCCGGTGAGGTTCGGCAGGATCGCGTTGCGTGCGGCGTATCGGAGGGCGATCGTGCGACCGTGCAGACCGTTCGCCTCGGCGAAGGTCACGTAGTCCTCACCCAGCGTGTTGATCATCGCGTTGCGCATGCCGATGATCCACCCGCCGAGCGAGGTCAAGAGGATCGTCAGCGCGGGGAGAACCGCATGCTGCGCGAGGTCGACGATGAAGTCCCAGGTGAACCCTGGCGTGGTCGTCGCCGCGTACGCTCCCGTCGTCGGGAACCAGTGCAGCACGTACCCGAAGAAGAACAGCAGCAGCAGCGCCGTCCAGAAATACGGGAAGGTGCTGAGGAACGATCCGGTCAGCGTCGGCAGGCTGTCGAGCCAGGTGCCGCGGCGCCAGGCTGCGGCGGTGCCGATCAGGGTGCCGATCACGAACGCGAGGATCGTGACGATGCCGACGAGGCCGATCGTGTAGGGCAGCGCGGTCGAGACCATGCTCGAGACGCTCTGCGGATAGAACGTGTACGAGACGCCGAAGTCGAGCCGGGCGACCTGACCGAGATAGGCCACGTACTGATCCCAGATCGATCCGGTGGGCACTCCGAGCTGAGCCTCGATCGCGGCCCGCGTCGCATCCGACACCGGGCCGTTCTGCGAGAGCTTCGCGATCGCGGCATCGGCCGGCGAACCCGGCATCAGACGCGGTAGGAAGAAGTTCAGGGTGATGGCCGCCCACAGTGTGAGGACGAACAGCCCGACCTTCTGGAGGACGTACTTCATCGGTCATCCTCCTTGACGCGCTCGAGCCGGGTGAAGATGCCCAGCGGCGCCGAGTCGTAGTTCTGCGGAATCATGTACGGGTCGTCCTCTGTGGGCCAGCCGGTGAACTTGGAGTCGTTGAACAGGCCCCAGATCCCGCCGTAGTAGAGGCCGATGACGGGCAGGTCGTCGTAGACGATGCCCTGCAGCTCCTCCACGATCTCGGTCTGGCGCGCGGGGTCGACGGTCTCGCGGTACTCCGCGAGCAGCGCGTCCGCCTCATCCGAGCGGTACCGCTCGAAGTTGTTGGCGGTGGGTTCGCCGGACGGCACGTAGAACTCACTCGACAGCAGGTTGTTGAACGCCTGGTAGACGTTGCCGTTGCCCATGCCGCCGATGGCCATCTCGAAGTCGCCGTTGCTGATGGCGCTCTGATATCCCGCCGGCTGCGGGAGCTTGAGAGTCACCTTGACGCCGACGTCTGCGAGCTGGCTCTGCACGGTCTGTGCCGCGCGGGTCCAGTCCGAGAAGCCGTTGGCGGTCGTCAGCGCGAACTCGAGCTGCTTGCCGTCGGCGCCCACGAGGCGGTCGCCGTCGAGGGTGTACCCCGCCTCGGCGAACGCGGCGAGTGCGGCATCCGCGTCCTGCGTGATCATGCCCTGATCGGGGATGCTCGGGTCGAGGTACTCCTCCTGGTTGGGGAGGATGAGTCCGGTCTGCCCCGCGGGTTCCATGTAGCCCTCGGAGGCGGTCTCGGCGATCTCCTCGCGGTCGAGCGAGAGGGCGATGCCGCGGCGCACGTTCACGTCGTCGAACGGCGCGACCTCGAGGTTCGGCATCAGCGCGATGACACCGCCCGGCGGGAACCACCAGGCGTTGTGCTCGCTGGCCGCACCCCAGGTGCCCTCGACATCGGAGATGAACGAGTAGGCCCAGTCGTATCCGCGCGTGACGGTGTCGAGCTGCGAGTTCGTGGACGGCAGGATGATGTGCTCGATCTCGATCTTGTCGGCCTGCCAGTAGTCGGGGTTCTTGTCGACCGAGTACTGCTGGTCGTTGTAGTTGCCGAGCACGAACGGGCCGGTTCCGACCGGGTTCTCGTTGCGATACGTGCCGGGGTCCTCGACATCGGCCCAGAGGTGCTCGGGCACGATCATCGTCTGACCGAGGATCGGCAGGGACGGGGCGTCGTCGGTCTGGAGGTGCATGATCACGTCGTTGCCGTCGACCTCGACGGTCTCGAGGTGCTGCCAGGCGCCCTTGATGTCGAGCGAAGGGTTGTCCTTGAGCAGCTGGAACGTGAACGCCACGTCATCGGGCGTCAGCTTCTCGCCGTCGCTCCACTCGACGTCGTCGCGGATCGTCATCACGACCGTGCGGGCGTCGGGCTGCGACCATTCGCTCGCCAGCCAGGGGTTCTCGGTTCCGTCGAGCGGGTT
Organism: Microbacterium sp. K2; assembly: GCF_051365005.1. NCBI lineage: Bacteria > Bacillati > Actinomycetota > Actinomycetes > Micrococcales > Microbacteriaceae > Microbacterium > Microbacterium sp. K2. The sequence goes on along the minus strand of NZ_JBLWII010000007.1, from coordinate 98,897 downwards.
CACCAGGATCAGAGGCTCGTAGATCCACCGAGACGCGGTGCGCGTGTTGGTGAGATACGGGTTGAAGTTCCGCGTGAAGAACGGGTTCCCCTTGTCCGCATTGATGAGCATCGTGTCGTCGCCGATTGATGGATCGGGCTGCGAACTGATCTGGATGCTGCAACCGCTGAGCACGACGGCTGCTGCCGCCAGTCCCACGATCGCGGCTCTCCGCCAGCGCCGGAGCATGTGCGTCTTCGCCACACTGCCACCTCATGTCGTCTGTGTCATGAAGGGGGTCCCGGGGGTCGGGGCGCCCCACGGCCAAGGCCGCATGAGCGATTGTAAGCGCATACATTTTGCGAGCGCAACCCCATGACAGCTTCGTGGGGAAGACGGATTCCCCGTCATCGCGGGGATGAGAGCGGTGCCAAACGTGTCTTTACCGCGGCGAATCGCGAAGGGAGCGCACCATGCTCCGCAGCGCCCGGAGCGCAGCACCTTGCTCGTCGTCGGTCATGCCGGCGAGCATCCGCACCTCGACCGACCGCACAGCGGCCGTGGCCTGCGCGAGACTGCTCCTCCCCCGCGGTGTGAGCGTCGTCGGCAGCGCCTTGCCCACCGGAGCCGCGGGCGGTCTCGTGACGAATCCATCCCGCTCGAGCGCCTGCAGCAGCACGTTCATCGACTGCCGCGTCACGAATGCACCGCGGGCCAGCTCGGAGTTCGAGAGGCCGGGCCGCTGGGCGAGCAGTTCCAGACATGAGTAGTGCGTGATGGTCATGCCGAGCGGACGCAGCACCTCCTCCATCGCCGAACGCAGCGCGCTGGAGGCCTCCTTCAGGAGGTATCCGAGCGATGTTTCGAGGTCGATGCCGCCGGCGTCTTGACTCATGTCAGTATTCTGACATACATTGATCCATGTCAGATAACTGACATCAAAGGAAAGAGCACATCATGCCCGTCACCGGACCCGACTTCATCTCCCTCCAGACTCGCGACCTCGCCGCGTCGCAGGCGTTCTACGAGCAGTACCTCGGCCTCGTCCGCTCGCCCACGGGCCCGCCGCATGCGGTCGTGTTCGAGACCACACCCATCGCGTTCGCGCTGCGCGACATCGCCCCTGGCACCGACCTCGACGGCGTCGACCAGCCGGGGATCGGCGCCGCGATCTGGCTGCATGCCAGCGACGTGCAGGCGATCCACGACGCTCTCGCCGCCGCAGGGCATCCGATCGTCTCGGCACCGATCGACGGTCCGTTCGGCCGCACGTTCACCTTCGCCGACCCCGACGGCTACCGCATCACGCTGCACGATCGCGCCTGAGCGGATCGTCAGATCGCTCAGGCGGGGCGCTGCGAGCTCTCGCGGACGAGGATCTGCAGCGACAGACGCACCGTCATCGGATCGGCCTCCGGCTGCTCGAGACGGCGCGCGAGCAGCTGCACGGCGGCGCGGCCGAGGTCGATCATCGGCTGGCGCACCGTGGTCAGGGTCGGCCGCGAGAGCGCGGCGGCCTCGATGCCGTCGAATCCGGTGACCCGCACATCATCGGGCACGCGGATGCCGGCCGAGCGGAACGCGTCGATCGCCCCGAGAGCCATCTGGTCGTTCGCCGCGACCAGCGCGGCCGGCGCGCCGCGGGCGATCAGCTGCTCGGCGGCCCGGTGTCCCGATGCGCGCGTGAAGTCACCGCGCAGCACCGTCACGTCATCCGTCGCGATGCCCGCCTCGGCTATCGCGGCGGCGAAGCCCTCCCAGCGCTGCGCACCGTCGGGCGAGTCCTCGGGGCCGGCGAGGAACGCCAGCGGGCCAGGGTCGGCCTGCGCGAGCACCAGGCGCGTCAGCTCTGACATCGCCTCGGCGTTGCTGACCGTCACGTGGTCGTAGCTGTCGCCCCGAGCCGGGCCCGAGAGCACGACCACGGGGATCCGCTGGGCGAGACGAGCGAGCACGTCGTCCGGCACGCTCTGCGCCAGCACCATCAGTCCGTCGACCCGACCGGCGATGTCGCGCACGGTCTCGCGAGCGGGGTCACCCCGCCCGACGCCGATCATGAGCACGAATCCCTGCTTCCATGCCTCCAGCTCGGCACCGCGCAGCACCTCGTCGAGGAAGAGCATGGTCGGATGCGGCATCCCCGCGTCGGCAGACGCCTGCTCGACCGTGAACGGCGGCACCTCGACCCGATCCTCGGCGAGCACATCGAGCACGGGAGCGTCCTCCGAGGCGTCGAAACCCGGGAAGTACAGCCCCAGCACGCCGGTGCGTCGTTCGGCCAGGCCGCGCGCACTGCCGCTGGGCACGTAGCCGAGGGCTGCGACCGCGTCGAGCACTCGTTCGCGCGTCACAGGGCGCACCGCATCCGGCTGCCGCAGCACGCGCGAGACCGTCGCGATCGACACTCCGGCGCGCTCTGCGACGTCGTAGACGGTCGCCTTCTTGGTCACGCTCGGTCCTCCTCGGGTCGCGTGTGCACCAGGGTACCCGGGAAGCGAAGCACCGCCTGCGCGCTCCACCAGGCCATGTGCGCCTGCGAAGTCCGAATGCCGCGGATCCGGACCTGTGAAGCGCGATCGGACTTGCGAGGCGCTCGGCTTCGAGTCGAGTTCAGCGGACGGCGACCAGCGAGCCGTGGGGCCGGGCGCTGATCTCGCCCTCCTCCCGGCCGCGGGTCTCACTCGACACGAGATCGAAGCCTGCATCGGCGAGAAGCTCGGCGAGTGCGTCGGCAGACCAGAAGAATGCCGGAGCGACGGCGTGCGCGAACGGCTCGCGCGGCTCGCCGTCGAAGAACCCGATGAGGATGCTGCCGCCGGGAGCGAGCACGCGACCGAACTCGACGAAGATCTCGGGCAGCTCGACCGGAGGCGTGTGGATCAGCGAGTACCAGGCGAGGATGCCGCCGACGGCCCCTTCCTCTAGCGGCAGATCGCGGAACGTCCCGACCTGGAAGGCGATGCCGGGATGCCGGCTCTTCGCGGTCGTGATGAACTCCGCCGACAGGTCGACTCCCCGGGCCTCGCGCCCACCCCTGCCGAGGAACTCGGTCCAGTGGCCGGGCCCGCAGCCGGCATCGAGCAACCGCCCCGGGGTCGCGTCTCGCCAGGCTCCGATGACCGCCGCATCCCGGGCGTCCATCTGCTCGATCGAGCCGGCCAGCTCGACGTACTCCGCGGCCCTCGCGTCGTAGGCGGAGCCGATCACGGCGTCAGCGCCCTGCACCATCAGCTGCGAGCGGCGAGCGCTGCCTGATACAGGTCGCGCGACGACAGGCCTGTGGCCGCGGCGACCTCGGCGCAGGCCTCCTTCAGGCGCACACCGGATGCCACGAGACTCTGCACCTGCGCCAGCGCGTCGTCCGCAGATGCCTCACGATGCGGCGCCCCCTCCACCACGACGACGATCTCGCCCTTGACGCCCGCCGTGGCCCACTCGACGAGCTCGGCGGAGGTGCCACGACGCACCTCCTCGTAGAACTTGGTCAGCTCGCGACAGACGGCGATGCGACGGTCGTCGCCGAATGCGGCGCCCATGTCGGCGAGCGACGACGCCAGCCGGGCGGGAGATTCGAAGAAGACCATGGTGCGAGGCTCGGCGGCGAGCGCCCTCAGCGTCGACCGCCGCTCCCCCGGCTTGCGCGGCAGGAACCCCTCGAACGTGAAGCGATCGGTCGGCAGGCCCGAGATCGAGAGGGCCATCAGCACGGCGCTGGGCCCAGGGATGGCCGTCACGGTCACGCCCTGCGCGACGGCTTCGGCGACGAGACCGTAGCCCGGATCGCTGATCGCCGGCATCCCCGCGTCGCTCACGACGACGACGTCGGTCTCGATGGCGAGGGTCGCGAGCTCTGCTGCCTTCTGCTTCTCGTTGTGATCATGCAGCGCGATCAGCCGCGGACGGTTCGAGATCTGCAGCGCCTGCAACAGCTTCTGCGTGGTGCGGGTGTCCTCGGCGACGACGACCTCTGCGTTCTCGAGCACTTCGACGAGGCGACGCGAGACATCCCCCAGGTTTCCGATCGGTGTTGCGGCGAGGATGATCACCCGCCCAGCTTAGGCGGCGCCCCTCGCCGGAGTGTCTAGGCTGGTGCGGTGACCGCGCCCCTGCCCCTGCTGCCTCCGCCCGAGCAGCGACTGACGCGCTACGGGCGACTGCGCGACCGCGTGCTGCGGGATCCCGACTGGGGGCGCATGATGCGCTGGTTCGCGCCGCTCGTGGTGACCGCGCTCGCTGCGGTGCTGCGCCTGGTCAACCTCGGACACCCGCACCAGCTCGCCTTCGACGAGACCTACTACGTCAAGGACGCCTGGTCGCTGTGGACTCTCGGATACGAGGGCACCTGGGGCAAGGACGCGAACGAGGCGTTCATCACGCTGCAGCAGCTGCCGCTGTCGGACGCTGGGGCGTTCGTCGTGCATCCGCCCCTCGGCAAGTGGCTGATCGCTCTGGGGATGGCCGTCGGCGGCCCCGACAACACGGTGGGCTGGCGCATCGCGACGGCCCTACTGGGCACGGCCACCGTGCTCCTCACCTACCTGGTCGCCCGCAGGGTGACCGGGTCGATCGTGGTGGCGACCGTCGCCGGCACCCTGCTCGCCATCGACGGCCTCAGCATCGTGATGAGTCGCACCGCACTGCTCGACGGCCCGCTGACGTTCTTCCTCATGCTCGGCGCGCTGTTCATCCTGATCGACCGCGACCGGTCGATACCCCTGCTCGAGCGCACCGCTCCCGACTCCCCCGAGCCGATGTGGGGTCCCGTGCTCTGGCGGCGCCCCTGGCTGATCGCGGCGGGTGTCGCGCTGGGCGCGGCCTGTGCCGTGAAATGGTCCGGTCTGTACGCGCTGGCCGCCTTCGGTCTGTACGTCGTGGTCACGGATGCTCTCGCGAGACGCCGCGCGGGCGTGGTCCTCTGGCCCACTGCGGCAGCGTTCCGTCAGGGGCCGGTCTCGTTCGTGCTGCTGGTGCTGCCGGCGCTCGCCACCTACCTCGTCAGCTGGACGGGGTGGCTCGTCACCGCAGGCGGCTATGCCCGTCAGAGCGATCCGAACCCGCTGATCGCGCTGTGGAACTACCACGAGGCGATCCTGAACTTCCACGTCGGTCTCAGCAAGGGCCACCCCTACGCGAGTCCCGCCTGGGAGTGGCCGCTGCTGCTGCGGCCCACGGCGGTGTGGGTGGGCAGCGACCCCGGGCCCTGCGGCGTCGACCACTGCATCGCGGTGATCTCGACGATCCCCAACCCGATCATCTGGTACTCCGGCGTCGCCGCGGCTCTCTACCTGCTCTACCGGTTCGTGCGCGGATGGATCGACCGCAAGCCCGTCGGCGGCGCGTTCACGTTCCCCCTGGTCGGACTCGCGGCGACCTACGTCCCGTGGCTGCTGTTCCCCGAACGGACGATCTTCCAGTTCTACACGGTCGCGATGGCGCCGTTCCTGGTGATCGCGCTCGCGGTCGCTCTGCGTCAGATCGCCGGGCGACAGGACGACACGCTGCATCGCCGCCAGTCAGGTGAGCGCACGGTGATGATCTTCCTCGCCGTCGTGCTGCTGGTCTCGGCCTTCTTCTACCCGGTGTGGACCGGTATGAGCGTGCCCTACGACTTCTGGCTGCTCCACAACTGGCTGCCCGGCTGGATCTGACCCGTCAGCGGGCATCGACGGCGACGCCGGGGCGCGAGGCGCCGCGGGTCAGGCGCGCGACCACCAGCAGCACGGCGGTGAGACCGATGGTCAGCAGCAGCTGCACGCGGGCGGCGGGATCGATCATCGAGAGCGAGATCACGCCGGCGAGCAGCGCGAGGCATACCCATGAGAGCCACGGGAAGCCCCACATGCGCATCGGCATCTCGTCTCCCGCCCGGTCGGCGCGGCGACGCAGGATGATCTGCGACACCGCCGTCGCCGTCCAGATGATCAGCAGCGTCGACCCGACGACGTTCAGGAGGGCCGGGAGCACCACGTCGGGGAATGCCCAGTTCAGTCCGACGGTGATGAAGCCGAACGAGACCGAGGCGAGCACGGCCACGACCGGCACGCCCTTGAGCGTGGTGCGGGTCGCTGCCAGGGGCGCGAGGCCGCGCTCGCCCAGCGAGTAGGCCATGCGCGATGCGCCGTAGATGTTCGCGTTCATCGCCGAGAGCAGCGCGATCACGACGATGAGGTCCATCACGAGCCCGACGCCCGGCACCCGCAGCGTGTCGAGCACGGCCGAGAACGGACCGTCCTTGACGGCCGGGTCGTTCCACGGGAGCACCGACACGATCACGAAGATCGAGCCGACGTAGAAGATCAGGATGCGCACGAGCACCTCGCGGACGATCCGGCGGATGTTGCGCGAGGGGTTGTCGGACTCGGCGGCCGCGATCGCGACGACCTCGGTGCCTCCGAAAGCGAAGACCACGATGAGGAGAGCGGCAGCGATGCCGGTCAGGCCGTTCGGGGCGAAGCCGCCGTTGTCGACGAGATTGCCGATTCCGCTCCCCGCCACCCCGGGGATGAAGCCCAGGATCGCGCACACTCCGACGACCAGGAAGACGATGATCGCGGCGACCTTGATCGCCGCGAACCAGAATTCGAACGTGCCGTAGTTGCGCACCCCGAAGAGGTTCACCGCGGTCAGTGCGACGACGAAGACGAGCACCCACGCCCAGGCCGGGATGCCGGGGATCCACGCCGCGACGATCGCGCCGGCACCGGTGGCCTCCGCGGCGATCACCACGATGAGCTGGATCCAGTAGAGCCAGCCCACGGCACTGCCGGCGCTGCGGCCCATAGCCTTCTGCGCGTACGAGCTGAAGGCGCCCGAGCTCGGACGAGCGGCGACCATCTCGGCGAGCATCGCCATGATCAGCACCACGATCGCACCGGCGACGAGGTAGGAGATCAGCACGGCAGGACCGGCGATGCTGATCGCCTGCCCTGAGCCGACGAAGAGCCCGGCGCCGATCGCGCCGCCGAGCCCCATCATCGAGATCTGCCGACGGGTCAGCCCGGGCTGCAGCCCTTTGGTCGTGGTCGTGGTGGTCGGAACCTCGGTGGTCATGCGCGTGCCTCCTGAAGCGGGGCGCGAGGTGGCGCCTGCCATCGCGCAACACTAGACCGGATGCCGCACGGCAGGCCAATCGACGCGGACTACGATCGCAGCCACACAAGTCCCGCTGAGCCCTCAGCGCTCGATCGCCACCTCGGACGGATCGCTCACGGGCAGTCGGCACAGGAAGGCTCGACAGTCGAAGGCCTTCTCGACCGCGCTACCCTTGCCCTCGAACAGCTCGAAACCGGCATCCGCGAATGCCCGCGCCTGCGAAGGACTGACGACCGCGATCACATCCGCGTCGGCCGTGCGGGCCCTGGAGGCCAGAGCCCCCTCCGGCGCCTCCGTGACGACGACGAGCTGCCTCGGCGCATCGACGAGCCCCGCGGCGACCCGCAGCAGGCTGCCATGCGCGAACGGCTGACCGATCGACGACCCGGAGTGCTCGCGCACCCGCACGGCGGCGGCTTCGCGATAGCGGTCCCCTGCCCCGAGCCGCCATGCGGTGAGCGACGCGGCGGCGACCGCGGCCGCATCCGAGGGCAGGTCGCCGTCGGTCTGGTCGGGCGCGACCGCGATGCCGTGCTCGGCGAGCAGCGGATCGCCCTCGATGCCGGCGAGAACCACATCGAGCAGACCACGGCCCTCGGCGGCCCACCGCGGGTCGCCGGTCGCGACGGCGAGCGCGAACAGCCCGTCGGCCAGCAGCGCGACGTCGGAGGCGGTCGCGACGGCCTGCGACGCGGTGCCGTCGAGAGACGCGCGCACCAGCGCACCCGCCGTGTCGCGGTTCACCCACAGCACGTAGGCCGCGGCATCCTCCGCCTTCGCGATCCACGTCGGCTCGCCGAGCCTCGCCCCGGCGCGGGCGAGCGCCCCGATAGCCAAGCCGTTCCAGCCGGTGATGACCTTGCCGTCGACGGCCGGCGATTCGAGGCCCGCGCGCTCCGACACCGGCCGCAGGTAGTAGCCACCCTCGCTGCGCTCGCCGTCGATCCACGACTCCGAGTCCTGCGCAGCGCCGAACCCGCCGCCCTCTCGACGCAGCGTGCCCACGAGAAAGTCCGCGATACCCCGCGCCGTCGTCTCGTCCCCCGCGTCGAGCGCGATGGCGAGCAGCTGGGCGTTGTCGGTCAGCATCCGCTCGTAGTGCGGCACCGTCCAGTCGCGCTGGGTCGCGTAGCGGAAGAAGCCGCCGTCGGCGTCGCGCAGAGCCGACGCCGACATCGCCGCGAGCGCCCGGTCGGCTGAGGCCGCGGCATCCGGAGCCTCTCGCCGCACCAGCGGTGTCTGCAGCAGGCTCAGGGTCGTCGCGACGGGGAACTTCGGGGCACCGCCGAACCCGCCGAACTGGCGATCCTCGCGCGCGGCGATCGTCTCGGCCGCTCCGGCGAGCGCCACGGCGTCCGGCAGGTCGGAGGGCATCGCGGCCCCCGCCCTGGCGAGCGCATCGGTCACAGCATCGGCCGACTCCTCGGCCTGCACCCGCCGCAGGGTCCAGGCCTCCTGAACAGCGGCGAGGACGTCGCGGAACGCGGGCATCGGCTGTCGTGCCTCGGGTGGCCAGTAGGTACCCGCGTAGAACGTGCGACCCCGCGGCGTCGCGAACACCGTCAGCGGCCACCCGAGGTTCTGGGTGAACGCCGACGCGGCGGCCATGTAGGCGCCGTCGACATCGGGATGCTCTTCACGGTCGACCTTGATCGCCACGAAGTCGCGGTTGATCAGGGCGGCCGTGTCGGGGTCGGCGAACGACTCCCTCGCCATCACGTGGCACCAGTGGCAGGTCGAATAGCCGATCGAGATCAGCAGCGGCACATCACGGCGCTGCGCCTCGGCGAATGCCTCCGGCCCCCAGGGATACCAGTCGACGGGGTTGTCCGCGTGTGCACGGAGGTAGGGGCTGAGCGTGTCGGCGAGCCGGTTCGTCATACGCCCACGCTACGCCGATCAGCGCACGACGAGAGCGTCAGGAGACGAGCAGCTCCGCCGGTCGAGAGGCGGCGTAGCCGACGAGCGGCAGTGCACGGTCGGCGGCGAGGTCGATGCGCGCGCGGAGCACGTCGGACGCGATCACATAGCCGTCGAAGTCGGTGTCGCTGGCGTAGACGCCGAGCGGCAGCGTGAGTGCCTGGAAGAAGGCGAACAGCGGCCGCAGCTGATGCTCGATGATCAGCGCGTGGCGCTCGCCGCCTCCGGTCGCCGCGAGCAGCACCGGCTTGCCGACGAGCTCGTACTGGCCGACGAAGTCGAACAGATGCTTGAACAGTCCGGTGAAGGACGCACGGTAGACGGGGCTGCCCACGATCAGCAGGTCGGACGCCTCGATGGCCACGAGCTTCTCCTCGACGCTCGCCGGCAGCTGGTCACGACGGAGTGCCCCCGCGAGCGACGGACCGATGTCGGTGAGCTCGATGACCTCGATCTCGACCTCGGCGCGCTCGGCGATCGCCCCGGCGATCGCACGGACGAGTGCCGTGGTCTTGCTGGGCTCGTGCAGAGAGCCGGAGACGGCGACGACGCGGTAGGGAGCAGTCATGCCGTTGACGCTACTCACGACGACGCCCCGTGTCGCGCAAAGCGACACGGGGCGTCATCTGTCGAAACGGGGCGCCTCAGTTCACGTCGTCGGGGTGCGAGCCGACGCGGCCCGAGCCGTCGAGCGGGTCGAGCGCGTCGATCTTCCCCATCTCGGCATCCGTCAGCTCGAAGCCGAACACGTCGAGGTTCTCGCGCAGGCGCTCGGCCCGCACCGACTTCGGGAAGACGATGAACCCCTTCTGCAGGTGCCAGCGCAGCACCGCCTGAGCAGGGGTGACGTCGTGCGCGGCTGCGGCCTCGGCGATCGCCGGCGTGCCGAACAGGTCGTACTTGCCCTGGCCGAGCGGGCCCCACGACTCGATGCGGATGCCGTGCTCGGTCGCCCAGTCGACGACGTCGCGCTGCTGGTAGGCCGGGTGCAGTTCGATCTGGTTGACCGCAGGGGTCACACCCGTCTCGTTCACCACTCGCTCGAGGTGCGGCACGAGGAAGTTCGAGACGCCGATGCTGCGAGTCAGGCCCGCTTCGCGCAACTCGATGAGCTTGGCGAACGCGTGCACGTAGTCGTCCTTGGCCGGGGTGGGCCAGTGCACGAGGTAGAGGTCGACGTTCTCGAGCCCGAGCTTCTCGAGGCTCTCGGCGATGGCCGCACGCGGCTCCTCGCCGTGGTGACGGTCGTTCCAGAGCTTGGTGGTGATGAACAGCTCGTCGCGGGCGATGCCGGAAGCGGCGATGGCCGCGCCGACGCCCTCTTCGTTGCCGTAGATGGCGGCCGTGTCGATGTGGCGGTAGCCGATCTCGAGCGCCTCGCTCACAGCGCGCTCGGTCTCGTCGGCCGGCACCTTGAACACCCCGTAGCCGAGCTGCGGGATGGAATGGCCGTCGTTCAGTTCGAGTGCAGGAATCGTCATGGTTCCACCCTACGACCGGTGATGACAGGTGGCTCAGGGGAAACGGCGGCCATCCTCGTCGCAGCCCATCCGACGAGCCGCTCGAGCGGCCCTCGACCGAACAGGATCGACCACAGCGACGTGACGAGAAGGAGCACGATCGCGGTGGCGGCCCAGAAGGCGTTGCTCGAGAAGAAACCTCCGGGTCCTGCGATCAGCGCGACCGACACGACGTGCACGCTGTAGGCCGACAGCGGCATCGACCCCAGTGCCCCCAGCGGAAGGAGCACGGCGCGCAGCGGCCCGCTGAGCAGCACGCACAGTGCGATGACCGACAGAGCGAACCCGCCCGAGCCCAGGATCTCGGCCGTCCCACCCGAGTGCGGGTCGACGGCGAAGATCGCTCGGACGACGGCGCCACCGGGGTCGGCCGCGGCCAGTGCATCGGGGTACGTGTCCCATCCCGATGCCCCCTCTCCGCCTGTCATCCACGAGGAGGATCTGATGCCGGCGACACCCCCGACGAGGCCGAGCCCATAGCCGACGAACATCAGCCCCACGCCGACGCCGAACGTGATCGCCGCGGTCTCGAGCTTCTCGACGTGCAGGCGCCCGAGAGCCATGCCGGCGAAGACGAACGCGAGCCAGGCCGTGATCGGATACGAGCCGTAGAGCACGAGGCTGATGCCCGCTCCGGTGGGGTTCAGCGTGAGCGCGGCCAGCAGCGCGAGCACGGCCGGCGCCGCGAGTGCCAGGATGCCGGCGGCGATCAGCAGCTTCCACGGCTGCCACCGGAGGAACGGGATGACGGCCACGTACAGAAGTCCGTAGATCGTGAGGATCACCGCGATCGGCGTGTTCAGCATCTCGAGGGCCAGCCCGATCATGAAGATCACCGCGCCACGACCGACCAGCTGCAGGCGGATGCTCGGCATCCGCTCTGGCTCCGGGATCGTGCTGCGTCCCGTCATCAGGGCGATCGAGATGCCGGCGAGCACCGCGAACAGGATCGACGAGCGGCCGTGCACCAGATCGGTCCACGTCGACAGGTCCGACGGATCGAACGCCTCGGTCTCACCGATGTGCGCACCCGCCATGCCGAGGACCGCCAGCCCTCGCGCCACGTCGAGCCCGAGGATGCGGGGAGCGCGCCCGAACTCGCGGAACCACCGCGTTGCGGGGAGGGGCTTCGACACAGTGCTCACGGATGAATCGTACGATGGGAGTTCTATGCCTTCCCCTGTGATCTTCTATCCTCCCGAGCTGCCCGTCAGCGCCGCGCGGGACGAGATCGCCGACGCCATCCGCGACAACCAGGTCGTCATCGTCGCCGGTGCCACGGGTTCGGGCAAGACGACCCAGCTGCCGAAGATCTGCCTCGACCTCGGGCGCGAGCGCATCGCGCACACTCAGCCCCGTCGTCTCGCCGCCCGCACCATCGCCGAGCGCGTCGCCGAGGAACTGCAGGTCGAGCTCGGCTCCCTCGTCGGCTACAAGGTGCGCTTCACCGACAAGGTGTCGGACGAGACGCGCATCGCGCTGATGACCGACGGAATCCTGCTCAACGAGATCCACCGCGACAGGCTGCTGCGCCGCTACGACACGATCATCATCGACGAGGCGCACGAGCGCTCGCTCAACGTCGACTTCCTGCTCGGCTACCTGGTGCGGATCCTTCCCGAACGCCCCGACCTCAAGGTGATCATCACCTCGGCGACGATCGACCCCGAGAGCTTCGCCCGGCACTTCGCCTCGCCCGACGGCGTGCCGGCGCCGGTCATCGAGGTGTCGGGACGCACCTTCCCGGTCGAGATCCGCTATCGCGCCCAGACGGAGGACGCTTCGGCGGGCTCAGCAGCCCAGGAGGCGGAAGCCGATGAGGTCACCGCTATCGTCGCTGCGCTGCGCGAGCTCGACCGCGAGGAGCCGGGCGACGTGCTCGTCTTCCTGCCCGGCGAGGCCGAGATCAGGGACGCGGCGGATGCCGTGCGCGGCGCCTACTCGAAGGACCGCTCCCCCACCGAGGTGCTGCCGCTCTACGGCCGACTGTCGGCCGCCGAGCAGCACCGGGTGTTCGAGAAGAGCCGCGTCGCCGGGGTGCGCCGCCGCGTCGTGCTCGCCACGAACGTCGCCGAGACCAGCCTCACGGTTCCCGGCATCCGCTATGTGATCGACACCGGCACCGCGCGCATCTCGCGATACAGCAACCGCTCGAAGGTGCAGCGGCTGCCGATCGAGGCGATCTCGCAGGCCTCCGCGAACCAGCGTTCCGGCCGCGCCGGTCGCACGAGCGACGGCATCGCGATCCGGCTGTACAGCGAAGAGGACTTCGACAGTCGACCGGAGTTCACCGAACCCGAGATCCTGCGCACCTCGCTCGCCTCCGTCATCCTGCAGATGCTGTCGCTCGGCTTCGGCGACATCACCGCCTTCCCGTTCCTCACCCCGCCCGACTCCCGCGGCGTGAAGGCCGCAGTCGACCTGCTCACCGAACTCGGCGCCGTGACCGGAAGCGGTGACACCCCTCGCCTGACCCGCATCGGCCGCGACATCTCGCGCATCCCGATCGATCCCCGCTTCGCCCGCATGCTCATCGAGGCCGGACGACCCGGCGGGGCCGACGTCACGCGCGACGTGCTCGCGATCGTCGCCGGCATGTCGATCCAGGACGTGCGCGAGCGTCCCTCGCAGGAGGCGCCGCAGAGCGTGCGCGACGAGGCCGACCGCATGCACGCCCGGTTCGCCGATCCGACGAGCGACTTCCTCTCGATCCTGAACCTCTGGAACCACCTCAGAGAGCAGCAGCGCGAGCTCGGCTCGAGCGCGTTCCGCCGGCTCTGCCGCTCGGAGCACCTGAACTACGTGCGGGTGCGCGAATGGTTCGACGTGCACCGTCAGCTGCGGTCGCTGGTGAAGGACAAAGACGCCCGAGGCACCGGCACCGCTGATCCGGATGCGATCCACCGCGCCCTGCTCGCCGGTCTGCTGTCGCAGATCGGGATCCTCGACGAGCGCAACACGCCGAGCCGGGGCCAGACCAAGACTCCGCCGAAGGATGCGAAGCGCCGTCAGGCCGAGTATCGCGGCGCCCGAGGCATCCGCTTCTCGATCTTCCCCGGCTCGGCGCTGCGCAAGAAGGCGCCGCAGGCGGTCATGGCCGCCGAGATCGTCGAGACCTCGCGCACCTATGCCCGCACGGTCGCCGCGATCGACCCCGCGTGGGCCGAGGCGCTCGCCGGCGACCTCGCGAAGCGCCAGGTGACCGAGCCGCACTGGTCGAAGGATGCAGGGGCGGCTGTCGCCTACGAGAAGGTGACGCTGTTCGGGGTCGAGATCATCCCCCGCCGCCGCGTGCAGTTCGCCCGAATCGACCGAGCGGCCTCGCGAGAGATGTTCGTGCGGCACGCGCTCGTCGAAGGCGAGTGGGATCCGACGCGCATCGACAAGCGGGTCAGCGCGTTCTGGCGCAGCAACGCCGAGCTGCGCAAGCGTCTCGAGAAGCTCGAGGAGCGCGAGCGCCGCCGCGACATCCTCGCGGGCGACGAGGCGGTCTTCCGCTTCTACGACGAGCGCATCCCCGCCGACGTCTTCGACGTGCGCTCGTTCGAGAAATGGTGGCGCGAGACGTTGGCCGCCACGCCGAAGCTGCTCGTGATGCGCGAGGCCGACCTGCTCGACGACGAGAGCAGGGCGGATCAGAGCGAGTTCCCCACGCGATGGACCCAGGGCGACCAGGTGCTCGGGCTCGCCTACCGCTTCGAGCCAGGAGCCGCCGACGACGGCGTGAGCGTCGTGATCCCGCTCCCCCTGCTCGCGCAGATCGAGGACAGGGGCTTCGACTGGCAGGTGCCCGGCCTCCGCGCCGAGCTCGTCACGGGTCTGCTCCGTGCGCTGCCCAAGGCGATCCGCCGTCACGTGGTTCCCGCCGCCGACTGGGCCGACAAGTTCGGCGCCGAGCTCGCCGGAGACGGGCCCGAGTCGCACGGCGGCCTCCCGAACCGCACGCTGAAGGAGGCGCTCGCCCGCCTCATCCAGCCCCTCGCGAATCAGCTCGTGTCGGCTGCCGACTTCGAGGACGACCGGGTGCCCGCGCACCTGCGCATGAACTTCCGCGCCGTCGATGAGCGCGGACGCGTCGCAGGATCGAACCGCGACCTCAGCACACTGCAGGCGGAGCTCGCCGATCGGGCCCGCAGCAGCGTGGCCCGCTCGATCGCGGCCCCGCCCCGCAGACCGGGGCCGTCGAAGGGCCCGCAGCCGGCCGCGGCTGCCGCCGCCTCCATCGAGCAGGACGGCCTGACCGCCTGGACGTTCGGTGACCTGCCCGAGGTGCTCGACACCCGAGTCGCCGGTGGTGTCGTGCGCGGGTACCCCGCGATCGTCGATCAGGGCAAGACCGTGTCGGTGCGGGTCGAATCGACGGCGGATGCTGCGAGCGCGGCCACCCGCGCCGGCGTGCTGCGTCTCGTGCTGCTCGGCGTGCCCTCACCCTCGTCGTACGTGCAGCAGCACCTCACGAGCCAGGAGAAGCTCGCACTCGCCGCGTCGCCGTATCAATCCGCAGCCGCCCTCATCGAGGACTGCCGCGCCGCCGTGGTGCAGAGCGCGATCGACCGGTTGGCGCCCGGGGGCATCGTGCGCACCCGGGCTGAGTTCGAACGCGTGCGCGACGCCGTCTCGGCGTCCCTCGTCGACGAGCTCTTCGCCTGCGTCTCGCTCGTCGCCCGCATCCTCACCAAGGCACGTGACGTCGAGCGCGGCATCAAGTCGCAGAACTCGCTCGCTCTGCTGGGGCCGCTCAACGACATCCGCACTCAGCTCTCGGGGCTGCTGCATCCCGGGTTCGTCTCTGCGGCGGGCGTCGACCGCCTCGCGCACTTCCCCCGCTACCTCGACGGCATGCTCGACCGGCTGAAGACCCTGGCGAACGAACCGGGCAAGGACCGCACGCGCATGAGCGAGTTCGAGCGCATGGCGAAGGTGTTCGAGGATGCCGGAGGGACGATCCCGCTCGAGCCCGGCGCCCCCGCTGCGCTCGTCGAGACCCGCTGGCTGCTCGAGGAGTATCGCGTGAGCGTGTTCGCACAGCGCCTCGGCACCGCGCAGCCCGTCTCGCCGCAGCGCATCATGAAAGTGCTGGCATCCCGGGGGTAGCCTGAGGGCATGGCTCGCGCGATCGTCTACACAGAGTTCGGTTCCCCTGATGTGCTGCACCTGATCGAGATCCCCGATCCGATCGCGCTGAGCGGCGAAGCCGTGGTGCGCATCGAGGCGGCAGGGGCCAACCCGATCGATGCCAAGCTGCGCAGCGCGAAGCGCCCCTCGCCGCCGATCACCGAGCCACGTGCCGTCGGCTTCGACGGCGCCGGGGTGATCGAATCGCTCGGCGACGACGTCGACGGCTTCGCGGTGGGTGACCGCGTCGCGATCCGCGACACTCGCGGCACCTACTCGAGCATGCTCGCCGTGCCGGTCGAGAAGCTCGTGGCGCTGCCCGATGCGGTCACCTCAGCGGAGGGGGCCGGCATCGGCATCCCCGCCGGCACCGCCTACCAGGCGCTCCGCTCGCTCGACGTCATCGAGGGCGACGTGCTGCTCGTGCACGGTGGCTCCGGCTCGGTCGGCCAGGCGGCCGTGCAGTTCGCCGTCGCGTGGGGTGCCACCGTGATCGCCACGGCCAGTCCCGCGCGGCACGAACAGCTACGTGAACTCGGCGCGACCCCGGTCGCCTACGGCGACGGTCTGCTCGAACGCGTGCGCGAGGCCGCACCGGACGGCGTGACCGTCGCCCTCGACTGTGCCGGCACCGATGAGGCCATCGAGGCGTCTCTCGAACTCGTCGCCGACCGCGACCGCATCGCGACGATCGTGCGCGGACCGGACGCCGCATCCTTCGGCATCCGCGCCTTCTCGGGCGGCTCGCCTGAGCCGCTCACAGAGCAGGAGCTCGCGTGGCGGGCCGAGGCCCTGGGCGCGACCGTCGAGCTGCTCGCGACCGGAGACTTCGTCATCGAGCTCGGACCCGAGCTGCCGCTCGCCGAAGCGGCACAGGCCCATGAGCTCATGGAGTCCGGCGCCGCCTCGGGCAGGATCGTGCTGATCCCGTAGAGACCCCCGCTCAGGCGGGAGCCACCGGGCGACCGATCGAGAGCATCAGTCGGTTCGCCCAGTTGAAGAACGCGGCCCCGTGGATGACGTCGGCGATCTCGAGATCGTCGAGGCCGGCCGCGCGCAGACGGGCGATCTCGTCGGCGCCGAACACACTCGGGGTGTCGGTCAGCGCAACGGATGCCGCCACCACCGCGTTCCATCGCTCGCCGAGATCGGCATCGACGCCCTCGTCCAGCAGGCGATCGACGTCGTCGACGCGCTTGCTGTGGTGCGCCGCGAAGCGTGCGTGCACCGAGGCGCAGAACACGCAGCCGTTGCGGCGAGAGGCGGCCGTCGCCGAGAGCTCGCGTTCGGCGCGAGGCAGCCCTTCAGCGGCGTTGTAGAAGATGTCCTTGTCGACGAGCGTGCGCGCCTTGAGCACCTCGGGATCGCGCGCCAGCAGACGGAAGTAGTCGTTCTTCGCGCGCGAGGCGTCGACGAGTCCGTCGTAGTGGCGCTCGGTCAGCTCCTCCTCTGCGAGCGGCGGGAGGTGAGGGGTCCAGCCGACTTCGGCACGGGTGAATGCCTCGGGGTGCGGTGCGATGTCGTGCAGCAGAGCGGTCATGCGGCGATTCCCTTCTGAAGTGCGGTCAGTCCTGTGATCACGCGCTGCTGGAACGCGAGGAACGACACCAGCTGCGACAGCGTCACGATGCCGTCGGCCGACCACCCCGCATCGACCAGCCGCTGGATGTCGTCAGCCGACGACTCCCGCGGGCGGAACACGAGCAGGTGCGTGTGCACGAGCGCGGCGGCGAGACGCTCGCCGAGTGCCCCGGAGACCTCGGCCGACGGCGTGTAGCGCTCGCCCTCGGTGTTCTCCGCCTGCAATCCCACCTCGGTGTACGAGCCGAACGGCCCGGTGACCGCGGCATCCACTGCCTCCGCGATCACGACGGCCCCGCGCTGCGGGTCGACTGCCAGCGCTCGGTCGGCGTAGAACGTGCCCGTGGCATCGTCGTCTCCGGCGAGGCGCGTGGCGAAGGCGGCGATCAGCTCGCGCTCGGCCTGCGACACCTCCTCCGTCGACACGGGCGCGAAGAGCGCGTCGAAGCTCGCCTGCAGCTGCTCCCTGGTGACGGGGCGACGGCGCCGCAGCGCGTCGAGCTCGGGCGTCACCCCCACGATCTGGTCGACGATGTCGGTGGTCATGCCTTCTCCTTGATGATGTCGGTGAGGGTGTAGCCGAGAGCGGGGGCCACCTGCTCGGCGAAGAGCTCGATCGAGCGCAGCACGTGCGCGTGCGGCGCATCGACCGAGTGCACCTGGAACGCCACCTCGGTGGCCCTCGCGAGAGTCGCGTCGGCGGCGAGCGATTCGGCGACCTGCTCGGGGGTGCCGAGATGGGTATCGAGCGCGACGATCAGCTCGTCGAGGTCGTCACCCGGAATCGTCTGCCCCTGACGCCGGAATCCCTCGGCCGCTCGGCGCAGGCCGACCTCCGCGAAGCGCAGGGCCTCGGCGCGGTCGT
Organism: Microbacterium sp. K2; assembly: GCF_051365005.1. Lineage (NCBI taxonomy): Bacteria > Bacillati > Actinomycetota > Actinomycetes > Micrococcales > Microbacteriaceae > Microbacterium > Microbacterium sp. K2. Next base: position 80,825 of record NZ_JBLWII010000007.1, on the reverse strand, counting down.
CCGCCACGAAAACCGTGCGCGAGGCGGTGATGCGCGGAGCGATGCCGGCGGGCAGAGCGTCGAGGTAGGCATCGATCACCGGATCCTGCAGCGCCGAGAGAGGTGCGTGCAGGTCATCGGCCGATCTCGGCTGAGTGCGAGAGAGCAGCAGGCCGTGCCCGTGGATGCCGGCGCGGTGACCGCCCGGCGACGAGAACGTGGCCTGCCAGATGCGGTCGGCGAGGCTGCCTGCATCCGGATAGAGAGTGTTGTCCGCGCCGATGTCTCGCCCCGAGAGCGCGTCGAGGAGCAGGCGGAGCTTGCGGTCGTAGGTCGACGCCTTGTCGCGCACGTCCTCTCCGAACGGAATGAACGAGGACGGCGTCCCGCCGCTTCCCAGGCCCAGATCGATGCGCCCGCCCGCGAGCAGATCGGCGACCACGGCATCCTCGGCTACGCGCACTGCATCTTCGAGCGGAAGCGTGACGACCCCGGTGCCGAGGCGGATGCGCGACGTCTGCGCCGCGACGTTCGCGAGGAACACGAGGGGCGAAGGGAGCCCGCCCTCTGCGGCGCGGAAGTGATGCTGCGCCACCCAGGCGCGACCGACGCCGTGTCGCTCGGCGTGCTGGATCTGCTCGGTCGCGAGCGCATACCGCTCGGCAGGAGGTGCGTCGTCGAGCAGACGTGTGAAGAAGGCGATCGTGGGTCCGGTCATGCGGGCTGCTCCGTTCGTCCCGGGACTGCTGCGAGCAGCTCCCGGGTGTACTCGTGCTGCGGGTCGTGGAAGAGGTGCTCGGTGTTGCCCTCCTCGACGATGCGGCCGCGGCGCATGACCGAGACCGTGTGGCTGATCCGACGCACGACGGCGAGGTCGTGCGAGATGAACAGGTACGTCAGCCCCAGTTCCGACTGCAGAGAGGTGAGCAGTTCGAGGATGCGCGCCTGCACCGTCACATCGAGAGCCGACACCGCCTCGTCGAGCACGACGATCTCGGGGTCGATGGCGAGCGCCCTCGCGATCGCCACCCGCTGGCGCTGACCGCCCGAGAGCTCACGCGGCGTGCGCCGGGCGACGTCGCTCGGCAGCGACACCCTGTCGAGCAGCGCCTGCGCGCGGTCGTTGCGCTCGGCGCGCGACCCGACACCGAAGTTCTGCAATGGCTCGGCGATGATGTCGACGATCTGCTGCCGCGGGTCCAGCGAGGCGAACGGGTTCTGGTAGACGAGCTGGATGCGGCGGCGCAGGGCGCGCAGGCGCTGCCCCGACAGGCCGGTGACATCTTCGCCGTCGATCTCGATCGCCCCGGCATCCGGCTGATGGAACCGCGTGATCAGGCGCGCGGTCGTGGTCTTGCCCGATCCCGATTCGCCGACCAGGGCGTGCGTCGTGCCCCGGCGCACCCGGAACGAGACGTCGTCGACCGCACGGAAGCGCTCGCGTCGGGCGACCGCGAACTCCTTGACGAGTCCGGTCGCGGTGATCGCGAACGGGTTCTCGGCGGCCACCGCCGCGGCATCCCGCAGGAACGGCGGCGCCTCGGGCCGACGGAACCCGGTGACGAACGCTGGGGCGTCGGCGAGCAGCTGCTTCGTGTAGCCGTCGGACGGTGACGCGAGCACCTTCTCGCTCGCGCCCTGCTCGACGATGCGCCCGTCCTTGAGCACCACCAGGCGCTGCGCACGGTCGGCGGCGACTCCGAGGTCGTGGGTGACGAGCAGGATGCTCGTGCCTTCCTCGCGGCGCAGCTCGTCGAGCAGATCGAGCACCTTGCGCTGCACGGTGGCATCGAGCGCGCTGGTCGGCTCGTCGGCGATCAGCAGTCGGGGGCGCAGGGCGATCGCGGATGCGATGAGCACCCGCTGCCGCATGCCACCGGAGAGCTCGTGCGGATACTGGCGCACGCGAAGCTCCGGGTCGTCGATGCCGACCCGCTCGAGCAGCTCGATCGCCCGCGCCCGGCGCGAGCGACGGTCGCGGTGACCGTGCAGCTTCAGCACCTCCTCGACCTGCGCGCCGATCGTGCGCACGGGGTCGAGCGAAGTCACCGGATCCTGCGGGACGAGACCGATCTCGGGGCCGCGGATGCTGCGCAGGGCACGATCCGTCCAGCCCGAGATGTCGAGGTCGCCGAGGCGCACCGCGCCGCCTTCGACCCTGCCGCCGGCAGGCAGCAGACCCAGCAGGGCGTGCGCGGTGGTCGACTTGCCCGAGCCGGACTCCCCCACCAGCGCGAGCGCCTCGCCCTCGGCGATCTCGAACGAGACGCCGTGCACGACCTCGCGCCGCCCCTCCCGGGTGGCGTACGAGACCCTGAGGTCGTCGACGGCGAGAACGGTCATCGTGATTTCCTTCCGATGCGATGCGAGATGCGATTGGCGCTCAGCACGACCGCGACCACGACGAGACCGGGCAGAGCGGTCAGCCACCACGCGGTCGCCGTGTAGTTGCGCCCTTCGGCGATGAGCAGTCCCCATTCCGGTGTGGGCGGCGGAGCACCGTAACCGAGGAAGCCGAGGGTCGAGATCGCCAGGATCGCGGTGCCGAACTGCAGTGCGGCGAGCGCCACGATCGGGGTGAGCGAGTTGGGCAGCACATGCCGGCGGAGCACCGTGAAGAAGGTGCCGCCGCTGCCGTACGCCGCCTCGACGTATTCGCTGCGGCGCACCCGTGCGACCTCCGATCGCATCAGACGGGCGAATGCCGCGACGCTGCCGAGCCCGACGGCGATCGCCGCGTTCACGGTGCCGAAGCCGAGCAGGATGATGACCGAGAGCGAGAGCAGCAGGCCGGGGATCGCCAGCAGCACATCGACCACGCGCATCAGGATGTCGTCGACGACACCGCCGACGGCCCCGGCGATCGCGCCGAGGATCGTGCCCAGCGCGAGGCCGAGGGTGACGGCGATGAGGGCGCCGGAGAGCGAGTGCACGGACCCGTGCACGACGCGACCGAACAGGTCGCGCCCCAGGGTGTCGGTGCCGAACCAGTGCGCCGCGCTCGGCGGCAGCAGCTTGTCTGCGGGGGTGCCGGTGAGCGGGTCGCCCGGCGCGAAGACGCCCGGGATCACAGCCCAGAGCACCGCGAGAGCCACCACGGCGATGGCGAGGTACAGATCCCAGGGTCGGGCCCCGAGTCGCCGGGACCGTCTGCTCGGGGCGGATGCCGCGACATCCTCGTGCGGGGGCTCGACGGCGGGGTCGGCGGATGCGGCGATGGCTGCGACGGTCATGCCGAGACTCCTGCCTTCGAGAGGGTGCGCTGACGGGGATCGATCAGCGGGGTGACGAGGTCGACGGCGAAGCTGATGAGCACGAAGCCGAGCGCCGACAGCAGCACGACGCCCTGCAGCACCGGGATGTCCTGGTTCGACACCGCCTGTTCGGTGAGCCTGCCGATGCCGGTGCGGCCGAACACGGTCTCGGTGACGACCGCGCCGCCGACCAGCTCACCGAACAGCACGCCGGCGATCGTGAGCGTCGGCAGTGCCGCGTTGCGCGCCACCGAGCGGGTCAGGACCCACGACGGCGGCGCGCCCTTGGCGCGCACTACGGTGATGAAGGGCTGCGCCTGCACCTGGTCGATCGCCCGCACCAGCACCTGTGCGAGCGGCGCCGAGATCGGCACGGCGAGCGTGAGCACCGGCAGGATGAGCCCCGCGATCGGGTCGGCGCCGACGACCGGCACCCAGCCGAGACCGAACGAGAAGACCTGGATGAGCAGGATGCCGAGCCAGAACACCGGCACGGCGACGAACAGACCCGGCACCTGGCGGATGCCGTCGCGCAGCCACGCGAACGGTGCGAGCGACGAGAGCCCTGCGACGAGCACCGCGATCAGCAGCGCCACCACGAGTCCGAGCGACGCGAGCAGCAGCGTCGACGGAAGTGCCTCGCCGAGCATCGTCAGCACCGGGGTGCCGAACTGCGTCGAGAAGCCGAAGTCGCCTCCGAGGAACCCGAGCCCCGCGTGCAGGTACTGCTGCCACCACGGCAGGTCGGTGCCGTAGGTGGCGCGGATCCCGTCGAGCTGCTCGGGCGACAGTCCGAGACTGGGGTCGGAGAACTTGATCAGGATCGCGTCGCCCGGCAGCAGCTGCAGCAGGAAGAAGGTGGCCGTGAAGGCCGCGATCAGGACGATCGCGGCCTGCCCGGCTCGTCGGAGGACGAAGTTCATCGATGCACCGTCGCTCAGGCTCAGTGCTCGGCGAGCCAGACGCCCGAGAAGGTGGGGCGACCGACCGACTCGAAGTCCACGCCGTGCACATAGGTCGCGGCGCCGTAGACCTGCGGCTCCTCGAACAGCGGGATGACGTACGCCTGCTCGGCGATGTAGTCCTGCACCGCCTGCGACGCCTCAGCGCGCTTCTCGGTGTCGGGCTCAGAGGCGACAGCCTCGAGCAGAGCATCGAGCTCGGCGTCGTTCGAGATCAGCGCGTCACGGTTCTTCGTGTGGAACTGGCTCTTGATCACATCGAAGTCCGCGCGGCCGACCATCGAGTGGTAGAACCCCGTCTTCAGCGGGTCACGAGTGTCCTCGGCGTACGAACCGGCATCCGCCGGCTTGACCGTGAGCTCGACGCCCACCTTGGCGAGCTGCTGCGCGACGAGCTCGAGCGTCTGCTTCGACAGCGGCTGCGGGGCGGCTTCGTAGACGGTGATCGACAGACGCTCGCCGTCCTTCTCGCGGATGCCGTCTGATCCCGCCTCCCATCCGGCCTCGTCGAGCAGCTCCTCGGCCTTCTCGGGGTCGTAGGCGTAGTGCTCGGACTCGTCCTTGTAGCCGAGCGCCTCCTGCGACAGCACAGACGTCGCGACCGGGTAGTTCTCGGTGAACAGGGTGTCGACGACCTCCTGCGCGTCGACCGCAGCCACGAGCGCCTGGCGCACCGTGATGTCGGCGAGCAGCGGGTTCTCCGGCCGCAGCGAGATCGAGTTGTTCACTCCGCGGGTCTGCGGCGCATAGAGGGTGAAGCCTGCGCTCTCGACGCGGTCCTCGTCGAAGGCCTGCACGTAGCGCACGTAGTCGGCCTGACCGGCGAGCAGCGAGCCGATGCGCACCGAGTCCTCGGGGGTCACGAGCACGTGCACGGCGTCGACGTATGGGCGCCCCTGGTTCTCGGCGCTCTCGGGTGCCCACGCGTAGTCCTCGCGGGCCGTCAGGGTGAACTCGGTGCCGAGCTTCTCGTCGGTGACCGTGAAGGGCCCTGCGCCGACGATGGCCTCGGCATTGCCCGCGCCGAAGTCCTCGATCGTTCCGTCGAGCGTCTCGGGCGAGAGGAGCCCGGAGTTGATGGTGGAGGTCGCCTGCAGGAAGCCGGGAGCAGGGGCCGAGAAGCGGAACGTGACGGTGTCGTCGTCGACGACCTCGCTCGACGCGTAGTTGTTGATCGCCTCAGAGACAGTGAGGCCGCGCTCGGGGTCGCCCAGGCCGTAGGTGTCGAAGTTCTTCGCCACGGCCGCGGCGTCCACCGGGGTGCCGTCCGAGAAAGTGACGTCCGGCTTCAGGGTGAACGTGTACTCGGTGGCGTCGTCGTTCACGGTCCAGTCCGACGCGATCCACGGCTCGATCTCGAGCGAGTCCGGGTTCTGCCAGGTGAGGCGCGCGGTGATGTTGTTGACCACGCCGCCGTTCGGATAGAACCCCGCCTGCGGCGGGTACAGGTTCGTGAACGTCTGGTGCTCGAGGTACGTGAGCGTACCTCCGGTGACGGGGGCACCGGAGGCGTCCGACGCTCCGGAGGGCGCCGGCGACGAGGCGCACGCCGCGAGGCTCGCGGCGAGGACGAGCGGGAGCGCGACTGCTGCTGCGCGGATGAGACGGCGGGTCATGCGGTCCTCCTGAGAAGGGATGCTGTGGTTCGTGGTGTGTGCGGGTGATGGTCACGCTAGGGACTCTCCGAGCCCCGCCGCCAATGGAGTCGTCATGCACGGACGTGCCCTGTCACGAGGCGTCATGACCGGTCACCCGGCGCAACGTGACGTAATGATCCGGGGAGTCACCAGGTCGCGAGCATGGCCGCGGCCCCGTCTCGCCGGTCGACGCCGAGACGGTCGCGCAGGGTGCCGGTGTGGCCGATGTCTGCGCGCCCGAGGAGGCCGCGGCGACGCAGCTCCGGGGCCGCGAGGCGGGTGAACGCTTCGAACTGCGCCGGCTGGAAGGCCGAGAGCACGTTGAAACCGTCTGCCGCACCCTCGTCGCGCCAGGTCTCGAAGTGGTCGGCGATCGTGGCGGCATCGCCGACCACGAAGGCGGCAGGCACGGCGTGCGCCGCCACAAGATGACGCCAGGTGAGCGCAGCGGACCTCCCCTGCCCCGCGACGCGCACGCCCGCGATGCGCGTGAGCCGATCGATGAGTGCGGCACCGGCTTCGCCCAGTCGACGGGCCTCGTCGGCGGACACCTCGTCGTCGAAACCGGCCGTTCGCAGCCGGTCGTCCGGCGCCACCCCGAAGGCGTCGGCCAGAGCCGCGACCGATCGGTTCGCCGGGAAGGCCGTGCGCGACGGCTGATGCCCTTCGGCGAGGGGCACGAGGGCGAGCAGCCGCTCGACGATGCGGCGGGCCTCGGCATCCGAGTCCGCGACGACGGGCAGCACCGGGGCGATCACCGCGAGCGTCTCGGGCGAGCGTCCGGCAGCGGCCGCGATGTCGCGCAGCTCACGACGGGTGGTGATCGCATCCGCGAGGTGCGGCGCGGCGATCAGGGCCAGGTCGGTCTCGGTGGCCGCGAGTGCGCGAGACCGAGGAGACGTCCCCGCGTGCACGATCGGGATCTGCCCCTGCGGCGGCCTGGCCACGTTCAACGGCCCCGAGACCCGCACGTGCTCCCCGTGCAGGTCGGCGCCGCGGAGGCCGTCAGGATCGATCAGCACGCCGCGTTCGGCATCCGCGATCCAGGCGTCGTCACTCCACGAATCCCACAGGCGTCGCAGCGCGGCGACGAACTCCTCGGCGCGGTCGTACCGGGTCTCGTTGTCGGCGTGCGCGTCTCGACCGTGGTTGCCCGCGGCGCGCGGCTCGGCACCCGTGACGAGGTTGATGCCGGCGCGGCCCCGTGTCAGCACGTCGAGCGAGGCGAGCGAGCGAGCGGTCGCATAGGGGTCTGAGTAGGTCGTGTTCACGGTGGCGATGAGGCCGATGCGCGACGTGACGCCGGCCAGGAACAGAACCGCGCTCACCGGATCGATGCGCGCCAGCAGATACGGGTCGCGGAACTCGAGGTCGGGCCCGGTGGCCAGCCAATCGCCGAAGAACAGATAGTCGAGTCCGGCGTCCTCACCCTCGCGCGCGATGCGACGGAGGATGTCGGCATCCGACGAGGGATCCCGATGCGCGCCCGGCTGGCGCCAGCCCGACGGGTAGGCGCCGAGGGTGCGCACCATGGCGCCGATGATGAGCGGTTCGGTCATGCCCCGAAAGTACGAGCGCCCCTGGCCGCTGCCAATCGCCGCGGAAGCTCGGAGACACGGAGCGCAATACGGCGACACATCCTCGCGACGATCCGGCTGTCGGTGCGAACCTCTACGCTGAGACCATGACTGGTCTTCGTTGGGGAATCCTCGCGACCGGCGGCATCGCCGGCGCGTTCGCATCCGATCTGCGCACGGCGGGGCTCGATCTCGTCGCCGTCGGCTCGCGCTCGCAGGAGTCGGCAGACGCGTTCGCCGCCCGCTTCGACATCGCCCGGGCGCACCCCTCGTACGAGGCGCTGGTCGCCGACCCCGAGGTCGACATCATCTACGTGTCCACCCCGCACCCCATGCACCACGAGAACGCCCGTCTCGCACTCGAAGCCGGCAAGCACGTGCTCGTCGAGAAGGCGTTCACCCTCAACCGCAGCGAGGCCGAAGACCTGCAGCGCCTCGCCGCCGAACGGGGGCTGCTGGCGATGGAGGCCATGTGGACGCGGTATCTGCCGCACATGGTGCGCATCCGCGAGATCATCGCCGACGGCACGCTCGGCGAGATCCGCGCCGTCAGCGCCGACCACACCCAGCTCCTCCCCGACGACCCCGGCCACCGCCTGAACGCTCTCGAGCTCGGCGGGGGTGCACTGCTCGACCTCGGCATCTACCCCGTCTCGTTCGTGTGGGACGTCCTGGGCGCACCGACCTCCATCCATTCCGTGGCCCGGCTCATCGAGACCGGAGCGGATGCCGAGGTCGCCACCGTCATGACCCACGAAGGCGGCGCGATCTCGACCACCCTCTCGTCGTCGCGTGCCGCCGGCCCGAACGCCGCGAGCATCATCGGCACGAAGGCGCGCATCGACATCGATCGCGTCTGGTACACCCCGACGACGTTCCGTGTCGTGCTCCCCGACGGCAGCGTCGTCGAGGAGTACGTGTCCGAGGTCGCAGGCCGAGGCATGCAGTACCAGGCCCATGCGGCCGAGCGCCTCGTCGCCGACGGCGTGCTCGAGGGCGACATCCTGCCGATCGCCGAGAGCGTCGCGATCATGGGCACACTCGACGAGATCCGCGCCCAGATCGGGGTGCGCTACCCGCGCGAAGGAGTCAACCATGGCTGAGGCCAACGACGCCCGTGTCGCCGTCTACCTCGACTTCGACAACATCGTCATCTCCTGGTACGACCGTGTGCACGGACGCAACGCCTACGGCAAAGATCGTCAGCGCATCACCGAGAACCCGACCGACCCCGAGGTCATGGAGCGGCTCTCCCGCGCCATGATCGAGGTCGGCGCGATCATCGACTACGCCGCGTCCTTCGGCACGCTCGTGCTCACGCGTGCCTACGCCGACTGGTCGTCGCCGGTGAACGCCGTGTACCGCTCGCAGCTCGTGGCCCGCGCCGTCGATCTGGTGCAGCTCTTCCCGGCCGCCGCCTATGCGAAGAACGGCGCTGACATCCGCCTCGCCGTCGACGCGGTCGAAGACATGTTCCGTCTGCCCGACCTCACGCACGTCGTGATCGTCGCCGGCGACAGCGACTACGTCCCCCTCGCGCAGCGCTGCAAGCGCCTGGGCCGCTACGTCATCGGCGTCGGCGTCGCGGGGTCGACGGCCAAGTCGCTCGCCGCCGCGTGCGACGAGTTCGAGGCATACGACTCGCTTCCCGGTGTGGTGCGTCCGAGCAAGACCGCTCCGGCGACCGTCGTCGCGGTGCCGGAGGTCGCGGCTGAGCCCGCCGCCGAGCCCGCCGCAGAGCCAGCTGCGAAGGCGAAGTCCCGGCCGCCGGCCAAGACCACCAAGGCCAAGGCACAGGCGGCCGCCGCCACAGCTGCGACCGCGGCTCCGGTCAAGGTCGACGAGCACGCCGAGGGCACAGAGCAGGGTGAGGCGACGGAGCTGCTGCATCGCGCGCTGCGCCTCGGGCACGACAAGGCCGACGCCGACGAGTGGCTGCACAGCTCGGCCGTGAAGACGCATATGCGCCGCATGGACCCGTCGTTCAGCGAGAAGGCCCTCGGATACCGGTCGTTCTCGGACTTCCTCAAGTCGCGTGAGAGCATCGCAGAGCTCGAGGAGACCGGGCACGAGCGTCTGGTGAAGCTGCGCGACTCGGCCTGATCAGCGCCACGCGACCGGCCGGTCGCGTGGTCGGTCCGGTCACTCCTCGAAGTCGTACTCCTGGAAGGCGGCGACCTCGGGCACCCAGCGCTCCGCCACGAAAGCGGTGTGCGCCGGGTGCGCGTCGTAAGCGCAGTACGCCTCCCTGTCCCGGAACACCATCGAGACCTGGTGCTCCAGGTCGCTCTTCGGGCTGACTTGGCGACGGATCGTGAAGTCCTCGACCCCGGGGATAGAAGCGAGCACGGCTCTGCCGGTGGCGAGGAACTCGCGCTCCTCGGGGCCGCCCGCCTCGTGCACGAGGCGGAAGACGACGGTGTGCTGAATGGTCATGCGGTGTCTCCGGTCGTCTGGTTGCTGAAGGCGGCGTCGAAGGATGCAGTGGGCACGGGCCACAGCAGCGACCGCACGTAGGCGAGCGCCTGCGGCGCTCCGTGCAGGCGGTCCATTCCGGCATCCTCCCACTCGATCGAGATGGGCCCGTCGTATCCGATCGCGTCGAGCGCCCGGAACGAGTCCTCCCACGGCACATCGCCGTGACCGGTCGAGACGAAGTCCCACCCGCGTCGGGGATCCCCCCAGGGCAGGTGCGAGCCGAGCACTCCCGCACGCCCGTTGTGCGGCCGCATCCGGGTGTCCTTGCAGTCGACGTGATAGATCCGGTCGGCGAAGTCGACGATGAACCCGACGGGGTCGATGTTCTGCCACATCATGTGCGACGGGTCCCAGTTGAATCCGAACGCCTCGCGGTGGTCGATCGCGTCCAGCGCCCGCACCGACGACCAGTAGTCGTAGGCGATCTCGCCCGGATGCACTTCGTGCGCGAAGCGCACGCCCTCGCCGTCGAACACGTCGAGGATCGGGTTCCAGCGGGTGGCGAAGTCCTCGAAGCCGGCCTCGATGACGGATGCCGGCACCGGCGGGAACATCGCCAGATACGGCCAGATCGACGAGCCGGTGAACCCCACCACGGTGTCGACGCCGAGCTTGCGGGCCACTCGCGCGGCCCGCCTCATGTCGTCGGCCGCCCGTGCGCGCACGCCCTCGGCCTCCCCGTCGCCCCACACGTAGTCGCGCAGGATCGCCTGGTGACGGAAGTCGATGGGCGCATCGCACACCGCTTGACCGGCGAGATGATTCGAGATCGCGAAGATCCGCAGTCCGTGCCGGTCGAGGATCTCGAGGCGCGAGGCGACGTAGGCGTCATCCTCGTCTGCCCGCCGCAGGTCGAGGTGATCGCCGGAGGCGGCGACCTCGAGGCCGTCGTATCCCCATTCGGCCGCGAGCCGGGCGACCTCGTCGAAGGGCAGATCCGCCCACTGGCCGGTGAACAGGGTGACCGGGTGCATGGTCATGGACACTCCTTCGTATCGCTGGACGGCTCAGGCACCGAGCACTCTGAGCGCCTGGATGCTGCGTGCGGCGAGATCGTCCTGACTCGCCGCGAGTGGTCGCCACACGGACGCGGCGACGGCGATCGTCGCGTTCTCGCCCGTGAAGCTCTCGAGCCCGAGCGGCCCCCGATACCCCGCATCGTCGAGGGCGCGGAGGATCTCCGGCCAATCGGTGTGGTCGTCGCCGACCGCGCCCCGATCGCTCCCGCACACCTGCACGTGGGCGATCGCCGACCCCGCCGAGCGGATCGCCTCCGCCGGCTTCTTCTCCTCGATGTTCAGGTGGTAGGTGTCGAGCGCCAGCCCCACCCCCGCACCGAGCAGCGGTGCGAGTGCGTCGAGACTCTGCTCCACGGTGTTGAGCACGCTGGTCTCATAGCGGTTGAGCGGTTCGACGGCGAGGGTGACCCCGGCATCCGCGGCATCCGACGCCAGCGGTTCGAGGTTCTCGCGCAGCTCCCGCACCACCCGAGCGCGCTCGTCGGCCGTCATCCGCCAGGCCACGCCGGTGGGCGCGTAGAACGGGCCGGCGACCACGGCCGAGCCGAGCGTCGTGGCCGCCGCGATGCACGACCGCAGGTAGTCCCGAGTCGCAGCGACGTCGCCCGCCTGGGCGAGCAGCGATCGGCCCGGTCCCATGGCTCCGATGACGATCGCGCCGAGACCGAGGTCGTCGAGCACGTCGCGGGCCCGCGCCGGATCCCAGTCCCCGATGCTCTCGAGAGGCAGTTCGAGCGCCTGATACCCCATGCCCGCGGCCTTGCGTGCGAGCGGACCGAGCGTCGCATCGGTCAGCGGAGACGTCCACACCCAGGTGTTGACGGCGATCGTGCGAGGCATCCTGCTCCTTCGGGGATGACGCGTGTGCTCCCACCCTCCCATCCGCGGGTGCGCGGACGGAAGAGTGGGAGCGTCACTGCTCGTTACGGGATCTGACGTTCCTGCCACACCGTCGGGTAGCCGGGAAGGTTCTCTCCACCGAACTTCGCGTAGTGCCCGTCCGGCATGCCCTCGTTGGCGGTGAGGTAGTCGTCGAGCTCACCCTCGGTGATCGGCTTCTGCGGCAGCACCCACTCCTTCGGCACCTCTTCGCCGGCGAAGATCATCTGCGCGGCGAGCAGCGGCGTCCGCCACTGGAAGTTCGAGTACACCGGTGCGAGCCCGGTGAGCCCCGTGTCCTTCCACTTGCGGAGGAAGCTCATCTCGTCTTCACCGGTCATCACCGGGTAGTCCGCGCCGGCGTCCTCGAACGCCTCGATCGCCGCGACAGCGCCGTCACCGGCATCCATCCAGACGCCCTGCACATCTCCCTTGGCGAGCTCGTCGCTGATGATGCTCTTGATCTCCGCCGGGTCCGCGCCTGTGAAGTAGTCCACAGCCTCGATGCCGGCCTCGTCGAAGAGCTTCTCCGCCGCGGCCCACCGGTGCTCGAGCACGTCGACGCCGGGGAGGATCCGCAGCGCGACGACCTTGTCGCCCTCTTCGAGGTTGTCGATGAGGAACTCGGCGGTGTCGATGCCCCACGCGAATCCGCCGATCGGGTGGATGAACGTGACCGGGCAGTCGGTGTCGACACCGCGGTCGAACACGATCACCGGCTTGCCGGTCTCGCACGCACGCTCGACGGCCGGGGTCATCGCCGCGGTGCTGTTGGGCGAGATGAGGAAGACGTCGCAGCCGCCCTCGGAGATGAAGTAGTCGATGTCCGCGATCTGCGTGTCATCCGAGTCCTGCGCGTCGCGGGTCTCCATCTCGCTGATCGCGCCCGCCTCCTGCAGCGCCTTCAGCTGCTCGTTCATCGTGATCCAGCCGGTCTGCCGCCACGGGTTCGAGATCGAGGCGTTCGCGAAGCAGGCCTTCTTGGGCCCTTCGCTCGCGAACTCGGAGGTGTCGACCATCTCGGCGTTGATGTGCTGGAGGTACGGCTCGTCAGCCGGACCCTGGGGCTCGACACCGCGCTCCTCCATCTGCTTGTCGAAGAGCTCCTGGTCGAACCACTCCGTGGTCTCCGCCGATTCCTCCGGGTTCTCCGACTCCGCCGGCGCCACGGACGGGTCTGTCGTACACCCGGCGAGCGCGATGAGGCCGAAGAGAGCCACCCCTGCGGTGGCGATCTTCATTGATCGTCGCATTGCTAATCTCCTCTGGTTTCTGTGTGGATGGTGCTGGTTGTTGCGGGTTCTGCGGTCTCGAGGACCGGAGAAGTCTGTGGGCCGCGCTTGCGTCGTGCGCGGAAGGCGACCGCGGAGTACGCGACGGCGGCGATGATGATGACGCCCTGCACGGCGTCTCGCAGTGTCGACGGAACGCCGGCGATGTTCAGGAGCATGAAGAGGGCCTCGAGAGCGAAGGCACCGGCCGCCGCCGCGACGATCCACCCCCGACCGCCGCCCAGCACGACCCCGCCGAGGACGACCGCGGTGATCGCGACGAACTCGTAGCCGCGGCCGACCGAGGGGTGCACCCCGGCGTATCCGACGAGCAGCACGGCCGAGAGCGTCGCCGAGAGCGACGAGATCACGAAGGCGCGGGTCGTGACCCAGGCGCTGCGCGCACCGGCGAAGTCGACCGCCGTGGCGTTGTCGCCCACCGCGATGAGCAGCTTGCCGAGCGGGCGCTTGGTGATCCACATGCCGAGCGCGAGCCAGCCGATGAGGATGAACACCGCCCACGGGATGAACTCGAGCAGCGGCACATCGCGGATGCCGCCGCGACCGATCTCGCGAAAGCTGTCTGCCGGGTTTCCGGTGGCCGCTCCGCCCGTCCACCACATGACGCCGCCGAGAAGCGCGAGCATCATGCCGAGCGTGACGATGAAGGACGGCACCTTGAGCAGCGTCGTGATGACGCCGTTGACGAGTCCGACGATCGCTCCGAAGACGATCATGAGCAGCAGCACGGGGATCGTGCGCGAATCGTCCTGCCCGACGAGGTTGCCGGCGATGATCACCTGCGCCGTGATCAGCGAACCCTGGGACAGGTCGAACTCGCCCGCGATGATCACGAAGTACTGACCGATCGCGACGATCGCGATCGGGGCGACCCGCTGGATGAACCTCATGAACTGGCCGGGCTCGGCGAAGCTCGGATTGAGGATCATGACCGCCACGAGCAGGATCGCCAGCAGCAGGAACACCGCGCCCCGAGGGCTCACGAGTGTACGCAGCGCGTTCATGCGCGTCCTCCTTCCGCGGTGGGGCTCGTATCGGCGAGTTCGGATGCTGCGGCCGCCATCTCGGACTCCGCCGCTTTGGCGGCATCGTCTCCCCCGGTCCGCGTGCCGCCTGCTCCGAAGCGCGGGCGACGACGGACGATCGAGCGCCGGCTGTAGACCGCGACGGCGGCGACGATCACGACGCCGCGGACGACGTCCTTCAGGAACGGGTTGACCTGCATGACGCTCATGACGTTGTCGACGACCGCGAGGATCGCGACGCCGCCGATCGCGCCCCAGATCGAGCCTCGTCCACCCAGCAGCAGCGTGCCGCCGAGCACGACCGCGGCGATCGACAGCAGCGCGTAGCCGCCCTGCTGTCCGACGGTGGGGCTGCCGACTCCCAGACGGCTGGCGAGCAGCAGACCGGCGAGTCCTGCGAACACCGAGCACAGCACGTGCGCGGCGATCAGCGGCGGCTTCGTTCGCACGCCCGACAGGCGGGCGATCTCGGGGTCGCCGCCGACCGCGTACAGGTGGGCGCCGGTGCGGGTGCGGTTCAGCAGGAACCAGACGAGCACCGCGAGCACGATCATGATGATGGTAGAGACGGGAACGGGTCCGACGCCGGTGGCGCCGATGAGCTGGAACTCCCAGGGGACGCTGCCTGCCGAGCCTTCGAAGTTCGTGTTGAGGATGCCCTGCAGGATGAGGCCCACGCCGAGGGTGGCGATGAAGCCGTTGACCTTCAGCACGGTGACGATCAGGCCGTTGACCAGGCCGATGGCGGCGCAGACGAGCAGGGTGACGGCGACGGCCGCCGGGACGTTCGCGGGGTTGCCGTTCATGATCGTCGCGGCCAGCAGGCTCGAGAGACTCACGACATAGGTGACCGACAGATCGAGCGACGCACCCAGCACCACCAGGGTCTGGCCGATCGCGACGAGTCCGAGCACGCTCATGCCGGTGAGGATGTCGCGGATGTTGCCGGGGCTGAAGAAGTTGCGCCCCACGGTGCCGACGAGGATGGCGCCGACGATGAGGGTCAGGATCAGGATGCCGAGCACGATGACCGTCGAGTCGATCCGGAGCCGCTTCATCGTGCACCTCCGTCGATGGTCGCTCCTGTGGCCGCGCCGAGGATCTCATGCTCGGCCGACCCTGCAGGCAGCTCGGCGACGAGCTCGCCGTCGTGCATCACGAGGATCCGATCGCTCATGCCGATCACCTCGGGCAGCTCGCTCGACACCATCAGCACCGCCTTGCCCTGAGCCGCCAGCTCGCGCATGAGCTGATACACGGCGTATTTCGCCCCGACGTCGATGCCGCGTGTCGGCTCGTCGAAGAGCACGATCTGGGGCTGGGTGAGCAGCCACTTGGCGAGCACGACCTTCTGCTGGTTGCCGCCGGAGAGGAACCGCACCTCCTGGTCGAGACCCCGCGAGCTGATCTCCAGCGAGCTGAGCACTCCCGGTACCTCGCGTCGTGACGGGGCGGTCCGACCGGCGAAGACGCTGCGGATCACGAGCAGGGTGTTGTCGAGCACCGACTGGCCCAGCGCCAGGCCCTGGGCCTTGCGATCCTCCGAGACGAGCGCGAGTCCTGCCCGGACCGCCATCCTGGCGCTCGTGATGCGCGTCGGAGAGCCGTCGACGCGCATCGCCCCCCGCACGAACGGATCGATCCCGAAGATCCCCTCGACCAGCTCGGTGCGCCCGGAGCCCTGGAGTCCTGCGATGCCGACGATCTCCCCGGCGCGCAGGGTGAGCGACACTCCGTCGACGAACGCGTTGCCGCAGCCGTCGAGCTCGAGACGCGGCTCGCCCACGACCGTGTCTGCCACGGCATCCGGGTAGTACGACTGGATCGAGCGGCCGACCATGCGGCGCACGAGCTCGTCGGTCGTCAGCGCGCCCTTCTCATCGGTCGACACGAGAGCGCCGTCCTTGAGGATCGTGATGCGGTCGCACAGGTCAAAGATCTCCTTGAGTCGGTGCGAGACGTAGATGACCGCCACCCCGCGAGACGTGAGCCGACGGATGATGGCGTAGAGCAGCTCGACCTCGCGGTCGCTGAGAGCGGCCGTCGGCTCGTCCATCGAGATGACCTGCGCCTCGAACGACAGCGCCTTGACGATCTCGACGATCTGCTGCTCGGCGACGGTCAGCGACCCGACCCGCGCCTGAGGGTCGATGAACGAGACGCCGAGGTCGGCGAGCAGTTCTCCGGTGCGACGGATCATCGCCTTCTGATCCACGAAACCGCCTCGGCGGGGCTCGCGCCCGAGGTAGACGTTCTGCGCGACCGTGCGCTCGGGCAGCAGCGTGAACTCCTGGAAGACGGTCACGATGCCGTCATCCATCGCCTGTCGGGGGTGGGCATGTCGCACCTCTGCGCCGCGGTACCGCACCATGCCCTCGTCAGCGGGCTGCACCCCGGCGATGATCTTCATGAGCGTCGACTTGCCGGCGCCGTTCTCGCCGACGAGGCCGTGCACCTCGCCCGGCCGCACGTCGAAGTCGATGCCCTTCAGCACCTCGACGCCGAAGAACGACTTGCGGATGCCCGACACCTCCAGCACCGGCTGGGTGATCGTCGCGGTCATGTCGCCACCTCCGTCCATCGTCCGTGCGCGGCGGCAGAGGCGAGGACCGCCTCGGTCAGCACGGCCGAGCGGAATCCGTCCTCGAACGTCGGCAGCCCGTCGGGAGTCGCACCGGCGATCGCCGCGTACACGTCGGCGATGAAGCCGTTGAACGCGTCCTGGTAGCCCATCCCGTGCCCCGACGGCACCCGCTGCAGGCGGGCCGAGTCGGGCGCGGCCGTGGCGGGGTCGCGAAGCAGCAGCCGGGACTCGTCGCGCATGCCGATCCACAGCTCCTCCGGCCGCTCCTGCTCGAAACGGAGTGCCTGCCTGGAGCCGTGCAGCTCGAGCGTCAGGGCGTTCTTGCGACCCGCCGCCATCTGCGAGATGAGCAGCGTTCCGAGGGCACCGGACTCCGTCTCGACGAGAATCGCGACGATGTCCTCGGTGTCGACCGCCTGGCCTGCCCGCTCGGCGAACACCCGACGGGTGCGAGCGCTCAGGGAGCGGATGCGCTGACCGATCACGAACTCGATGAGGTCGCACAGATGCGACCCGATGTCGGCGAACGCCCGCGATGAGCCACCGGATGCCGAGCGCACCCGCCAGTCGTCGTCGGTGTCGCGCAGCATCCAGTCCTGCAGATACGAGCAGTCGAGGGTGAGGAGCTCGCCGATGTCTCCCCGCGCGACGCGCGCACGCGCCTCCCGCACCATCGGGTGGTAGCGGTAGACGAAGGGGACCGCGCCGACTCTCCCTCGCGACGCCGCTGTCTCGGCGAGCCTGCGGGCGTCTGCGGCGTTCGTGGCCAGAGGCTTCTCGCAGATGACGTGCTTGCCCGACTCGAGCGCTCGGAGCGCCAGCTCGGCGTGGGTGGCATTGGGGGTGCAGATGTGCACCACGTCGATGTCGTCGGCGTCGAGCAGGGCGGCGGCGTCGATCTCGGCCCGCACGGCACCGAGTTCGTCTGCGGCCTGGCGTCCGCCCGAGGCGGAGCGGGTGGCGACGGCGCGGAGCTCGCCGCCCGCGTCTCTGGCCGCAGTGCGATGCACGCGGGCCATGAATCCTCCGCCGAGGATGCCGGCTCGGATCGTCCCGAGACCGGTGCCAGTGACATCCGTTGTCATGCCGGCGAGTCTGGCACAGGCTCTCCGACTTTTGCTAGAGCTTTGTCAAAAGTTCTTTGTAACGAATCGGAAGTCGATCGAGAGCTGTGCCAAGTCTGTGGTTTACTGACGAAATGGTCGACGCACTCCGCACCGCCGCGGCCGCGAACCCCGGCGCAGGCGAGATCTTCCAGATCCTCCGCGACGGCACCGCTCGCACCAAGGCCGAGCTCGCAGCCATCACCGGCCTCGCCCGTTCGACCGTGGCACTGCGCGTCGACGCCCTGCTCACCGCCGACCTTCTCCGCCCCGCGGGCGAGGCCGTCTCGACCGGCGGGCGTCCGCCGGCGCGGCTGGCCTTCAACTCCCGCGCCGGAGTCGTGCTCGCCGTCGACCTCGGCGCCACGCATGCCACGATCGCCGTCGCGGATCTCGCCGGCGTGATCCTCGATTCGCGCACCCGCACGATCGACATCGCCGACGGGCCCGAGAGCCTGCTCGACGTGATCCTCGCCGACGGGGCGACGCTGCTCGAGACCCCGACCGCCGGGGGCATCCCGCTGCTCGGCATCGGGATCGGCGTCCCCGGACCGGTCGAGCACTCGACGGGTCGGCCGACCAACCCGCCGATCATGCCCGGCTGGGATCGTTTCGACGTGCCCGGTTATGTGCAGCGCACGTTCGACGTGCCCGTGCTGGTCGACAACGACGTGAACATCCTCGCCCTCGGCGAGCACGCGACGATGTGGCCGCACGTCGACGACCTGATCTTCGTCAAGGTCTCGACCGGCATCGGAGCCGGCATCATCGCCGGCGGGCAGCTGCAGCGGGGCGCGCAGGGCTCAGCCGGCGACATGGGGCACGTTCAGGTGCCGAGCGGCGCCGGGTCGACGAGGGAACCCGGCGACGAGCGCGACCTGGAGGCACTCGCGAGCGGGTCGGCTCTGGCGACGGCGCTGCGCGACGCCGGGCACGAGGCGCACAGCCCCGCGGACGTGATCGATCTGGTTCGATCGGGCAACCCGGCCGCCATCGAGGCGACGCGGCAGGCAGGACGCGATGTGGGCGAGGTTCTGGCGACGGTGGTGAACCTTCTCAATCCGTCGATCATCGTGCTCGGCGGAAGCATCGCCCGGGCCGGCGAGCACCTGCTCGCCGGGGTGCGCGAGGTCGTCTACCGGCGGTCCATCCCCCTGGCGACACAGCATCTCGCCATAGTGCAGTCACAGGCGGGCGACAGGGCCGCCGTGCTCGGGGCCGCGATCATGGTCGCCCGCGAGGTGCTCTCACCCGCGAACGTCGACCGCTATGTGGCGACGAAGGCGCGCTGACCGCACCCTCGTCGCCACATCGGCGGATCTCAGAGAGTCGCCTCGAACGGGTCGAAGTCAGCGTCGAGCGAGCCGACCTCGTCGATCGTGCTCGCGACCTGCACGAAGCTGCGCGACTCGGCAGCCTCCTCGATCGACAGCAACGTGTCGAGCACGTGGTAGCCGAACTCACCCGTGGCGACATGCGGCCGGCCGGCGGCGATGGATCGAGCCATGTCGAGCAGACCGACACCGCGGCCCGAGAGCACGCCCTCCTGGACGACGTCGATGACCTCCTGCGTCATGGGCGCCGGCGGGACGAAGGCCTGCGTCAGCGGCCGGGTGATCGTGATCTCGCCCCCGAAGGTGTTGGGGTCGGGGATCACGATCGTGCCCTCCGTGCCGGTGATCTCGACGATGCCCGTGCGCAGCAGCGGCGAGTCGGTGCTGTAGAGGCTCTGCGCCTGTCCGCCCTGCTCGAAGTCCATCAGCACGCTCAGCGTCGACGGGATCTCGACCGGGAACTCCTGACCGGCGAGCTCGCCGACCTGCACGGTGCGGGTCGGGGCGCCCTGAAGGCCGAGGGCGGCGACGGCGGCGACCGGTCCGAACACGTGCACGAGAGCCGAGACGTAGTACGGCCCCATGTCGAGCAGCGGACCCGCACCCTTGGCGTACAGGAACGCGGGATTCGGGTGGAAGATCTCCGGCCCCTGCCACTGGAACGTGGTCTGGGCGAACAGCGGACGACCGATGTCGCCCCGGGCGATCGCGCGCTTCGCCGTCTGCACGCCAGGCCCGAGGACGGTGTCGGGAGCGACGCCGACGCGCAGTCCCGCTGCATCCGCCTTCTGCAGCAGGCGCAGCGATTCGTCGCGGCTGACGCCGATCGGCTTCTCGGTCCACACATGCTTGCCGGCGGCGAGGATCGCCTCGGACACCTCGACGTGCACCGCGGGGATCGTGAGATTCACCACGATGTCGATCTCGGGGTCGTTCAGCACGAGCTCGACGCCGCCCGCCCGCGGGACGCCGTACTTCTCGGCCTGCGCCTTCGCGCGCTCCTCGAGCAGGTCGCCGATCGCGATCATCCGCACATCGGGGAAGGTCGTCAGGTTCGACAGGTACTGGTCGCTGATGTTTCCCGCGCCGATGATGCCGACGCCGACGGGGCCGTTGCCGATCGCCATCAGCCGGCCACCTTCTCGTCGAGGTAGACGCGGCTGCGCTCGATCGCGTCCCAGAGGTCGCCCTCGAAGTGGTCGAACTCCACGATCGCGAGCTCGAGCGCCGGGGCGGCAGCGATGGCCTCGACCAGCGGAACCTCGCCCTCTCCGGCCGCGACCTGGTCGGCGGGCGGGTAGGCGCTCAGCAGCGCGGGGTCGAGCGTACCGTCCTTGGCGTGCACGGCGATGACCCGGTCGCCCAGGCGCTGCAGCAGCGCGACAGGGTCGACGCCGCCGCGGGCGACCCAGTACAGGTCGACCTCGAGCACGACGCGCTCGTCGAGCAGGCCCGCGAGCACCTCGAGTCCGGTGACGCCGTCGAAGACGGCCTCGAGCTCGTGAGCGTGGTTGTGATAGCCGACGCGCACGCCGACGGTGGCGCCCACGGCGGCCGCCTCGTTGAGAAGACGTGCGGTCTCTTCGATCTGCTCGACCGTCTCCCAGCGCGCGGGCTCGGTGTACGGGTCGATGACCGTGTCCATGCCGAGCACCTTCGCCGCGGCGAAGACCTCGGCGGGCGACGGCACGGGGAGCGTGGTTCCGCTGCCGTCGGGGTTCACGAACGACTCGGAGGCGAGGAATGCGTGACCGGAGGGCGCGGTGAGACCGGCGACGGACAGCGCGTCGGCGAGCGGCTGGGCACGGCGCACGAAGTCGTAGGGCTCGACGGCCGTGAAGCCTCTGGCGGCGACCTCTTTCAGCGAGCCTTCGAGGTCGGTCTCGAGCTGATCCTTGATCGTGAACAGCTGGATGGAAGTCTGAATCGCCACGGGGTCTCCTTCGGTCGTCGGTGACGTGCGGGCTGTCTTCGCCCGTCTGTCCGAGCACGCTACCACCAAATACCTCCGCGCGGAAGTTTTCATATCGCTACACTCTCACCATGACCGACGATCAGGATCGCCCGCGCCAGCGCGGTGCGTATGCGAAGGGCATCGCCCGGCGCCAGGAGATCCTCGATCGCGCGATCGAGGTGTTCGCCGCGCGCGGGGCCGACCGCACGAGCCTGCGCTCCATCGCGAGCGCCGTCGGCGTCACGCACTCAGCCCTCACGCACTACTTCGGGTCGCTCGAAGAGCTGCTCGTCGCGGTCTACCAGGAGAGCACGGCGCCGGAGCGTCAGCACCCCGACTCGTTCCAGCCGGACGCGACCCCCGTCGAGCGGATGATCGAATCCGCGCGCACCAACCGCGAGGTCCCCGGTCTCGTGCAGCTGTATTCGATGCTGGTCGCCGCCGCGCTCGAAGAAGGTCACCCCGCCGCCCGCGAGTTCGCGACGACCCGCTTCGCGCGGCTGCGCGCGGACATGGCCGAGGTCGTGCGGGAGCAGCAGGAGACCGGACGCATGCGCGAGGACGTGGATGCCGAGGCCGTCGCCGCCCTGGTCGTCGCCGCCTCCGACGGCCTGCAGACGCAGTGGCTGCTCGACGACACCGCCCCGCAGCACGAGGCGCTCGCGCTGCTCGACCGACTGCTGCGGCCGACCTCTCGCTAGGGTGAAGGGGTGACAGCACCAGGCACTGATCGACGGTCGCCCTACGAGCGCGCGCTCGGCGAGCGCATCTCGGAACTCCACCCGAAGACAGCCTGGTACTTCCGCACGATCCCCGAAGGTCACGTCGGTGTCGGCACCGGGGTCTTCACGACCGCGGGGTCTCGTCATCGCTGGCTGTGGCCCGTGTTCCGCATCGCGGAGTCCCTCGGAGTCGCGTTCGCCGGGTGGGAGCACGACGTGCCGTTCCGCATCGAGAACCGCACGGTCGACGGCGAAGCGCTGGCCGTCAGGCACTTCGACCTTCCCGGGCGCACGTGGGTCATGCCCGATGTCGTCTCCCTCGGCGCGAACCGCATCCTGCGCAACGAGATCGGCCCGCATCGCACGGTCGTCACGACCTTCGACATCGACGTGCACGACGGGGCCGTCGTGCTGACGATCCGCCGCGTCGGGATGCGTTTCGGACGGCTGCGCATCGCCGCACCGAGTTTCCTCCGCCCGCGCATCGGTCTCGTCGAGCGCTGGGATGAGCAGCGCGAGCGGCACCACGTGAACATGACCATCGATGCCCCTCTGCTCGGTCGGGTCTACGAGTACACCGGCTTCTTCGAGTACGCGATCGAGAGCGAGACCCCGTGACAGACCCGACCTCCCTCTCGGCAGGCCCCGTCGTGATCGGCGGCTCGACCGGGTTCATGGGGCAGTACCTGATCCCGCGCCTGCGGTCGGCAGGCCGTGAGGTGATCACGATCTCGCGTTCAGGCGCCGACATCTCCTGGGGCGACCAGGGGGCGATCGATCGTGCCGTCGACGGCGCATCGCTCGTGATCGGCCTGGCGGGCAAGAGCGTGAACTGCCGCTACACACCCGAGAATCGCGCAGCGATCTTCCGCTCGCGCCTCGACACAACCGCGTCGCTGAGCTCCGCCATCTCGAGAGCCGCGAGTCCTCCCCCGCTGTGGATCAACTCGTCGACGGCGACGATCTACCGCCATGCGGAAGAGCGACCCATGACCGAGTCGTCAGGCGAGATCGGCACAGGGTTCTCCGTCGAGGTCGCGAAGGCGTGGGAGCGCGCCCTGTTCGCGGACGATCTGCCGCACACGCGCCGGGTGGCTCTGCGCAGCGCGATCGTGCTGGGCCACGGCGGCGTGCTCGGCCCGCTCAAGAACCTGGCCCGGCTCGGGCTCGGCGGGGCCCAGTACGACGGTTGGTGGCCGATCAGTCGTGCCCGAAGGGCCGCCGGCACTGCGCACCACCCCGGAGCACGCCGCGGGCGGCAGCGGTTCAGCTGGGTGCACGTCGAGGACATCGCCCGCATCATCGACTTCCTCGAGGTGACGCCGACCCTCGATGGGCCGGTGAACGCGGCCTCCCCGAACCCGACGGACAACGCCGACTTCATGGCGACCGTACGGCGGCTGCTCGGCGCGCGCATCGGGCCGCCGATGCCGCGGTGGATGCTCGAGCTCGGCGCCATCGGCATCCGCACCGAGACCGAGCTGATCCTCAAGAGCCGTTGGGTGATCCCCGAGAAGCTCACTGTCGCCGGATTCGAGTTCGCGTACCCGCACCTCGAAGACGCCCTGCGGGAGTCGTTCGACCTCGAGCGCGTCGGCTAGCGAGGAGCGTCAGCGGCGCCGCTCGACGAGTCCCCGCCCTCGCGCCTGCGCTTCTCGATCTCCTGACGCAACCGCCACTCCTCGATCTCACGATCGAGATCGGCGATCTGCTGCTCGGTGCTGCGGGCGTCGACGGGCGGTGTCGGGCGCGGTTCAGGTCGAGCAGCCGCAGGTCGAGCAGCCGGCCGCATGCGGGGGATCCGCGGGATCCGAAGACCGGCCTCGGAGTACTCCCTGCCGATCGCGAACCACAGCAGACTGCCGATCAGCGGCAGCAGGATCACGATGATGACCCACGCCATCTTCGGCAGGTACCTCACCTGCGCGTCGTCTCTCCTGATGATGTCGACCATCGCGGCGACCATCAGCGCGATGACGAGGAGCGAGAACAGGAACGGCATGTGTTCAGGGTAGACGACGCGCGCGTCACCCGCCGGGGCTACGGCAGCAGGTGCCCGGCCGCGCGGAAGAGCTCGTACCACTCGGCCCTGGTGAGCTCGATGTCGGCACCCGCAGCAGCATCCTGCATCCGCTGCGGAGTCGTGGTTCCGAGAACGACCTGCATCTTGGCGGGGTGACGCGTGATCCACGCGGTCGCGATCGCGATCGGCGCGACTCCGTACGACGCCGCCAGTCGATCGATCACAACGTTGAGCTCCGCGTACTCGGGGTTGCCGAGGAAGACACCGGTGAAGAAGCCGCCCTGGAACGGCGACCAGGCCTGGATCGTGATGCCGTTGATGCGGCAGTACTCGACGATGCCGCCGCCGTCGCGGACGACGCTCTGGTCTTCGCCGGCCATGTTCGCCGCCACGGGCTGCGCGAGGATCGGCGCATGTGTGATCGAGAGCTGCAGCTGATTGGCGACCAGGGGCTGCGTGACCGCGGTGCGGAGCAGATCGATCTGCCGAGGCGTGTGGTTCGAGACGCCGAACGCGCGGACCTTGCCTGCGGCCTCGAGCTCGTCGAACGCCCTGGCGACCTCTTCGGGTTCGACCAGCGCGTCCGGACGGTGCAGCAGCAGCACGTCGATGTGGTCGGTGCGCAGCGCCGCGAGGGACCCCTCGACCTGACGGACGATGTGCTCGTACGAGAAGTCGAACGTGCCCTCAGCCGGGTGGATGCCGCACTTGGTCTGCAGCACGATCTCGTCACGCTCTGCGGTGCTCAGACCCAGCGCCTCGGCGAAGCGCCCCTCGCAGAAGTGCATGCTCCCGCCGTAGATGTCGGCGTGGTCGAAGAAGTCGATGCCCGCACTGCGGGCCGTGTCGTAGAGTTCGCGGATCTGAGCGTCATTCTTGTCGTCGATGCGCATCATTCCGGCGACGACGGCGGGGGCGGTGGCGGATCCGAACGGGATGGTCTTCATACCCCCACGCTAGTGCGGGCGAGGGGTGAGCTGCGCGACGGCGATGTCGAGCGCCCGCGCGATCTCGGCCAGATCGGTGACGGTGAAGTCGGCCTCGCCTGCGAGCCTCTCACGCAGCTCGGCGCCGGTGATCCCCACCTGTCGGGAGAGCCACTGAGCGCTGCGACCCGCGCGCAGCAGTTCGTATTCGACCGCGGTCGCCACCACACGTCGCACATCTGTCGTCATTCATAGACAGTATCGCTGCATACGTGGAGCAGCAAGCGTTCCGCGCACCAGTATGACAGCATCCTGGCTTCATCACGGTGCTATCGTGACTCACGTGAAGACACCGGGTGAGCAGTTCAACGCGGCGGTCGGCCGCCAGCTCCGTGCCGAGATCGGCGCTGCGGGCAGCAGCATCGCCGCGATGGCACGGGAGATCGGCATCGCGAGGAGCGCACTCGACAACTACGTGACGGGCAAGCGATCGATCCCGGTTCCCATCGTGTACGCGGTCAGCGCGTCCGTCGACCTCGCGCCCCACATCATGATCACTCGCGCGGAGGAGCGGTTTCGCTCCGAGGTCGAGCGTGGCGGCGCCACGATCACCCCGCTCCGCCCCCGCACCGATGTCAGTGGTCGACGCGAAGATCGATCCGAAGTCGCGTTCGAGTCTCCCCTCGCCCACGCCGACGACACCGACGACCTGTACGACTGACGCCCCTGCGACGAGGAGGACGATGGAAGCCCTCCTCCGCCTGCTCGAAGAGAACGGGCTGCACCTCGTCGAACGCCGGGGTCGCAGCCACGGCGGCTACGAACCCCACACGGCGACCATCCGCGTCGCCCCTGGCCTCAGCCGCAGAGCGACCTGCAGCGTGATCGCGCACGAGCTGGCGCACGCCGTGCTCGGTCACATCCCCACCGCAGATCCGTCGATCCGCGCGCGACAGGAGCGACGCGCCGACGAATGGGCTGCGCGTCTACTGATCAGCGCCGACGCCTATGCCGAAGCCGAGAAGGTGCGAGGCACCCATCCGGCCAGCCTCGCGTTCGAGTTGGGAGTGACCATCGAGATCGTGACCGCCTACCAGCGACTGCTCCGCCGAGTCGGCGACGCCACGTACGTCAGCGCGAAGATGGGCCGAGGCCAGTGGGAGCACCGCACGCTGATCGCGTGATCCGCCACCGGGCGCGGCGCTGATTGAATGGCTGCATGACCTTCCGCACCGCCCCGGCCCCGATCACCCTCACCGGACGCCTCGTCGAACTCCGCCCGTTGGAGACCTCGCATCACGACGGCCTCCTCGATGCGCTGAGCGAAGGCGATCTGTGGAAGCAGGCCTGGTACACCTCGGTTCCCTCTCCCGAGGGTCTCGCCGCCGAGATCGACCGCCGCATCGGTCTGATCGAGAGCGGCGGCATGGTCCCCTTCACGGCGTTCGACGCCTCGGGCCGCATTCTCGGTCTCACCTCGTATTACGACCTCGAAGCAGACGTCCCACGGCTGCACATCGGCTATACGTGGAACCGCCCGTCGGCGCACGAAACCGGCACCAACGCCGAGTCGAAGCTGCTGCTGCTCACGCACGCGTTCGAAGAGCTCGGGGTCTTCAGAGTGGGCTTGACCACGCAGTGGGTCAACTTCCAGTCGCGCGCCGCGATCGAACGCCTCGGCGCGAAGCAGGACGGCGTCATGCGCGCGATCAGCCGATACCGCAACGGCGCGCTGCGCGACAGCGTCGAGTTCTCGATCATCGAGCCGGAATGGCCGGCGGTGAAGGCCAACCTCGAGGCGAGGCTGGCCAGACGGCGCTGACTACTCGGTGGCGTTGCCCGACCAGTTGTCCTTGCGACGAGTGGCCGAACCGCCCGCACGCATCATGAATGCGATCGACAGGCTGGTGACGAGGAGTCCGCCGATGAAGACGATCGCCTGGAAGTCTTCGAGCGACTGCGCGAGCCCCATGAGCCAGATGCCTCCGAGGAAGAGGATCATGAAGAAGATGAAGCTGAGGATCACGGGATCTCCTAGTCGTAGCGGCCGTCATCCAGGATACCGTCTAGCGCAGACGACCCAGCGACGGAACCCCCTGGGCGTTCGCTCCGGACGGTGATTTCGTGAAGTCATGAGCACACGACTGACCGCCCTCGCCATCTCCTGCACACTGAAGCCCTCCCCCGCCGAATCGAGCTCCGACCTTCTCGGTTCGCAGATCCTGTCGGCGCTCGCCGAGCACGGGGTCACGGGCGAACTCGTTCGCGCCGTCGATCACGTCATCAGCCCCGGGGTCGAGGCGGACATGGGCGGCGACGACGAGTGGCCCACGCTGCGCGAGAAGGTTCATGCCGCCGACATCCTCGTGTTTCTGACGCCCACCTGGATGGGTCAGCACTCGAGCGTCGCGCAGCGCGTGCTCGAACGGCTGGACGCCGAGCTGAGCGAGACGGACGACGCGGGCAGGCCTATCCTCTTCGACAAGGTCGCTATCGCCGGCATCGTCGGCAACGAAGACGGCGCACACCACATCGCCGCGATCCTGTTCCAATCTCTGAACGATGTCGGATACTCCGTGCCCGCTCAGGCGTCGATCTACTGGAACGGCGAGGCGATGCAGACCGTCGACTACAAGGATCTCGACGAGACCCCCGAGAAGGTCGCGCAGGCGACCGCGACCGCCGCGCGCAATGCGGCGCACCTGGCACGCCTGCTCAAGACGGACGGCTACCCGGCCGAGTAGCTCAGGACTTCGAGGTGCTCCCGTCGGCGATCTTCGCCTGCACGTAGTCGTCGATCACGAGCTCCCCGGTCGCGTTGAGGGCGTGCATGATCTCTTCGATGCGCGGCTTCTGGATGGCCTGGGGCTCAGCTGAGCTGAAGAGGAACTGCAGGGGGATCGCCGGATGGATCCATACCGTGACACGCCCAGGATCGCCGCCCTCGGGAGGAAGCCAGGTCATCATGAAGCTCTCCTGGCGACGCAGCTTCGTGCCGACGATGACCTTCAGATGAGCCAGCGTCTCGTCGTCGATGAGGATCGGCTCCGATGTGCCGTCGTATCGCAGTCTTCCCATGAAGGAAACCGTACCCCGGGGCGCGCGTCATCGTGTACACGCGTGCGCGGTCAGGGGCGGCGGAACGTCACGACCTCATCACGGCGCGAGCGTTCCACGCTCAACCCCGCGAGTTCGAGCCGTCGGAAGACCCGGCGCGAACGAGAACGCGACGCTCCAGCCGCCGAGCAGCATGAGCAGGAACGGAAAGAAGCTCAGGTCGTCACCCGCGATGGTCCGCACCATCGCGGCGATCAAGAGCAACACTCCCCACGCGAGCGGGGCACGCACGAACCTGCGAGCGATCTCGAGCCTCAGCCGCCTCTCTGAGGTCGCCTCGGGCGCGGTGTCGGTCATCGCAGCAATCCTAGGGTGAGACCCGACGTCATCGCGGGCGCATCGCGCCGCATGCGGCAGTACCGTGGTTCCATGACCGCTCCTGTTGATCCGACACACACTCCCGCCTGGTCCGAGCTCGCCGCGCTGCGCGAGTCGATCACCGCCGATCTGCGAGGCTGGTTCGCCGCCGATGCGCACCGCGCCGAGCGCCTCACGTTCCCCCTCGCCGATCTGCATGTCGACCTGTCGAAGAACCTCATCACCGAGGAGGTGCTGGCGGCGCTGCTGCGCCTCGCCGAGCAGACGGGTGTCGCCGATCGATACGCGGCGATGCTCGAGGGCAGTCACCTCAACACCTCCGAAGACCGGGCCGTGCTGCACACCGCGCTGCGCCGACCGGCCGGGTCCTCCCCCGCGCTCGTCGTCGACGGGCAGGACGTGGATGCCGATGTGCAGGCCGTGCTCGACGCGCTCAGCGCGTTCGCTACCCGGGTTCGCTCCGGCGAGTGGCTCGGCATCACCGGCAAGCGCGTCACGCACGTCGTCAACATCGGCATCGGCGGCTCAGACCTCGGACCGGTCATGGTCTACGAGGCGCTCAAGCCCTACGCGGATGCCGGCATCGAGGCGCGGTTCGTGTCGAATATCGATCCGACCGACCTCGCGCAGAAGACCGCGGACCTCGACCCCGAGACGACCCTCTTCATCGTGGCGTCCAAGACCTTCACCACCCTCGAGACGCTCACGAACGCCCGTCTGGCGCGCGATTGGCTGTGGGCCGGGCTCCTGGCCTCCGGCGCCATCTCCGACGACGAAGACGCCCGCACAGACGCCGTCGCACACCACTTCGTCGCGGTGTCCACCGCTCTCGACAAGGTCGCCGCGTTCGGCATCGATCCGGCCAACGCCTTCGGGTTCTGGGACTGGGTCGGCGGTCGCTACTCGGTCGACTCCGCGATCGGGCTGTCGCTCGCGATCGCGCTCGGCCCAGACGCGTTCCGCGAGCTGCTGGCGGGCTTCCACGCCGTCGACGAGCATGTGCGCACCACCCCGCTCGAGCGCAACGTCCCCGTGCTGATGGGTCTGCTCAACGTCTGGTACGTGAACTTCCACGGCGCGCAGTCGCACGCGGTGCTGCCCTACGCGCAGCAGCTGAGCCGGTTCCCTGCCTACTTGCAGCAGCTCACGATGGAGTCCAACGGCAAGTCCGTCCGGTGGGACGGCACACCCGTCACCACCGACACCGGTGAGGTGTTCTGGGGAGAGCCCGGCACCAACGGCCAGCACGCGTTCTACCAGCTCATCCATCAGGGCACACGACTGATCCCTGCCGATTTCATCGCCTTCGTGAATCCGGCCTACCCGCTGACCGATGGCGGGCAGGACGTGCACGAGCTGTTCCTGGCGAACTTCCTCGCTCAGACCAAGGCCCTGGCCTTCGGCAAGACCGCCGAAGAGGTCGAGGCCGAGGGAACCACGGGAGCACTGGTCGCCGCACGCACGTTCGCCGGCAATCGTCCGACCACCTCGATCTTCGCGCCCGCACTCACGCCGCAGGTGCTCGGCCAGCTCATCGCGCTCTACGAGCACATCACGTTCACCCAGGGCACGATCTGGGGCATCAACTCGTTCGACCAGTGGGGCGTCGAGCTCGGCAAGCAGCTCGCGATGCAGATCGCCCCGGCGATCGGCGGCGACGAGTCGGCGATCGAGGCTCAGGATGCATCGACGAAGGCACTGCTCGCGTACTACCGCGCGAATCGGAAGTAGGTGAAGACCGAGACGCACATGCCGTCGCTCTCACCCCGCGATCCATCGGTCCGTGCGCGTCGACGTCGCCTGCTCGTCAGCGCCGTGCTGGTGGTCGGGGCGGGTCTCGTCACGCACATCTCCGGCACCGGTCCGATAGCGGACTTCGCCGGCGACGCCCTCTACGCGGTGATGATCTACCTCGTCATCGCCATCGCGTTCCCACGCGCCGCCTTCTGGCTCGTTGGAGCGACCGCGCTGGCCCTGTGCACGCTGATCGAGTGCTTCCAGCTCACCGGCCTGCCGGCGCTGTGGGCTCAGACCGTCTGGCCTGTTCGGCTCGTCCTGGGGGTCGGCTTCGACGCGCGCGATCTCATCGCGTACGCGGTGGGTGCCGGCGTCGCGACCCTCGTCGACGTGATGGTCAGCCGACGTCGTCGCGCACACGTCTGACAGATAGAAGAGAGCCCCCCGTGCTTCGCTCGGGGGGCTCTCCTCTGTCTGTGGACCTAAGGGGACTCCGCCATCCGCGCTGCGCTGCGGTGGCTCCCCGAATCACTCAGCCGGATAGACAGACGAGAGCCCCCCGTGCTTCGCTCGGGGGGCTCTCCTCTGTCTGTGGACCTAAGGGGACTCCGCCATCCGCGCTGCGCTGCGGTGGCTCCCCGAATCACTCAGCCGGATAGACAGACGAGAGCCCCCCGTGCTTCGCTCGGGGGGCTCTCGTCTGTCTGTGGACCTAAGGGGATTCGAACCCCTGACCTCCTCGATGCGAACGAGGCGCGCTACCAACTGCGCCATAGGCCCTGACGTCTTCTACGCTATCACGCTCGAAGACCCGTTCGTGCCGCGCGGATCAGCCTGCTGCACGCTTCGCGAGCAGGTCGCGGACGTGCGCCTCGATCTCGGCGTCGTCCACGTATCCCATCTTCGAGAAGGGAGAAGCGGCTGCCGGAGCGGCGGCGGGGATCTGCACGGGTGCCGCGGGTGCCAGGCGCTCGGCACGCTCGCGCAGCTCGGCGAGGCGAGCCGCGGTCCGGCGCTCCTCCTGCGCATCGAACTCTGCTCGCGCGACCTGCGCGCGAGAGCCTGCGACGCTCACCAGCGGCTCGGGCAACGGACGCGGAGTCCACGTCGCTCGACCCTGATCGTGCAGTTCGGGCGCCACCCTCTGCACGGGCTTCTCGGCGACCCGGACGGAACGTCGGGCGGCGCGGGCGGCGACCGCCGACATGCGCTGCAGGGCGTAACCGGCCACGACGATCAACGCGCCGCCGACCCACAGCAGCAGCTGAGCCTGAAGGGCGATCAGCTGCCACACGCCCAGTCCTGCGATGACGAGACCGAGAAGAAGAGTCGAGGTGGCGACGATGCGCACGCGGCGACGAGCGCGTGCCTGGCGGATGACAGGATCAGCCCTCGTTGCCGCGAGCTCTTCACGGAGAGCCATGAGCTCGGCCGCTTCCTTCTCCGACTGCAGGCGCTTCGCGAGCTTCTGCTGCGCGAGAGCGGTCCGCGCGTTGAGCTCGAGGCGCACTTCGCCGGGAGTCTCGCTGGTCTCGGCGAGCACCCGAAGGGCCTGATTCAGGCGGACGGCGTTGCGCTCTGCGGCGTCGTACTGGAAGCGTCCGCGCCACGACGGCAGCAGATAGAGCATCCACAGGAGCACGGCGACGAGGACTATCACTCCCCCGCTCAGCACTGGCCCGTCCATGTCGACAACGGTACGGGAACATCGGTGGTCACGACGCTCAGTGGCAGCGTGTGTCGCGACGAGTTCTGAACTCCGCGGCGTGTCAGAGCGCGAAACGGTCGGAGGGAGGGATCGTCGCGGCGTCGGGAGGCACCTCGCCGTTCAGCCACCTGGCGAGCACACCCTGCGGCACGTCCTCGCGCGTCAGGGCGAACGCGTAGTGATCGCGCCAGTCGCCGTCGATGTGGATGTACCGGCGACGCAGCCCCTCGTAGCGGAACCCGAGCTTCTGCACGACCCTCAGACTCGCGACGTTCTCGGGCCGGATGCAGATCTCCATCCGATGCAGGGCGTACTCCGTGAAGCACGCGTCCGTCGCGAGTGCGACAGCCGTCGGAGTGATGCCCTTGCCCGCGAAGCGCTCGCTCACCCAGTAGCCGATGGTCGCCGAGCACAGCGACCCGCGCGAGACCCCCCAGACGTTGAGCTGCCCGGCGATCTCGCCCTCATACTCCATGACGAACGGATAGCCCGCACCGTCGCGGTACTGCTGCAGCAGACGACGGATGCTGAGCCGCATGTCGAACGAGACCGAGCCGTACGGCACGGTTGCCTCCCACGGCTGCAGCCAGGAGCGGTTGCTCAGCAGCTCGTGCTGCAGAGCCCTCGCGTCCCGGGAGCGCACGAGGCGCAGCTCGATGGGCCCGTGCCGCATCCCCGTCGCCTGATCCATCCGCGCGCCCACGACCGCGACGACGCCTAGAGGCGTTCCGCGAACTCCTTGAGCCACGGACGCAGCTCGGGACCGAGGTCTTCGCGATCGGATGCCAGCTGCACGATCGCCTTGATGTAGTCGACGCGGTCACCGGTGTCATACCGGCGTCCGCGGAAGATCACGCCGACCACACCGGGGCCCTCGGGGCTGGTCGCCAGCTCCTGCAGCGCATCGGTCAGCTGGATCTCTCCGCCCTTGCCCGGTTCGGTGCGCTCGAGCACCTCGAAGATCGACGCGGGAAGCACGTAGCGACCGATGATCGCGAGGTTCGACGGAGCGTCTTCGGCAGCCGGCTTCTCGACGAGGTCGGTCACCCGCACGGCGTCCGACCCCTCGATGTCCTCGACGGCTGCGGCGCCGTACATGTGGATGCTCGCGGGGTCGACCTCCATGAGGGCGATCACGGCGGCGCCGGTGCGCTCGTGCTCCGCGATCATCTCGGTGAGCAGCTGGTCGCGCTCGTCGATGAGGTCGTCGCCCAGAAGCACGGCGAAGGAGCTGTCGCCGACGTGCGTGCGAGCACGCAGCACCGCGTGACCGAGGCCCTTCGGCTCGCCCTGTCGGACGAAGTGGATGTCGGCGAGATCGCTCGAGTGGATGACCCGCGCCAGGCGACCGGTGTCGCCCTTCTCCATCAGCTTCACCTCGAGCTCGGGAACCGAGTCGAAGTGGTTGGAGATCGCGTTCTTGTTGCGGCCGATGATGACGAGGATGTCGTCGATCCCGGCGGAGGCGGCCTCTTCGACGACGTACTGGATGGCCGGCTTGTCGACGACCGGCAGCATCTCCTTCGGCATCGCCTTCGTCGCCGGCAGGAACCGTGTTCCCAGTCCTGCAGCGGGAATGACAGCCTTCATCTTCCTAATACCCATCCACACAGCCTAGTGGGGATGCCACCGTAGACTCGGAGGCATGTCCCATGACGTCGAGCATGAGAAGCGCGCGCTTCGCGCCGAACTCCGCGAGCGCCGCCAGCGGCTGAGCGACGCGCAGCGAGAGACCGCGGCATCCGCCATCACGCAGCGACTCGATGAGTTCGTCGAGTCGCTCGGCGCCCGATCGATCTCGTGCTTCCTCTCGACCACGACCGAGCCGGGCACGAGGGAGTTCGTCACCGGGGCCGTGCGCCGCGGCATCCGGGTCCTGCTTCCGGTGACGCGCGCAGACGGTCTGCTCGACTGGGCGGTGGCGACCGATGACGACGACATCACCGAGGGCCTGTTCGGGCTGCCCGAGCCCACCGGTGAGGTCCTCGGTCCGATCGCGGTCAACGACGTCGATCTGATGGTGATCCCCGCCGCCGCTGTCGACCGCACCGGGATGCGCATGGGCTGGGGGCGCGGATACTTCGACAAGACCATCGGATCGATGGAGAAGTGCCCACCTGTCTACGCAGTCATCTATGATTCCGAGGTACTCGACTTCCTGCCGAGGGAGGTGCACGATCAGCCGGTCTCCGGCATCGTGACTCCGACGCAGACCCTGCACCTGTCGCCGACGCGACGCTGACCCGCGAGGATCGCAATGCCCACCTATGCCTATGCCTGCCGTTCGTGCGGCCACGCCTTCGACGCCGTGCAGAGCTTCTCGGACGACGCCCTCACCGTGTGCCCCGAGTGCGGCGGCGAGTTGCGCAAGCAGTACGGATCGATCGGCGTGACGTTCAACGGATCGGGCTTCTATCGCACCGACTCGCGCGCGGGCTCCGGCGCTTCCGCCCCCGCCCCGGCATCATCGAAGTCGGAGCCGGCCAAGAGCACCACTCCGGCACCCGCGTCGACCAGCACTTCTTCCTGACAACATCGACTCTTCGGAGGCATTCATGCTCAAAGGCTTCAAGGACTTCATCCTCCGCGGCAACGTGATCGACCTCGCGGTCGCGGTCGTCATCGGCACCGCGTTCACGGCGATCGTCACCGCCGTGGTCAACAGCATCATCACCCCGCTCGTCTCGCTGTTCTTCAAGGCCGACGCGACCGGCAACTTCGGTCCGCAACTGACGAGCATCTACGGCGACCAGGTCACGTTCCCGATCGGCGACCTGATCTCGGCGATCATCAGCTTCCTCTCGGTCGCCGTGGTCGTGTACTTCGTCTTCGTCCTGCCGATGAACACGTTCAAGGCGCACGTCGAGGCCCGCAAGGGCACCCCGGCCGAGCAGCCCGAGGAGGAGCCGGCCGCGGCCACCGAGGCCGAGCTGCTCGTCGAGATCCGCGACCTGCTCGCCAGGAACAGCTCGCGCAGCTGACGCACCGTCGTCCTACGACGAAGCGCACGGTCCTGATCGGGCCGTGCGCTTCGTCGTATCCCCTGCGGAGAACTCGGGGCAGTCGCTCAGTAGTGCGGGGGCACGTCCTGCATCAGCTGATCGTCGTTCGGACCCTTCGGGCCCTTCGGCCGATGCGTCTCCTTCGAGACCCGCTCCGGGTCGGTGTCGGTTCCCGCCACCGGAGTCAGCCGGGCCCGTCTCGATCCGACGACCCGAACGACCTTCTGCCGGGGCGCGTCAGGGTCGCGCTCGTCAGTCATTCTGCGGATCTGAGAGATCGATCGGCTGCGTGTCGTTCTCGGCGCGAGCGGCGGATGCCGAGATGCCCAGGACTCCCGCGATACGCGTGGCCGCGGTGACCGGGTCGCTGTAGAGGTCGAACGCATGCACGCGCACGTAGTGCCAGCCGAGGCGACGCAGCACATGCGGGCGCAGTCGGAGCGTCTCGCGCAGCGACTCCCCCCGAGACTCCGGGTCTGACTCGATCACGACCGCCTTGCCGTTGTGCTGGGCGACGAGCGGCAGCAGGCCGCGGTAGTCGACGTCGACGGCCGCGCCGAGGCGACGCAGCTCGCGCGCGAGCGCGAGCGTCAGCGGATCCGCGAGATCCTCAAGGCGCGCATCGCGTGCGCGGGTGGCGAGGCCGCCCAGGATCGACATCAGCGTGGCCGCACCGTACTCGAGGCGACCGTCGTCGAACGAAGAGGGCCGGATCGACGAGACGATGACCATTGATCGCCGCGCGCGGGTCATCCCCACCGTGAGCAGCCGCTCGCCATCCGGCGTCGAGAGATCTCCGAAGTCGCTGAGCACCCGGCCGTGCTTGGTGAGCCCGTAGCCGAGCGAGAAGATCACGCGGTCGCGGCTCTCGGCGACCGACTCCTCGAGAGTGAGCACCGCGAAGGGCTCGGCGGTGTCGCGGCCGACGAAGTCGGCGACATCCGATCGTCCGGCGAAGGCGGAGGTGACCGCGGCGCGCACACGCTCAGCGTGACGTCTGCTCGCCGTGACGACCATCAGAGACTCGTCCGGGCGGTGCACGGCGTGCTCCACGACCAGCGTGACCACGCGCGCGACCTCGGCTTCGGGGCTCTCCACCGCACCCGACACGGGGTCGGGGGCTCCGGTGCCGCCTTCGACATAGTCGACGGTGAGACTGCCACGGCCGAGGTACGAGCCCGCCCAGGGCAGGGAGACGATCTCGCCGCCGTAGAACGCGTCGTTGATGAGCTCGGCGAGGTCTTCGCCGCCGGCGCGGTAGCTGCGCGTGAGGGTCATCACCGGGAGCAGCTCGGAGAGCCGCTCGAACACCGATACCGAGTCGAAGGGAACCTCGTGCTCCCACTCGGACCCGGGGTCGACGGCGACGTGGAACGCGGTCGGCAGCTGCGTGACCGGGTCGCCGAACGCCACGACCTGACGAGCGCGGCGGATCGCCGGGGCGGCCTCTGCCAGGTTGATGGCGGCCGCGTCGACGAGGAGCACCGTGTCGAATTCGACCGAGTCGGGGATCTGCGGCACGAGGTAGGGCGACGAGATCCAGACCGGTGCGAGCACGTCGACGAGGGTGGGCGCAGAGCTCACGATCTCGGCCGTCGTCGTCGCCGGCTGCTTCAGTGCGCGCCTCAGATTCTGGGATTCCTGCGGCTCGTCGACGATCGCGATCTTCCACTGGTTCGCGAGCTGCCACGCGAGCAGCGGGCCCGCCATCGCGGCATGCGCCTCGTCGACGAGACGGAAGTCCCGCTCGAGCCGATCGACCACAGCGGTGTTCGCGCCGAGCAGCGCACGGTCCTCCCGCAGAGCGCGTTCGAGCAGCGTCTGCCACCAGGCGAACTCCAGCTCGTCGCCCACGCGCGACTCGGCGACATGGCGAACGGACAACTCCGCGAGCAGCGGCTCGAGACCCAGTTCGGCCAGCCGATCGCGCAGCTGCGCGCGCTCCACGAGGTTGTCGAAGACATCGGACTTGGCGGCGAGGCCCGCGAGAGTGCGCACGAGTCGCGCGACGGGGAGCGTCGAGAGCGGCTCCCTGCGTCCGAGTGCGACATCCAGCTCTGCGAGCTCGGCGGTGACGCGCTGCCAGGAGGCGTAGACGTCGGCGAGGCCGAGCGGCACCTCGGGTGCGACACCGGCTTCCACGAATCGCTGCCACTGGGTGCGCTGCGCCTGGATGCGCAGCAGCGACTCGTGCATCTCGGTGACGTGCACGCCCGGGCGGACGTACTCCTTGGCGAGTCGACGCAGACGGCGCCGGTTGGCTCCGGACATCGCCGGCGCATCGCGTCGCGAACCGTGGGCCTGGATCAGTTCCCCCAGCGGGCGTTCGAACACGGTGGGGCTGAATCGGTCGAGGGAATCACGGATGCCCTGCAGGAGCCGCATGTACTCGCCGAGCTCGTCGATGGTCGAGAACGGACGCATGTGCGTCTGGGCGATCAGCGCGTAGCCCCGCTCGAGCAGCGCAGGCACGCTCTCGGAGTGCAGGCGCGCCGCCAGCTGATGCGCGGACTTCGCCGCCTCCGTGCTCGAGAAGGTCACGCCGTACCAGGGCGAGTCGTCAGGGCCGAAGCGGAACTCGCCCAGGCGCGCCGCCTGCGCGAGCGCGGCGGCAGCAGACGAGCGGTCATCGGCGAGACGGCGAAGGGTCTCGGCGCTGAGGCGCGCCGTGGTCGACGGCGGAGTGGGCAGCGAGGCGAGCCTCGTGAGGTGGCGCGTGGCGTCGAGCACCGAGGAGTTCGTCCCGGCGACCGGAGCGGTGAGCGCCTGCCGGTAGTCCCGCAGCACGGCGCGCAGACGCACCAGTGCGTCATCGACGTCGCTGACCTTCGGAGCAGTCGCCTTCTCGTTCCGGCCGATCGCACGCACGAGGTCGCGGCGCACACTGGCGGGCGAGACGGCCAGGCTGTCGAGACCGATGCCCGCCAGGCGATGCCGCACGCCGTCGAGGGTCGAGCGCCGAGCCGAGACGACGAGCACGCGCTTGCCGGCACGCACGAGTTCGCCGAGCGCGTTGATCACGGTCTGCGTGCCGCCGGTGCCGGGGAGGGTCGCGACAGTGAGGGAGTGGCCGGCCGCGATCTTCGCGAGAAGCGCCTCCTGCTCGGCATCCGCGTCGAGCAGGAGATTGTCGGATGCCGGCGCGCGGTCATCCGGTCCGGTGTGATGGGGGTCGGGTCTGCGCGCGGAGACCTGCTCGCGGTCGCCCACGTGCCCGGCGAGCGCGTTGAGCACGACATGGTCGAGGCTGCCGCCGTCGCGGGACATCGCGCCGCCGACGTCGGCGAAGGTCGAGACCACGAGCCTCGGCAGCACCGTGAACGTGTCGATCGATCGCGTCGTGGCCCGCAGGCTGTCGATCACCGGCTGCGGCTTGAAGATCCCGCCGTCGTAGGCGAGGGCGGCGAGCGCCGCGGCGTCGATCGTGATGCCGAAGTGCTCGCGCGCGATCCGCACGAGCTCCGGGTTCACCTCGAACGCCCCCTGCAGCTTGAGCTCGAAGTCGGAGTGGTGCCGACGGATCGCCAGCGGCCGCAGCAGCACGGGTGCCGAGAACTCCGCCCCGCCGATGCGCCATCCCGCGACTCCGACCGCGAGATGCACGGCTTCGATGCCTCGGACGGTGCGCAGCTCGGTGTTCTTCGCGGTGATCCGCTCGGCGGCGAGCCTCGCGGTCCGCAGACCGACCTCGTCGCGATAGAGGTTCGACAGCAGGGTTGATTTGCCGGTGATGAACTGCGGAAGGCTGCCGGGGTGAGCCTTCGAGATGTCGATGCCGGACTCGACCGTGTCGCGGAAGTTGACGAGCGGCGATGAGCCGCCGAGGTCGGCGGCCTCCGCACGCAGACGGGTGCGCTCCGCCTCTGCGGCATGCGCGATGCCGATACCGGAGACCGGCTCGTGCAACTCGCCGAGGGTCACTGCGGCATCGGTCGCTGCGTCATCCGCAGCCTTGCCTTCACGTCGCCACACACCTCACACACTAAGCGCGCCTCGCCGCACAGCCGGTATCCCTGGCGGGTTTCGCCGTATTTCCGCCCATCAGAGGCCTGCACCGGGCGCATGCGGACTGCTTCTGCACGCAGGCAGCGAGTCGGCAGGGTCTCCCCCGGTCGCGCTCACGATGATGCCCGTGCCGGATCGCTGCGGTCAGTATGGATGCATGACCTTCCGCTACGACTTCGCACCGACCCCGTTCGGAGACGTCCTCGCCGTGTTCTCCGACGAGGGTCTCGTCCGATTCGACCTCTCGGAATCAGACGACCCTTCGGTTCCCTGGGTTCTCGAGAACGTCTCGGGCCAGCTTCGCGCCGTGCCCGAGCCGGACCCGGGAGCAGCCGACGAGGTCACCGAGCTCCTCGATGCGTACTTCGACGGCTCGCCGGTGCGCTTCCAGGATCATCTGGCGTTCGACTGGCGGCTCGTCGACGGGTTCGCCCGCACCGCGCTTCAGACGATCAGCACGATCGAGTGGGGAGAGACGATGAGCTACGGCGAGATCGCAGCTCTCGCCGGTCGCCCCGGTGCCGCGCGCGCCGTCGGCACCGCCTGCCGCCTCACGCCCTTCTCGATCGTCGTCCCCGTTCACCGCGTGGTGCGGTGGGACGGAACGGCGGGGCAGTACGGCGCGCATCCCGAGCGCAAGAGATTCCTTCTCGACCTCGAGTCGCACCGCTGACCGCACACGACGTGGACCCCGACGTGTAGGCCGTCGGGGTCCACGTTCGCATCACCGCCGGATCAGTGATCCACGGCCTTCTCCGCTCCGAACCCGGTGAGCGAGCGCACCTCCATCTCGGCGGCCAGGAGTGGCGACTCCTTGGTGCGGCTCGTGACGGTTCCGAGCCAGCCGAGGAAGAAGCCGAGCGGGATCGACACGATGCCCGGATTGTTCATCGGCCACAGGACGATGTCGATTCCGGGGATCATCGACGTCGGCGAACCGGAGAACACGGGCGACAGGACGATGAGGATGATCGCCGCCGCAAGACCGCCGTACATGCTCCAGACGGCCCCGCGTGTGTTGAATCGTCTCCAGAACAGCGAGTAGAGGATCGTCGGCAGGTTCGCCGAGGCGGCGACCGCGAAGGCGAGCGCCACGAGGAAGGCGATGTTCTGCCCCTGCGCGCCGATGCCGCCGACGATCGCGAGGATGCCGATCACGACCACCGTTCGCCGCGCGACGCGCACCTCGCCGTCAGGGTCGGGCTCGACCGGGTTGCCCGCGCAGTCCTTCTTGCCCTTCTGGATCACGTTCGCATAGATGTCATGCGCGAACGAGGCGGCTGCCGTGATCGTGAGTCCGGCGACCACGGCGAGGATGGTCGCGAACGCGACCGCCGAGATGAAGCCGAGCAGCACCGGTCCGCCCAGGTACAGCGCTAGCAGCGGAGCGGCGGAGTTCGGTCCACCCGGAGCCGCCGCGATCACATCCGCGCCGACGAGCGCGCCCGCTCCGTACCCGAGCACCAACGTCAGCAGGTAGAAGCCGCCGATGAGCCAGATCGCCCACACCACCGAACGGCGGGCTTCCTTGGCCGTGGGCACCGTGTAGAAGCGCATCAGCACGTGCGGGAGTCCAGCTGTTCCGAGCACGAGAGCCATGCCGAGCGACACGAAGTCCCACGGGTTCGCACCGTACTGCAGCCCCGGCCCGAGGATCGCGTCGCCCTTGTCGGAGTTCGCCACGGCCGCCTCGAGCAGCGTGTTGAGGCTGAACCCGTTGATCGCCAGCACCCAGATCGTCATCGCGATGGCCCCGCCGATGAGCAGGAACGCCTTGACGATCTGCACCCAGGTCGTGCCCTTCATGCCTCCGATGAGGACGTACACGATCATCAGCAGACCGACCACAGCGATCACGATCGACTGCCCGACGCGGCCGTCGATGCCGAGCAGCAGCGAGACGAGGCCGCCGGCACCCGCCATCTGCGCCAGCAGATAGAAGAAGCACACGGCGAGCGTCGTGATCGCGGCCGCCATGCGCACCGGGCGCTGCTTCAGACGGAAGGACAGCACGTCGGCCATTGTGAACTTGCCGGTGTTGCGCATGAGCTCTGCGACGAGAAGCAACGCGACGAGCCAGGCGACGAGGAATCCGATCGAATAGAGGAATCCGTCATAGCCGTTGATCGCGATCGCTCCGCAGATTCCGAGGAACGACGCCGCGGAAAGGTAATCGCCGGCGATCGCGAAGCCGTTCTGCGGCCCCGTGAACGAGCGCCCGGCGGCATAGTAGTCAGCCGCCGTCTTGTTGTTCTTGCTCGCGCGAATAACGATGAACAACGTCACCGCGACGAATGCACCGAAGATCGAGATGTTGAGAATGGGATTGCTCTCGACCTCGACCGCCTGGGTTGCAGTCTGGATCATGTTCATGCCTCCGCCTGCGCCTTCTCGAGTTCGTCACGGATCTCGGTCGCTATCGGGTCGAGCCTGCGATTCGCGAACGCGACATAGCCCATCGTGATCGCGAAGGTGGTGACGAACTGCCCGAGACCCATGAGCAGTCCGACGGTGATATCGCCCCACACCTTCTGCGACATGAAGTCGATCGCGAATGCGGCGAGCAAGACGTAGACGAAGTACCAGATGAGGAAGAACGCCGCGAGCGGGAAGATGAACGATCGCTGCGTCTTCTTCAACTCGCGGAATCGTGGTGATTGCTCGACAGCGATGTAGTCGATCGCTCCCGGCGAATCTGCCGTTGAATGGTCGGTCATGGGGCCTCCTTGCCTCATGTGCTGCGGCTCGCCCCGGTTTCCCAGGCGAATGATAGGGTCGACGCTACGAAACGGGGAACAGCGCCGTCACCCCCGAAAGTAGGTAGTCGTGAGCACATCGACCCAGATGGAATCAGAGACCGAGCTCGTCGCCAGAGCAGTGCGCGAGCTCGCTCAGCGCACCCGGTTCCCCGTCACCTTCGGAGGACTCGTCGACGAGGGTGTCGTCAGCGTCACCAGCATCGTCGGAAATCGCACTCGCAGCCTCGACGGACTGCGAGTGAGACCCGAGCGTGGTCTCGGCGGGCGGGCGATGATGGAGCTGCGCCCTCGGATGACCAGCGACTACGGTTCCTCGCAGCAGATCACCCATGACTACGACGTGTTCGTGCTCGGAGAGGGGCTGCGGACGCTGCTCGCTCTGCCGATCATCGTGAGCGGTCGCCCTCGGGGCGTGCTCTACGCCGGCACCTGGGACACGACACCCGTCGGAGGCGTGACGACCGCTCCGGCGATGCAGGTCGCGCAGTCGGTGGCGGAGGAGCTTCGCGTTCGCGACGAGGTGGAGCGGCGACTGCGCGCGGTGACGCCGGCATCTGAATCCGTCGCGCCTCGCCATCGCGAAGAGCTGCGCGAGAGCTTCGCAGAGCTTCGCAGCATCGGGGCGTCCGTCGACGATGCCGAGCTGCGCGCGCGGATCGCGCAGGTGGAGCAGCGTCTCGTGATGCTCGCGGAGGACGCTGTGCCGACGGGCACCGGACCGATCTCGACCGTTCATCTCTCCCGTCGTGAAACCGATGTGCTCGCCTGCGCGGCCCTGGGGGCGACGAATGCGGAGATCGCCGGCCAACTCGGCCTCCGCGAGGGCACGGTCAAGGCCTACCTCGGAACCGCGATGTCGAAGCTCGACGCGTCGACCCGCCACGCCGCCGTGGCCAAGGCGCGCCGCGCCGGGCTGCTCCCCTGAGCCTTCTGCACGCGCGACAATCGCCGAGCAAGAGCTGCACAGGCACTGCCCAGCGCCGACGGCTATCGTGAATACCGGTCGGTGAACCCCGGCCCCGGACGAGGCAGACCAGTACCCGGTGAGCGAAAAGACTGGTCCG
Organism: Microbacterium sp. K2; assembly: GCF_051365005.1. Lineage (NCBI taxonomy): Bacteria > Bacillati > Actinomycetota > Actinomycetes > Micrococcales > Microbacteriaceae > Microbacterium > Microbacterium sp. K2. The sequence continues at coordinate 38,367 of NZ_JBLWII010000007.1, read as the reverse complement.
AAAGGACCGTCATGTCGTGGATAGTGCTGATCATCTCCGGAGTCCTCGAGGCCGTGTGGGCGACTGCCCTGGGCAAATCCGAGGGACTCACCAAACTGTGGCCCAGCTTCATCTTCGTGGGCGGACTCGCGCTCTCGATGATCGGGCTCGCATTCGCGATGCGTGATATCGCGACCGGCACCGCCTATGCGGTGTGGGTCGGAATCGGGGTGACACTCACCGTCGTCTGGGCGATGGTCACGGGTGACAGCGAGATCTCCTGGGCGCGCATCCTGTTGCTTCTCGGACTCGTCGGATGCATCGTCGGTTTGAAATTGATCGACCCCGGTCACGAGTAATATCCTCAGACTCGTCAATTCGGAGTATTGTCATTTCCATGGCAAGAAGAATTGTGCACCAGCTGGTAGACGACATCGACGGAAGCGTTCTGGACGTCGGTGAAGGCGAGACCGTGCATTTCTCGCTGAATGGAACCTCGTACGAAATCGATCTGAATACCGCTCACGCAGAGGAATTGCGCGCGGCACTCGAGCCGTATATCTCGGCAGGGCGTCGGGCCGGCTCCGCCGTGTCTGCGCGATCGGCGGCACCTCGCAAGCGTGCCGGCCGCAATCCGGAGGTCGCCGCGATCAGGGCGTGGGCCAACGACAACGGCTACACGCTCTCAGAGCGGGGCCGGATTCCTGCTCCGGTCGTCGAGGCGTACAACGCCGCGCACTGACTCACTCGGAGGTCGCGACTCCGGGTTGGGCCCACGGCTCATCCCGGAGCGTGATCTCCTTCGCCATGTCCGACAGGAATCGGATGACGACGTCACGCTCGTCCGCCGTCAACCGCGCCGCTGAGTAGAAGCGCTTGGCCTGCTGACGACCCACCGTCTCCATCGCCGCCTGTCGCGTCTCCGGAGTGATGGTGATCGCCAGAGCGCGCCGGTCGGTCGGATGCGGTGCGCGCCGGATGTGGCCGCCCTTCTCCAGGCGGTCGAGTAGCTTGGTCGTCGACGCCGTCGAGATGCCGAGGTGGGTGGCGATGCCCCCAGGAGTGGCCGTCGCACCGCGGTTCGCGCAGACGATCAGATAATGCAGCGCTCGCATGTCCGTGTCATTGAGGCGCATGTAGCGGCGCGAGGCGAGCGACAGCTTCTGCTCAGCGTCCCTGAGCTCGCCAAGTGCTCCCATCACCAGCGCGATCTGGCGCAGGTCCTCCGGCGCGACTCCCGACCGGTCGATCAGGGTGCTCCGCGGATCCGCGGATTCGACGTCGTAGATCGCCGCGTGCGCGACGCCGTCCGGCGAGCCCGCCTCCTGTCGAGAGAGGACGTCGGACGCGCCGCTTCCGCGGGGGGTGGCGTCGGGTCCGTCGTGCATGACATCATGCTACACACGAATGTTTCATGTTATGTTGATTATTAGCTAAGCTAGCGAAAATCTAGGAGGTTCCCCCGTTGGATGAGGTCACCCTCCTTTCTGCAGACGGAGTCGCGATCGGCACCAGTGCGAAAGACACGGTCCACACGACCGATACCCCTCTTCACCTGGCCTTCTCCTGCCACGTCTTCGACCGTGACGGGCGACTGCTGGTGACGCGACGAGCACTCGCGAAGCGCACGTGGCCCGGCGTCTGGACCAACAGCTTCTGCGGTCACCCGCGACCCGGCGAGGACATGACCGACGCGGTGCATCGCCGCGCGAATGACGAGCTCGGGCTCCGCCTTACCGACGTCTCCGTGGTGCTGCCCGACTACCGCTACCGGGCCGTCGACGCGAGCGGGATCGTCGAGAACGAGATCTGTCCCGTCCATGTGGCCATCGCGGACGGCCCCCTCTCCCCCGACCCTGACGAGGTCGCCGAGTGGGAATGGGTGGACCCGGCGGAGTTCGCCGACTCCGTGATCGGCGCCCCCTTCGCCTTCAGCCCCTGGCTCGTCGAGCAGCTCCCCCAGCTCCGCGACCTCGGGGTGGTGTGACCATGACCGTGACCGTGACGCAGGCCGCGCCGCGAGAAGACATGAGCATGCGGGTCGAATCGGTGCTCCGTCAGCGCTTCGACCTGCACTGCGAGAACGCCGAGGCGTACGGAAGCGAGTTCGCCGCACTCTGGCGCGCGACCGCCGACCATGCCCTCGGCGGCAAACTCGTGCGCCCGCGGCTGCTGCTCGACATCCACCGCGCACTGGTCCCGTCCGCCGATGAGAGCGCGACGACGGCCGCCGTCGACATCGCGACGCACATCGAGCTGCTGCACTACGCCTTCCTGCTCCACGACGACGTCATCGACGGAGACCTCACCCGCCGCAAGCGACCGAACCTGATCGGACAGCTCGCGGCAGGCGCGCCAGGCACCTCCGAAGAGGGCGCGCTGCACTGGGCACGGTCCAGTGCGATCCTGATGGGTGACCTGATGCTCTCGGCAGCGATCATGGGCTTCGCCCGGGCAGAGGTCTCGGCGCACGCGCGGCGACGGTTGCTCGATCTCGTCGAACAGACCATCATCGAGACGGTGGCCGGCGAGCACACCGACGTCGCGCTGAGCCATGGGATCATCGCCTCGGATGTCGACACCGTTCTCAGCATGAGCGTCTACAAGACGGCCACCTACTCGTTCTCCCTGCCGCTGCGAGCGGCCGCGCTCCTGGCCGAATCCTCGGCTTCTGCCGAAGCGACACTGCAGTCCGTCGGCCGCCACCTGGGCCTCGCCTACCAGTTGCAGGACGATCTGCTCTGTGTGTTCGGCGACCACCGCACGCACGGCAAGGACGCGTTCTCCGATCTGCGGGAGGGCAAGGAGACCGCCCTCATCGCCTTCGCCCGTTCGACGAGCACCTGGGAGAGCATCGCGCCCCGATTCGGTTCCGCAGACCTGAGCCTGCAGGACGCCACCGCGATGCGCGATCTGCTGCGCGAATGCGGAGCCGAGCGATTCGTCGTCGGGCTCATCGGCGATCAGCTCGACGCGGTCTACGCGCTGCTGTCCGAGGCTGAGCTCGCCGGCGAGATCAGCTCGGACGCCGCGCGGTCGATCCTGGTCTCCGCGTCCCGCCTCGAAGGACGCCAGGCATGAGCCCGACCCCTCACGACGCGTCGAGTGCGAGTCTGGGGCGATTCAACCGCGCCGCCGACACCGCATCCACCGAGGTCATCCGCACCTACTCGACGTCGTTCGGGCTCGCGACGCGACTGCTCGGCGAGAGACATCGCCAGCACGTGCGCAACATCTACGCCATGGTGCGCATCGCCGACGAGATCGTCGACGGGGTCGCCGCGCAGGCAGGACTCGACGAGTCCGCCCAGACCGACGCGCTCGCGTCTTATGTGGCCGAGACACACCGGGCGATGAGCGTCGGATACAGCACGGACCTCGTGCTGCACGCCTTCGCGCGCACAGCGAGGGAGAGCGGGATCGGCGAGGACCTCACGCAGCCCTTCTTCGACTCGATGGCCGCTGACATCGCGTCCGACACCGACTTCACCGCGTACGACGCGGCGGCGCATGAGCGCTATGTGTACGGCTCTGCCGAGGTGGTCGGACTGATGTGCCTCCGCGTGTTCCTACGAGACGAGAAGCGCACGACCGGCGAGCTCGAGACCCTGACCCACGGAGCGCGACAGCTCGGCGCGGCCTTCCAGAACGTCAACTTCCTGCGGGACCTCGCAGACGACACCGAGCGCCTGCAGCGCGGGTATCTCGGGGACAGCGGCCGGCTCACCGACGCCGACCGCGACGACTGGGTTCGCACGATCACAGCGCAGCTCGACGACGCGGCACGCTCGATCCCCCTGCTGCCCAAAGACTCGCGCGCAGCCGTGCGCAGCGCCCACGCGCTGTTCGCCGCACTGACGAGACGCGTCGCGAGGACTCCGGCCTCGAGCCTCTACGAGCGCCGAGTGCGGGTCCCCGATCCGATCAAGGCGCTGCTGGCCGCGCGATCGGTGCTCGTGACGGCGATGGAGCGGAACCGATGAGTCGGGTCGCGGTGATCGGCGCAGGCGTCGCCGGTCTCGCTGTCGCCGGATTGCTCGCCCGCGACGGTCACGATGTGACCGTCTACGAGAAGAACAACCGGGTCGGCGGTCGCGCGGGAACGATCGAGCGCGACGGCTTCCGATTTGATTCCGGGCCGTCGTGGTACCTCATGCCCGAGGTGTTCGATCACTTCTTCGAGATGATGGGCACCTCGACGCAGGATCAGCTCGACCTGACGTTGCTCGATCCCGGGTACCGGGTCTTCCAGGCGCCGGAGTCGGACGGGCGCCCTTCGCCCTCCGTCACGGTGCCCACCGGGCGCGCAGCCGTGTCCCGTCTGTTCGAGTCTCGCGAGCCCGGCTCGGCGCAGGCGCTCGACGCGTACCTCGACTCGGCGCACGATGCGCGCGTCATGGCCGAACGCTACTTCCTCTACAACCCGTTCACGCGGTTGCGCACGCTTATGACGCCGGAGGTGCTGCGAGCCCTCCCTCGTCTCTTCACGCTGCTGGGCACACGCCTGCAGTCGTTCGCCGCTCGACGCTTCCGCGATCCGGTAATCCGTCAGCTGCTCGGATACCCCGCGGTGTTCCTCGGCACCGACCCCCGCACCGCGCCGGCGATGTATCACCTCATGAGCGCTCTCGACCTCGACGAGGGCGTCAGCTATCCGCAGGGCGGGTTCTGGCGGGTCGTCGAGCGCATCGCGGATCTGGCCGAGAAGGCGGGCGCCAAGATCGTGCTGGATGCCGACGTCACGGCGATCAGCACCGGCATCCGTTCGGGCGCACCCACCGTGACGGGTGTCGAGTGGCGCGACTCCGACGGAGTGGCCCACACGGCAGACGCCGACATCGTCGTCTCCGGCGCCGATCTGCACCACACCGAGACGGCGCTGCTCCCACCGCACCTTCGCACGTACCCCGATTCGTGGTGGCAGCGGCGGACGAGCGGACCGGGTGCCGTGCTCGTGATGCTCGGCGTCCGCGGCTCTCTGCCCGAGCTGCCGCACCACTCGCTGTTCTTCACCGAAGACTGGGATGCCAACTTCGACGCCATCTTCGGCGATGCGCCCGAGATCCCCTCCCCCGCCTCGACCTACGTCTGCCGGCCGAGCGCCACCGACAGCAGCGTCGCACCCGAAGGGCACGAGAATCTCTTCGTGCTCGTGCCGATCCCGGCCGACACGGCTTTGGGCGCGGGAGGCTCCGACGGCGGCGGATCAGCCGCGATCGAGCATGCGGCGGATGCCGCGATCGACCAGATCGCGAGCTGGGCCGGAATCGACGATCTGCGCGAGCGCATCGTGGTGCGTGAGACGAAGGGCCCCGCCGACTTCCTCACGGACTACAACTCATGGCGCGGCGGGATGCTGGGGCCTGCGCACATCCTCTCCCAGAGTGCGATGTTCCGGGCTCAGAACGAGTCGCGACAGGTGTCCGGCCTCTACTACGCCGGTGCCACGACCGCTCCGGGAGTCGGTGTGCCGATGTGCTTGATCAGTGCCGAGATCGTCCTCAAGCGGATCCGCGGCGACCACTCCAGCGGACCCCTCGATGTCTCGGCCACCGCTGCGTCCCCGAGCGGAACAGCGTGATGGGCTTCGTGTATCCGGCAGTCCTGCTCGCCACACTCGGATGCATGCTGCTGCTCGACTGGCGATTTCGACTGTTCTTCTGGCGCGACGCCGTGACCGCGGCCGTCGTCACGGCCGTCGGGCTCGCGTTCTTCCTCGTCTGGGACGTCGCGGGCATCGCCGGAGGGATCTTCTTCCGCGGCGACTCGGCCATCGCGACAGGGATCGTCCTCGCACCCGAGCTGCCCATCGAGGAGCCCGTCTTCCTCGTCTTCCTCGTCGTGTGCACGATGATCGTCTACACCGGTGCCGTGCGGATCCTGACACGACTGAGCCGCCGCCCGAGCGAGGTCGCGCAGTGACCTACATCGAGCTCTCCGCATGGTTCGTCGGCGCAGCGGTGGTGGCGGCCGTCGTCCTGTCCGTCATCTCGGGTCGGCATCGCGCCCATCTCGGCGCGATGGCCGCTACCATCGCGGTGCTCCTCATCCTCACCGCCGTGTTCGACACGGTGATGATCGCGACGGGCCTGTTCCACTACTCCGCCGATCATCTGCTCGGTCTGCACATCGGCCTCGCGCCTCTCGAGGACTTCGCCTATCCGCTCGCCGGGGCGGTGCTGCTTCCGGCCCTGTGGGCGGCGCTGCGCGCCCGTCGACGCGCTCGCATCCGCGCCACCGATGAGGAGCCCTCATGACCTCATCGACGCGCGGTTCCGTCGGTCGCGACATCGCTCAGATCGTTCTGTCATCCCGTCCGATCAGCTGGATCAACACCGCCTTCCCGTTCGCAGCCGCCTACCTTCTCTCCACGCGCGAGATCGACCTCACGCTGATCATCGGCACGCTGTACTTCCTGGTGCCCTACAACCTGGCGATGTACGGCATCAATGACGTGTTCGACTACGCGTCCGACCTCGCCAATCCGCGCAAGGGCGGGATCGAGGGCGCGCTGCTCTCTCCGCGCATCCACCGGGCCACCCTGTGGGCGGCGGTCGTGACGAACGTGCCGTTCCTCGTCTACCTCGTCGCGGTCGGAAACCCTGCGGCCTGGCTCTGGCTCGCGATCAGTGTGTTCGCCGTGATCGCCTACTCCGCGCCGAAGCTCCGCTTCAAGGAGCGGCCGTTCGTCGATTCGACGACGTCGAGCCTGCACTTCGTGACCCCGGCGATCGTGGGTCTCGCCCTGGCCGACGCGTCCGTCACGCCCACGGCGGTCATCGTGCTCGTCGCCTTCTTCCTGTGGGGCATGGCCGCACACGCCTTCGGAGCGGTGCAGGACATCACACCCGACCGCGAAGGGAGCATCGGCTCGATCGCGACCGTGATCGGAGCCCGTGCGACCGTGCGTCTGTCGATCGCGCTCTGGGCGATGGCCGGAGTCGCGATGCTGTTCACCTCGTGGCCGGGCCCTCTGGGTGCCGCGCTCGCGCTGCCCTACATCGTGAACGCCGCACCCTGGTGGAACGTCACCGACGAGACCTCCGCGGGCACCAACCGCGCCTGGCGGCGATTCATCTTCCTCAACTACTTCGCCGGGTTCCTCGCGACGATGATCCTCATCCTCGCCTGGGTCTCCTGACGCCCATCACCGCTGATCCCCACCCTGCACGTCCCGAGAGGAACCCGATGTCCCGCCCTGAGCACGCGCCGACCCCGCCGACCAGAGTGCGTACGCGGCGCCATTCCTGGGCGCGCGTCCTCATCCCCGTCGCGCTGATCCTGGTGTGGCTGGTCGGGGCAGGGCTCGGTGGCCCGCTGTTCGGCAAGGTCGACGAGGTCTCGTCGAACGATCAGACGAGCTATCTGCCCGAGTCGGCCGATGCCACTCAGGTGCAGAAGCTCCTCGGCGAGTTCAACGACAGCGACGCCATCCCGGCGATCGCCGTCTTCGTCTCCGATGGCGAACTCTCGGAGTCGGATGTCCAGAACATCTCGGATGCCGTGGCCGACGCGCCGTCCGTCGAGGGCGTGAGCGAGGATGTCTCCCCCGCTCTGACCTCGGAAGACGGCAAGGCCGTGCAGGCGTTCATCCCCATCGAGGGCGACGCCGAGCTCGCCGATGCGATCGACGCACTCGGGTCTCAGTTGCGCGAAGCGGCTCCGGACGGTGTTACGGTCTACATCACGGGTCCTGCGGGCTTCAGCGCAGACCTCGTGGCCGGGTTCGCGGGGATCGACGGACTGTTGCTGGGCGTCGCCCTTCTCGCGGTGCTCGTCATCCTGGTGCTGGTCTACCGCTCGTTCCTGCTGCCCATCGTCGTGCTCTCGACGAGCCTGTTCGCGCTCTGCGTGGCGCTGCTCGTCGTCTGGTGGCTGGCGAAGTTCGAGGTGCTGCTGCTCAGCGGCCAGACCCAGGGCATCCTGTTCATCCTGGTCATCGGAGCCGCCACCGACTACGCCCTGCTGCTGGTGGCGCGGTTCCGCGAAGAACTCCGAGTGTCTCAGGACAAAGGAACGGCCGTGCTCGCGGCGTGGAAGGGCTCGTTCGAGCCGATCGTCGCCTCCGGCGGCACGGTGATCGCCGGTCTTCTGTGCCTGCTGCTCAGCGACCTCAAGTCCAACAGCACTCTCGGGCCCGTGGCCGCGATCGGCATCGTGTTCGCGATGCTCGCCGCGCTCACACTGCTTCCTGCGCTGCTGCTGCTGTTCGGCCGTGCGGTGTTCTGGCCCCGGCGGCCGAAGTTCGAGCCCGAGGTCGTCGCCGAGGAGCACGGCATGCGCAAGACGGGGCTGTGGGCGCGACTCGCGCGCCTGATCACCAAGCGTCCGCGCGTCATCTGGATCGTCACGACCCTGGTGCTGCTCGCCGGCGCCTCCGGCGTGCTGCAGCTCAACGCCGTCGGCGTGCCGCAGTCCGACCTCGTGCTCGGCGCCTCTGAAGCCCGTGACGGACAGGTGGCCCTCGGCGAGCACTTCCCCGGCGGTTCGGGCAGCCCCGTCTACGTGGTGGTCCAGGAGGACCGCCTGCAGGATGCCGCCGACGTGCTTCTCGCCGACGACGGCGTCGACGGGGTCTCGGTGACGGCTGCCGATTCGCCGAGCGGCGCGGCCACGGTCACCGAAGACGGACTGGTGGCGGTCGGCCCTCCGGGGACCCCGGTTCCCGAGCCCACCGTCGTCGACGGCGAGGTCCTGCTGCAGGGCACCTTGACCGACGCAGCGGACTCGGATGCGGCTGCCGCCACGGTGCGTGATCTGCGCGCAGAGTTGAACGAGATCGATGCGCTGGTGGGAGGAGTCACCGCGACGGCCATCGACACCAACGATGCCTCGATCCACGATCGCAACCTGATCATCCCGGTGGTCCTCGTGGTGATCATGCTCATCCTCATGCTGCTGCTGCGTTCGATCCTCGCCCCGGTGCTGCTCATCATCACCACCGTGCTGTCGTTCGGCACGGCCATGGGCGTCTCGGCGCTGGTGTTCAACGGCGTGTTCGACTTCCCCGGCGCCGACCCTGCCGTGCCGCTGTACGGGTTCGTGTTCCTGGTCGCGCTCGGCATCGACTACAACATCTTCCTGATGACCAGGGTGCGCGAGGAATCTCTCGAGCACGGCACACGCGAGGGCGTTCTTCGAGGGCTCTCGATCACAGGAGGCGTGATCACCTCCGCCGGCCTCGTGCTCGCTGCGACCTTCGCCGCGCTGGGTGTGATCCCGATCCTGTTCCTGGCGCAGCTCGCGTTCATCGTCGCGTTCGGCGTGCTGCTCGACACGTTCGTGGTGCGCTCGCTGCTCGTGCCGGCGCTCGCCTACGACCTGGGCCGAGTGATCTGGTGGCCGTCGAAGCTGTGGCGCAGCGGTCGCGACTGAGGGGTGCCCTCGACTGGATTCGAACCAGCGACCTGCCCTTTAGGAGAGGGCTGCTCTATCCTGCTGAGCTACGGGGGCGAGGATTCCATTCTAGAGGAAGCCTCGCCCCCGCCTTCCGCTCACGCCGCGAGGGCGAGGTACGGCTCCCACCTCGGATCGCTCCGCTCGGTGCCACGCACCGTCCACGCCGTGCCGTGAGGAGGACGCGGCGCGAACCGCAGCTCCCAGCGCATCTCCTGCGGAGTGCGGTCGCTCTTGGTGTTGTTGCAGCGCAGGCAGCAGGCGACGAGGTTCTCCCATGAATCGGCTCCGCCCCGTGATCGCGGCATCACGTGGTCGATGGTCGACGCCGCCTTGCCGCAGTAGCCGCAGCGGTGATTGTCGCGGCGCAGGACTCCCCGCCGGGTCACCGGCACCCGTCTGCTTGCGGGAATGCGCACGTAACGCGAGAGGACGATGACGGCGGGGCGGTCGTAGACGCCGTGGCTGCCCCAGACGGGGTCGTCTTCCACGCGTTCGATCACGGTGGCCTTGTCGTTCATGACCAGGACCAGGGCTCTCTTGAACGACACGATCGCGAGCGGTTCGTATCCTGCGTTCAGTACAAGTGTGCGCATCGTCATCCTCTCGATCCGCCGGGACGGCTTCCCGGCACTCTCGACTCACACGAAGCCGCACGGAGTGGAAGCGTTCGCAGGGACGAAAAAAGGCGCTGTCTACAGACAGCGCCTCATACGCACGGCAACGCCGTGGTGTCCCTGCGGACGATGCAGAAGGACGTGACGACCGAGGGCATCCATGGTTCGGATGCTCGGTATTCGCTCCATCAGCTTCTCCCGCCTGTGCGACAACGGGTTCAGGCTAACCCATCAGGAGTGCCCGAGGGCGAAACTGCGGGTGAACTCCCGGAGGCGTGTCCGGGAGGAAGCGAGGTGGGTAGCGCGATCAGCCCGCGTTGGCGCCGAGCCAGGCGATCGGCTCCATGAGCCCGCCGTTGACCCAGACCTCGAAGTGCAGATGGTTGGCGGTAGAACGCCCGGTGCTGCCGACGAAGCCGATCAGCTGACCAGCGGCGACCGTCTGGCCTGCCTGGACCTGGCGCGAGCCGTAGATCATGTGGCCGTACGTGGTCTGCACGCGCTGGCCACCCACGACGCTGTCGAGCATGACTGCGACGCCGTACCCGCCGATGCTCTCTGCCGAGGCACGCACGACGCCCGCAGCGGCGGCATAGATCGGGGTTCCGGCAGGAGCAAGCATGTCAGCACCCTGGTGGGCGCCGCCGACCGTGCGGCTGACGTTGTACGAACCCTGCGGAAGCGGATACCGGACCTCGCCGGAGCCGGGTGACACCAGCGCATAGCGCCCTATGTCGATCTTGGTCCCCGACGTCGAAGCGACGGAGGCGGCAGCGGCGGCCGCACGGGCCGCGGCTGCTTCTTCCGCCTTCTTCTTCTCGATCTCGCCCGGAGTCGTGGCGGTGAACGTGCCGCGGCTGAGCGGGGCAGAGGTGGCATCCGAGGCGACGACCAGCGACTGGGCGTCGACAGCAGCCATCTGCTGCAGAGTCGTCGCCGTCTCGGCCGGCTTCGTCGCGGCGTAGGCGGGAAGAGCGACAGCGGCGACAAGAGCACCGACGGCCCCGAAGATGGCGATCGAACGCAAGGGCTTCACGACCTTGCGAGCGTCGACGCGGCTGCGAGAGCTGCGTGCGACTGCTCGATCTTCAGTTGTCTTCATGGGCGATTCGATGTCTTTGGCCAAAACTTGATCCTCCAGCGCCTGCGCGCTCGGGTAGCGCTGGCTCGTCGGCACTCTGCTCTCGTGGCACGAATGTAGCTCGGGTACGTTGTGCGGTCTGACCGAGAGGTCGACGAGCCTGGAAGGCGAGTCCTCTCGGGTGTCATCAGTGGGCTTCTGCGACGACTTGTCCGAGGTTACCGGAAGATAACGATCCTGTCACCCCACGAACCTGGCAATCCTCGGAGAGGCGGAATCACGCGGATTTCGGGCCGATCGGACCGATGCGTCAGGCGGGTTCGCCGACCAGGAAGATGTGCGAGGCGAGCTCGACGGGGAGTTCCAGTCCGTCTTCCTTGCCCTCCATCTGGATGAGGACGTACCCCTCGTTGAAGCGGTAGTCGCCCTTCGCGCCCGGAACGACTCCCGCATCGCGGAGCTGCTCGAGCAGCTCGGGATCGACCTGAGCGGGCTCGGCGAGACGACGTACGGTTCCGTCGATCGGGGCGCCTGCGGCGTTCAGCTTCTGCACCAGCCCGATGACGCCCTCGTCGAAAGTGCGCGCCGGGGTGTCTCCCAGCTGGTCAAGTCCGGGGATCGGGTTGCCGTACGGGGATTCGGTCGGGTGGCCCAGCAGCTCGACCAGTCGACGCTCGACCTGCTCGCTCATGACGTGCTCCCAGCGGCAGGCTTCTTCGTGCACGTACGCCCAGTCGAGACCGATGACATCGGAGAGCAGACGCTCGGCAAGACGGTGCTTGCGCATGACGTTGACGGCCTTGCGGCGGCCCGCGTCGGTCAGCTCGAGAGTGCGGTCTTCGGACACGACGACGAGACCGTCGCGCTCCATGCGCCCGACCGTCTGCGAGACCGTCGGACCCGAGTGGCCGAGACGCTCGGAGATTCGCGCACGCAGCGGCACGATGTTCTCCTCCTCGAGTTCGAGGATGGTGCGGAGGTACATCTCCGTGGTGTCGATCAAGTCCGTCATGTGGCCCTCCGGGTCTTCTTAGGCAAGCCTACATTCCCGCGCGGACATCAGGGCGTCATGAGGTCGGGGCGCTCGGGGTTCACGCCGTAGGATCGACGCATGGCGATCGAGATTCCCCGTGACCTCCTGCCCGCTGACGGCCGCTTCGGCTGCGGTCCTTCGAAGGTGCGCACCGCGCAGCTCGAGGCGCTGCTCGCCGCGGCTCCGACACTGCTCGGCACCTCGCACCGCCAGGCGCCGGTCAAGAACCTGGTCGGCAGCGTCCGGGAGCAGCTGGCAGCGCTCTTCCGCCTTCCCGAGGGCTACGAGATCATCGTCGGCAACGGCGGTTCGACGGCGTTCTGGGATGCTGCGGCCTTCGGCCTGATCGAGCGCCGCAGTCAGAACCTCGTTTTCGGCGAGTTCGGCGGCAAGTTCGCCGCCGCAGCCGCCGCCCCGTGGCTCGAAGCCCCCGACGTCCGCAAGTCCGAGCCGGGTTCACGCACGGCCGCAGAGGTGGTCGAGGGCGTCGACGTCTACGCCTGGCCGCACAATGAGACGTCCACCGGCGTCGCGGCGCCCATCGAGCGCGTGGCCGCTGACGGCGCTCTGACCGTCATCGACGCGACCAGCGCTGCCGGTGGCATCGACTTCGACGCCGCGCAGGCGGACGTCTACTACTTCGCGCCTCAGAAGAACCTCGGCTCCGACGGAGGCCTGTGGTTCGCCGCGGTGTCCCCTGCCGCGGTCGACCGGATCGAGCGCATCGCCGCCTCCGACCGGTACATCCCGGAGTTCCTCAGCCTGAAGAACGCCGTCGACAACTCGAGGCTCAACCAGACGCTGAACACGCCGGCACTGACGACCCTGCACCTGCTCGACAGCCAGCTCAGCTGGATCCTGTCGAACGGCGGCCTGTCGTGGGCCGGAGGCCGCACTGCGGAGTCCTCGGGACTCCTCTACGACTGGGCATCGGCATCCGCCGTGGCGACCCCGTTCGTCACGGATGCCGCACACCGCTCGCCCGTCGTCGCGACCATCGACTTCGACGACAGCGTCGACGCAGCAGCCGTGGCCAAGACCCTGCGGGCCAACGGCATCGTCGACACCGAGCCCTACCGCAAGCTCGGCCGCAACCAGCTGCGGGTCGCCACCTTCGTGTCGATCGAACCGGACGACATCCGACAGCTCACTCGCTCTCTCGACTACGTGCTCGAGCAGCAGAGCGCCTGACGCCGGGAGTCAACGAGAGAAGGGGCCGCGTTCGCACGCGGCCCCTTCTCTCGTTCGCCTCAGCGGACGGTCATTCCTCGTCGTCGGAGTCCTCGTCATCGGAGTCCTCGTCATCGGAGTCCTCGTCATCGGAGTCCTCGTCATCGGAGTCCTCGTCGTCCTCGGAGTCACCGTCGTCGGAGTCCTCGTCATCCGAGTCCGAGTCGTCGTCCGCAGCGGCCGAGTCATCGAGTTCGTCGATGTCGACTCCGTCGAGGTCGCCCGCATGCAGCACGCGCGGCTCGGTGGCGAGCTCGTCCTCGTCGATGTCGTCGTCATCGTCGTCGAGGTCGTCGTCATCGAGATCGTCGTCGTCTTCGGATTCGTCGTCGACCGATGTCGCGTCCGCGCCGTCCGCAGCGGCCGCGGCCGCCTGCGCCGCGAGCTCCACCTGGTGGGCGCGGTACTCGGCGAGGCGCTCGGCCCACGGCACCCATTCGGGCGCGAGCAGCGCTCCGTCGCCCGGCAGCAGCTCGAGCTCGAGCACGGTCGGCTCCTCGTCGTCGACGCGCGCGACCGTGACCGTCCAGTACCAGCCCGGGTACCCGGGAAGTCGGTTCTCGAAGCGCAGCGACACAGAGCCGCCCTCTTCGGGGATGTAGTCGGCTGCGGGTCCGACGGTCGACGGCGGAGTGATCTCGTGCAGCGCGGCGAGCGCGAGATCGTGAGCGTCGATCAGACGCTGGTCCACCTCAGGCTTCGAGGTCATCGGCTACCTTGCGCAGAACTGCCGCGATCTTGCGGCCGTGCGCCGACGAGGGATACCGGCCGCGTCGCAGATCGCCGCCCATCCCGTCGAGGAGCTTCACGAGGTCCTCGACGATGATCGCCATGTCGTCCGCCGGCTTGCGCTTCGCCTTCGAGAGGCTCGGCGGGGCTTCGAGCACCCGCACGGACAGCGCCTGGAGGCCGCGCTTGCCGTCGGCGACACCGAACTCCACGCGTGAACCCGCCTTGACTGCCGCGCCGGTGGGCATGGCGGAAGCGTGCAGGAAGACGTCTTGGCCGTCATCGCTGGCGATGAAGCCGAAACCCTTGTCTTCGTCGTAGAACCTGACCTTGCCGGTGGGCATGGGAGAAACCTCGCTGAGTCGGTGTGGAGCTGGATCGGACGCACGTGTGCGACCACCTCCAGCCTACCGGTCGCCGGGCAGGGAATCCGTAGGTCACGATGCGGAACCGCCAGACCCCGCAGCGACTAGGCTGAGACGGATGAGCACCAAGAGTCCCGAACCTGAGGTTCCCGTTCGCCGCATCGATCGCATCCTGGCGTTCACGGCACTCGGACTCGCCGCGGCGTCCATCATCTGCTTCTTCGCGATCATCATCGGCACCGCCGTCGGCATGCAGCAGGAGGACTTCGGCACCGGCGCCTGGCCGTTCATCGCCGCGATCCCCTACTGGGGGCTTCCCGCCGCATTCGTCATGATCATCGTGCTCCTCGCCATGAGCTTCATCCGCAAGGGGCGCGCGGCATCGCGGCCCTGAGGTATCCGTCATGAGCACGCACGCCCGTCCGCTGGCCGAATGGCTCTCCGCGGCGAGCGACGAGCAGCTCACGACTCTGTTCTCAGCGCGGCGTGTGCGTGCCGACGTCGGCTGGCAGGACTTCTTCGACGCCGCAGAGGCACTCCTCGACCCGGCGTCTATCGCGCGGGTCCTGCCCCTGCTGACGCACGGCGAGGCAGCGATGCTCCTTGCAGCTGCGAGCACCCCTGCCGCAGAGCGGTCCGCCCACCGGACGACGCTCGAGAACCTCGCACTGCTGCGCCCCGACGGAGCGCCCTTTCCTCCGGTCATCGCCGCCGTCGAGGACCGTCCCGAGCCGACTCCGCTCAGCCCTTGGGCACCGACGCCGGCGACCGACTCCGAGACCGCCCACGCGGCCGAGCGGGCCTTCACGACCGTCTCCGCCCTCGCCGATCTGCTGCTGCTGGCACGGGAGAAGCCCTTCGCCCTTCTCACCGGCGGCAACGTCAGCGCGGGAGAGAAGCGGCAGCTCAGCGAATCGGGCGTCACCGCCGAGTCGATCGACGCACTGATCGCGATCGCGATCGATTCGGGTCTCGTCGCGCCCGATGCTCGCAGGCTGCGCACCACTCCGCGGACCGAGGAGTGGCTGCGATCGCCGGTGGCGGACCGGTGGAGCGCGCTCGTGGAGGGCTTCCGTGACGCTCTCCCTCGCGGGGTGCGCACGTCAGACGGCGGGTGGTTGCCCACGATGACCTGGGCACAGGCGCACCCGTGGGACCCCGCCTGGGCCGATCGCAGCGCCGCGCTGCTCGAGCGCGCTCGCCTGCTCGGGCTCATCGTCGATGGCGACAGCGAACCCGCATGGGCGGCATCGATCCGCCGAGGCGCGAGCGTCGACGCCGCTGCGCTCGTCGCACTGCTCCCGAACGAGGTCGATCGCATCTTCCTTCAGAACGACCTGAGCGCGATCTCGCCGGGCCCTCTCGCCCCCGGGCTCGACGTGCGGCTGCGCACGATCGCCGCGAGAGAGTCCGCAGCCCAGGCCTCCACCTATCGCTTCACCCCGGAATCGATCGCCCACGCGCTCGTCGCCGGCGAGACCGAGCAGTCGATCCTCGAGTTCCTCGAATCGCTCTCACTCACCGGCATCCCGCAGCCGCTCCGCTACCTCGTCACCCAGACCGCGCAGCGTCACGGCCTGGTTCGCGTGTCGATCGACCCCGAGACCGGTCGAACGCGCATCGAGAGCAGCGACCAGCATCTGATCGAGGCGATGGCCGTCGACCAGGGGCTGCGGCCGCTGGCCCTCACGAAGCACGTCGCCTCTCTGACCACGCGCGTGGGGCGCGACACCGTCTACTGGGCGCTGACGGACGCACGGTACCCCGCGACGCTCGTCGACGACGAGGGACACCCGATCGCACGGGAACGGAATCCGATCTCCGAAACGACGCCCGACCCCGCTCCGGACTACTCCTCGCTCATCGCCGCCATGCGCGCGCATCAGGGGCCGGACGCGGATGCCGCCTGGCTCGACCGCGAACTCGACGCCGCGGTCCGGGCGAAGGCGGTGCTCCGCGTGAGCGTCGGCATGCCGGACGGGTCGACGAGAGAGCTGATCCTCGAAGCCACCGGGCTCGGCGGCGGACGCCTCCGCGGTCGAGATCGCGCGGCGGATGTAGAACGCACGCTACCGGTGTCGAGCATCCGCGCCGCCGTCGTGATACCCCAGTAAACTGGACAGCTATGTCTGATGGACCCCTGATCGTCCAGAGCGATCGCACAGTGCTGCTCGAAGTCGCCCATTCCGACGCCGAGAGCGCCCGCCACGAGCTGGCGATCTTCGCCGAGCTCGAACGCGCGCCCGAGCACATCCACACCTACCGCATCACGCGGCTCGGACTGTGGAACGCGCGCGCAGCAGGGCACACCGCCGAAGACATGCTCGAGACGCTCGACCGCTGGTCGCGCTTCCCCGTGCCGCCGTCGGTCGCCGTCGACCTGCGCGAGACCGTGAACCGCTACGGACGCCTCGTGATCGAGCGTGACGACGAGGGGACCCTGATCCTTCGATCGACCGACCCCGCCGTGCTCGCCCAGGTCGCGAACAACAAGCGCATCCAGCCGCTGCTGATCGGCCACCCGGCACCCGACACGTTCGTGGTCGATGCGTGGGCGCGCGGGCAGATCAAGCAGGAGCTGCTGAAGATCGGCTGGCCGGCTGAGGACCTCGCCGGGTACACCCCCGGAACCCCTCACGAGATCGAGCTCGCCGAGGACGGCTGGCAGATCCGCCCCTACCAGCAGGATGCCGTCGACGCCTTCTCGAAGGACGGCTCGGGCGTCGTGGTGCTGCCGTGCGGCGCAGGCAAGACGATCGTCGGCGCCGCAGCCATGGCCGCCACCAAGACCACGACCCTGATCCTCGTGACCAACACCGTCTCGGCACGACAGTGGCGCGACGAGCTGCTCAAGCGCACGAGCCTCACGCCCGAGGAGATCGGCGAGTACTCCGGCCAGGCCAAAGAGGTCAAGCCGGTCACCATCGCGACCTACCAGATCCTCACGGCGAAGCGGAAGGGCGAGTACGCCCACCTCGCACTGCTGGACGCCCTCGACTGGGGCCTCATCGTCTACGACGAGGTGCACCTGCTGCCCGCGCCCGTGTTCAAGCTGACCGCCGATCTCCAGGCTCGACGCCGGATCGGCCTCACCGCCACGCTCGTCCGCGAGGACGGCCGCGAGGGCGACGTGTTCAGCCTGATCGGCCCCAAGCGCTTCGACGCTCCGTGGAAGCAGATCGAGGCGCAGGGGTTCATCTCCCCCGCCGTCTGCTACGAGGTGCGGGTCGACCTGCCGCCGGACGACCGGCTCGAGTACGCCGCCGCGACAGACGATGAGCGCTATCGTCTCGCGGCCTCCGCACCCGCGAAGATCTCGGCTGTGCGTGAGCTCATCGCCAAGCACGAGGGCGAGCGGATCCTGGTGATCGGTCAGTACCTCGACCAGCTCGACACACTGTCGCAGTCACTGAACGCCCCGCAGATCACGGGCTCCACGCCCATCGACGAGCGCGAGGAGCTCTACCGCGCCTTCCGCGAGGGAGACATCTCGCTGCTCGTGGTGTCGAAGGTCGCGAACTTCTCGATCGACCTCCCCGAGGCGTCCGTCGCCATCCAGGTCTCCGGTTCGTTCGGGTCGCGGCAGGAAGAGGCTCAGCGCCTCGGTCGGCTGCTGCGCCCCAAGCAGTCCGGGCACACGGCGAGCTTCTACACGCTGGTCGCCCGCGACACGATCGACCAGGACTACGCCCAGAATCGCCAGCGGTTCCTCGCCGAACAGGGGTACAGCTACACGATCATGGACGCGGACGCGATCGCGGCCTGACCACCTCGAGGGCCCTCCGCACAGCACCGCTACGCGGAGGGCGAAAGCGCCGCTCCGACGGATAGTCAGCATCCGCATGGCCGAAGTCACCATAATGGGGACATGACTGATGCGCGCATCCTGGTCGTCGACGACGAACCCAACATCCGCGACCTGCTCTCGACAGGTCTCAGCTTCGCCGGGTTCCAGGTGAAGACGGTGGCCAATGGCGCCGCCACCATCTCGGCGGTGCTCGAGGAAGAGCCGGACCTCATCATCCTCGACGTCATGCTTCCGGACATGAACGGCTTCAGCGTGACAAAGCGTCTTCGCGGCGCGGGTTTCACTGCGCCGATCCTGTTCCTCACCGCGAAGGACGGCACCGACGACAAGATCGAGGGGCTCAACGCCGGCGGCGACGACTACGTCACCAAGCCGTTCAGCCTCGACGAGATCGTCGCCCGCGCCCAGGCGATCCTGCGCCGCACCATGCAGGCCGACGAGGAGTCGATCATCCGCGCAGGCGAGCTGTCGATGGACCAGGACACCCACGACGTGCACGTGGGCAAGGAGTCGATCGAGCTCAGCCCGACTGAGTTCAAGCTGCTGCGGTATCTGATGCTCAATCCCAACCGCGTGCTGTCGAAGGCGCAGATCCTCGATCACGTCTGGGAGTACGACTTCAACGGGGATGCCGGCATCGTCGAGAGCTACATCTCGTACCTTCGTCGCAAGATCGACCCGCACACCGAGGAGTCGGTGATCCAGACGAAGCGCGGCTTCGGATACATGCTCAAGGTCGGCAAGTAGTCCGGCTCACCGCCGCACGCTGACGCCGCACAGCATCCGTCTCCAGGGAGGTCCGCATGGCGCACAAGCCTGACGCGATCACCAAGTGGTGGCGGTCGATCAGCCTGCGCGCCAAGGTGACGGGCGTCACGGTCGCCGTGCTCGCCCTGGGGCTGCTCGCGGCAGGCATCGGCACAGCGCCGATCCTGCGCAACTCGCTGGTCGACAACATCGATGCACAGCTGCCCGCCCTGGTGTCCGCCGATCTCGCGAATCGGTACTTCGAGGTGACGGTCGAAGACGGCAGGACCGTCTACACCCCCACCGACTCACCCCGTGACTTCTTCGTCGCGATCTACGATGCCGAGGGCGTGCTGCAGACGACCACAGGCAACTCGGCCAACGGAGCCCCGCTCTTCCCATCGTCGTACTCCCCCCTCGATGTGCAGGCCAACGAGGACACCCGGTTCACGATCGAGGGCACCAAGGGCTCGAGCTTCCGCGCGGCCGTCGCGCGAGTGCCGGGAGAGGGTGACGGGTCGCTGCGGATCCAGATCGTCGCGATGCCGCTCGAGTACGCGGATCGCATCATCAGTCAGTACTTCGGCATCTACATCACGGTCGCCTTCGTCACCATCTTCCTGGCCGCGCTGCTCACCCGAGGGCTCGTGACTCTGACGTTCAGAAGGCTCGGGCAGGTCGAGTCCACGGCGATGTCGATCGCCGCGGGCGACTTCACGCAGCGTCTCACCGATCTCGAGCCGACGACCGAGGTCGGCCGCCTCAACAGCGCGATCAACACGATGCTCGATCGCGTCGACGGATCTCTCGCGCAGCGGGACCGCACCGTGCAGCACATGCGTCGCTTCATCGGCGATGCCAGCCACGAGCTGCGCACGCCCCTGGTGAGCGTGCGCGGGTACGCCGAGCTCTACCGGATGGGCGCGATCAAGGGAGAGGAGGACACCGCACGTGCCATGGAGCGCATCGAGAAGGAGGCGATCCGCATGGGCGTGCTCGTCGAGGATCTCCTTGCGCTCGCGCGCCTGGACGAAGAGCGCGAACCCGAGATCGAGGCACTCGACCTCCGCCCCATCGCCCGCGACGCCGCCCTCGATCTGCGGGCCGCTGCTCCGGCGCGCACCGTGACCGTCGTCGATCGCACGGTCGACGCTCCGCTCATCGATGTCACCACTCGGTCGACGCCTGTCGTCCCCGCCGCACCCGAGATGCCGGCTCCGCGTGGGCTCTCGCGCGGTACGCTCGCCCGCCTGCGCCGTCGCTCGCGAACCTCCGCGGCGGACGTGCCCGCGATCGACTTCACCGAAGCCGCAGACATCCCCGTGCGCACCCCGCCGATCGTGCTCGGCGAGGAGAACAAGGTGCGTCAGGTGGTGACGAACCTGCTCGGCAACGCGCGTCGCTTCTCACCCGAGGAGAGTCCGATCGAGATCGTCGTCGACGCGGATCGCGTGCGAGGCACGGCGAGCATCGCGATCGTCGACCACGGCGAGGGTATCCCACCCCAGATCCGCGAGCAGATCTTCGAGCGCTTCTGGCGCGCCGACACCTCGCGAGCACGCGAGACCGGCGGGTCCGGACTCGGGCTCGCGATCGTGTCATCCATCGTCAAGGCGCTGCACGGAAGCGTCGCGGTGTCGGAGACGCCGGGTGGCGGAGCGACCTTCACCGTCACCCTGCCCCTCGCCCCCTCACGCGCGACGCCCGCCCACCTTCTGGAGGACACTCAGCCGCTCGAGCGACTGGATCTCTGACCGCCCACCCTTCGCAGTTCTGCACGGCGCTTCTGCACGTCTACGGGCATCCGCGGGTTCTCCACAGCGGGCGTCGGGAGGTTCACGCGCCCCGCATTCGGGAATCTCCTCTCCCCTATCGTCAGAGCACCAATCGAGAGGAGTTCCCATGTCCGTCATCACCGTCGACACCGAAGCCGTAGGTGCCGCGCAAGGCGCGGCGCTGGCCACGATGGAGCGCCTGCAGACCGAGTCCGCGACGCTCATGTCGCAGCTCACCCAGCTGCAGGCAACGTGGGTCGGCACTGCATCGGCCGCATTCCAGTCGTGTGCCGAGGAATGGCGAGGAGCGCAGCTGCACGTCGAGCAGGTGCTCGAATCGATCGGGCACTCGCTGGGCAGCGCGGCGACACAGTATGCAGACGCCGATCAGTACTCGGCGAGCCTGTTCCGCTGATCCACGGGTTCGATCACCCGCGAACGCAGAAACGCCCCGACCGAGGTCGGGGCGTTTCTGTCAGTGCTGATGGATCAGAAGTCCATGCCACCCGACGGGTCACCCATCGGAGCAGCAGCCTTCTCAGGCTTGTCAGCGACGACGACCTCGGTGGTGAGGAAGAGAGCCGCGATCGACGCTGCGTTCTGCAGAGCCGAGCGGGTCACCTTCGCCGGGTCGATGATGCCTGCGGCGAACATGTCGACGTACTCACCCGTTGCCGCGTTGAGGCCCTGGCCCGAGGGAAGCTCAGAGACCTTGTTCGCGACGACGCCCGGCTCGAGACCGGCGTTGAGGGCGATCTGCTTCAGCGGAGCCTCGATCGCGACGCGAACGATGTTCGCACCGGTCGCCTCGTCGCCCGTGAGCGAGAGAGCGTCGAGGGCCTTGGTGCCCGACTGGATCAGCGCGACGCCACCACCGGGGACGATGCCCTCCTCGACGGCTGCCTTCGCGTTGCGAACGGCGTCCTCGATGCGGTGCTTGCGCTCCTTGAGCTCGACCTCGGTTGCCGCTCCCGCCTTGATGACGGCGACGCCACCTGCGAGCTTGGCGAGGCGCTCCTGCAGCTTCTCGCGGTCGTAGTCGCTGTCGGTGTTCTCGATCTCGCGACGGATCTGCGTGACGCGACCCTCGATCTGGTCTGCCTCACCGGCACCCTCGACGATCGTGGTCTCGTCCTTGGTGACGATGACCTTGCGAGCGCGACCCAGCAGGTCGAGCGTGGCGTTCTCGAGCTTCAGGCCGACCTCTTCGGTGATGACCTGACCACCGGTGAGGATCGCGATGTCCTGCAGCTGCGCCTTGCGACGGTCGCCGAAGCCGGGAGCCTTGACGGCGACCGACTTGAAGATGCCCTTGAGCTTGTTGAGCACGAGAGTCGCGAGAGCCTCGCCCTCGACGTCCTCGGCGATGATGACGAGCTCCTTGCCGTCCTGGATCACCTTGTCGACGATGGGCAGAAGGTCCTTGATGTTCGAGATCTTCTGGTTCGCGATGAGGATGTAGGCGTCTTCGAAGACAGCCTCCTGGCGCTCGGGGTCCGTCACGAAGTACGGGTTCAGGTAGCCCTTGTCGAAGCGCATGCCCTCGGTGAGCTCGAGCTCGGTGCCGAAGGTCTGCGACTCCTCGACGGTGACGACGCCCTCCTTGCCGACCTTGTCGATCGCCTCGGCGATGAGCTCGCCGATGGCGGGGTCAGCAGCGGAGATCGATGCGGTGGCGGCGATCTGCTCCTTGGAGTCGATCTCCTTCGCGCTGGCGAGGAGCTCCTCGGTGATGGCCGCGACGGCCTTCTCGATGCCGCGCTTGAGCGAGATCGGGTCAGCGCCGGCTGCGACGTTGCGCAGACCCTCGCGCACCAGAGCCTGAGCGAGCACCGTGGCGGTGGTGGTTCCGTCGCCGGCGACGTCGTCGGTCTTCTTGGCGACCTCCTTGACGAGCTCCGCACCGATCTTCTCGTACGGGTCGTCGAGCTCGATCTCCTTGGCGATGGAGACACCGTCGTTCGTGATCGTGGGGGCGCCCCACTTCTTCTCCAGCACGACGTTGCGACCGCGCGGGCCGAGGGTCACCTTGACAGCGTCGGCGAGGATGTTGAGGCCGCGCTCGAGGCCGCGTCGGGCCTCCTCATCGAAAGCAATGATCTTTGCCATGAGTTTTTTCGTCCCTCCTGGACGTAGACGTTGGGTTTAGCACTCAGAGTGAGAGAGTGCTAACGCCATTCTGGCACTCGACCCCATCGAGTGCAAGCTGCGCCGACGGACCGCGCGGCGGTCTACGGGGCAGGAGAGTCTGCAGGCGTCTCCGGCGTGGTCGTCGCACGATCGAGTCCGATCACGACCGTCAGCTGCTTCGCGCCCGTGTCGTTCAGATCGGAGTAGAAGTCGCTCTGCTCGACCTCGGCACCGCCGATCAGGTTCGCGAGCCCCAGGGCCGCGAGCTCGTCTTCTTCTGCGACGTAATAGACGGTGGTCGTCGAGAAGTCCTGGCTCGCGCTGTCGCTCGCGAACACGACATCGGCGGCCCAGCCGTTGTTGATCAGCACATCACGCATCTGCTCGTCGAGACCCTCGCCCGGCGACGCGTTGAGGATCATCACCGAGTATGTGACGTCGACGACACCGGTCTCGACTGGCGCCGGGCTCGATGTGGGCACAGCCTCTGGGAAGAGGCTGATGCGCCCCATCACCACGAGCGAGCCGAAGATGCCGCCGATGATGAGCACGAGAGCAGCCACGAAGGACCACAGGAGGACCACCCAGCCGTTCATCCCGGGGGCTTCGGCGCGATGCGCTCCGACGCGTCCGGACGATCGGGGGACGTCGTCGAATCGATCTCGGCTGAGCTTTGACACTCCTCGATGCTAATGGCACCGACCCGTGTATCCGCATCGAGCGGCACCGACGCGTGGCGCGGGACTCGTCAGCCCACGAAGCCCGGGGTGCGTGCGGCGCGCTGGAACGACCTGGCATCACGGATGCGACGCAGCCGTCGCACGAGCATCGGGTCGTACTCCAATGCGGCCTCCGACTCGATCAGGCGACCGAGGAGCTGGTAGTAGCGGGCCGCGCTCATGCCCAGTTGAGTGCGGATGACCTCTTCCTTCGCACCACTGTGCCGCGGCCACGCGGTCTCGAGCGCGAGGATCGCGCGATCACGCTCGCTCAGATCTCCCAGCATGTGACCAGATTAGGTCGCGGAAGCGCCGACTCCGGTGCGCCACTCCCACCATCTGCCGAGCGGATCTGCCGCCGCGCGCACCTCCCCGTCGAGCGCCACGACGAAGCCGGGCCACTCCTCGGCGAGCACGGGGGGCTGCCATACGTCCAGCAGCGCGGGAGGATCTATCGTCACCCAGCGGGCGTCGAGAGCTCTGATGCGCTCGACGAGCGCCGTGCGCGTCTCTCTCGGGATGTGCACGAGCACGCCGGGGGTCGTGATCACGAGAGTCGCACCCCGGGGCGCCTCGGCTGCGAGCGCGTCGATCCTCTCGAGCGCGTCTCCGGCGACGAGGCGGGGCGGATCGGATGCCGCGATGTCGAGCGCCGCTCGCACCCGCTGCTCGCGCCCTTCCTCCCCCGGCCAGACGAGTCCCTGAAGCCAACGACGATCTCGGTCGTCTCGTGCATCGAGCGGCGCGAGGTCGATGCCGGCGCGCCAGGCGATGTCCGGCATCCTCACGGCGGGGAGTGGCCCGTCGACTCTGCTCTGCAGCACGACGGGGCTCGGTCCGTCCGCCGGATCGAGTGCCGCGCGCATCCGACCGTCGGCCCCGACGAAGCGGTACGAGTAGCGATCGGGATAGAGGCACAGACCGGCCGAGGCCCCGACTTCGAGCAGGGCCATCGGTCCGTCGATCTCCGACAGCACCGGGAGCAGCGGGGCGAGCCGGAGCGGCTCGTTGGTCTGCAGGCGCCGATCGCCGCATTCGCGCACGATCTCGTCGGCGCGGGCGAGCACGAACGCACGCCAGGCGCCGTAGCGGCCGAGGCCCACACCCAGCATCCGCGTCACGGCGAACACGAGCGGCGGCTGCCTGCGGTTCTCCGGAATCCGAGCGAGCACCCGCTGCATCTCGGGGTCGTCCGCCACACCGGACGCCCACTCGACATACAGGTCGCTGCGCCCCGGGGCTTCCTCATCGGCGAAGCGCCGATAGCGCAGCCGCACGGCATCCGTCATGCGTCCATTCTCTCGTGACGCCGAGTGCCTCTGAACGCGAGAGAATGGAGCAGACCCCAGGAGGACCTATGTCGTACAGCGTGGACAAGACCGAAGAAGAGTGGCGCAACGAGCTCGGCGAGGAACAGTACGCCGTGCTTCGCGAAGCCGCGACCGAGCGTGCATGGACGGGCGAGCTGCTCGACGAGGGCCGCGCCGGCCTCTACACCTGCGGCGCGTGCAATGCGGAGCTGTTCAAGAGCGGCACCAAGTTCGACTCCGGATGCGGGTGGCCGAGCTTCTACGAATCGATCCGCCCCGACGCGGTGCAGCTCATCGAGGACACGACCCTGGGCATGGTGCGCACCGAGGTGCGCTGCGCCAACTGCGGCTCGCACCTGGGGCATGTCTTCCCCGACGGCTTCGGCACGCCGACCGGCGACCGCTACTGCATGAACTCCATCGCCCTGAACTTCACGCCCGAAGAGTCGTGAGCGCCCTCGAGGCCGTACGCGCACGGCAGTCCTCCTCGAAGGTCACCGACGAGGCGCCCTCGCGCGACGAGCTGCTGAAGCTCGTCGCCGCCGCCGGACGCGTCGCCGACCACTCGTCGCTGCGCCCGTGGCGCCTGATCGAGCTGCGCGGATCCGACCGAGAGCTGCTGGGCGCCGCGATCGCGAAGGCCGAGGGCGACAAGTCCCCCTCGACGAAGCCGCTTCGCGCTCCGCTGCTGATCGCGGTCGTCGCCAGCTACCGCAAGAGCGAGAAGGTGCCCCGCTGGGAGCAGGAGGCCGTGGCCTCGGGAGTCGCCCACATGCTCAGCCTGCTGCTCGACGAGGCCGGATTCGGGGTGCTGTGGCGCACGGGCCACTACACGCGCTCGAAGGCCGTCGCGAAGGCCCACGGACTCGGCAAGAACGAGGAGCTGCTCGGATGGCTGTACGTCGGCGGCAAGCCCGCCGGCCGCAGGCCCGGTCGTCGCAAGCCCGTCGATGCCCGCGGTCTCGTGACGCGGATGCCGAAGCCCAAGCCGAAGGCGAAGAAGAAGCAGTAGGTCAGCTGCGCCTGCGGCGGGGCAGCGCGACGGCGACGGATGCCACGGCGACGACCACCATCCCGACGATCTGCCAGGGCGCTGGCCCTGCGGCGGCTGGCCAGAGCAGGTCGATGATCACCGAGGTCGCGAGCTGACCCAGCACCGATCCGAGTCCCATCAGCAGCACGCCGGTGTGCGCGACGATGAAGGTGCCGAGCAGGATGTATGCGGCACCGAGGAATCCGCCGAGGTACAGCCACGGCTCGGTCGGCGGCACGTCGGGTGCACCCCGCACCGCGATGCTGATGCCGGCGGCGACCAGCAGGGCGACGGTGCCGGCGATGAAGCTCATGAACGTCGCCGCGAGGGGCGAGTGCACCCGCTGCGACAGACGGCCGTTGGTCGCGGCCTGCCAGGCGATGCCGACGCCGGCCGCGAACGGCAGGAGGAGCATCCAGAGCGGCGCCGTGGTCAGGACGTCTCCGCTCAGCGAGATGCCCACCGCGGCGAGCGCGAGCGCTCCGCCCAGCACGCGCCCCGGCGTGATCGCGACGACGCCGGCCGGACCGAACCCGATGCGGTCGAGCACGAGCCCGTGGAGGGTCTGTCCTGCGACGACTCCCACCGTGAACAGCGAGACGCCGAGCACTCCGGCCGTGATGCCCTGAGTCGAGACGGTGAGTGCGCCGCAGGCGCCGCCGAGCAGCATCCAGAACGGGATCGACCGATCACGGATGCCGCCGAGCAGGCGTCCGACGCCTCGACGCGCCGAGGGGACGCAGGCGATCACCGCCGCGAGAGCCGCGAGACCCACCGCGAAGGAGATGAGGCCGGCCACGATGCCGTTGTCGACCTCGACGCCGAGCACGCCGTTGATGCGCGCCTGGATCGCGGTCATGACTCCGATGGCCACTGCTCCGCCGAGCGCGAGGGGCGGAGGCAGTCGACGGGCCTGGGTCACCTGTCGACCCTAGCCGAGCGTCGGCCGCCTTCCCGTCGGGCGCACGATGTCGGTGGCCGGGCGTACCCTGACGGCATGTGCGCGAGTTACGGACTTGACCCCCGGTTCACCGACACCGAGCTCTTGGCCGCCGCCGACGAGGCGGTGCTCGACGGTCTCCGTGGCTGGGCCGAGCAGAACGCGCGCGAGACCGTGCGCCCCACAGGCAGGAATCTGCGCAACCTCAACCCGATCGTGGTGCAGCCCGAGGGCGAGCCCGTGCTCGAACCCGCCTGGTGGGGGTTCCTGATCGGTGGAGAGCCCTCGAAGTTCCCGTCGATCAACACGCGCTCCGAGCGCCTGCAGGAGCGCCCCGGCGGGTTGAAGACCCGGGCTCTCGTGCCGGCGACGAGCTGGTACGAGATGAAGAAGCCCGAGCGCGTCTGGCACGAGTTCGTCGTCGACGACGGTGCGCTCTTCGGGATGGCGGCCGTCACCCAGCGAGGGCGAACGGCCGACGGCGAGTCCTTCACCTGCTACTCGATCGTGATGCGCCCGGCTCCGCCGCATCTCGCAGGCATCCACGATCGGATGCCGCTGCTGATCCCCGCGGCGCTGAGCGAAGACTGGCTGACCGCCCAGCCCACCAAGGAGATCATCGACGAGGCGCTGCTCGCGGCGGCCGGGATCGACGAGCGAGTTCAGGCTGCGCCCCGGGCAGACGACAAAGGCGCGGATCGGCTGTTCTGAGCATGGACTCGACACAGTTGGGCGCTGCCGCCACTGCGCGTGCCGAAGAGCTTCCCGGTGCGGCGCGCGACAATCCGTTCGGCCCCGAGTGGGACGTCTACAAGGTGCGAGGGCGTGTCTTCCTGCTGATTCCCCTCGACGGCACAGGGCGCGTGACGCTCAAATCCCACCCCGACGATTCCCTCGCGTTGCGCGAGACGTTCCCCGACATCGTGCCCGGCTATCACATGAACAAGAAGCACTGGATCACCCTGATGCCGGGGCCGTCGCTCGAAGAGGACCTCGTGACCGAGCTCGTCACCGAGTCGTACCGACTGGTGGTCCAGAAGCTTCCCCGAGCGCAGCGTCCGGTCGACCCCGAGCTGTTCGGGCGTCCCGACGTCTGAGGCGGCCAGGCCCACAGTATCCGCCGAGAGGATGACTCCTGACGTTCATGGAACGGTACCCAGGGGGGACGCGAGGGCGATGCGCCGGTCGATAGCGTCGTAGACATGATCACAGCAGAAGGCCTCACGAAGAGATTCGGAGACAAGACAGCCGTCCAGGACGTGTCGTTCACGGTGCAGCCGGGCACGGTCACGGGGTTCCTCGGGCCGAACGGCGCGGGCAAGTCCACCACGATGCGCATGATCGTCGGCCTCGACCGGCCGACCTCGGGCATCGCGACCGTCGGCGGGCGCGAATACCGCAAGCTCCGCGCCCCGCTCACCGAGGTGGGAGTGCTGCTCGACGCCAAGGCCGTGCACACCGGCCGCACGGCGCGCAATCACCTGCGTGCGATGGCGGCGACCCATGGCATCCCCGCATCCCGCGTCGACGAGGTCATCGATCTCGCCGGCATCGGTCCCGTCGCCCGCAAGCGTGCGGGCAAGTTCTCGCTCGGCATGGGCCAGCGGCTCGGCATCGCCTCCGCCCTGCTCGGCGATCCGCACACGCTGATCCTCGACGAGCCGGTCAACGGTCTCGACCCCGAGGGTGTGCGCTGGGTGCGGCAGTTCGTCCGTCATGCCGCTTCCGAGGGACGCACCGTGCTGCTCTCCAGCCACCTGATGAGCGAGATGGCGCAGACCGCCGATCACGTCATCGTGATGGGCCGGGGGAAGGTGCTCGCCGACGCTCCGCTCGAGGAGCTCGTGCGCGCCTGGACCACCAACACCGTGCGCGTACGCACGCCCCGAGCAGCCGACCTGGCTGCCGCAGTCGGCGGCCCGTCGGTAGAGATCGTGAGCTCGGCTCCCGATCTGATCGACATCGTGGGTCTGCCCGCGTCACGCATCGGAGACCTCGCCGCGGAGCGCGGCATCCCCCTGCACGAACTCACCCCGACCACCGGATCGCTCGAAGACGCGTATCTCGCCCTCACCGGCGACTCGGTCGAGTACCGCACCAAGGAGATCTCATGACCGTCCAGGCTCCTCCCCTCCGCCGTCAGCATGTCGACACCGGCCACCGTCTCTCGTTCGTCCGGGCGGTGCGCGGCGAGTGGATCAAGCTGGCCACGCTCCGATCGACCTGGTGGTCGATCGGCATCGCGGCGATCCTCACGATCGGCATCGCCGTGCTCATCGCTCAGGCGATCGACATGCCGGGCTTCGAACCGATCCAGGCCGTCGTCATGCCGATCCAGTTCACGATGCTGCTCGCCGGCATCCTCGGCGCGATCTCGGTGACCGGCGAGTACTCGACCGGAATGATCCGCTCGACGCTGGCCGCCAACCCGAAGCGCGGATCCGTGCTGGGCGCCAAGGCGGTCGTCGTCGGTCTGTTCATGTTCGTGTCGTCGCTGGTCATCTTCGCGGCAGCGGCTGTGGCGGTCTCCGCGGTCGTCGCCTCGCGTGATCAGGGCATCGACTGGGGCGACCCCGCAACGTCGATCCTGCCCATCGTGGTCTCATCGCTCGCGATGGCCGTGTTCGCCCTGATCGGGGTGGCGTTCGGTTTCGTCCTGCGCTCGGGCGCCGGAGCGATCGCCGCAACCGTCGGTCTGCTGTTCGTGCTGCCGATCGTCGCGAGCTTCTTCGCGGTCGCCGGCGAGGCCTGGGCCTGGGTCATGGATGCAGCGAACTACCTCCCGGTGGCCGCAGCCCAGAGTGCGATCCTCCCCGAGGGCGCTGCTCTCGAGGGCCCGGCCGCATATCTCACGCTCGCCGGCTGGGTCGCTGCGGGCATGCTCGCAGCCTGGGCCGTTCTCCGCACTCGCGATGCGTGATGCGAGATCGCCACACGATGAACCCGCGTAGAGTCGCCCGGTGACCCGCACGCGCAGCCGCAGCACCTCAGTCCGCGAGGACGAGGGGCTGCGGCTGCCGCGTCCCCCGGGCGTCCTGCGTCGTTTCTGGGCGCGGCATCCGGTGGTCGCCGACGTCCTGATCGCGCTCGTGTGCCTGTTGCTCTCGCTCGTTCCGGCCGGTGTCATCACCCGCGACCTCCCGATGCCTCTCGCCATCGGCGTCGCGATCCTGGTGCCCGCGTCGGTCGTCGCAGCCTGCGCGACGCTCCTGTGGCGGCGCCGTCGGCCGCTCGTGCCGTTCGTCGCATCCTTCGCGCTCGAGGCCGGGTTCCTCTTCGCGCTGCAGCCGATCGGCTCGCCGCTGCTGCTGGTCACCTGTTACTCGCTCGCCGTCTACCGTTCGTCGCGGGCCGCGTGGACAGGCTTCGGCATCGCCCTCGCGTCGCTCGCCGCGTTCGGCGGCCTGCTCGTGCTCTCCGGCGTCATCACTCTGCAGATCGCCGCGAACGCGGTGATCATGTCGCTCGTGCTCGGCCTGATCGGCACTCTCATCGGCGTCAACGTGGGCGGGCGCAAGCGCTACCTCGCCGCCGTGATCGACCGCTCCCGTCAGCTGCTCGTCGAACGCGATCAGCAGGCTCAGCTGGCCGCCGCGGGAGAGCGCGCCCGCATCGCCCGCGAGATGCACGACATCGTCTCGCACTCGCTCACCGTGATCGTCGCGCTGTCCGAGGGCGCGGCTGCGACCCCCGACCAGGAGCAGGCGCGATCAGCGGCATCCTCCGCCGCCGAAACGGCCCGCAGCGCGCTCACCGAGATGCGTGCGATGCTCGGCGTGCTCCGAGCCGACGATTCGCCGCTGCCCCTGGCACCCCTCGAGCCGACGCCGCCTCAGGAGACCGTCGCTGCGGCGCAGCGAGCCGGCTTTCCCGTGTCGCTCTCGGTCAACGGAGCCACCTCGCTCTCCCCCGCCCTGGCGCACGCGGTCGGGCGCATCGTGCAGGAGGGCGTCACGAATGCCATGAGGCACGCTCCGGCGGCCACGTCGATCGAGGTGCGACTCGTGCACGCCGCGGATGCGGTGACCATCGAGATCGCGAACGACGGCGTCGTCGGCCCTGTCGGGTCATCGGGGTTCGGCCTGCGCGGTCTCGCCGAGCGTGCAGCGCACTCGGGAGGAACCATCACTTCCGAACCCGTCGACGGCGGGCGGTGGATGCTGCGCGCCGAGCTCCCCACGACGTCACCGGCAGCGACAGACAGCGAACCGAAGGAGAGACCATGACCGATCCGATCAGACTGCTCCTCGTCGACGACCAGGCCCTCATCCGTGTGGGATTCCGGATGGTGCTCGACGCCGAGCCCGACATGGTCGTGGTCGGCGAAGCCGCAGACGGGCACGACGCCATCGCACAGGCGACCGAGCTGCACCCCGACCTGGTGCTGATGGACATCCGGATGCCGGGGCTCGACGGGATCGCCGCGACCGAGGCCATCGTCCGCCAGCACCCGCAGACCCGCGTGCTGGTGTTGACGACGTTCGATCTCGACGAGTACGCCTTCGGTGCGATCCGCGCCGGGGCGAGCGGTTTCCTGCTGAAGGACGCCCAGCGGCACGAGATGATCGCGGCGATCCGCGCCATCCACAGGGGTGATGCCGCGCTCTCGCCACGGATCACGCGGATGCTGCTGGAGCATGTGACACCGACGCTCGGTGCGACGCCCGCTGCACCGCAGACGCCTGCGATCGACGACATCACGGCGCAGCTCACCGACCGTGAGCACGACGTCTTCGTCGAGATCGCGCGCGGACTCACGAACGCGGAGATCGCCCAGGCGCTGTTCGTCAGCGAATCGACCGTCAAGACGCACGTCGGCAGGATCCTCTCGAAGCTCGGATCCCGTGACCGCATCCACCTGGTGATCCTGGCGCATCGTCTCGGTCTCGTCGACGACGACGCTCTGCCCTCCGGTCCCTAGCTCGGGGCGGAGGGCAGAACGAGGGCCCTCAGGCCTTCGCCGAGGTCCACTCCGAGACGCGGTTCAGAGCCTCGACCTCGTCAGGGGCCAGATCGAGCCGCCCGCCGGCGAGGAGATCGGGAACCTGCTCGACCGTGCGAGCGCTCGCGATGGGCGCGGCGACCGTCGGCTGAGCACGCAGCCAGGCCAGCGAGGTCGCGGCGATCGAGGCGCCGTGCGCGTCGCCGATCTCCTCGAGGGTGTCGATGATCCGCAGCCCCGCCTCGGTCGCGTACTTCGCCGCGCCCGACGCACGCGGAGACGTCTGCCCCTCGACATCGACCGAGCGGTACTTGCCGGTGAGGAAGCCGCTCGCCAGCGAGTAGTAGGGCACGAGACTGAGGTCGAACTCCTCGGCCACCGGGATGATCGTCTCCTCGACGTCGTTCCGATGCACGAGGTTGTAATGCGGCTGCACCGCGACCGGACGATCGACGCCGGTGCGACGGGCGATCTCGACCCACTCGCGGATGCGGTCGGCCGAGTAGTTCGACACGGCGACATGCCGAACCAGGCCGTCGTCGACGAGCCGCGCGAACGCGCCCACCGTCTCCTCGAGCGGCACACTCTCGTCGTCGTAGTGGGCGTAGTAGAGGTCGATCGTGTCGACGCCGAGGCGAGCGAGCGAGGCCTCGGCGGCCCTGCGCACGTTCGACGCCGAGAGGCCCGTGAACTCCGGGTGCTGGCTCACCTTGGTCGCGACGACGAGGCTCTCCGGCTTGCGGGATGCGAGCCACTCGCCGATGATCGTCTCGCTCTCGCCGCCCGAGTTGCCTGGCACCCAGGCGCTGTACACGTCGGCAGTGTCGATGAAGTCGCCACCCCCGTCGACGAACGCGTCGAGCACCGCGAACGATGCATCGCGGTCGGCCGTCCAGCCGAACACGTTGCCGCCGAGCGAGAGGGGGAAGACGTCGAGATCACTGTGTCCGATGAGAGTCATACTCGGGACAACCCGTGACCTGCTCGCGCTATTTCCCGTGTGACGATGTGTGACATGTCATAGCCCGTGCGGGCACCGGCGGGTGCAGCCCGACCACCGGGACCCGACCGCGCACGCGGGTGCTTCGTGGCCCGGACGTGGCATTGAGCGTGTTCGCTACAGTAAGCCGGGTGCACGGATACGCGGAACGCTTCGACTTCGACCGACAGACCATCAGTGGCTGGGTGTTCGACGCGGAGACGCAGGACAACCGGGATGTTCGCGTGGTCGCAACCTTCGACGGTGACGCCGTCGGGGAAACCAATCCGAGCGGCTCCCGTGGTGATCTGCTGAAGATCACGAGCCAAGACACGACGTTCTCCCTACAGTGTTCACGACGAATCACCGCGCTCGATGTCGTTTCCGGCCGGCTTGTCGTCACCGCACACAGCGACGGCAGATCGCATCCGATGAGCCTCGGGAATGACGGTCTCGCCGTCCTCAAGAAGGCTGCCGTCGAAGAGCTCGATGGAGTGTCGTCACCCGCCCTGTGGTCTCGGGCTGAGCGTGACGCGGTCAAACCACTGGTCGAGGCGGGCAACCTGTCCCCCATGCTCCTCCCGGCAGGGTTGCCGTCGATGGATGGGTCGGCGGTCATCGGGCTGCGCGGGCATCTCTTCCTCACCGGTGGGAGCAACTCTCTGCTTTCCCTCTACCAGGAACCCGTCGACGACGCGCTCATGTCGCGAGTCGACCGTTGGATGGACGTGCTCGACCAGCGACGAGAAGAATGCGACGCACGTGGGATGCGGTTCGTGCAGACCATCATTCCGGAGAAGCTGACCGTCCTGCGCGACGACGCACCTCTCGATATCGAGGGTGCGAGCCCCGTTCTCCAAGAGATCGAGAGCAGGCTGCGCGACGCCGACTTCTACGTCAGCGGCCTCTTCCCCTTCGAGCAGTGGAGCGATATCGACGATCCGTACCTGATGACGGACACGCATTTCTCGGCGGTCGGCGCTCAGAGGATGTTCTCTGCCCTGGCCGCTCAGATCGACCCGCAGCTCGTGCCTCTCACGGACGCCGTTCGCATGTACCAGTTCAGGTATGCCGTCGGTGACCTCACCGGGCGCTTCGGGCTGCCCGTCTACTCGCGGATCGTCGAGCCGAGCGACGATGAGCTTGCCGCCTACGCGGGCGGCATCACGATGGTCGAGAAGCACTTCCCTGCCGAGGGTGGCATGAGGGGCCGGCGGTTCCGGTGGACCAACAGCACCGCTCCGAGCCCGCTCAGGGTGCTCGTCTTCGGCAACTCGTTCTTCGGGACCGGCGACTTCGCCGGCTACCTGTCGTGGTGGGGAAAACACCTGTTCCGAGAGTTCCACTTCCACTGGGGACCGGACGTCGACTGGGATCTCGTGGATGAACTGCGACCTGACGTCGTGCTGGGTCAGACGGTGGAGCGATTCCTCAACCGAGTGCCCGCGGTATAGAGATCACAGGCCCGCATCCCCGGTGATTCCAGGGCGTACCACGAGGACGACTATACGATCGCGCTCGCGATGGCGCTTCGCGAGCTGCCAGGCCTAACCCTGGCTGGTCAGTCCTGAGCCCGGCTCTTCGACCCAGCGGCAGCCGCGGAACGACGAAAACCCCACTCTGCCCGAAGGTACGTGGGCGTCTTCTTCATCTTGAGGGCCCATGTTCGAGGCAGCCCGATGGATCGTGCCGGTGATCCTATCGAACGAGCAAGCGATTGTCTGTAGGCCAAAATGCTGACAGCGCCGGACACGAGCGCGCCGATAATGTTCGTATATGAAGCAACCACCACCGCCTGAGATCGCGAAGTACCTGATCTCCAGACGCGCCCTGCTAGTCGGCGCTGGCGTCGCAGTCGGCGCTGCCGCTCTGGGTGTCGATGCATTTGATGCCACACCTGCACATGCAGCGGCAGGCATGCGCCATCCGCTCGACGCACCGTTCGAGTACCGCGACGTATTCGGTCTGCGGAAGCATCCGGTCACCGGGGTAATCAAGCTGCACGAGGGCCAGGACTACGGAAAATATCACGTCAACTCATGGTCGGGAGCGCCGATCCGGGCTATAACCGGTGGAACCGTCGTTCTCAATGAGGTCTGGGGCGGAGGTGGCAACGTGATCCGGATTCGACATGCGGACAATCACACCTCGACATATATGCACATGCTGAGCCGCTCGCCCCTCAGCGTGGGTACCACCGTAGCGGTCGGCGCCGTCCTGGGCCAGATTGGCAACACTGGCACCTGGACCACGGGCGCACACCTGCACCTGGAAGTGCGCACGCCCGCTGGTGCCGCAATCGACCCAGTTTCGTACATCAACAACAGCCCCGGCTCGCCCGAAACCCCCACCACCAAAGAGGACAACATGGAAGCAATCGTCAAGGTTCCCACAGGCGCAATCGTTCACCTTCGCACTGGAGGAAAGACCGATTTCGGCAGCGTCGAGCAATACAACGCCTTCCGGATGCAAGTGAACACCCTTCGGAGCCTCGGCGCCACCGATCTGATGCCCCTTCCGGAGCTCGCCACGGTCCCAGGCATCACTTGGGAGACGTTCACCTTCTTGGCACAGTACATCGGTGCACCCACTCAGTAGGTCCTTTCACGGAGGAAGACCCCCACCAGGCCCGAAGGCTAGGTGGGGGTCTCTCGTGCGCGCTGCGCTCAGCGGACGTCGCGGCGCAGGAGGGCGCCCGGCGTTGGCACATTCGGCACGGTGACCGCAAAGCCGAACAGGCTCGACAGTAGAGCAAACCGGCGGTGATGGGGTCGTGATCTCGGTGATGTCGAACGCCGCCGTCGGGCCGTCAACGACAAACCAGGAAGGAGCCGTGCCTGGCGTGCGATCGACAAGACGAGCTGCGTCGACGAGGGTCAGCTATCGCGGGTCGTGCACGCGGATGTCCGGCGGCGCCGCCTCAACGAACACGGAAGTCAGACGCCGTCATCGTCCTTCGAATGGCTGCATCCCGACGGCCATCAGCTCGCATCTCGGGCACGCCGCCTGAAACCATGAGTAAACAACGAACCGCCCCGATTCCGAAACGGAACCGGGGCGGTCTTCTTCGTTTTGACCTGAGATTTCTGGTGCCGACTACAGGACTTGAACCTGCAACCCCCGTATTACAAGTACGGTGCGCTACCAATTGCGCCAAGTCGGCGGATGCCTCCCAGCTTAGCGATGGGCGGCGGGCGGCGACGAACTACGACGCGGGAGTCTCCGAGGGTGCCGGCTCCGTGGTCACGGTCGGTGCCGGCGTCGGGGTCGGCGTCTCCGTGGCGTAGTAGGCGTCGCTGGCGACGGTGAGCACGAACTGTGAGAACTCGCTCGGGTCGTCGAGCGCGCCGACGTAGGCCTCGCCGTTCACGACGATCATGGGAGCCGCGGTGAGCACGAGATCATCCGAGCCCACGAGCGGGCCCTCGAGTGCGCGCGAGGTGGCTTCCTTCGCCCACGTGACGTAGTCCTGGTTCTCGATGCACGACCGGACGCTCTTCACGTTGTCGGAGCCGACGGCGCCGGCGATCGCGGCGAGCTCCTCGTCGGAGAAGCCGTCGGTGTTCACCTCCGGCTGGTCGTCGAGCAGGTCGTGGTTGAACGCGTAGAACTGCGCGGGCGAGTGCGTCGCGACACAGGCCGCGGCCGCCGCCGAGCGAAGCGAGTACTTGGTGCCGTTCGAGCTCGCGGTGAGCAGCGCGACCGGGTGGTAGGTGACGGTCGCCGCGCCTTCGGAGATCCAGTTGACGAGCTGCCGCGCGTTCGCACGCTCGAACTCTCCGGCGTCCGGAGACAGGTAGTCGACGTAGATGTGGATGTCGACCGTGCTCGACGTGGTGGGCTCCGGAGTGGGCGCAGCCTCGCCACCCGCTTCGGTCTCCCCCGGGCTCGGGGGTGCGACGGTCTCGTCGGACATCGCCGACGCACTGATGTCCGAGACGAGGATGCCGTCGTCGTCCATACCGCCCGGGGTGAGCTGAGGCTTCGACACCTGCGCCGAAACGGCGAGGGTGATGGCGGTTCCGATGGCACCGACGGCGACGATGGCGATCGCGCCGAGGATGATCCGTCGCATCACGCGCGCCCTCGACTGCTGGGCGTGCACCTTCTGGGCCTTCTCCCGCACAGCCTCACGCGTATTGCGAGTGCTGGGGACGTTCGGCGTCTCGTCGCTCGACATCGTTCCTCTAGACAGTCTCAGGGGGGCAGGGTGGCCCCGGACGCCACTCGGGCGGCGAACGCCGCGAAAGGCGGCCGAGATCGATGTTAACCAGCCAGGCTGAGAAATACCCAGATGGACGGGCTTCTGCCATACTGATTCCGACCCAATGAGGGGTCACGGCGGATCACTCCGCCGCTCTATCACTACGGATCGTCCGGCACGTACCTGCCGGTGAAGGAGAAACACAATGGCATCTGTGACTTTCGACGAGGCCACCCGCCTCTACCCCGGCGGAACCCGCCCGGCTGTCGACAAGCTCAACCTCGAGGTCGCCGACGGCGAATTCCTCGTCCTCGTCGGCCCGTCCGGCTGCGGAAAGTCCACCTCGCTTCGTATGCTCGCCGGCCTCGAAGAGGTCAACGCCGGCCGCATCCTCATCGGTGACCGCGACGTCACCGACGTGCCGCCGAAGGACCGCGACATCGCGATGGTGTTCCAGAACTACGCGCTGTACCCGCACATGACCGTCGCCGAGAACATGGGCTTCGCGCTCAAGATCGCCGGCGTCGGCAAGGAAGAGCGCGCGACCCGCGTTCTCGAGGCCGCGAAGCTGCTCGACCTCGAGGAGTACCTGACCCGCAAGCCGAAGGCCCTCTCGGGTGGCCAGCGTCAGCGAGTCGCGATGGGCCGTGCGATCGTCCGTCAGCCCCAGGTCTTCCTCATGGACGAGCCGCTGTCGAACCTCGACGCCAAGCTGCGCGTCCAAACCCGCACGCAGATCGCGTCGCTGCAGCGCCGTCTCGGCGTCACCACGGTCTACGTCACGCACGACCAGACCGAGGCGCTCACCATGGGCGACCGCATCGCCGTGCTCAAGGACGGCCTGCTCCAGCAGGTCGGAACGCCGCGCGACCTGTACGAGAAGCCCGAGAACGTGTTCGTCGCCGGCTTCATCGGCTCCCCCGCCATGAACCTCTTCAGCGCAGACCTGGCTGAGGGCGGCGTGCGCTTCGGCACCGAGATCGTCCCGCTCGACCGCGACACCGTCGGCCGCGCCAACGGCTCGCAGGTCACGGTCGGTGTGCGCCCCGAGGACATCACCGTCGGCCCCGCCGACGGCAAGGGCCTCTCGGTCGTCGTCGACCTCGTCGAGGAGCTCGGCGCCGACGGCTACCTCTACGGGCACACCGAGATCAACGGCAAGCGCGCCGACCTGGTCGCACGTGTCGACGGCCGCAGCCACCCCAACGCCGGCGAGACCGTCACGCTGGCTGCGAACGCGGGCCACGTGCACGCGTTCGACATCGAGTCGGGTGTGCGCCTGAACGACAAGCCGATCGTCTCTGCCTGATCGGATCCACAGACGCGGCGCGGGCTGACTTCGGTCGCCCC
>NZ_JBLWII010000006.1:0-298271 GCF_051365005.1 Microbacterium sp. K2 | reverse complement strand
GCGCGGGCTGACTTCGGTCGCCCGCGCCGCGTCTTCTTTTCCACCCCCACCGACTGGAGAGACATGCAGGATGCGCTGCGGATCACCGCGAGCTCGATCGATCCGGGTCTCCTTGCGCTGCCCTGGTCGACACCGCTCGCCAAGTGGCCGTCCGAGCTGATCGTGTCGCTCCCCAAGGGACTCTCGCGGCATCTGGTGCGGTTCGCAGATCTGTCAGGAAAGGTCGTCGCCGTCAAGGAGACGACCGATGAGATGGCGAAGCGCGAGTACGAGATGCTCGGCAACCTCGCCAGACTCGACGTGCCCTGCGTCGATCGCGTCGCGGTGATCGCCGGGCGCTCGGATGCCGACGGCGAGCCGCTCGCTGCCGCCCTCGTCACGTCGCACCTGCGGTTCTCCATGCCCTACCGTGCGCTGTTCACCCGCGTGCTGCGCCCCGACACCGCCACGCGTCTCGTCGACGCCTTGGCCGTGCTGCTCGTGCGCCTGCACAACGTCGGCTTCTATTGGGGCGACGTGTCGCTGTCGAACACACTCTTCCGCCGGGACGCAGGAGCCTACGCGGCCTACCTCGTCGATGCCGAGACCGGTGAGCTGCACGAGGAGGGGCTGACCGACGGCCAGCGCGCCTACGACCTCGACCTCGCCCGCACCAACATCGCCGGCGAGATCATGGATCTCGCCGCCGGCGGGCGACTGGAGCACGGCGTCGACGCGGTCGCCATCGCCGACGGCATCGTCTCGTCGTACCGCTCGCTGTGGGCCGAACTGACGGCACAGGAATCGTTCGCCTCCGCAGAGACCTGGCGCATCACCGAGCGCGTCGAGCGTCTCAACGCCCTCGGCTTCGACATCGATGAGATGTCGATGTCGACCACCTCGGACGGCACGGTCGTCGAGATCCAGCCCAAGGTGGTGGATGCCGGACACCACCAGCGCCGCCTCATCCGTCTCACCGGACTCGATGTCGAAGAGAACCAGGCTCGGCGGCTGCTCAACGACCTCGATGAGTTCCGCGCTCGCTCCACCAAGCAGTGGGCCGACGAGGAGATGTACGCGCACGAATGGCTCACCCGAGTGTTCGAGCCCGTCGTGCGCGCGATTCCCTGGGAGCTGCGCGCCAAGCTCGAGCCCGCTGAGGTCTTCCACCAGGTGCTCGAGCACCGGTGGTACCTGTCACAGGCGCAGGGCCGCTCGGTGCCGCTCGCCGAGGTGCTGACGAGCTACATCAACGAGGTGCTGCGGCACCGCCGTGACGAGGCGACCATCATGGGTCCACCCACCGAGACCATGAGCCTGCCCGTCATCACAGGCACGCATCCGGTCGCCGACGACGACGAGGTCGACTGGCGCGACCTGGTCTGACTTCGCTCCTTCGCTCAGCGGAAGGAGACGGGGCCTCAGTACCCGACGGTGAAGCGCTCGCGGTGGTGGTTGCCCTGCTCGATCTCATCGACCACGGCGACCGCGAAGTCGGCACCCGAGATGTACGACTTGCCCTCGGCATCGCGCACGATCACGTCGCCGCCATCGCGGTAGTGACCGGTGCGCTCTCCCTCAGCCCAGGGGCCGAAGACCTCGGCCGGGTGCACGAAGAACCAGTCGAGCGAGTCGTCGGTCTTCTCCAGCAGTGCGAGCGAGTCGATGCCGACCTGCGCCTCGTGCTTGTACTCCTCGGGGAATCCCTGATCGAACAGCCGGGGTCCCCCGGGAGCGATGAGGCTTCCGCCCGCGCCTCCGACCACGCCGATGCGGGTCGGCGTGCCGCTCAGCACATCGACGACGCCGCCGAGGGCATCGAGCACCGAGTTCTCCATGTCACCGCGAGGCGACAGCGATGACACGACCGCGTCGGCACCGTCGAAGACGTCGCCGAGGCTCGCGAGGTCGAGCACCGACCCCTGCACGTTCTGCGCACCCGGCACGGGGTTCGACGGCTCCGAGCGCGACACCGAGACGACCTCATGCCCGCGGCTCACCGCCTCCGAGACGATGTGGCGGCCGACGTAGCCGGTTCCTCCGAGCACGACGATGCGAGCCATGAGCTGCTCCCTTACTTCTTCGCGTTGCGGATGGTCGACACCTGGTAGAGCGCGACCGAGGTCGCGATGCCGGCGTTGAGCGATTCGGTCACGGCCGAGATCGGGATCGAGACGATCTGATCGCAGGTCTCGGCGACCAGACGAGACAGCCCCTTGCCCTCGGAGCCGGTGACGATCACGACGGGGCGGTCGGCCAGCTGCAGCTCGGGCAGCAGCACGTCGCCGTCGCCGTCGAGGCCGAGCACGAACACACCCTGCTTCTTGAACTCCTTGAGCTGCGTGGTGAGGTTCGTCGCGAGTGCCACGGGAACGCGAGCGGCCGCGCCGGCGCTGGTCTTCCACGCCGCGGAGTTCACGCCGGCCGAGCGACGCTGCGGCAGGATGATGCCGTGACCGCCGAAGGCTCCGGTCGAGCGGATGATCGCGCCGAGGTTGCGCGGGTCGGTGATGCCGTCGAGGGCGACGAACAGCGGCACCTCGCCCTTGGCGATGACAGCCTCGAGCAGGTCCTGCGGGTGGGCGTACTCGTACGGCGGCACCTTGACGGCGACGCCCTGGTGCACGCCGTCGTACCCGGCCATGCGGTCGAGCTCCTGACGCGTGACCTCGAGCACGGGGATGCCACGGTTGGTGGCGAGCGACAGCATCTCTTTCACGCGGTCGTCCATCTCGACGCGCTGCGCGATGTAGAACGCCGACGCGGGGATCTTCGCACGCAGGGCCTCGAGCACCGAGTTGCGGCCGGTGACGACCTCGACGTCGGTGGTGTTGTCCTTGGCGCGCGCAGAGCGGTTCGGGTTGCCGCCGGCGGTCTGACGCTGTCCCTGCCCCGGCTTGCCCTTTCCGCCTGAGGCCGCATAGCGCTCGGCTGCGGCTTTGCGCTTGCCTGCGGGGTGCCAGGCGCGATCCTCGGCCTTGGGGGTCGGTCCGCGGCCCTCGAGAGACTTGCGTCCGAGTCCGCCGGTGCCCTTGGTGGGGCCCTTCTTCTTGCCGTTGCTTGCGCCGGGGCGCTGTGGCTTAGCCATCGATACTCCAATGAGTTCCGGCCGGAGAATCCTCCAGCGTGATTCCTGCGGCGGCGATCGCATCACGGATGCGATCGGCCGCCGCCCAGTCCTTGTCCGCGCGCGCCTGCGCGCGCTGGGCGATCATCGTCTGCACGAGCGCGTCGAGAGCGGATGCCGCGGCATCGCCGCGCGACGCCGCACCGATGACATCGAATCCGAGCACCTCGAGCATCGC
Organism: Microbacterium sp. K2; assembly: GCF_051365005.1. Classification (NCBI taxonomy): domain Bacteria; kingdom Bacillati; phylum Actinomycetota; class Actinomycetes; order Micrococcales; family Microbacteriaceae; genus Microbacterium; species Microbacterium sp. K2. The sequence continues at coordinate 294,987 of NZ_JBLWII010000006.1, read as the reverse complement.
GAGCACCTCACTCTAGGCCGTCATCGCGCTCTCGGTGTCACCTGTGTCGAGCGCCGCGTTCCCTGCACGCACGGTGTCGTGCACGACTCCGAGCGCCTGCGGTATGCCGAGGTCGTCGTCCATCGCCGCCGCGAACGCGGCGGGAAGCGGTGTCTTGTCTGCCCAGCCGAAGGCCTTCGGCAGCATGCGCAGGGCACGCTCGACGAACGTGCGGATGCGCCCGAGCGCCGCCTCTGCCTCGGTCCACGACGACTCGGAGAGGTCGAGGCTCGAACGGTAGTGCGCGGCAGCGAGGGCGTAGCGGACCACGAGCGGGTCGTGCTCGGCGAGCACCTCACGCGCGAGGGTGAAGTTGCCGAGGGACTTCGACATCTTCTGCCCGCCCACCGTCACGAGACCGTTGTGCACCCAGTACCGCGCGAAGCCGTCACCGGCAGCGGTCGACTGCGCGAGCTCGTTCTCATGATGCGGGAAGCGCAGGTCGAGGCCACCGCCATGGATGTCGAATTCAGGGCCGAGGTAGCGCTTCGACATCGCCGAGCACTCGATGTGCCACCCCGGGCGGCCTGCGCCCCAGGGCGACTGCCACGTGGCATCCGCCTGCTCGTCGGGCTTGGTGCCCTTCCAGAGCGCGAAGTCCTGAGGGTTGCGCTTGCCCCGGGGGTCGGCGTCCTCCGCCGCCTCCATGGCGTCGACCGACTGGTTCGTCAGCGATCCGTAGTCCGGCCACGAGCGCACGTCGAAGTAGACATCGCCGGAGCCGTCAGGCGCGGGGTACGCGTGGCCGCGTTCCAGCAGCGTCTGGATCATCTCCTGCATCTGCGGAACGTATGCGGTCGCGCGCGGCTCGTAGGTCGGCGGCAGGATTCCGATGCCGGCGTACGCCGCCGTGAACTCCTGCTCCATGCGGTAGGCCAGCGCCCACCACGGCTCGGTGTCGGTCGCGTTCGCGAGCACCTTGTCTTCGATGTCGGTGACGTTGCGCACGAAGGTGACCCGGCCGTACCGGTGCGTCAGCCAGCGGCGAAGCAGATCGAAGCTCAGTGCTGCGCGGACGTGCCCGATGTGAGGGCCGGACTGCACAGTGGGTCCGCAGACATACATCGTGATGTTCTCGGGATCGAGAGGCACGAAGTCGCGCAGTTGCTGTGCGCGGGTGTCGTAGAGGCGGAGAGTCACCGCACAAGCCTACCGGGCCGCCGATCGCGTTCACTGGGTGTGGCCCCGGGCCCCTCCACCGGCCTCGCCACCCCTCAGTCGACCCGGAACACCTGACCGGTCTGCACCCCGAGCACGCTCTTCGCATACGCCTGCCCGACGCGGTGCGACGACACGGGCACGAAGCCGGGGAACGACGAGTGATACGACGGCGCGTCTTCGAGCACCGACGGGCTCACGGCGTTGATGCGGATGCCGCGGGGCAGCTCGGTGGCCGCCGCGAGCACGAAGGATTCGACGGCACCGTTGGCGAACGACGCGGCGGCGCCGGTGGCGATGGGCTCACGCGCGAGGATGCCGGAGGTCAGCGTGATCGAACCGCCGTCGCGCACGAAGGGCGTGCCGATGCGGACGACATCGAGCTGCGAGAGCACTTTGCCTCGGAAAGCGGATTCGTAATCGCCACGGCTCAGCCCGTCGAGCGGCCGGAACGGAACCTCTCCCACCGCGACGATCACGGCATCGACCTGGCCGACCGTCGCGAACAGACGTTCGATCGACGCCGGGTCGGTGACGTCCATCGAGGGCTCGCTGCTGCGCGACGCGGCGATGATCTCATGACCGTGCAGCGCGTCGACGGCGGTTCGTCCCACCTGACCGCCAGCACCGATGACGAGAATCCGCATGACGTCTCCTTCTCCGCGTGCGAGCACCGCACGACGATGTCCGACAACGACGGCGGATGCCGACGCATTCCCGACGGCTGCGGGTCAGGCGAGGTGCACCATGGCGACCGCCGTCACCGCGATGCCCTCACCGCGGCCGGGAAAGCCCAAGCCGTCGGTGGTGGTGGCCGTGACCGAAACCGGCACGCCTCCGAGCGCTGCGGACAGCACCCGCTCAGCCTCTGCGCGGCGGCCGCTGAAGCGCGGTCGATTTCCCTGGAACTGCACCGACACGTTGCCGATCGCGAAGCCCGCTTCGGCGAGAATCTCGCGGGTGCGGGCGAGGAAGACCTCGGCGTGTGCTCCGGCATACTCGGGGTGCGCGGTACCGAAGTGCTCGCCGATGTCGCCGAGTCCCGCGGCGCCCAGCAGGGCGTCCACCATCGCGTGGGCCACGGCGTCTCCATCGGAATGACCCGAGAGCGCTCGCTCCCCGGGCCACTCGATGCCGGCCAGCCACAGGTTGCCGTCTCCGCCGAACGCATGCACGTCTGTGCCGAGCCCGACTCTGGGGCCGGTCCACGTCGAGTGCGGCGCGGGGGCCGGCGTGGCCACCGGCGTCTGCACGTCCGCCAGCAGGTGCCGGGCGCGCTCGAGGTCGGCCGGCGTGGTGATCTTGAATCCGCGAGGCGAGCCGGCGATCTGTCGCACGAGATGCCCGGCGGCTGCGAACAGCGCCGCATCGTCGGTGTACTCGATGCCGGAGGCCGTCGCCGCGTCGTATGCAGCCTCGAGCAGAGCGCGCGGGAACCCCTGAGGAGTCTGCGCGGCGGCGAGCTCGGAGCGATCGACCGGCGCGATGACCGCATCGCCGTCGACCCGCTTGAGCGTGTCGACGACCGGGAGCGTCGGAATCACACCGCTCTCGTCGTCGGTGGCCGCGGCCACCGCATCGATGATCTCGGGGGGCGTCAGCGCACGCGCCGCGTCGTGCACGAGAACTCGCGTGACATCGCCCCAGAGCGCGTCGAGACCGGCGGCGACGGACTCCTGACGCGTGTCGCCGCCCGTCACGACCCTGCCGAGATCGATGCGGTCCCCGGCGGCCGCGCGGAGCTCCGTCTCGGCGTCGCCCTCGTAGCCCGCCGGTGCGACGATGATCACCTGGGCAGGGGCCGCGGCGAAGACGCCGTCGAGCGCATGGCGCAGGATCGAATGCGTGTCGATGCCGACGAACGCCTTGGGCGCTCCGGCATCGAGTCGGGTGCCGGAGCCGGCGGCGACGACGATGATCGCGGTGTCAGGAACGGGAAGCATGCTCACCAGGTTCACGTTACCGGCGCGCACGAAAAAAGGCGGATGCCGAAGCATCCGCCTTCTCTCAGTCCACTCAGGACGCGAGGACCTCGTCGAGCAGTGCGCTCGCCTTGTCCTCGTCGGTCTTCTCAGCGAGTGCGAGCTCGGAGATGAGGATCTGACGCGCCTTGGCCAGCATCCGCTTCTCACCCGCAGACAGCCCGCGGTCCTGGTCGCGGCGCCACAGGTCGCGGACGACCTCGCTCACCTTGATGACATCGCCCGAGGCGAGCTTCTCGAGGTTCGCCTTGTAACGACGCGACCAGTTGGTCGGCTCTTCGGTGAACGGCGCGCGAAGCACCTCGAACACAGCGTCGAGGCCCTCTCGGCCGATGACATCGCGGACCCCGACGAGATCGACGTTCTCAGCGGGCACCTCGATGATGAGGTCCCCCTGGGTGACGTTGAGCTTCAGGTATTTCTTCGCCTCACCCTTGATGATGCGCTCCTTGACCTCGATGATGGTCGCAGCGCCATGGTGCGGATAGACGACAGTTTCGCCAACCTCAAAAAGCATAAAAACTTGTCCTTTCGGCAACCTCAAGGATACCACAGGGGGAATGCGCTAAGGTTCGCGCCCCCACGTCCTCAGGCGGCACCCCGCATGCGCATAGAATGGGATGCGGATATCCCGTCGGACCTCAGGAGGACCCGTGAAATCGCGCCTTGTTGCGTCTGCCGCCATCAGCGCCCTCGTTCTTCTCGGCGCGACGGGCTGCACGTTCATCTCGCCGCAGTCGACGCAGATCGAGTACTCGGCCTCCGACGGCGTGAACGTCTCGGACTCGGACGGCCCGCTCGACGTGCGCAACGCGTTCATCGTCGCGAACGAAGACGGCTCGGTCGGCAACTTCGTCGCCGCCGTCGTGAATCCGACCACCGAGAAGGCGACTCTCACGATGACGGTCGCGGGCATCGACAAGCCCTTCACGGTCTCGGTCCCCGCGGGCAAGACCGTGAGCTTCGGCACTGAGGGCGAGGAGCCGCTGCGCATCGACCGCCTCGACACGATGCCCGGTGCCACGATCGAGATCCACTTCCAGTCGGGCGACGGCGCCGGCACCAAGACCGAGATCCCGGTGCTCGACGGCTCGCTGCCCTACTACGCCGATCTGGTGCCCGAGGCCGAAGCCGAGCCCGAGGAGTCGACCCCCACGCCGGAGCCGGTCCCGTCCGACACGGCCGCCCCCGCTCCCTCGGAGTGATCCGGCGCACACGCTGAAGAAGAGGCCGTCACCCCCGGGGTGACGGCCTCTTCTGTGTGGTTCCAGACGCGCTCGCGTTCAGCCCTCGAAGCGGTAGCCGAGGCCACGGACGGTGACGAGCATCACGGGCTCGCCCGGGTTCTCCTCGATCCGGGAGCGGATGCGCTTGATGTGCACGTCGAGCGTCTTGGTGTCGCCGAAGTAGTCGCTGCCCCACACCCGGTCGATGAGCTGCCCGCGTGTGAGCACGCGACCCGAGTTGCGCATGAGCACCTCGAGCAGCTCGAACTCCTTCAGCGGCATGTTGATCTGCTGACCGGCGACCGAGACCGTGTGGCGGTCGATGTCGAGGGAGACGCGTCCGCCGTCGAGCACTCGCTCGTCGAGCTCGCTGTCGGCCTGCACCACCCGGCGCAGCACCGCGCGCATCCGCGCCAGCAGCTCACGCGACGAGTACGGCTTGGTGACGTAGTCGTCAGCGCCGAGCTCGAGCCCGACGACGATGTCCACCTCGGAGTCCTTGGCAGTGACCATGATGATCGGCACGGCGGAGGTCGAGCGGATCTGCCGGCACACCTCGGTGCCCGGCATCCCCGGCAGCATCAGATCGAGGAGCACGACGTCGGCGCCGCGCTCGCGGAAGGCGGTCAGCGCTCCCGGGCCGTCCTCGGCGATCTCGACCTCGTACCCCTCTCGGCGCAGCAGGTAGGCGAGCGGGTCGGCGAGGTCGGGCTCGTCTTCGACCAGAAGGATGCGGGTCATGCGTTCTCTCCGTTTCGGACGCGAGCTGCGGCCTTCGCCGCCTTGCGCTCGCGCTTCTTCTTGTTCTTCTTGTCCCTGTCGATGCTCGGGGGAGCATCGATCGTGGGAAGCCTGATGGTGAAGGTGGAGCCTCGTCCGGGGCGCGACCACAGGCGCACCTCTCCCCCGTGACGCTGCGTGGCGTGCTTGACGATCGAGAGTCCGAGTCCGGTTCCGCCGGTGCGGCGTGACCTCGCCTCGTCTGCGCGGTAGAAGCGCTCGAAGATCCGCTCCCGATCCGCCTCCGCGATGCCGATGCCCTGGTCTGACACCGCGACCTCGACGACACCGTCGTCTGCTTTCACCCCGATGCCGACGCGGGATCCTTTCGGGGAGTACACGATCGCGTTGGCGATGAGGTTGCCGAACGCCTCGATCAGGATCTGCGAGTCGCCGCGCACCCAGACTCCCCGGTCGCCGCCGCGAGCGAGCTCGACCCCAGCCGAGTCGGCCTGCACCACATGTGCCTCGAGGGCGGTCGCCAGCACCTCGTCGATCGAGACGGGCCGCACGTCCGACAGCGCATCGTCGGTCTGAAGTCTCGACAGGCTCATGATGCGGCCGGTCAGCTGCCCGAGGCGAGTGGCCTCGGCCGAGATCCGGGCGGCGAAGTGGCGCACCTGCGCAGGGTCGTCTGCCGCGGACTCGATGGCCTCCGCCAGCAGCGTGACCGCCCCGACGGGGGTCTTGAGCTCGTGGCTGGTGTTGGCCACGAAATCTCGGCGCATCTGGTCGAGACGCTCCTGCTCGGTGACATCGCGGATGATCAGCAGGGTCATGCGCGGGCTGATCGCGCTCGCACGAGCCGACACCAGTCGCGGGTCGAGGCTGAGCCCGCCGCGGGTGATGCGCAGGGACTCGGTCGCCGAGCTCCCCTCATTGCGTCCTCCCCGCACGAGCTGACGCAGCTCCGGGTTCTCGAGCGGCGCCCCTACTTCGATGCCGAATCGCGTGGCCGCCTTGGAGACGGCGAGTACGAGGCCCGACGAATCGACCACGCAGGCAGCGTCGTCCATGCTGCCCAGCACCGCGGTGACGCCGGCCGGAACCGCGAGTGACGTCTCATCGGCGACTCGGGCCCTGGCGCGATATGCCCAGACGATCAGGAGCGAGAGGCCGATGCCGATCACGAGGCCGACGGCCAACGCGAGCAGCGCGATCTGCGGCAAGGTCATAACCCCAGCGTAGAGTGCGTTCACCGCCGGATCGGCGGGTTCTCCTGCGCTGGCGACAACGCGAGAAGTACTATTCACGTGCTGGGCACCGTTCGTTAACCTTCGAAGCAGACAATCGCTTTCGGGCCTGTGCGGGAGCGCGGACCTCTCCTCCCGCGCGGACGACCCAGCCGTCTCGCGCTGTCACCACAGTCGAGACCCGAATGAAAGGTTGCGCCCACATGCGCGAAGTCTTCCACCAGTCCCTCGAGGACCTGCAGTCCCGTCTCGTGGAGATCGCCGACCTCGTCACGGTCTCGATCGACAAGGCGACGCGTGCGTTCGCCACCAGCGACGTCGAGCTCGCCGAAGAGGTCATCGCCGACGACGCGAAGATCGACGAGCTGGCCGTCAAGCTCGACGAGCAGGCCATCGAGATCCTCGCCCGTCAGCAGCCCGTCGCTCGAGATCTGCGTATCGTGGTGATCGCTCTGCGCGTCAGCGCGTCGCTCGAGCGCATGGGCGACATGTCCGAGCACATCGCCCAGCTCGCTCGCCTCCGCTTCCCCGAGCGCGCGATCCCGAAGGGTCTCAAGGGCACGTTCACCAAGATGGGCGAGCTCGACGTCGAGATCTCACGCACTCTCTCCGAGCTGCTGCGCACCCAGGACCTGCGCCTGGCCGACACCATCCGCAACACCGACGACGACATCGACGAGCTGCACGCCAGCGTGTTCGAGAAGGTGCTCAGCGATAACTGGAAGGGCGAGGCGACCGCGACGGTCGACGCCACGCTCGCCAGCCGCTACCACGAGCGCTTCGCCGACCACGCGGTCGCCGTAGCCAAGAAGGTCGTGTACCTCGCGACCGGTGACTGGCGCGTCGAAGAAGAGGACATCCCCCTCGCAGCCGAACAGCAGCGCGAGTTCGGTCACGCCTGAGGCGTCACGACACAGAAGAAGGGGGCGGATGCTGACAGCATCCGCCCCCTTCTTCGACTTCTGCTACTTCTTGCCCTGCGCAGCCACGGCTGCGGCACCGGCGGCGGCGGCCTCGGGGTCGAGGTAGCGGCCGGGGCCGGTGGGGACGTTGTTCTCGTCGAGCTCGTAGACCAGCGGGATGCCGGTGGGGATGTTGAGCTCGGCGATGTCGTCGTCGCTGATGCCCTCGAGGTGCTTCACGAGGCCGCGCAGCGAGTTGCCGTGCGCGGTGACGAGAACCGTCTTACCGGCCTCGAGGTCGGGCACGATCGCGTCGTCCCAGTAGGGCAGCAGGCGGTCGATGACGAGTTTCAGCGACTCGGTGCGGGGCACCTCGCCGTCGATGTCGGCGTAGCGCACGTCGCCGACCTGGCTGAACTCGCTCTCGTCGTCGAGCAGGGGCGGCGGCACGTCGAACGAACGACGCCACAGCTGGAACTGCTCGGGGCCGAACTCCTCGAGGGTCTGCGCCTTGTCCTTGCCCTGCAGAGCGCCGTAGTGGCGCTCGTTGAGGCGCCACGAGCGCGTGACGGGGATCCACAGGCGGTCGGCCGCATCGAGTGCGATGTTCGCGGTCTGGATCGCGCGGCTGAGCAGTGAGGTGTGCAGCACGTCGGGGAGGATGCCGGCCTCTGCCAGCAGCTCGCCGCCGCGCTGGGCCTCCTTCTTGCCTTGCTCGTTCAGGCGGACGTCCACCCAGCCGGTGAAGAGGTTCAGTTCGTTCCACTCGCTCCGGCCGTGACGGAGCAGGATGAGGGTGCGCTTCGAAGTCATGACGTCAGTTTATCGGCGCAGCTCGACGCGTCCACGCCTGTGCCCTGCGAGGATTGACGCATGGCGTCATCTCCTCTCGGTCGGCCGACCCGCGGCACCACCGGGACGAACCGGCTGCGCCGCAATGATCGATGGATCGCCGCGAGTCCCGCTTTCCGCCGAGCCGAGGATCCGCTGGTGATCGACCTCGGTTACGGAGCCAGCGGCGTGACGACTCTCGAGCTCGCGACCCGGCTGCAGCGCGTGCGCGCGGATGCCGAGGTGCGTGGCCTCGAGATCGACCCGGAGAGAGTCGCCACCGCGAATCAGCAGCTGGCCGAGGTGCAGGCGGCGCGCACCCCGTTCTCCCCCGACCTCAGGGTGTCGTTCGCCCGCGGCGGGTTCGAGGTGCCACTGCCGGCGGGACGCCGGCCGGCGGTGATCCGGGCGATGAACGTGCTGCGGCAGTACGACGAGGGCGACGTCGCGGGCGCCTGGCGCACCATGGCGACTCGGCTGTCTGCTCACGGGCTGCTGGTCGAGGGCACCTGCGACGAGATCGGGCGCGTGTCGAGCTGGGTGGATGTTGACCCGGCGGGAACGCCGCTGCGGTTCACGATCTCGCTGCGGCTCGCCGACCTCGAGCATCCGAGCATCGTCGCGGAACGGCTGCCGAAGGTGCTGATCCACCGCAATGTGCCTGGCGAGCGGATCCACTCACTGCTCGTCGATCTCGACCGCGAGTGGGATCGTGCGGCGTCGCTGTCGACGTTCGGAGCGACCCAGCGATTCCTCGCCTCGGTCGCCGCGCTGCGCGACCAGGGGTGGTCCGTGCTGGGCGGCAAGAGCCGGTGGCGGCTGGGCGAGCTCACGCTCCCGTGGGATGCCGTGGCTCCGCTCCCCTGACGAACGCGCGCTCGTCGCCGGACTCAGCCCGCCTGACGGGGATCCGGGGCACTGGGGCGGCGGGAGAGACGGGTCAGACGAGGGATGTCGGCCATGGCGCCCGCATCCGCCGGCACGATGACCTGCTGGGTCGCGGCGATGTCCGCACCCTCTGCGCGCACGATCAGATCGCCCACCGGCGTGCGACGAGACAGGATCGCGAGCGCGATCGGGCCCTCTTCATGGTGTCTGGCGACCGAGGTGATGTGCCCCACCTCATCGTCGCCAGCGAAGACCGCGTCGCCGACGGCGGGCAGCACCGCCTCGCTGCCGTCGAGGTGCAGAGCGGCCAGTCTGCGCGGCGGGTGTCCGAGGTTGTGCACCTTGGCCACCGTCTCCTGGCCGCGGTAGCACCCCTTGTTCAGGTGCACCGCCGTGCGGATCCAGTCGGATTCGTGAGGAAGCGAGCGTTCGTCGACCTCGGCCGACCACCGCGGACGCCAGGCCGCGACACGCAGCGCCTCGGCGGCGAGAAGCCCCGCCACCTGTTCGGACGACAGAGTCGCGGCGAGCGCATCAGCGGCATCGGTCGTTGCGATCGCCACCCGCCAGGCGAGCTCAGCCCCCGGGTGGTCGGAGACCTCGGCATACTGATGCCCACCCGCGCTCACCCGCTGCCAGGGATCCGCCCAGACGAGCGGAGCACCTGCCGGCGCGGATGCGGCAGCAGTCGCGTGCGCAGCCGCAGCGCCGCCGTCGACGAAGCCGAGCAGCGCCAGATCGGGACGCACGGTCACGGTCGCCTGGGTGCGGAACTTCATGCGCGTCAGCCAGGTCGCGAGGGCGTCCGCGTCGTCGGTGTCGGCGATCAGCCACGTCGACGAGCCGTCGTCGACGACCCCTGCCGCATGCTCCACGCGTCCCTGAGGATCGAGCACGAGCAGTTCCGTGCTCTCACCGGCAGCGAGTCGCCCGACGGCCTGGGATGTGATCGAATCCAGCCAACCCAGCCTTTCGGGACCCGCGACTTCGATGACCGTCCGGTCGTCGAGCGGAACCAGGGCCGCGCCGTCTGCGAGGCGACGCTGCTCGCGGAAGGCGTCGCCGAAGTGCGCGATCCCGTGCTCGCCGATCACGGCGCCGGGGATGTCGGTGAATCCGGTCATGTCAGACCTTCGCGAGTCGGGCGGAGGCGTGCGACCGCATCGGTGTTCCGAGGGCAGCGATGTCCCAGGCCCAGAGAAGGTGATTGTCGACCAGGCCGTACATCCGCGTGGCCGCGCCGTACTCCTTGGCCCCGGCTCCGCGCACGATGGCGTCGGACGCGATGTCGATGCGAGGGCCGTTGATCTCGCCCAGGTAGAGCTCGAGCATGCCGTCGGCGTGGGCGATCGAGACCTCGATCGGGAACCCGCCCGAGGGAGCGCGGAGGGCTTCGACGTCGTCGACGCCGCGAACGACGGGCTCGGCGCGCGGCGGCAGCAGTGCGGGGCCGGCATCGGCGTCGGATGCCGGGCGGGAGAGGCGCCAGAAACCGGTCTCCGCGACGAGCGGGATCGACACCGCGCCGTCTTCACCCGCGAGGATCGCGGTGGCGGAGTAGTTCAGGAAGGGACCACCGTCATGGCTGAAGCTCACACGGTGGGTGAACTCGCCCTGCAGCCGATCGTCGCCGACCGGATAGTCGATGACGCCGGTGCCTTCCCAGACGCCGATCAGCCACGAGAGCGGCGCGAGGTCGGCGGGGAGGTCTGTGGGCAGCTCGAGCACGATGCTCAGCGCTGGCCGCGGAAGAGGTTCCGCAGCACGACGACCGACACGAAGACGATCGCGAGGCTCGCGAGGCCCAGGAGTCCGATGAAGAAGAGTTCGAGCGCCACGAGGTCCATGGCCTCCACTTTACCCTCCCGCGCGCCTAGTGTCTCGTTCGCGATTCATGTGACGAGAGCGGCGAGACCGAAGCCAACCGAGATCACGCCCATCAGCAGCAGCGCGCCGATCGTGCTGGCGCCGACTCGGAAGATGAAGCCCTGAGTGCGCCCGTATTGCAGCTGCACGGCGAAGGAGAGGAGCACGATCGCACCGAACACGACGAGCAGCCACGGCACTCGCCACTCCTCGGCGACGAAGATGCCCACGCCGATGGAGGCGACGAACGCGACCGCCCAGACGATGAGCACGCCGACGAAGGCATTACGCGGTGCGAGCGCTGGATCCGTCATGACACCATTGTGACCCATCGGCGCCCGGTATCATTGCGGCACGGCGTACCCCGCCGCCCGGAAGGAGTGCGTGTGGCCCAGGTCCTGGTGTTGACCAATGCTCCGGTCTCGGAGCAGGTCCTGCCCGCACTCGAGCTTCTCAGCCATCGAGTGCGCCAGATCCCGGCCGAGCCCGCCCAACTCGTGAGCGCCCCCGAGTACGACATCGTGATCGTCGACGGGCGTCTCGATCTCGTCGGTGCGAAGTCTCTCTGTCGCCTGCTGCGAGCCACCGGCCAGGATGCGCCGCTGCTGCTCGTCGTCACGGAGGGCGGGATGAGCGCACTGTCCGGAGACTGGGGCATCGACGACGTGCTTCTCGCCACCGCCGGCCCGGCCGAGACCGACGCTCGCGTGCGACTCGCCCTCGCTCGCCGCGACGAGGTCGCAGAGCCGACCCGTGTGCAGGCTTCCGGAGTCACGATCGACGAGCAGTCCTACTCGGCGAAACTCAGAGGGCGCCCGTTGGACCTCACGTACAAGGAGTTCCAGCTGCTGCACTTCCTCGCCACGCACCCTTCGCGGGTCTTCACCCGCGAGCAGCTGCTCAGCGAGGTGTGGGGCTACGACTACTTCGGCGGCACGAGAACCGTCGACGTGCACGTGCGACGCCTGCGGGCGAAGCTGGGCGACCAGGAGCAGATCATCGGCACGGTCCGCAACGTCGGGTACCGATTCAACGTCTACGACGAGGAGACGGTCGCCGCATCGCGGTGACGCACTCGACGTCAGTTCACGCACGCGTCACCTCACGGTGCTTAGATGTACCCCATGATCGATCCCGCACTCGCCGACGCAGGTCTCGGTGACGCTGAAGATGACGACTTCGATGCCATCGAGTCCCACGACGCGCTCCTCCCCGACCACCGCTACCACGATCGCGAGCTGAGCTGGCTCGCCTTCAACCAGCGCGTGCTCGAACTCGCGGAGGATCCGTCGCTCCCCGAACTCGAGCGTGCGAACTTCCTCGCCATCTTCGCGAGCAACCTCGACGAGTTCTTCATGGTGCGCGTCGCCGGACTCAAGCGCCGTATCGTGACCGGCCTGGCGGTGCCCACCAACATCGGCCGCTCCCCCGCCGACGCACTCGCCGACATCGCCCGCGAAGCGCACGCGCTGCAGCTGCGCCACGCCGACGCCTGGAAGTCGCTCGTGCGTCCGGCACTGGCCGAGTCGGGCATCGAGATCACCGAGTGGTCCGAGCTCACCGACGAAGAGCGCTCCAAGCTCTCCGAGTACTTCGGAGCACAGGTCTTCCCCGTGCTGATGCCCCTCGCGGTCGACCCCGCGCACCCCTTCCCGTACATCTCCGGGCTGTCCCTGAACCTCGCCATCCGCATCCGCAACGCCCGCACCGGGCGTCAGGAGTTCGCACGCCTCAAGGTGCCGCCCATGCTGCCCCGCTTCGTCGAGGTTCCGGGCTCCGGCGAGATCAAGCGATTTCTCACGCTCGAAGAGCTCATCGCGAACCACCTCGGCGACCTCTTCCCCGGCATGGAGGTCCTCGATCACCACGCCTTCCGCCTCACCCGCAACGAGGACGTCGAGATCGAGGAGGACGAGAGCGAGAACCTCATCCAGGCGCTCGAAGCCGAGCTGCTCCGCCGCCGTTTCGGCCCGCCGATCCGCCTCGAGATCACCGACGACATGGACGAGGTCACGATGGACCTCCTCGTGCGCGAGCTCGAGATCACCGACCAGGAGATCTACCGGCTCCCCGGGCCGCTCGACCTCCGAGGCCTCTTCGATCTGTCGCGCATCGATCGCCCCGATCTGCGCTACCCGCCGCACCTTCCGACCACGGCCGTCGCCTTCCAGCCGACCGGGAGCAACACCCGAGCCGACATCTTCAAGGCGATCCGCAAGTCGGACGTGCTGGTGCACCACCCGTACGAGTCGTTCACCACCAGCGTCGTCTCGTTCCTCGAGCAGGCTGCGCGCGATCCCCACGTGCTCGCGATCAAGCAGACGCTCTACCGCACCTCGGGCGACAGCCCGATCGTCGAGGCGCTGATCGACGCCGCCGAGGCGGGCAAGCAGGTACTGGCGCTGGTCGAGGTCAAGGCACGCTTCGACGAGGCGAACAACATCGTCTGGGCGCGCAAGCTCGAGAAGGCGGGCGTCCACGTGGTCTACGGTCTCGTCGGGCTCAAGACCCACTGCAAGCTCGCGCTCGTCATCCGCGAGGAAGACGGGGTGCTGCGCCACTACTCGCACATCGGCACGGGCAACTACAACCCGAAGACCAGCCGCATCTACGAGGACTTCGGGCTGTTCACGACCGACGCCCAGGTCGGCAAGGACCTCACCCGTCTGTTCAACGAGCTCAGCGGGTATGCGATCGAGAAGAAGTTCAAGCGCCTTCTCGTAGCTCCCCTCCACCTGCGCAAGGGCCTCGTGCGCCAGATCGACAACGAGCGCCGCAATGCCGAGAACGGCAAGCCGGCCGGCATCCGCATCAAGGTGAACTCGATGGTCGATGAAGAGGTCATCGACGCCCTGTACCGCGCCAGCGCCGCCGGCGTGAAGGTCGACGTGTGGGTGCGCGGGATCTGCAGCCTGCGCACCGACCTCGAGGGCATCAGCGACAACATCACGGTCCGCAGCATCCTCGGCAGGTACCTCGAGCACTCGCGCATCTTCGCGTTCCACAACGACGGCGACGCTCAGGTGTACATCGGCAGCGCCGACATGATGCATCGCAACCTCGACCGCCGGGTCGAGGCGCTGGTACGCGTCACCGACCCCGGTCACATGAAGGACCTGCTCGACTTCTTCGACCTCGCCATGGACCCCGGCACCACGTCGTGGCACCTCGGGGCCGACGGCGTCTGGACCAGGCACGCCACGGATGCCGCCGGCAAGCCGCTGGTCGACCTGCAGGACAAGACCATGGGGTTGGTCCAGCGACGTCGTCGCGCACGGGCGGTTCGATGAGCGACGATTCGAGCACCAGGGCCACACGGTCGAAGTGGACGGACAAGGCCGTCTACGCGGCCGGCGCCGTCGTCTGGCGACTCATCGACGGCAAGCTGCGGATCCTTCTGATCCATCGCACCAAGTACCGCGACGTCACGCTCCCCAAGGGCAAGGTCGACCCCGGTGAGATGCTCGCCGAGACCGCAGTGCGGGAGGTGCACGAGGAGACCGGCATCCGCGTCTCCCTCGGAGTTCCCGTCGGCGTGAGCCGCTACCACCTGCCCTCCAGCAAGCAGAAGGTCGTGCACTACTGGGCGGCCGAGGCCACGTCCGATGCCATCCGCGCCTCGACGTTCGTTCCGAATCGCGAGATCGCCGCCCTCGAATGGGTCAGCGTCAAGAAGGCGCGCGCCCGCCTGAGCTATCCGGTCGACATCGAGATCCTCGACTTCTTCACCAAGCTCGTCGACGACGGCGTGCTGCGCACGTTCCCGATCATCGCCCTGCGCCACGCGAAGGCGCTCTCGCGCGGCGACTGGGACGGCCCGGATGCCGAACGGCCTCTGACCGATCGTGGCGTGCAGCAGGCGAAATCGATCGTCGGCCCGCTGCGGGCGTTCGGCGTGCGCAAGATCATCACGAGCGATGCCGTGCGCTGCATGCAGACCGTGACACCGCTCGCGAAGGCCCTCGATCGCAAGAGCGTCACCACGCCGAAGATCAGCCAGGACGCATGGGAGGACGGCGAAGACGATCTGCGCTCGGTCGTCGGTCGCCGCGTGCGCTCGGGCAAGCCGGCCGTATTGTGCAGCCATGGCCCGGTGCTTCCGGGAATCCTGACCGAGATCGCTCTGGCCACGGGCACGGTGCGCGGCTCGTATGTCAGCAGCGCCGCCGCCCTGGAACCTGCGGCCTTCTCGGTCGTGCACCTCTCGGCATCCAATCCGGGGTCGGGGATCATCGCGATCGAGACGCACATCCCCAAGGTCTAGCGCGCCGCCGACAGCGACGAAAGGCCGCATCCTGCAACGGATGCGGCCTTTCGCATGCCCCAGAGAGACGCGTGCCGTTCACCTCCCGTTCACCTGAGCGGGAGAGTCTCGTTAACCGCCGCACATAGCGTCACTGTGTGCCCTGCACCGGGCCCCACCACATCAAAGATCGAAGGATCCACAGTGAAGATCTCCCGAATCGCACGAATCGGCGCCGTCGGCGCCGTGGCCGCTCTCGCCCTCGCCGGCTGTGCCGCGAATGAAGGCGGAGCCGGCGGCTCCACCGACGCACCGAGCGAGTCCACCCTCTCCGGCACCATCGAGGCCACCGGAGCCTCCTCGCAGGAGGCCGCCCAGCAGTCCTGGGTCGCCGCATTCCAGACCGCCAACCCCGACACCACGGTGAACTACACCGCGACGGGTTCGGGCACCGGCCGCGAGAACTTCATCGCCGGCTCGTCGAACTTCATCGGCTCCGACCGCGCATTCGACGCGGACGAGCTGGCCGCTGGCGGCTTCGGCTCCTGCGCCTCCGACGACATCGTCGAGATCCCCGTCTACATCTCGCCGGTCGCCGTCGCCTTCAACCTCGAGGGCATCGATGAGCTGAACCTCGACGGCGAGACCATCGCCAAGATCTTCGCGGGCCAGATCACCAACTGGAACGACGCCGCCATCGCATCGCAGAACGAGGGCGTCGAGCTGCCCGACCAGGCGATCGTCGCCGTGCACCGCGCAGACGCGTCGGGCACGCAGGAGACCTTCACGAAGTACCTCAGCGCCGTCGCACCGGACGTGTGGACCTACGAGGCCAGCGACGAGTGGCCGCTCCAGACGGGCGAGGCCGGCGACGGCACCTCGGGCGTCGTCGACGCGATCACCAACGGCGTGGGCTACATCGGCTTCGCGGATGCTTCGCGCACCGGTGACCTGGGCCAGGTCGCCGTCGAGGTCGAGGGCGAGTACGTCGCGTACTCCGCCGAGGCCGCAGCAGCGCTCGTCGAGGCATCGCCGCTCGAAGAGGGCCGCTCCGACCACGACCTCGCATACGCCGTCGACCCGGCTGCAGCACCCGGCGGCTCGTACCCGATCGCACTCGTGTCGTACCTCATCGGCTGCGTCGAGTACGACGACGCCGAGGTCGCAGGCCTGGTGAAGGCGTACTTCCAGTACGTCGCATCGGCCGAGGGCCAGGACGCCGCCGCAGAGGCCGCAGGCAGCGCGCCGATCTCCGACGCCCTGCGCGATCAGATCAACACGGCGATCGACGCGATCGTCACGGAGTGACCGTAGGCTCAGCACACCGCTGAGCTCCGGTCCCGACGCCCCCGTGGTGTCGGTCGTAGGACTCGACCGACACCGCGGGGGCACCCGCATGAAAACCCCGAAAGTCCCTCAGAGCCTGGAGTCGCTCCGATGACCACAACCTCAACGGGTCCCGATACCACCCGTTCCCCCGGGACGCGCACCGCCCCACGCCGACGGGGTGACCTCATCTTCTCCGGCACCGCGCTGGCGGCGGGAATCATCATCCTCGTCACCCTCGCCGCGGTGGCGGTCTTCCTCATCGTGCAGGCGCTCCCCGCTCTGTCGTCCGACACCTCGAACAACCACATCCTCGAGGGACAGTCGTTCCTCTCCTGGGTGTGGCCCTTCGTCTTCGGAACGCTGTGGTCGAGCTTCATCGCACTCGTGATCGCCGCTCCGATCGCGATCGGCATCGCACTCTTCATCTCGCACTACGCCCCGCGCCGCCTCGCCGGCTTCCTCGGCTACATCATCGACCTGCTGGCGGCCGTGCCCTCGGTCGTCTTCGGTCTCTGGGGCGCACTCACGTTCGCACCGATGCTCGTGCCCTTCTACAAGTGGCTCAACGACAACCTCGGGTTCATCCCGCTGTTCAGCGGCACCCCGTCGGGCACCGGAAAGACCATCCTCACGGCATCCCTCGTGCTCGCCGTGATGATCCTGCCGATCATGACCGCCATCTGCCGTGAGGTGTTCCTGCAGACGCCGAAGCTCCACGAGGAGGCGGCACTCGCGCTCGGTGCGACCCGCTGGGAGATGGTCCGGATGGCCGTGCTCCCCTTCGCACGCAGCGGAATGGTGTCGGGCGCCATGCTCGGCCTCGGCCGCGCGCTCGGCGAGACCATGGCAGTGACACTCGTGCTCTCGCCTCTCGGCATCGTCACGTTCAACCTGATCAACCCGGAGAACCCCACGACGATCCCCGCGATCATCGCGCTGCGGTTCCCCGAGGCTCACGACGAGGGCGTCAACACGCTCATCGCGGCGGGTCTGATCCTCTTCATCGTCACCTTCGCGGTCAACTTCTTGGCCCGCTGGATCGTCTCGCGCCGCGCCGAGTTCTCGGGAGCCAACTGACATGACCGCCACCCTCACCCCCTCCCCGTCTCCCTCGTCCGTCGTCGCTCCGGTGCACACCACCTCGGCGGGCCACCTGCCCAAGTGGGCACCGTGGGCGCTCCTGCTGGTCGCGTTCGTGCTGTCGGCGACGATCTTCGCCTTCGTCAATGCGGGCGGCGACCCGGCCGACTTCAACATCGCGCTCACGCTCGTCGTCGGCCTCGTGTTCTACATGGCGCTGATCATGGTCATCTCGACAGTGGTCGAGAGCCGCCGCCACGCGATCGACCGGCTCATGACCGCGCTGGTCTCCGGCGCATTCGTGGTCGCGCTCCTCCCCCTCATCTCGCTGCTCTACACCGTGGTCGTCAACGGCCTCATGCGCTTCGACGGGGAGTTCTTCAGCTTCTCGATGCGCAACATCGTGGGCGAGGGCGGCGGCGCGATCCATGCCATCTACGGCACGCTGCTGATCACGCTCGGCGCGACGATCATCTCGGTGCCGATCGGCCTGATGACCTCGATCTACCTCGTCGAGTACGGCGAGGGTCGCAAGCTCGCCCGCGGCATCACCTTCCTCGTCGACGTCATGACCGGCATCCCGTCGATCGTCGCCGGTCTCTTCATCTATTCCGTGTTCGCGCTCATCGTCGGACCGGGCACCCGGATGGGGATCATGGGTTCGCTGGCCCTCTCGGTGCTGATGATCCCGGTCGTCGTCCGCGGCTCCGAAGAGCTCCTGCGCATCGTTCCGAACGAGCTCCGCGAGGCGGCCTACGCGCTCGGCGTTCCGAAGTGGCTGACGATCATCAAGGTCGTCCTGCCGACCGCCATCGCCGGAATCCTGACCAGCATCATGCTCGCGATCTCACGCGTGATCGGCGAGACCGCGCCGCTGCTGCTCACGGTCGGCATCGTGCAGGGCATGAACCTGAACATGTTCAGCGGGCAGATGGCGACGCTACCCGTGTTCTCATACATGCAGGCCAAGTACCCCGGCATCCCCGTCGATGCCTACCTCGACCGGGCCTGGGCCGCGGCCCTCACCCTGATCGTCATCGTGATGGTGCTGAACCTGCTGGCCAGGATCATCGCCAAGGTGTTCGCCCCCAAGATCAACGGCCGCTGAGCCGTCTTTCCCGACTGAAGAAGAAGGATCACACGTGTCCAAGAGCATCGAAGTCAACGACCTCAACGTCTACTACAGCGACTTCCTCGCCGTCGAAGGCGTCAGCATCGACATCAAGCCCAACACCGTCACGGCGTTCATCGGACCGTCCGGCTGTGGCAAGTCCACGTTCCTGCGCACCCTCAACCGCATGCACGAGGTCATCCCCGGCGCACGCGTCGAGGGCGAGGTGCTGATCGACGGCAAGAACCTCTACGGCGCCGGCGTCGACCCCGTGCTGGTGCGTCGTCAGGTCGGCATGGTCTTCCAGCGTCCGAACCCGTTCCCCACCATGTCGATCAAGGAGAACGTGCTCGCGGGCGTGAAGCTCAACAACACGCGCATGGCGAAGAGCGATCAGGATGCCCTCGTCGAGAAGTCGCTGCGCGGCGCCAACCTCTGGAACGAGGTCAAGGACCGCCTCGACCGCCCCGGCTCCGGGCTCTCGGGCGGCCAGCAGCAGCGTCTGTGCATCGCGCGTGCCATCGCCGTCTCCCCCGACGTCATCCTCATGGACGAGCCCTGCTCGGCGCTCGACCCGATCTCGACCTTCGCGATCGAGGAGCTCATCGCCGAGATCAAGTCCGAGTACACCGTCGTCATCGTGACGCACAACATGCAGCAGGCGAGCCGCGTGTCCGACCGGACCGCATTCTTCAACATCGCCGGAACCGGCAAGCCCGGCAAGCTCATCGAGTACGACGACACGCGCACGATGTTCACCACCCCGTCGGTGCAGGCCACCGAGGACTACGTCTCGGGTCGCTTCGGATAAGCATCCGGTCCTCCCTCCTCCGTCTCCATCTGAGCCTCCGCTCTTCGCGCGGGCACGGCTTCGGAGCTGAAGGCTCGAAACGCCGTGAGATCTTCTGGTCTCACGGCGTTTCGTCGTTTCAGTCGCGGGGCGAGAGGAGGTACTCGTTCAGCTCGGAGGTGAGGGCGTGATCGACCGGCAGCTCGACGCCGTCAATGGCGGTGATCGGGGCGGCGAGGCGGACGCTCGAGACGAGCCAGGCGGCATCGGCACGCGGCAGGTCTGATGCCGGCACCTGGGCATACTCCGCGAGGAATCCACGCGCTGTGAGGTGCTCGTAGACGCTGAGCTGGGTCGTGCCGTGCAGGATGCCGCCGTTCGGGGCCGGCGTCACGAATCGGTCGCCGAAGCGCAGGATCAGTGAGGCGGTCGGCGCCTCGAGCACGAAGCCGTCGCGCGACAGGAAGATCGCGTCGTCGGCTCCGCGTCGGTGCGCCTCGCGAAGCGCCGCCATGTTGACGGCGTACGAGAGGGTCTTCGCCCCGAGCAGCAGCCACGGTGCTTTCTCGGCGACGTCGAGGTCGTACCCGCGGTCGAGGGTGACGACGCGGATTCCCCGCACGCGCACCCCTGAGAAGTCGGATGCCGGCGCAGCCGTGACCCAGGCGGTCGGTGTGGGTCCGTGTTCGACACCACGACTGAGGATGAGCTTGATGACGTACTCACCCTGCTCGCAGTGGGCGGCCGCACGCTCGATGGCCTGATGCCACTGCGCCTGATTCGGGATGGGCAGGTCGCACAGCTGCGCCGAGTGCGCGAGACGCTCGAGGTGCGGCACGACCTCCTGCGCGTGCCCGTCGATCACGCCGATCGACTCGAACACGCCGTCGCCGCGCTGCGTGCTCAGCTCTCCCACGCTCAGTGCTGGAGCCGCGGCATCGACGAGGGTGAACGTGTCTGCGAAGTCGGAGCGGTCGACGTCAGCCGCCTCAGGATCGATCATCAGAGCAAAGCGCCGTGTCATGATCCGAGCCTAGAGCCCGGGAATAGCTTCGGCGTGATCTTGTTACACTGGAGTGGCCGGGCCGCATAACCCCGGGCTCCAATTTTTGCCGCTGCGAGCGGCCTTCCGCCGAGAGGCGTTTTTGCGGCCCGGTCTTTTCATGTCAGGGCGCAGATCACCTCGGTGCGATCGCGGGTTCAGGCCAGGGCGTCGGTGCGCCAGAGCGTTGCTGAGGCCGACAGGTCCTGCGCGTAGCTGCTCAGCCGCAGGGCGCGGGTGGTGAGTTCGCTGGCGCGCGACGGCTCGGTCGGCTCGTAGTCGTCGGCGGTGTGCGTCGCACCGGATGCCTGCACGCGGCAGAACGCCGCCGCCCTGTCGAGCGCCACGGCGAAGTCGCCGCGGAACGCCCCGCGGAGGATCGTGTCGATGAGGGCGACGAGCTCTTCGGGGTTCGCCGGCACCGGCGCTCCGGCGATCACGGCATCCACGGATGCGAGCTCCACCCTGCCCCGCTCGTACAGCAGGGCCGCAGTCTGCGGATCGCCGTGGATAGCCAGCTGCAGGATGTACAGCCGCCACAGCGCGCCCGGCAGCGTGCGAGCCGGCGCCTTCGACCAGAGCTCGGCGATCTCGTCGATGCCGTGCTCGTCGGTGAAGGCGACGAGCCGGTCGGCGCTCACGCCGCTCTCGTCGGCGCGCACACGGGTCAGCAGAGCGGATGCGGTCGCATGTGCGACGCGTGTCTCCTCGGCGGGATCGTGACTGCCCACGATGTTGTCGAAGGCGCTGGTGGGCCGGCGCACCGGACGGGAGAACTGCTCAGGCATCAGTCCAGGGTACGCGCGATCCGAGGGATCAGGCCGTCGGGATCACGACGACGGGATCGGACGTCGGCAGACCCGAGGGCGAGCCTCCGTCCTGCTCCACCGTGACGGCGATCACATCGCCCGCATGCATCTCCCCGGCGAGCACCGCTGTCGCTTCGCCGCCGTCTGCCGCGAACACACCTGCCGACACCGGAGTGTCGCCACGCACGTACCAGAGCTCGTACGTCTCACCCTCGGCGAGCGACGGGATGCCGTCGGTCACGAGCACGGACTTGCCGAGCGACGCGGACCAGTGCGCGGTGGCAGTGCCCCCGCTCTCGAGCGACACGCTGGCCTGCTGAGCGTCGCCCGCCGCCTGGATGTCCTCGAGCGCGACGACACTCGCCGGTCGGTTGATGTAGGTGTTGATCGCGACCGCGCCTGCCCCCACACCCACGAGCAGCGCGAGGCATGCAGCGAGGGCGAAGAGGAAGCGGAGGCGGTGCGCGGGAGCCTTCGGGGTGTCGTCTCCACCGCGTGCGGCGGGGGCTGAGTCGGTCGCCGGTGCAGCATCCGCCGTCTCGTCAGGCGTGCCGTCGGACGTCGAGTGCGTGAGGACGACGTCACCGTTCTGGGGGGTGACGGCGATGCGTGCGAGCAGGGCGGCGCGGATGTCGGGCGAGGGGGCGGCCCGCGTCACGCCCTCGGCGAGGAAGCCCGCACTGTCGGCGTCGGCATCCACGATGCGCTGCCATTCCGGGTGCGCTGCGAGGGCGGCGTGATACCGCTGCTGATCATCGGGCGACAGCGCGTCGAGCGCTGCTCCTGCCGCGAGTTCTGCGAATTCCTGCTCGTTCATGCCGTCACCCCCATAGCTGTCCTCAGTCTCGAGAGCCCATCCCGCATCCGTGTTTTGATCGTCCCCAGCGGTGCTCCCACGAGCACAGCCACTTCGTTCTGACTGTAACCGCCGTAATAGGCCAGAACGAGAGCTTCGCGCTGCGCCTCAGGAAGACCGGAGAGCGCGTGTACGACCTTCTCGCCCTCGATGCCCAGTTCCACCGTCTCCGCGACACTGTCGTGCGCGACTCCGATGTCTCTGAACCCGGCTCGTACGTCTCGGTCCGCGCTGGACTGGGACGCCCGAACCCGGTCGACCGCACGACGGTGCGCGATCGTCATCACCCAGGTTCTTCCCTGCCCCTTGTTCGGAGCGAACTTCGTAGCGGATTGCCAGATCTCCAAGAAGACTTCCTGGAGCACCTCTTCGCTCTGTGAGCGGTTCACGAGGACCCTGAGAATGAGGCCGAAGACGCGGGAAGAAAGAGTGTCGTAGAGCTCCGCGAACGCGCGCTGGTCACCGTCGCCGATGCGAACGAGCAGGTCAGCGACAGCATCCCGAGCCGTACCGTCTTCGGGTACGTCCATTCCGTCGATGACCATCTCTACCAGCATGCCGCATCCACCCCGCTTTCCCGTGCAGCCGCCACCCAAAAGTGACGGAAACGAGTCCTCTTAAGTGTTCTTCGTCGAAACCTGTTCGCCGCGGACCCCCGAAACGGATTGGAATCGGCAGCGCGGAAAATTTCTTTGCGATTTCTCCCATCCGATCCCCGAGGGGCTCCGAACGACTGTCAACGCCACGGAGAGGCCGTGGCAGTGTTCTGAAGGAGCTTGAGATGTTCAGCACCAAGAAGAAGGTCACCGCAGCCATCACCCTCGGCCTTGCGAGCGCATTCCTGCTCTCCGCATGTTCCATGGGCGGCACCACCGAAGAGCCGGCAGAGTCGACGGCCCCCGAGTCGTCCGAGACGATGGCTCCCGAGACCGAGACGATGGACCCGGCCGCGAACCTGGTCGGCCCCGGCTGCGCCGCATACGCAGAGGCTGTTCCGGACGGCGCAGGATCCGTCGAGGGCATGTCTCTCGACCCGGTCGCCACCGCAGCATCCAACAACCCGCTGCTCACCACGCTCGTGGCCGCAGTCAGCGGACAGCTGAACCCCGACGTCAACCTCGTCGACACGCTGAACGGCGACGAGTTCACCGTCTTCGCACCCGTCGATGACGCCTTCGCGAAGATCGACCCGGCCACCATCGAGGCACTCAAGACCGACAGCGCCACGCTGAGCTCGATCCTGACGTACCACGTGGTCCCCGGCCAGGTCGCTCCCGACGAGATCGCCGGCATGCACACCACCGTCCAGGGTGCCGACCTCGAGGTCACCGGCAGCGGCGACGACCTGATGGTCAACGACGCCACCGTCATCTGCGGTGGAGTCCAGACCGCGAACGCGACCGTGTACCTCATCGACACGGTCCTGATGCCCCCGGCCGAGTAAGGCAAGGGAACGCCGAGGCGGACACTCGGTAAGCCATCTCACCTCTCGGGGGAGGTCGGTGGGATGGAGAAGGAGCCGTTGACGACACGTCGTCAGCGGCTCCTTCTTTGCGCCCTAGACTGGAGGGGCGGGCCTCTAGCTCAGTTGGCAGAGCATCGGACTTTTAATCCGCGGGTCGTGGGTTCGAGCCCCACGGGGCCCACCGTTTATCACCGTCGGCCGGATCCGGCCACCCCCTTCAGTACGTCGGCACCCTGCGAGAGAGTCGTGGCGTCCCCATCCGGGACACTCACCCCACGAAAGGACGCATCATGGCGACTCTCACCGACAGCCGAGTGGCATTTCTCGCGACAGACGGATTCGAGGACAGCGAGCTGACCAGTCCGTGGGAAGCGGTGCAGGGCGAGGGCGCGAGCGCCACGCTCATCGCACCGGACGGACAGCAGATCACTGGAAAGAACGGTCACGTGCAGCACGTCGACCTCACCTCCGAGACCGCGAAGGCCGACGAGTTCGACGCTCTCGTGCTTCCGGGCGGCGTCGTGAACGCCGACCACCTGCGGCTCGACAAGGCATCGATCGACCTCGCTCGCTCGTTCTTCGAGCAGCACAAACCCGTCGCGGTCATCTGCCACGGCGCCTGGATCCTGATCGAGGCCGGCGTCGTCGACGGACGCACGCTCACCAGCTACCCGAGCCTCGCGACCGACCTCCGCAACGCCGGAGCCACCTGGGTCGACGAGGAAGTGGTGGTCGACGAGGGCCTCGTGTCCAGCCGCACTCCCGACGATCTCCCCGCTTTCAACGCGAAGCTGATCGAAGAAGTCGCCGAGGGGCGGCACGCGGGGCAGACCGCGTGATCTGAATCCGAACACCCGGCGGTCCGGCGTCAGGCGCCAGCGCGCGCCCTGTGACGCCGGACCGCCGCTCTGTTCGCGCAGCGCACCGAGCAGAACCGCTGCCGACCGTTGCGAGTCACATCGACGACCACGTTCGTGCAGGGTGAGGCAGCGCAGCGGCCCAGTCGATCCATGCCACGCGTGACGAGGTGCAGCGACGTGCCGACGGCGAAGACGGCCCGCAGCACGTACGGCAGAGATCTCACGTCGTCGCGATAGTGCAGGTGCCAGCCTTCGCCGTCGTGGTTCGTCAGGCGCGGGTATGCCGCAGCGTCGACCATCTGCGCGTTGAGGATCTCGGCACGAGCATCCGGATCCGCCGCATCGACGACCCGCAGCCAGTCGTCGATGACCTCGCGGACCCGTGCGTGGTCGTCGGGGGCGGGCGGGAACGTCATCGTCATGCCCATCTCGAGGGTGCGCTCCTCGATGCCCGCACGATCGACGGGGAAGTCATCGGCGAGGGATGCGGCCAGGAGAACCGCATACTCGCCGTAAGGGTTGAGATGCATAAGGCCATTACATCACGCTGGATGCATGACCACGTTGCACACCCTGTCCATCCCCCGTCAGACCACCACCGCGCACGAGCACGCCTGGCTCGCGGACTCACGGCATCCGACCAGCGAGGGCGTCGTCGTGTACGTCCGCTGCGCCGACTGCGGCACGCATCGCGTCGACCTGCAGGCGCACCCGCTGACGCCTCCCGCCGCGATCAGCCGCGAGACCTCGGATTGACCGCCCGATCAGGCGGCGACGATCTCGCCGTTCCGCGGCACCCAGGTCTGCGTCCCCTCGCGGACGAAGGCGAGCGGGATTCCGCGCCCGTCCTGCTCGACCGAGTCCGAGACCTGGAGGTGCAGATGCGGTTCGGTGCTGTTCCCCGAATTGCCGCATTCGCCGATCATCTCCCCCATCGAGACTCGGTCGCCGAGCCGGAGACGCACGCTCCCGGCCCTCAGATGAGCGAGCAGCACGAGAGCACCGTCGCGACGGATGACGACGTGGTTTCCGGCGATCGCCGGTGCACCCGCGAGCACACGCGATCTCTGTGTCAGCGCGTATCTCAGCTGCGCTCCGATCGATCGACGGGCGACGTGGTCGTCTTCCCCATCGTGGACCCGCACCACCTCGCCCGACACGGGCGCGAGGATCGGACGCCCGAAGCCGACGAACGCCGAGGCGGGCTCGGTTCCGAAGATGCTACCGAGACTGCGAGGTGCGCTGCGACCGCGTGCATCGACCGGCACGAAGTCGATCGCGTGCGAACTGCCGAACAGCTCCGTGCCGTGACTGGGGACGCGCGACGCCGGGCTGTTCTGGACCATCCACCGCCCCGTGAAGGGCAGGGTCATCACGAACGGCTCCGGCCCGTTCATGCGGTCAGCTCTGCGAGCTTCCGGATCGTGCGGAGGTTGCGCGCCGTGCCTGCGACCCCGAGCGCACGATCGAGGACGGCCTTGGTGAGCCTCGTGCTGTGCACACCGCCCTCGGCGTAGTCGATCCACAGATCGTCGCCGACCAGCGCGATCCGCTCCCCCGGCACGAGCCGCTCCTGCAGCGCCTCGACGGCCCCGGGCGCTGCCGGCGCCTCGAGGAACATCGCGTGCAGCAGCTTCTCCGACGCGCCGACGAACGGGTGCGCATCGAGGGCATGGACGAGATCGTCGTGCGTGCGCAGGATCACCGGGGTGTCGACGTCGAACTCGCGGACGATCAGCGCGCGGACGTCCGCACATGCGGACCTCGGGTCGTCCGGATGCTCACACACGATGTTCCCACTCGCGATGTAGGTCGACACCTCACCCAGCACCGGAGCGAGCACCTCGCGCAGCTGAGCCATCGGCACCCGGTTGCGACCCGAGACGTTGACCGCTCGCAGCAGCAGGACGCTGCGGGTCACGCAGCGTCGCTCTCGACGAGCTCGGCACCCGCATGAGCGAGTTCTGCGAGGGCCGCCGCACTCGGCTCTGGTGCGACACCCGCGATCAGATCGGTGAAGATGCGCACCCGGACCCCGTGCGCCACGGCGTCGAGCGCAGTGGCCCGCACACAGTGGTCTGTGGCGATGCCCACGACATCGGCCGTCAGGACACCCGCCGCTGTGAGGATCGCGCCGACGGTCTCGCCCGATTCGGTCGCACCCTCGAACATCGAGTAGGCGGGGCGTCCCTGCCCCTTGTGCACATGATGCGTGACGACATCGGTCACCAGCAGCGGGTCGTAGTCGGCACCGGGCGTGCCTGCGACGCAGTGCACGGGCCACGTGTCGACGAAGTCCGGCGCCTCTCCGAAGTGGCCGCCGTTGTCGCCCTCTGCGTCGTGCCAGTCGCGCGACGCGACGATGACGTCGTACTCGGCCGCGTGTGCGGCCAGGAAGGCGGAGACAGCGGATGCCACGGCATCACCGCCGTCGACGGCCAATGCACCGCCCTCGGTGAAGTCGTTCTGCACATCGACGATCAGAAGTGCTCTGCTCATGATCTGAGAGTACGCCGCCCCGCCGGTGGCCCCAAGGCAGGAAACCAAAAGGCCCCGAGATGTGTTCACATCACGGGGCCTGCTGGAGCCGCTTGTCAGAATCGAACTGACGACCTTTTCATTACGAGTGAAATGCTCTGCCGACTGAGCTAAAGCGGCGCGATCATCGATATTACCCGTTCCGGAGCCGCACCGCGAATCGAGCCCCGATCACTCGCAGCGGACGTCGCCCTCGGGCACGACATCGTCGAGGAGGAACGCCTCGACAGCGTCGTCGACGCACGTGTTGCCCTTGTTGTATCCGGTGTGACCTTCGCCCGCACGGGTGATCAGTACGCCCTCTTCGAGCTGCGCAGCGAGCGACTCCGACCACTCGTACGGCGTCGCCGGGTCGTTGGTCGTGCCGACGACGAGGATCGGCCCTGCGCCCTCGGCGTTGATCTCGCCACGCATGCCGGTCGGCGGGTAGGGCCACACCGAGCAGGAGTCGGGACCGCTCCAGTAGGGAGCGATGGTCGGCGCGCCGTCGGCGATCTTCTTCTCGGTGGCAGCCTCGGCCGCCGGGTCGTCTTCGACCGGATAGTCCATGCAGTTGTAGGCGCGGAACGCTTCGCTCGAGTTGTCGAGATAGGTGCCGTTCTCGCGTCCGTTGTAGAAGTCGGCGAGGAAGAATGCCGTCGTCGGGTCACCCTGCAGAGCCTCGTCGAGCGCCTGCGTGAGGTACTGCCAGCTGTCTGCCGAATACAGGGCCGCGATGATGCCGGTCATCAGCGCGTCCGCCCCGAGCATGCGTCCGTCGCCGTTCTCGAGCGGATTCGCGTCGACGCTTGCCAGGAGCGCCCCGAGGTCGGCCATGGCCTCATCGACCGTGCCGTTGAACGGGCACTCGCCCGAGTCGAGGCAGTTCTGCATGTACGCGCGGAGAGCCGATTCGAATCCGAGCGCCTGGGTCGCGCCGACATCGAGCCCGGAGACGGCCGGGTCGATCGCACCGTCGAGCACGAGCCGTCCCGCCTTGTCGGGGTACAGCTCGGCGTAGGTCGCCCCGAGGAACGTGCCATACGAGTAGCCGATGTAGTTCAGCTCCTTGTCGCCGAGCACAGCGCGGATCAGATCCATGTCACGTGCGGCATTGATCGTGGTGACGTAGGGCAGGATGCCGCCGCTGTTCGCCTCGCACGCATCGGCGAACTCCTTGTGCGCCTCGAGCAGCTCGGCCTCCCATTCCGCGCTTCCCCGCTTCCCTGCGGGGATCGTGTAGAGGTAGTCGTCCATGCCGGCAGCATCGAAGCAGGTCACGGCTGTCGACTCTCCGACGC
This sequence comes from Microbacterium sp. K2, assembly GCF_051365005.1. NCBI lineage: Bacteria > Bacillati > Actinomycetota > Actinomycetes > Micrococcales > Microbacteriaceae > Microbacterium > Microbacterium sp. K2. The sequence goes on along the minus strand of NZ_JBLWII010000006.1, from coordinate 266,719 downwards.
CGCGGGGATCGAATCCGATCACGTCGTAGTTGTCGATGAGATCGGCGCCGACCGCGAAGTCGAGGCTGTCACGGATGAGCTCGACACCGCTGGCGCCGGGGCCACCGGGGTTCGTCAGCAGTGACCCCTGGGACGTCCCCGTCGCCTGATGGCGCACGACGGAGAGGGTGATCTCGCCCTCGCCCGGGTTCTCCCAGTCGAGCGGTGCGGTCACGTCGGTGCAGTCGAACCCGGTGCCGCACTCGCTCCAGGTGAGCGTCTGCCCGTAGAACGGCAGCAGGTCTTCTGACACGCCCTCGGTGTCCGGCGCGTTCGTGGTGGAGGGCTTCGGCGCGGCCTGCTCGGGGATCATCGAGTACAGGCACCCGGAGAGTGCGACCGAGGCTGCGGCGAGGCCGGCGATCACGGCGACGGCACGTCGGAAGCGGGAAGTCGGTCGATTGTTCACGGTGTCCTCCCGCTCGTGACAGTCACGAGCAAGCTCTCGAGGGCGAGCAGCGGTGCGACGTTGCGCTCCAGCGACTGGCGTGTGTCGGCAAGGTGGTCGAGTACGACAAGAGTACGGGTCTCGGGCCAGGCCGCTGCCAGCGCGGCCAGGTCTTCGCGAAGCTCGCGATTGATCAGCTCGTCGTCTCTGCCGAACTGCAGCATGACGACATCGCGGAACAGCGACTGCAGATCGGTGAGCACCCTGTCGATGCCGTCGCGCAGGCTTCGGGTCGCACGCTTCTTCTGGTCGTCCTCCAGCGCGGAGATCTGTGTACGCAGAGCCGGAGGAACGGCCTGCCCCTCGGCGATGCCGACCATCCGGAGCAGAGATGCACGCTCGGCGGCGTCGCGCTCGGCGGTGAGCGCCTTGGCGTCGTCCGTGGCGGCCTGGATGATGCGGCCGGCGACCTCGACGGCGTCGCTGACACCGCGAACCCCCAGCACCGACCGCAGGGTCTCGTCGCGGCGGCGACGGGCAGCCTCATCGGTGGCGAGGCGCTGGGCCATGCCGATGTGCCGTTGCGCATGACGGGCGGCCTGCTCGGCGATGCCCTCGTCGACCCCCGTGCGGAGGGTGATCAGACGCGCCACGTCTGCGACGTCGGGCTCGCGCAGGCGCAGCGAGCGCACCCGTGAGCGGATCGTCGGCAGCAGGTCGGCTTCGCTCGGGGCGCAGAGTATCCAGACCGTCTGCTCGGGCGGCTCTTCGAGAGCCTTCAGCAGCACGTTGGAGGTGCGCTCGACCATGCGGTCGGCGTCTTCGACCACGATCACGCGATAGCGGCCGGTCGACGGCGCGAAATACGAGCGCTCGACGAGTGCACGAGCCTCCGCGATCGTGATGATGACCTTGTCGGTGCGCAATGCGGTCACGTCGGGATGCGTTCCCGCGAGGACCTGACGCATCGCTGCCTCGTCATCGGGGTGATCCGCTACGAGCGCAGCGGCGAAGGCGTGCGCGAGCGTGGAGCGCCCCGACCCGGGAGGGCCGGTGATGAGCCAGGCGTGCGACAGCGCGGAAGGATCGGATGCGGCGTTGCGCAGAGTGTCGACCGCGGCATCCTGCCCCCACACATCGGCCCACGGGAAAGGGGCGGCGACAGTCTGGGGCATGTCCTCAGCCTAATCGGGAGCACCGACGTGCGCGGCGACCGCCGCCGGATGCGCGGGGTCGGCCCGAGGAAGGCGGCGTGCCGTGCGGGAAGGCAGGCAGGCAGGCAGGCAGGCGCGCGTGCCGGCGGGCGGGCGGCTCAGCCGATCAGCGTCGCGACCCGCTCGCGGATCTGCGCGGCGATGCCCTCGGGCGCCGCTGCGGCGTCGATGACCAGGAACCGTTCCGGTTCGGCGCGCGCCAGAGCGAGGTAGGCGTCGCGGACCCGGGCGTGGAACTCGGTCTTCTCGGCCTCGAGCCTGTCGAAGGGCTTGTCAGCCGAATCGAGTCGCACGCGAGCCGACTCGGGGTCGAGGTCGAGCAGCACGGTGAGGTCGGGCAGTGCGCCCTCAGCGGCCCACAGCGACAGGTTGCGGATCTCTTCGCCGTCGAGCACACGCCCTGCACCCTGGTAGGCGACGGATGAGTCGAGATAGCGGTCCTGCAGCACGACCTCGCCGCGGGCGAGAGCAGGCCGGACGACCGTTGCGACGTGGTGCGCGCGGTCGGCGGCGTAAAGAAGAGCCTCGGCGCGCGGAGCGATATCGCCTCGGTGGTGCAGCACGATGTCGCGGATCAGCTGACCGACCTCGGACCCACCCGGTTCGCGGGTGCGCACGACGGTTCGCCCTTCATCCGTCATCCACTGGGCGAGGAGGTTCGACTGCGTGGTCTTCCCCGATCCGTCTCCGCCCTCGAGGGTGATCCAGATTCCTGGGCCTGACGTCACGAACCGGCCTTCTTCGCGGCGTTGGCGGCGCGGGTCGCCGCGGCCTTCTTGGCTGCCGCGGACCGTGCGGCGGCCTTCTCGGCATCCGTCGCCGTCGTCTTGGCCGGAGCCTTCTTCGCCGCCGGCTTCTTGGCGGCGGGCTTCTTGGCTGCCGGCTTCTTCGCGGCGGGCTTCTTGGCCGGTGCCTTCTTGGCCGCACCGCGTTTGGGAGCCGGACCCTTCGCGCGCTTGTCGGCGAGCATCTGCACAGCGATCTCGAAGGTGATGTCCTCGACCTTCTGCCCACGGGGGATCGTCACATTCGTCTCGCCGTCCGTGACATAGGCGCCGAAGCGCCCGTCGCGGATGCGGATCGGCTTGTTGCTGACGGGGTCGGCCTCGAACTCGGCGAGCGCGCTCGACGCACGGCGGGATCCGGCGCCGTACTTCGGCTGCGCGTAGATCTCGAGCGCCTTCTCGAGCGTCACGTCGAAGATCTCCGACTCGCTCTCGAGCGAGCGGGAGTCCGCGCCCTTCTTCAAGTACGGACCGAACCGGCCGTTCTGGGCAGTGATCTCCTCGCCGCTCTCGGGGTCGGCACCGACGACGCGCGGCAGGCTGAGCAGCTGCAGGGCGGTGTCGAGGTCGATCGTGTCGACCGACATCGAACGGAACAGCGAGGCGGTGCGCTGCTTGGGCGCCGCAGGCTTCTTCGCTCCCCGCTTGGGCTTGGGAGCCTCGACGACCTCACCGGTCGCCTCATCGACGGCGGCGTCCTCGGACACCGGATCGTTCTCCTGCACGTAGGGCCCGAAGCGTCCGTCCTTGACGACGACGATCTTGCCGTTGTCGGGGTTGGTTCCCAGCACTCGGTCACCGGCGACCGGCGCATCGATGAGCTCCTGCGCCTTGGCCGCGGTCAGTTCGTCCGGCGCCAGATCTTCGGGCACGTTCACGATGCGCGGCTTCTCGTCTGGAGCCTCGGGGTTCGCGACCTCGAGGTAGGGACCGTACTTGCCGAAGCGCAGCGTGGCGGTGTCGGTGATGGGCGTGGAGTTGAGCGCACGCGCATCGATCTCGCCGAGGTTGTCGACGGTCTGGCGGAGGCCGACGTGCGAATCAGAGCCGTAATAGAAGGAACGCAGCCACTCGACGCGCTTCTGCTCGCCTCGGGCGATCGCGTCGAGGTCGTCTTCGAGTGCGGCGGTGAAGTCGTAGTCGATCAGGGTGGCGAAGTGCTCTTCGAGGAGGCGCACGACGCTGAAGGCGAGCCAGGTCGGAACCAGAGCCTGTCCGCGCTTGGTCGCGTAGCCTCGGTCGATCACCGTGCCGATGATGCTGGCGAACGTCGAGGGGCGGCCGATGCCGTGCTCCTCGAGCGCCTTGACCAGCGACGCCTCGGTGAATCGCGGCTTCGGGGTCGTGCGGTGGCCCTTGGCCTCGGCGTCCGACATGCGCAGCTCGTCGCCGACCGCGACGACCGGGAGCGACTGGTTCTCGTCGGCATCCTTGTCGTTGCGCTTCTCGTCGCGACCCTCTTCGTAGGCCTCGAGGAAGCCCTTGAAGGTGTACACGGTGCCCGACGCGGTGAACTCGGCGTTCTGCCCGGCTGCATCCACCGCGATCGTGACGGTCGTGGTCTCGTACTTCGCGTCGGCCATCTGGCTGGCGACGGTGCGCTTCCAGATCAGGTCGTAGAGGCGGTGCTCCTCGCGGTCGAGCTCCGAGGCGACCGACTTCGGCGTGCGGAAGTTCTCGCCCGAGGGACGGATCGCCTCGTGCGCCTCCTGCGCGTTCTTGCTCTTCGACTTGTAGGCGCGAGGCTTGAGCGGCACCGCGGTGTCGCCGTAGAGCGCGACGGCCTGACTGCGGGCCGCCTGCACCGCCTGGGTGCTCAGCGCCACGGAGTCGGTACGCATATAGGTGATGTAGCCCTTTTCGTACAGCCGCTGGGCGACGCTCATCGCCTGCTTGGCGCTCATCGAGAGCTTGCGGCCGGCCTCCTGCTGCATCGTGGAGGTGGTGAACGGCGCGTATGGGCTGCGGGTTCCGGGCTTCGCCTCGACCTTGGTGACCTGACCGGCTCCGGCGGAATCCACGGCCGAGGCAAGAGCTGCGGCCTTCTTCTCGTCGAGGATGACGACGGCCTTCTTGAGCTTTCCGTCGTCGTCGAAGTCGGTGCCTCGGGCGAGCTGGCCACCGTCGACGCGGACCAGGCGGACCTTGAAGCCCGAGGAGGACGAGGCGAGCGCCTCGACATCCCAGTACTCGGCCGACACGAACGCCATGCGCTCGCGCTCTCGCTCGACGATCATGCGGGTGGCTGCGGACTGCACGCGTCCGGCCGACAGGCCCGTCTTGACCTTGTACCAGAGCACGGGCGAGACGTCCCAGCCGTACAGCCGGTCGAGGATGCGGCGGGTCTCCTGTGCGTCGACGAGGTCGGTGTCGAGTTCACGGGTGTTGCCGATGGCCGCCTGGATCGCGTCCTTCGTGATCTCGTGGAAGACCATGCGCTTGACGGGGACCTTCGGCTTCAGCGTCTCGAGCAGGTGCCAGGCGATGGCCTCGCCTTCGCGGTCCTCATCAGTGGCGAGCAGGAGCTCGTCAGCGGTCTTGAGCGCACGCTTGAGCTCGGCGACGGTCTTCGTCTTGCGATCGGACACGACGTAGTAGGGGTCGAAGTCGTTGTCGACGTCGATCGAGTACTTCCCGTACGCCTGCTTGTCGGCGGCGGGGATGTCCTTCTTGTCTGCGAGGTCGCGGATGTGGCCGACGGAGCTGAGCACCTCATATCCATCGCCGAGGTATCCCTGAATCGACCGCATCTTCGTCGGGGACTCGACAATGACGAGCTTCTTGCCTTCAGCCAAGGGAGCGTCCTTTCTTCGAAGCACACCATACACACCGCCGTGATGGGTTGGTCACAGTGGTCGCCTGCATTTTCGCCGGAAAGTGCTCGTGCCGCCGTCAGGATCCCTCGGGTGGCCCAGCACGGGCTCGGGAGACGGCAGCGAGTCCAGCGTACGCCGCGTTCACCTGTACGGTCGCCACGAAGCCTTGCACAGCGCAGCCGGTGAGGGTCGCGCCGGAGGCGGCCGCCACGCGGGCAGCAAGAGCGCAGGGCGCTTCGGTGGTCATGATCGCCCCACTGGCAGCATCGGCGGCGGCGAGAGCGGCGGCATCCGCAGCCCCCGCCGCCCGCTGCGCGGTGACCGCGGCTCCCCCGACAGCCGCGAGCCCCAGCGAGAGCGCCGCCGCGACCGAGAGAACACCGGCCGCAACTGCCGAGCCTGCCATCAGCTGCCCTCCCCTTCACCGTCCGCCATCAGCGACCTCCGGCGAGCGCGCAGCTGGACGCCCGCAACGGGATCCGGATGAATCCGCCGATTGCGACGTCGGCGTGCGCCTGCACACAGACGAGATCACCGGATGAGCTGCTCGACATTCCGGCGCCCGGAACCGCGGTCGACACCGCGTGCGATGCCTTGCCCGTGTCCTCCCCTCGGCCGAGAAGGCGCGCGGCGTCGGCCGAGGCATCCTGGAGCGCGACCTGCCGAGACGCCGCGCCCAGCGCACCGGCCCCGAGCAGAAGCGTGAGGACCACTGCGGGCAGCGCGAGTGCGAGTTCGGCGGCCACAGACCCCCGCTCGCCGTCACGATCGGCGCTCATCACGACACCGTGAGCGCCCGGCGCACCAGGTCGGTGAGGATGCCGCGCACCTCATCCGACCTCATGATGACGACGAGCAGCCCCGCGAACGCCACGGCGGCGGCCGTCGTCATTTAAAGGCATACTTTTGCGGTTGGCACGCCCGACTCGTTGCCCGACACGAGAATGATGTGGTGAGCGAGCGAAGACCGGGGCGCAGCTCGCGGCATGGGCTGCTCGGGTTCCACTAGATTCGCAGATAGAACAACGGACTTGATTGAGAGATGTACTGCCTTGGGAAATGAAAGATCGACGGACCAGTTTGTTCGAGACTTGCTCCGCGACATTGGATTCTCCAGGCCCTGGGAACAGAGCTGCGCAGATGCCCCTGCGTACATCTACAACGCGCTAGAGGGTTCGTCGAAGTCCAACGGCAGCGGCCGAGGCAAGCCCGAGTTCGTCATTGAGTCCGGCGAGTTCCTCGTCGTCATCGAGGACAAGGCTAGGTACGACGACTCTGTGGGCCTCGACGAGGACGGGCAGATTGACACCAGCTACCCTGCCCGAGCGAACTATGCGCTGAACGGCGCCGTCCACTACGCGCTCGTGTTCGCACAGCGAACAGGCAAGAAGGTCTTCGCGGTTGGGGTCGCCGGCACTGAGAATCACTACGAAATGACCGTTGCGTTCGTCGAGGCCGGCGCACAACCTCGGCAACTCGACAGTCTCGAGACGCTGACCACGTTCGCGCCGGCGAACATTGACGAGTACTACCGAGTGGCAGTTCGCGGCGAGCTGCCCCAAGAGGAACGGGATGTTCGCGAGATCCGCAAGGTTGCCGCCATTCTCCATGAGGGGATGCGCAACCACGCGTCGCTGGAGAACGAGCACAAGGCCACGCTCGTTTCAGCGATCTTGCTGGCGCTCAAGTACCGTCCCGACCTGCTGGATGATCTCACTGGCGACCAGCGCAACGGTTACAAGGATGGCGAGAAGGTCTACAACGCGGCGAAAGAGTACCTCGAGAGTCCTGAAGCCGATCTCGGCCCGAAGCAGAAGATCGGCATCATGCTCGATCGGTTCTCGTTCATCAAGCGCCACGTCTTGCTGAACAGAAGGAATAAGGACCTCGGCAGAACGCCGATGCGCCACTTCACGGAGATTCTCGACCACGACGTCTTCGAGGTTGTTTCAGACCCGTCGTACTCCGCATTTGACGTGCTCGGCAACTTCTACGGGGAGTTCGTCAAGTACGGAGGCTCCGATGGTAACTCGCTCGGCATCGTGCTGACTCCGCACCACGTCACTGATCTCATGAGCGAACTCATCGATGTAAACGGCGACGACGTCGTCCTGGACCCCACGGCCGGGTCTGGGGCGTTCCTCATCGCTGCGATGCGCCGGATGTTTGATGACGCTATTCGTCGGAACAGCCACGACGCAAAGTCGCTGGAGGGAAAACTCGACGAAATCAAGAAGTTCCGTCTCTACGGCGTGGAGCTCCAGGACAAACTGTTCGCCGTTGGCACGACGAACATGATTCTTCGCGGCGACGGCAAGGCGAACTTTCAGCGTCATAACTTCTTCGACGTCACCCGAGCTGACTTCTTCCCCTTGAACCCAGATCGTCCCGGGAAGCTTGAAGACTTCACGAAGGTGTTGATGAACCCCCCGTACTCGCAGTCGAAGGGGAAGGACACTCGACATCTATCGGAGCTGTCATTCATTCACCGAGCGCTCTCGTTCCTCGGGGTTCGTGGACGCCTTGCGGCGATCGTTCCGCAGTCTGCAATGGTCGGCAAGACCAAAGAGGACAGAGAACTCAAGGCGCGGATATTGAAGGATCACACGCTCGATGCTGTGCTCACCATGAATCCGGACACCTTCCATGGCATCGGTACACACGTGGTTGTGGTGCTGTTCACCGCTGGCGTGCCCCACCCAGCTACGAAGAAGACCGCATTCGTCGACTTCCAGGACGACGGATATAAGGTCCGTCAACACATCGGCCTCATAGATGATGGCCGGGCTGCTGATCGCCGCAAGCACCTTCTCGAGGTGATCAAGGACGGTGTGCCCGACGACACCCGCTTCGTCGTTCGCTCAGAGGTAACGGCGACCGACGAGTGGCAACACAGCTACTTTTACTTCGACGATCAACCGCCCGCGTACGAGGACTTCTACGCCACCGTCGCGGACTACGTGACATGGCAAGTTGATATGCACACACATGGGCTTGGAAACTTCATAGCGCCGACGGCTGAGGTCGAGAACGAGGTGGCGGCCGATGAGGCGGCCACCGGTGAAGACTTCACCGTATGAGCGCATACAACGACCTACAGTTCGCGCCGATGCTCATCACCGATGTTTTTGAGTCGATGGCATCATCCAACGCCTGGTTCGACAGGGTGCATCTTGCGGGAGGGGATCCCGCGATTCCGTATCTCAGTCAAACCCAGTCCGCCAACAGCATCGCTGCGATCGTCGCTGACCAGGGTGTGCCGACTGAGCCGGGTAACTGCGTCACGGTCACGCTCAAGACACAAGCTACGTTCTACCAGCCGATGGCGTTCTATACGGCGCAGAACTTCCTCATCTTCCGTCATGAGCAGCTGAATGAACTGTCTGGCGTCACACTGGCAACGATCATGCGGCGTGCGCTGAAAAAGTTCTCGTGGGGTTATGGCGTCTCAATGGCGCGCCTCCGAAAGATGCGGATCATGGTGCCCGTCGTTAGTGGAGACGGTGGCCAGCTCGTCGTCGACTGGCGAGGGCTGGAACGGCTAGGAGCCGAGCTCATGACGGCAGCGGCTCGACCGATTCAGAGCGTGCTCACGACGGGCGGTTGCGATCCGTCCGAAGAGCTTCCGGACCTCAGGTTCGGGCCGATGTACGTCGTCGATGTGCCCGAGCGGCAGCGCGGGATCTTCCGCGCGCACAAGGGAAAGCGACTCATCACCGCGCACCGCCGGCCGGGACAAACACCCTTCGTCGCTGGCTCCAGGGTAAACAACAGCATCGTGGACCTCGCAGACGTTCCGGCTCTGTTCCCGGGTGGGTGGGTCACCCTGATCTACAACGGCGACGGCGGAACGGGGCACGCCAAATATCAACCGATGCCATTCAGTGCTTCTGACGACGTGACGGCTCTCGAGCCCGTTTCGGACGCGGCCACCGAAGACGCACTCCTCATGATGGTGACGTTGCTTACCCAGCAGTGCGTCCCAAAATTTGGTTTCGGTTACAAGCTCACGCTTCACCGGCTCGGTCGGCAGAGGATCATGGTGCCGATCACGTCTGACGAAGACGGGGAACAAGTCGTGGACTGGAAGGGCATGACTCGGTATGGTCAGATCCTGCGCGCCCGGGTGGACCAGCGCGTAGAAGCATCCGAGGCGTTGACGCGGTAGCTATCCGATCGGGATCCCGCTTGATCGAGTGCGCCAGAGGTGACCAGGTTGCACGAGCTCAACTTGCCGTCCTAACAGCCAGACATGCAAAGGCGCCAGCCAGCGTCGCGACCGCCGCAGATCGACACACTTACTCTGCAAGGATCGAACAGTGCCTCAACTCAGCCCAGTGACCCCGCGCGTCGCTATCTACGCGAGGCAATCCGTCGATGAGGATCAGGGAATAGCGCAGCAGGTCGAAGACTGTCGCTCGGAAGTACTCCGACGCGGCTGGCATGTCGCCGGAGAGTTTCAAGACAACGACACGTCAGCATCAAAGGAGCGCGGCCCAAAGACGGCGTGGGCTGCAATGCTCAAGGCCTTTGATCGAGGCGAGCTCGACACCATCGTCGTGACCGAAACCTCTCGCATCACCCGCAGCCTTATCGATGTGCTGGACATTCGCCCGCCCCGACGCGACGTCAGGGTCGTGGTCATCCGCGAGGGTATCGACACTGAGCGCGACGATTTCATGCTCAAGCAGCTCGTCCTACTTGCCGAACGCGAAGTGAGGATCAAGACTGAACGGGCTGCACGGTACGCCGTCGGACGCCGTATCGCTGGCCACCCGACACCCGGCAAACCTCCTCACGGCTACAACTGGGTGCCAAGCATCGAGCGGGACGACGCGGGCACGCGCTACAGAGTGAACCATGGCGAAGCCGACGACGTCCGGCGGATCTTCCTAGAGTTCCTCGCTGGTGCGCCTCTGGCGCAGATAGCGCGCGATCTCAATAGCGAAGGACGGCGAACGCGGCAGGGATCCACCTGGCACGCCACGACCGTTAGACGGTTGCTCTTGAACCCGCTCTACGCGGCACTGCTACCACCTGCGCAGCCAAGCGGACAGTTCGATGCCTCCTCCATCGATCTCGAGACCTGCACGCCGGGAGCCTGGGAACCCATCGTCAAGCGGGAGCAACTCATCGCGAGCCGTGGCCGCCTCATCGGCGTCCTCCCAAGTCACAGTGGAACAGCACGGAAATGGCTCCTTTCAGGGCTCGCGGTTTGTGCGGTCTGTTCGCGTCCGGTTCGATCAGCAAGAGGTGAGACGCATCCGACCGCTCGCCAAGATGGCAGCTCGGCTGAGTCGCATCGCTACCACGCCTACCGCTGCCCGCAAGGTCACTTCATGCGCAATGGAGACATCATCGATAGGTATGTCTCCGAGGTCTGCATCGCTCGCCTCTCGGCTCACGACGCTTTTGACTTGATCGGCGCTGGCTCCGGAGAAGTGGACGTCGCCACCCTGAACTCTCAGCGCGAGGCGCTCAAGGCTCGGCGGCGGTCGATCGCCAGCTTCGTTGCGCGTGGGCTGATGGCCGACACTGAAGCCGACGAGAGCCTGACCGAGATCATGAGTGCCCTGGCGGAACTCGACGACCAGATCACGCGCGCCGTCCAGAGAAGCCCTCTTGTTGAGCTTTCCGTCGTCGACGACGTTGAAGCGTGGTGGAACGACGCAACGCTCGCTCGACGACGGCTCTTGGTTGGCGAACTGATGACCGTCCGAATCAAGCCGGTGGGCCATGGCAAGCGAGTCACGACCATCGAGCGAGCAGCTGAAAGCGTGACACTCGAGTGGAACCGAGGCTAGAGCTCCCCTTGTCAGCCCTCACCCGGTCAGGCGGTTTGCCCCGCCACCGATGAGGCGCTAATGCTGTGGCGCGCGTCGCACTGCGACGGCATGATGAATACATGCTCGCCGTTGTCCTCGACTCGAATGCGATCCACACTGATCCGTGGCTTACTAGCGATGTTGGGAGGGTTCTCGTGCGACTAGCCGAGAGCGGATCGTGCACTGTGATAGTCCCCGAGGTTGTGCGAGATGAGCTCTATCGGCAGCGGCGCGAGGCTGCAAGGACATCCCACGGCGAAGCGTCGAAGGGCATCAGAGCGATGGGGCGCGCAGGCGTTGATGTGAGCGATACGGACGCTCATCTGCACGCGAGCTTCGATCGAATCGAGTCCGATATCGCGGCGGCGTTCGCGACGCTGTTCGACAGAGATGGTGTCGAGCTTGAGTCGACGCCAGACGTCCCGGTCGCTCAGATTGTCGAACGAGATCTCGCTCGTCGCCGCCCATTTCTGGAGATCACTCACCAGCAGAAGATGAAGTCTCTTGGTTTTCGCGATGTGATGATCTGGGAGACAGTACTCGCCGTTCTCGCTCAAGAACGAGGCTTCGACAAGGTTCTGTTTGTTACCGCAGACAAGGGCTTCTTGACCAGTGACTCCATGTCGCTCCACGCGGATCTGCTTGAGGACCTCGATGCACGCGGCATCGATCCGGGGCGCCTGGCGACCGTGAAGAACGTGCCAAACGCGAGCGCTGAGATTGAAGCCACGGCCGCCTACGCCGCGAAGGTTACTGCGGCCACCAACGCGCTGTATGAACTGGTTGGTGAAGAGGTCGGCGCGCAGCTTGCCTACGGCGGAGACTACGAGCGCCCGGAGTTCGTTGAGTTCGAGGTTCCCGGTATTGAAAGTCCCTACATCACAGACATTACACAGATCACCGAGTTCTCCTTCGAAACGGAAGGGCACGTAGTCACCGCGACCACCGACGCTGAGATCTCTCTCGAAGGCGCAATCTTCAAGGGTGACTGGTTCATGGACGACAGTGAGTCAATCGAGATCGTCGGCGAGCTCAACAACCACTACTTCGACGCGTACAGCAGCCTTGTGGTCACGGTGATCGTGAAAATGGTGATGGACGGGGAGAACCCTGAAGTCACCAGCATCGTTCTAGCAGATCCGGCGGCGCCTCTGCTCTTCGAGCAAGAGCAAGCTGCGACGGAGAGCCAATAAGACCGAGAGTCTGGCGCGCGCTTTCGCGGTGTATCGCCCTTGACCGCTCTTCATCGATGAGGTGCCAGCTCTCGCCGGATCTTGACCCCCGATAACTTCAGTTATCCCGACTATCGCAAGGAATGCCAGGACGACGCCGCGTCCGTCGAGCCGTGAAAGCTGCCCGGACGGGTGCACCAGAAGGCATTCACGACTGCGGCGAGCGAAAGCCTTTCGTTCCCTATGCGATGAAGGGTTCTCGTCGTGGGTCGCGTCGCGTCAGATCATGGGCTACCGGGCGCTATGAAAGGCTTTCATGCCGGCCAAGCCAGGCGACGGGGGTGTCGGGGCGTGAAAGGCTTTCATTGTGAGCGGCTTCGTCTGCGGTCGGGCCGGGCCGGGGCGCGGGCCGTCGAGCCATGAGAAAGCCTTTCGTTCGAGGCTTACGTGAAAGGCTTTCGTTCGAGGCTTACGTGAAAGGCTTTCGTTCGAGGCTTACGCGAAAGGCTTTCGTTCGAGGCCTACATGAAAAGCTTTCGTTCGAGGCCTACGTGAAGGACTTGCATTGACGCGCGCGCGACGGCCCAACCCCGGACAAGGCGGGGCTTGCACTGCAGCTGCAACGCCGCGAGCATGGACCTCAAGCTCTCGGGAAGGATCATTGTCATCACCGCCTCTCACGCCGCACAAATCACCCGGCGCCTGAACGATGTTCTCGGCCCCACGCTCGTGTCTACGTTGGCCGGTTCAAAGGACACACGAGCTGCGATTCGGTGGGCTCAACAGGAAGGTTCTGGTCCCGACCGAGAAGCGATTCTGCGCCTTGAGTGCGCGGAAGAGACCTGGCGAAAGCTGACTGCGCTCGAGGGCTATGACGTCGCGCGGCTCTGGTTCGTCGGCGGCAACCCGTGGCTTCACGAGGACACGGTGATCACTGCAATCCGAGAGGGTCGATTCGAGCAGGTCGCGGTTGCCGTGCAAGCGCTCTTGGACGATTCGTTCAGCGGTTAGCTCCCCCAGCCCTCTCGCTCTCAACAATCGCCTGGAGCGCATCTCTAAGCTCGATGCGCGCCTCGTCCGGGCTGAGCTCTCGGGTGAGTATTCGTTTCGCGCGATCCAGCGTCTCCCCGTCCAACTGCTGCCCCTCGAGCTGATGCCCCTTCTCAATCATGGCGAGGGCTCGTTCGACCTCAGCTGGAGTGAGCGGCTTCAGATGCCTATCCATAGTTCTCCTCAAGTCACCAAGGCCTCGGCGACTGGTGCCAGGTGGGCCCTGGACTCACTTTAGTTATCGATGGTCGCCCAGTGAGAGCGATGTGTGTACAACGCATCGACTGCTGGGCATCGGCCTCCAGCTGGGTGCCACGAACGGAGAACTCGAGATGCGGACGCGAGGCGCGCCCGCATTCGTCCGCGCCTCCCGTCCTGGGGTTTCAACGTTCGATCTCGTCCTGCTGCTTGACGGGTGCCGCTGTCGCCGCGGTGACCTTGTGCTTGAGTTCCGCGCGCATCTTGATTAGATCCACATCGAATCGCTTTCGTATCGGTACTCCATTGATCGAAGTCTTGTCCAGCCAGAGGTCGAAGTATGCGGGGACCGACTCGAGGCGCTGGTTGATTCTCCGCAGCCGATCTCGTTCCAGTTCAATCTCTTCGCGTGCGCGTTCTGCCGCTAGGCCTGCACTGTGGGCTCGCCGCCGAGCTTCTTCCGCACGCTCCGCTGCATGCTCTGCGATCACACGCGCTGCGTCCAGTTCACGTTCACGCCCTTCCAAGAGTGTTTCCCGATCCTCGAGGTCCGAGGATCGGCGAGCCAATTGACTGCTTCTGTGTCTACTGACTTCGAGATCCTCGGCGACCGCACTTGTTGCATCGCGGAGCCAATCCGCTTTCGACTGGAACTCACGACTACTGAGGTGCTCCCGCGATCTTTCAGTAACGCGATACTCAACGTCATACCCCGCTGCCGCGACTGCTTCACGGAGCTCCTGATGCTGACGCTTGAGGTCTGTTGGCCCTTTAAAGAAGTCCTTCTGCGACAGCCGACCATCTTGGGTTACGGGGGATATCAAGAGTTGCAGCTGGGGGTTGTACTCGTCGAGGTGCACCGAGAGCCCAACGATGTTCTCCTCGCTGAACTCGCTGCGCGCCCATTCCAATGCGGCGTTCGTGTAGTCGAACGCCTCCCGGTTCATTCCAGCTTCCCTCCAGTCAGGATTGTGATCCACGAACCACTTTGGGTCGAGTTGAAGAATCACCCCGCGGATGAGGACAGCGTCCTTCCGAAGTGCTCTTCCGACCGTACCGAGGCGCCGCTGAAGGTAGTCGTCGAACTCGTCGCTTGGTGGCCGGCCGTCGACTGAGGTGAGGCGTCTGTAACCACCTTTCCCGTCGTTGACCAATGTGACGTTGAGCTTGGTTCGCTCCGGAACGACGTTCCGGTTCGCCTGGGGGAATGTGAACCCAGCAGCCTGATCGGCGTCCCTTGCGATGTGTCTGAAAAAGGCCTTCGCGTGTCCTCCGCGTCCCACCTTGTGCGACGCGTCGAAGGTCATCGTGTAACTCATGCTTCGCTCCTCTCGACCACTTCCGTATCCTGTTCCGTCCTCGACGCAACAGACCACGGAGCCCCCGGCGGCTCTCCCGAGGGGCTTCTCCTGTCGCTCATCCGAACACCACCCCTGTGCTTCCTTCGGTGGGTGATGTTCTCCTTCGCGTCAGAAGAAGGTGTAGCCCCATACACTTCTGAACCCGCTCCGCTCGTCAGAAGCTCCTGGTGCCCTCCGGGGGCCGCTGCGCGGGCAGCTCCAATACGCCAGCGGGCTGAAACTGCGACGCTCACTGCGGACGCCCCGTCGACAGAGCAACTGCTCGCCCGCGTTCGATTCGCGTCTCGTCAGAGACCACGATGCAATCGGTCGCATGGTGGATGTCTGAACCTTCCGGACACCCCGAACCACACGAACACCTCGCCGCCCGTCGAGCGCTGTCTGCGAGCTCGCGCTTCTGCTCCTCCAGGAGTTCAATCTCCCGCTGCAGCTCCGCAGCGCGGTCCGCGGCCGCGGCCTGCTCAGGATCGAGCATCTCGATGGAAGCGAGCAACTCACCGACCACCTCCGCCCTGCCGCGAGCTGGGTTCGCGCGAAGCTTGCCATGCTGCTCCAACAGCGGGCGCAGCAAGACATCGCCAATCTGGTGCGTGGCCGCTTCACGTTCCGCGGCATCTTCGATCGAGTCGATCGCGGAAGAGATCTTTCGCATGCTGGCCTTCATGCGAGCGACGGTCTGGTAAGCGAGGAAGTCGTCCGTGTCGCTCACGAACCCTCGGTTCAGCAGCATCTCGATGCTGTCGACCGTCACCTCGAAGACAACAGGGAAGCGACCCCATGACTGGTTGCGATCCTCTGCGTGATGGCGCTTCCCGCTCTTGTCGGTGTACTCGCCGGCCAGGCCGTCGAGGAACTCTGCATAGGGGGTCGTCTTGGTGATGATGTTGACGGTGTGAACGAGGCGGGTTGTGCCGTACTTGATGTTCACGTCACTCGCACTGGGATGGTCGTCGAACACTTGCCAGACACTGGAGCGACCGCCCAATGCCTCCATGAGGTCGAGCGCGTTGTAGTCATCCCAGATGATCACCGGTTGGCCTCTGTAGTTTTGCAGCGGAGCGCGGGGGTCCGTCGCGACGTGATAGCACTCATCCGCATCCAGATCTCTGAAGAGGGAGCGGGCGAACAACTTGGCGAGCGTGGTCTTTCCTGTCCGCCCTTTTCGGAGTTCACACGCTTTACTGCCCATGAAGTAGCTCGTGCGATGCCGCGGAGCCGGTTGGTGAAGCCGCCAGTCTTGCCGAAGCTTCTGCAGATGCGTGAGGTCCGACACGTACACCTCCGGCTCGTTTTCGCGGACCCACTTCAACGAGACTTCTCCGCGCATGATTCTCATGCGTACTTCGTCCCTCTTGCGAGTCGCCGATGAGCCGCCGCGAACGCCCTTCCTTCGCGAGGCGAGGTGCTGGTCAAGCTCCGAGCTGAAGTCGAAGTTTGCGATAACGATCGAACGGTCGTACTGGTGCTTGCTGGCCTGCTTGCGACCCTCATGGGTGAGATACTCACCAAAATCAAAGAAGGCCTTTTCGCGTGCTCCGTTGCCGCGGTACTCGCCCTCTTCGCTTGGGATCTTGACTCGAGCAGACGGGATCATCAACCAGTTGGAGATCTGACGGATCGTGTAGTTGTCGTCACACTGCAGCACCACGTGAACATGTCGAGGCTTCAAGTCGCCCACCTCCACCTGACGACCCTTTGACCGTTGGTACTCAACGTCCGCAGCATCGAACTGATCCTGGTCGTGCCAGGCGTAGGCCCACCGCTTGATCGATGCCCGCTGGAGGCCGCGCTCGAGTTGAGCTTGATTCACCATGACCTCACCGGTCTCTGCATGGTGCGAGTACTGCATGACAGAGAAGACTCGAGCACTGCGCGTAGCGCGCTTCTTCTGATGGTCCGATTCCAAGGACTTTGAGCGCTCAAAGAAGTCGCGAGCGGCGTCGGGGTTCTCGGCCTCAGTAACCTCACAAACCTCAGTAGCGGGCGGGGGGCACCCAAGGAGGCCCCCCGCCATGGTTTCGCGGCTCCTGAGAGGTGCAACCTCACGAACCTCAGAAGATTGGATCTCTACGGGGGTGGGCGCTGGGTCGGGGATCACGCGGCACCTCCCAGGATGACCGCCAGACGCTCGCGCTGTTCTGGGGTGAGGCGGGGCGCAGCAGCCACCACTCGAGCGACTGCATCGTCAACGGCGCGCTCGAGTGTTGGGCGTCCCACAGAAGGGGAACTCAGTGCGGCAAGGTGTTCGGGGCGAATGAACACCCGACGCCCAACGCGTTCGGCGGGGAGAAGTCCCTCAGCAACGCGTTTTCGCAGCGTCGAGTAACCAATACGCGAGTCGCGGGCAGCTTCTTGAAGCGTAAGCCTCGGGGTAGGTCGGGGTTTGGCGAGAGCAGGCAAGCCCACTCCTCTCGAAAGAGAAGGAGCACCTGCATGTCTCGCGGGCACCTGCCAGTGTGTCACTCCCGCCAGGACCGCTTCGTCGCGATCCGTTTTTCACCAGCGGTCACCCGCCGGGCTCGTCATGTGCTGGTGATCACACTCGCCCGTGGTTTCGGAATCAGTAGCGACGGGCAGGATCCGACCCTGTAGGTCCCATCGGGTGCGGCCCAACTGGATGCAGGGCCGCAAAAAACTTAGCATTCGGGAGCGTCAATCACAAATTTTCACTCATAGACGAATACAAAAGTGGATCCGGTTGATGAGAAAGTGCAGGTCTCGGATGTGCTCTCAGCGGCTTTGTAGCTTCTCAAGCATGAGCTGAACAGTTTCGTCTTGTGCCTTGAGGTCCAGATTACGAGGTGTCGGCATTTGGAACACGAGTACCGCCAAGGCGGTCTGGCGCTCGACCTCCCGCCGGAGCGCCGTGAGTACACCGCCCCAAACCACCAGGTCCATAGACTCGTCGAAGTCGCGCATGAACACGCGGCAGGCGTCGGCGATTGCAAAGGCGATCTCATATGCCTCTTGGGACTCAACCGATGATTGAGTTGCGACCGCTAGCGTGCGCACCTCTTTCACGGAGTCAGCGAGCCTCCCAGTGTGCTCCAGATCGAGCGGATCAAAGAACGCACCTTTATTGTCGATGAGCGCAATCAAAGCGTGAAGATACGAGCCGTCCGTCTGTACGAGAGAGGTCGACACGCCTCCACCGGTCAGTCCGGCTGATCCGCCCGTGAAAACCCTTCGGTACTTCCTCAAGCCCTTGTTGGCCACCTGATTACCCTTTCGTCCGACCGAGCGCCGCCCTGGCACTGCCTCAAGGGGAGGCTACCGGCGATCTGCACATCTAGCAGCAAGGCCGCTGCCAGATCGGACCAGCGAGGGCCGAGCGCCTTGCCTTCAGGACGGCGGAGTAATCAGGTTTCGAGTAGCGGCTCGATGAACCTCGTGAGCTGCTCGGATTTGTGAACTCCACGTTCGATTGCGGTGCTCACCCAAGCCGCTCCATGGAGTGACTGGCTTCGGTCAAAGCCTTCCATTTCACCAACTGGGACAACGTGAACCCCCACGGTGTTCAGCGCCGCCAGGAGGCGCTGCGCCGCAGCGTTTGGTTCCCCCGGAGGGACGGCTGCCATACCCTGATTTTTTACTTGGTCCCACAGAGAACGCTCCTGGATAGGGGCAACCATCGCCACATAGTCGGCGCTCATGTCGCTTGTCCATGTGCCTGCAACACTCTCCACGATTCCTCGAAGAGTGTCCTTGCTTCGGAACACGTCGAAGTCGACTATTGCCCGGGACCTCACTCGCAACCGACCCAGGGCACGGGCGATCGCAGCTACCCGCTGCTTTCCCCCACCTGGGACGAAAAGGACATCGTCGGCGATCGCGCGACGATCAGTTGTTAGAGCGAGGTCGTCCAACGCGGCGCCGAAGAATCTGCAGTCCCCATCCGACTCGCACACAACCACTTGTCGGTGGAACAGCCCCTGGAGCACGTTGGAGTAGCGAAGGACGGGGTCAGCCCAGACTTCCTGGATCTCGTCCGGCGGCAATTGAGCGAACGAGTTCTGATCCCCCTGACGAGTAATCCTCACAACGTTGATCGGTGCAGATGCTTCAAGTAGACCTAGTAGCAGGTCGCGATCGTGTGTAGCGATGATTACTTGCAAGCCCCTTTCGTGGGCTGCACCCCCCAGCCACCGTCCTAACGCCCTTGCTTGACCGGGATGCAGGAAGGCCTCCGGTTCGTCAATCAACAAAACGCCGGGCGGTCGTGCCATCACGAGCAACGCCAAACCGACAAAACTTCGCATCCCGTCTCCCTGCTCGTCGAGGACCGGAAGGTCGAGCACAGCGTCGGCGTACTCACGAGTTGGGTGGTTGAGAGGCGGGACCGGCACTTGCACATCACCTACTCGGAGGCGAAACTCAGCATTAGCTCGGTCCAGCAGAAGCCCCTGGCCGAACGTCGATCGGGACAATGCATCGAGTTCTGCCTCGAGATCACCATCGCGGTAGAGGCGACCGAGGGGATTCGACCCGCCCCCATGGACGGGGCCAACGGGGGCCGAGCCGGCAGCATGACCAGCGAGTGCGCCCGCAGACGTGTGATGGAGGAACAGAGGGGCTGCAGTTCCCAAGCGAGGAAATCTCCCGATCGCTAAGGGAGGGTTGAGGGCGTTCCTCAGCTGCTCCATCGAGACCGTCTGCCCTCCGGTGGGCGACGTCCATTGCGGAACGCCGTTTTGAGCAGTTGTCCGTAGCGCGTTCACATCCAGCCACTCGATGAGCTCATCTTCCGGATCGGACGATGGCTTGGTCACCGCAATATCCCCGAGCGTGACTGGTGCGGCCCGTCGGTCACTCATCACGAGAGCTATGTCTTGTAAGAGTCGGGACTTGCCGGCGTTGTTGCTACCGACAATCGCGGTGACGGCCACCGGAGGCACGGTCACGGTGTCTCCGGCGTTCGAGGTGATGCTATCGATGGTGAAACGTACTGGCATGCCTCTACCTTGGCGCACAGTGTGGCAAGGAGACAGAGCAAAGATTTCAAGTATGCTCAGCCAGGCTCATCACGGCCATAGTCGTGATCGCGTATTCGGCGGTGGCCGCGCCGCTGTCGTCTCCGAACAGCGCCGCGGAACGGCGCCGAGTGAGTGGAGGGAGAGTGTTCATGGGTTCCTTCTTTCTGTGTGCGGATGCACGAGCATCCTGTGGTCGGCAGCCGTCACAGCGGCAGCGGAGTCGAGAGGAGCACGCTCAGCAGCAGCGGAGCGACTCCCAGCAGGAGAAAGGCCGGCAGTGTGCAGACGCCGAGCGGGATCAGCAGCTTCGTCGAGAGCTTCGCCGCGCGCATGCGGCCGTCGACGCGGGACGCGTGGCGTTCCTGACCGGCGGAGGCGCGAAGAAGCTCGCCGGCGGGCACCCCCGCGGCATGCGAAAGCTCGAGCACCGCGCGGATTCGCGCGTCGTCCCCGCGACGAGACGCCGGGCTCTCCGCGACGAGGCGCAGGGCACGGTCGATCGAGGCGCCCCCGGAGAGAGCGACCGCCATGAGCTCGGCCTGCATTCCTGGCGTGCCCGGCTCGGGTCTCGCGCGCCGAAGCAGTCGGTTCGTCCAGCCTCGGGCCGCGAGGACGAGCAGCAGCCCGGCCACGACGCAGGCCGCGCCTGCAGGCGTCCCGAAGATGACGCCGAGGGTGTCGAAGCCGAGCGCGAAGCCGAGCAGCAGACCCGCGAACGGCATCCACAGGAGCAGCCGCGCGGTTCCCGCAGGTTCAGCCAGGGCGATTCGCACGTCGTCGGCCGCAGATGCGGCGTCGCGAAGCGTCTCGGCGATCATTCGCAGCACCTCGGCCAGGGGCGCCCCGACAGTTGTCGCCACCTCCCACGCGGCGGCGAGGTCTCGCCACGGGCCCCCCTCAGCCTCGATCGCGGCGATGAGCGGGGCGCCGTCGTCCACTCGATCCACCACGGACGCAGCGTGCACGTCGCCGATCGAGGCCAGGTGACGCCAGGCGACCAAAGGCACCGCTCCGGCTTGCAGCAGCACGGCGAGCGTCTGCACGGAGGTAGCAGCGTCGGTTCCCGCGTCGTCGGCGCCCCACCGCCGAGCGCTCACCACGGTCGCACCTCCTCGATGCTCAGCCGGTCACCGGTCAGAGCGAGCTCCCCCGCCTGCGCGATGCGGCGCTGTCCGCCGGGAGCCCGGTCGAGATGCAGGACGATCGTGAACGCGCTCACGGCTTGGCGTGCGAGCGCCGTGGCGTCCATCGATGCCAGCGCGCCGAGTGCTTCGAGCCGGGCCGGCACGTCGCTCAGACCACTCGCGTGGAGGGTGCCGGCGCCGCCATCGTGCCCGGTGTTCAGGGCCGTCAGCAGTTCTCTCACCTCTTCGCCTCGGCATTCACCGACCACCAGACGGTCGGGGCGCATGCGCAGCGACTCGCGGACCAGCCGTGCGAGGCTGATGCCGCCGGCGCCCTCGAGGTTCGACTGCCGCGCCTCGAGAGCGACGTGGTGCGGGTGCCGCGGCCGCAGCTCGGCGACATCCTCGATCGTGACGATGCGCTCGGAGGTCGGCGCGGCCGACAGCAGTGCCGACAGCAGAGTCGTCTTGCCTGTGCCGGTGCCGCCGGTGATGAGGATGTTCGCGCGCTCGGCCACCAGGCCGAGGAGCCAACTGTGCTGCCTGGCGTCGAAGGCACCGAGCGCCGCCAGCGCTTCGAGATCCGCGGCGCGCACTCTGGGCACGCGGATCGACAGCGCCGTGCCCGACGTCGAGACCGGCGAGAGGATGGCATGCACTCTGATGCCGGACTCGAGCCTCACGTCGACGCAGGGCGCTTGGTCGTCGAGATGGCGACCGCCGAGGCCGACCAGCGCGACGGCGAGATCGCGAACCTCCCGTTCGGACGCGCTCCACCCCCGCACGGCCTCGGCGCCGCGGCCCCGGTCGACGAACAGCCCTGAGGCGCCGTTGACGAAGATGTCGGTGACCTCCTCGTCGGCGCAGTGCTCTGCGAGTGGACCGAAGACGGGATCGACCTGCAGCGGCGTGCCACCGCCTCGCGGGGTGCCGTCGGCGGGCGACGACGAACCGCGCGGCTGGATGACGAAGGGATCGGACATGCCCCGAAGCTAGGCCAAGCGCCGGGCGCTCGGTGCACGCCTGAAGAGGTTCGAACGGCACCTGTGGGCAACCCCGACCGGACGTTCCGCGTGCAGAGGAGGTCGTGAAGACGGGCACGAGGAGTGCACCCCCGATGGGAGCGCTCCCGAAAAAGAGAGGGCGGCATCTCACGGGGGGAATGAGATGCCGCCCACGGCGTCCCTCATGGGGGAATCGGGCACGCCAAGGCCAGAATGATAATTCGGCTGTCGTCGAGTGTACGCAAGGCGACCGTCCTGACAAAACCGACCGGACTACCCACTTTCGGCAGTATGCGATGTCTGTGCCCGAGGCTAGATTCACCCTGACCTGATCGCGCCACCCCGCGGTCACGCCCGCACGACCTGCTACGCCGCAAAGGAGCGCCTGCCGATGAGCAGCCAGATCGATCATCTTCTCGATGAGACCCGCCAGTTCCCGCCGTCCGAGGAGTTCGTCGCACAGTCGGTCTCCTCTCCCGCGCTGTACGAGAGCGCGGCGGCCGACCGTGAGGCCTTCTGGGGCACGCAGTCCCGCGAGCTGCTCGAGTGGCACAAGCCCTTCACGCAGGTGCTCGACTGGTCAACCCCGCCGTTCGCGAAGTGGTTCGACGACGGCGAGCTCAACGTCGCCTACAACTGCCTCGACCGACACGTCGAGGCGGGCAACGGCGATCGCGTGGCCCTGCACTGGGAGGGCGAGCCGGGCGATTCGCGCACCATCACCTATGCCGAGCTCACCGACGAGGTCAAGCGCGTCGCCAACGTGCTCTCCGACCTCGGCATCGCCCACGGCGACCGGGTCGCGATCTACCTGCCCATGATCCCCGAGGCCATCGCGTCGATGCTCGCTGTCGCCCGACTCGGAGCGATCCACTCGGTGGTCTTCGGCGGCTTCAGCGCCGACAGCCTGCGCTCGCGCATCGACGACGCCGGCGCGAAACTCGTGATCACCGCTGACGGCGGATACCGCAAGGGTCGCGTCTCGGCTCTCAAGCCCGCGGTGGACCAGGCTCTGGCCGACCGTGGCGACGGCGAGCAGCAGACCGTCGAGCACGTGCTGGTCGTCAAGCGCGGCGAGAACGAGGTCGACTGGCAGGACGGCCGCGACCTCTGGTGGCATGACGTGGTTCCGGCCGCGTCGCCCGAGCACAGGGCCGAGGCATTTCCTGCCGAGAACCCGCTGTTCATCCTCTACACCTCGGGCACGACCGGAAAACCCAAGGGCATCCTGCACACCTCCGGCGGATACCTGACCCAGGCCGCGTACTCGCACAAGTACGTGTTCGATCTGCACCCCGAGACCGACGTGTACTGGTGCACGGCCGACATCGGATGGATCACCGGGCACAGCTACGTCACCTACGGCCCGCTCGCCAACGGGGCGACGCAGGTGATCTACGAGGGCACCCCCGACGCCCCGCACCCCGGCCGCTGGTGGGAGATCATCGAGAAGTACAAGGTCTCGATCTTCTACACGGCGCCGACCGCGATCCGCTCGTTCATGAAGATCGGCCGCAGCGTGCCGGCGAAGTTCGACCTGTCGTCGCTGCGTCTGCTCGGCTCGGTGGGCGAACCCATCAACCCCGAAGCCTGGATCTGGTACCGCGACGTGATCGGTGCGGGCAAGACGCCCATCGTCGACACGTGGTGGCAGACCGAGACCGGCGCGATCATGGTGTCGGCGCTCCCTGGCGTCACGGCCACCAAGCCGGGCTCCGCCCAGGTGCCGCTGCCCGGGATCTCGATCGACGTCGTCGACGAGACCGGCGCCGAGGTGGGCCACGGCAACGGCGGTCTTCTCGTGGTCACCGAACCCTGGCCGAGCATGCTGCGCGGCATCTGGGGTGACCCCGAGCGCTACAAGGAGACGTACTGGGAGAAGTTCGAGAAGCAGGGCTACTACTTCGCGGGCGACGGCGCACGTCTCGATGACGACGGCGACCTCTGGCTGCTCGGACGAGTGGATGACGTCATGAACGTCTCGGGTCACCGGCTCTCGACCGCCGAGATCGAGTCGTCGCTCGTGGCGCATGAGGCCACCGCCGAGGCCGCTGTGGTCGGAGCCGCCGACGAGACGACAGGCCAGGCGGTCGTCGCGTTCGTGATCATCAAGGAGAGCTACCTCTCGGCGCACGACCCCGCCGGCCTCGCTCAGCAGCTGCGTCTTTGGGTGGGCGAGCAGATCGGTGCGATCGCACGACCCCGCGACGTCTACATCGTCGGTGAACTGCCGAAGACCCGCTCGGGCAAGATCATGCGGCGCCTGCTGCGCGACGTGGCCGAAGGTCGCGAAGTCGGCGACACCACGACGCTGGCAGACACCGCGGTGATGAGCATCATCTCGGCTCAGGTCAAATAGCCCGGATGCGAGAAGGCCCCCTCCCGATTCGGGAGGGGGCCTTCTGCACACGACGGTCAGGCGAGGATGAAGGTGACCTCCACCTCGACCGGGCTGTCGAGCGGCAGCACCGGCACGCCGACGGCCGCACGCGCATGACGACCGGCATCGCCGAAGATCTCGCCCAGCACGAGGCTCGCCCCGTTGATGACGCCGGGCTGGCCGGTGAAATCGGGCGTGGATGCCACGAAGCCGCCGACTCGCAGCACGCCGCCGATCCTGTCCACTCCCCCGGCAGCATCCGCCGCTGCCGCGAGGGCGTTCAGCGCGCAGGTGCGGGCGTAGTCGTTCGCGTCTTCGGCGCTGACCTCGGCGCCGACCTTGCCCGTCGCGGGCAGCTCACCAGCGGTGAACGGCAGCTGACCGGAGGTGTACACGAGTCCGTCGTGGATGACGGCCGGGACGTAGGCGGCGACGGGCGCCGCCACAGCCGGAAGCTCGATGCCGAGCTCGGTCAGGCGCTGGGAGACGCTCATGCCGCACCCCCTTCGAACTGGCGGGACGCCTCAGCGGCGGCGGCGAGACCGGCGTTGCCGGCGGCATCCGCCGACACCGGACGCTTGAAGTAGGCCACGAGCCCGCCCTCGGGCCCCTGGATGACCTGCACGAGCTCCCATCCCTGCTTGCCCCAGTTGTTGAGGATCGCAGCGGTGTTGTGGATCAGCAGCGGGGTGGTGAGGTACTCCCAGGTGGTCATGGCTCTCCTGTCTGGCGGCAACCGCGCAAGCGGCTGCGTCAAAGGCGGTATTCAGGGAACTCCCCTACGATCTAGCGTATGCCTCAAAAGAATCGCACGGTGAAAGGTGCGCTCGGCGGAGTCCTCGGACTCGTCGGGCTGAGCGCCGTCGCCGGTCTCCTCGTCGCGGCCAGCGTCACCCCTGTGCTGGCGATGACCGGTATCGCCGGGTCGCAGGCCCTCACCATCTTCGAAGACCTCCCGGAGAACCTCCAGGTCGGCGCACCGATGCAGCAGTCGACGATCTACGCGACCGGTCTCGACGGCAACCCCGTCGCGCTCGCATCGTTCTACGAGCAGAAGCGCATCCCGGTCACCTACGACCAGGTCGCACCGGTGATGTACGACGCGATGCTCTCGAGCGAGGACAAGAACTTCTACACTCACGGCGGAATCAACCTCGGCGCGACCATCAAGGCCGCGGTAGGGAACGTCGCGGGCACCACCGACCGAGGTGCCTCCACGATCACCCAGCAGTACGTGAAGAACGTCCAGGTGCAGGAGTGCGAGCAGGACGTCGATCCTGCGGCCGAGGACTACTCCACTCAGATCGAGCAGTGCTTCCTCGATGCTGCAGTCGCCAAGGGCGGCGAAGGTGTCGAGCGCAAGCTGCAGGAGATGCGCTACGCGTTGAAGATCGAGAAGGAGTACTCGAAGAACGAGATCCTCCTCGGCTACCTCAACATCGCCAACTTCGGCGGCACCATCTACGGCATCGAGGCCGCAGCGAACCGCTACTTCTCGACCACCGCGGCGAACCTCAGCCTCGCTCAGGCGGCCACGATCGCCGGCATGGTCCAGGAGCCCAACAGGTTCCGCATCGACCGCCCTGGCGGGATCTGGACCGATGACGCCGGAGTCGCGCACAACGGCGACGCCGACGGCTACAAGGACACGAAGGACCGCAGAGACTACGTGCTCGAGCGGATGCTGCTCGACGGCAAGATCACGCAGGCCGCACATGACGAGGCCGTGGCCACGCCGATCACCCCGGTGCTGAGCGAGCCTCAGCAGGGTTGCGGAGCCGCAGGCGACAACGCCTACTTCTGCCAGTACGTCAAGGCCGTCATCGAGAACGACGAGGCCTTCGGCGCCACCGCGGAGGAGCGTCGCGCGAACCTGCGCCGCGGTGGCATGGAGATCTACACCTCGCTCGACCTGCGTGTGCAGCAGACCGCGATCGACGCCGTGAGGTCTCAGGTTCCGCAGGCGATGCCCGGAATCCTCGTCGGTGGCGCCGGAGTGTCGGTCGAGGCGTCCACCGGGCGCATCCTCGCCATGGCCCAGAACACCGTCTTCAACGAGACGACCGAGGCGAACCTCGCCGCCGGCGAGACCTCGCAGGTCTTCGCCGCCGACAAGGCCCACGGCGGCTCTACCTACGGGTTCGAGACCGGATCGACCTACAAGCTCTTCACGCTTCTGAGCTGGCTCGAGTCGGGCCACTCGGTCAACCAGGTGCTCGACGGTCGCCTCAAGACCTTCAGTCCCTTCACGAAGTGCGGGGACCGGGTGACGAACAGCGCCAAGATCAACAACTTCGGCAACTCCGGCGGTTCGGTGGGCAGTGTGCGGCAGTTCACCGCGCAGTCGCTGAACACCGGCTTCCTCGCGATGGCGCAGCAGCTCGACCTCTGCGACATCAACGAGGTCGCCAAGAGACTCGGCGTCCACTATGGCAACGGCGATGACATCACTGTCGGCGGAACCACCTCCAACACTGCCCCGAACGATCCGTTCCCGACGGTCCTCGGCTCGAAGAGCGTCGCCCCGCTGCAGATGGCC
Organism: Microbacterium sp. K2; assembly: GCF_051365005.1. NCBI lineage: Bacteria > Bacillati > Actinomycetota > Actinomycetes > Micrococcales > Microbacteriaceae > Microbacterium > Microbacterium sp. K2. The sequence continues at coordinate 239,851 of NZ_JBLWII010000006.1, read as the reverse complement.
GGTGCCTACGCGGCGGTCGCGAACGGTGGCGTGTACTGCGAGCCGCGCGTGATCGACAGGGTCGTCGGTGAGAACGGAGCGGAGATCACGCCTCCCGCGCAGAACTGCTCCCCTCAGCTCACTCCCGAGGTCGCGGCCACCGCCGCATTCGCACTGCGCGGCGTGATGGAAGGCAACGGCACGGGCACGAGGGCGAACCCGTTCGACGGCACCCAGCTGATCGGCAAGACCGGTACCGCCGAGAAGGAGCACACGATGCTCGTCGAATCGAGCACCAGAGTCACGACTGCTGTATGGGTGGGCAACATCGACGGCCGCGTGCCGCTGAATGACTTCCGCAACGGCGACGGCACCCGACTGGGCGACATCCGTTACGGTCTGGCCCGAGCGATCCAGGGAGCCGCGAACGCCGTCTACCCCGCCGGCGACTTCCCCCGGCCCGATGACAAGCTGGTCCGCCAGGTGCTGACGGACGTTCCGAACGTCGTGGGCAAGTCTGTCGGAGAAGCGAGCTCGATCATCGAGGCAGCAGGCTTCACCGCAAACGTCGGCCCGGCCGTCGACGGACCCGCAGGTGATGTGATCATGGCTCAGGACCCGTCCGGACAGGCTCCGAGCGGGGCGACCATCACGATCTCGCCGAGCAACGGCCAGGGCGCGACCGTGCCGGACGTCACCGGGCAGTCGAAGTCCGAAGCGCAGAGCGCTCTGTTCGGCGCAGGGTTCTCGTCGATCGACTTCGACGGATCATGCAACGGACAGAGTGCAGAAGTGACGTCGACCGACCCGGCAGCGAACACGGCGACCACCAAGAGCACATCCATCAAGGTCAGCTGCAAGTGACGTCGCGCCATGCGGCACACCCGGCCCTCATCGCGCTCGGCGCGGTGGGGGCCGCTGGTGCTGCGGCCGCCGTCTGGGGCATCGGCATCGAGCGCTACCTGTTCACGGTGCGCGAGTCGACGGCATCCGCTCTCGCCCCCGGCTCAGCGCCGCTACGCGTGCTGCACATCTCTGACGCGCACATGGCTCCGTGGCAGCATCGCAAACAGGACTGGCTCGCCTCGCTCGCGCAGCTGAAGCCCGATCTCATCATCAACACGGGCGACAACCTGGGGCATCGAGACGGTCTCGCGGGCATTCGACGAGCGTTCGATCCTCTCGCAGGCGTCCCCGGCGTCTTCGTGCACGGCTCGAACGACGTGATCGGCCCGTCGCCGCGAAATCCGATCCGGTACTTCGCGGGCCCGTCGGAGCGACCGCGCGACCTGAACTTCCTCGACACCGACGCGATGGATTCCTACTTCACCGACGAGCTCGGATGGACGAGTCTGAACAACGCGGCTGGGCGACTCACGGTCGCCGGCAACCCGCTCGAGCTCTTCGGTGTGAGCGACGCGCACTGCGACTGGGATCGACTCGAAGATCTGCCGGAGGCGATCGACGCCCTCGGCAAGCGAGATGCCGACACGACCGTGCTCGGAGTCACCCACGCGCCGTATCAGCGCGTGCTGAACGGCTTCGTCGATCTCGGTGCCGATGCGATCTTCGGAGGCCACACGCACGGCGGCCAGGTCTGCCTGCCGGGCTTCGGCGCTCTCGTCGCCAACTGCGACATTCCGCTGAAGCAGGCGAAGGGCCTCAGCACGTGGACGCAGGGAGACCGCACGGTTCCGCTCAACGTCAGCGCCGGCTGTGGGCACTCGATCTACGCACCGGTGCGCTTCGCATGCCGCCCCGAGGCGACGCTCCTCACGCTGACGGCGCGCGCTTGACGCCTCGATTCGGCGCTGGGAGCATTTCGCTGTAGACTCGGAGGGTTGCAAAACGGGGTGTGGCGCAGCTTGGTAGCGCGCTTCGTTCGGGACGAAGAGGTCGCAGGTTCAAATCCTGTCACCCCGACCAGTAACACCGGAAGGCCGTCCTCACGGGCGGCCTTCTCTGTATCCGTCCCGAGGCGAAAGGCACCGTGTGAGTCGTCTGCTGCCTCCCCCGCGCCGGCTCACCCGCGGTATCGCGCTCGCTCTCGGAGTCCCGTTCTTCCTCGGTCTGGCGCTGCTCACACTCACTCCCGCGCGCGTCGAGGAGTCGATGCCGAATCTGCTCGATCTCGTGCTGTCGTCCGCGCACCGTCTGGGGTGGGAGTCTCTCGACTTCACCCGCCTCGAGATCATCGCCAACGTGCTGGTGTTCGTGCCCATCGGCGTCCTCGCATTCATCCTCGTGCCGCGCCCCCTCTGGCCCCTGGCGATCGTGCTCGGACCTGCGCTGTCGCTTTCGATCGAAGCCTTCCAGCGACTCGTACTGCCCCATCGCGCGGCCACCCTCACCGACGTGGTCGCGAACTCCGGCGGAGCCCTGATCGGGGTCGCCATCGCGATCGCCGGCACGCTGCTCTTCGCACCGCACTTCTCTCCGCATCACCCGTCTACGCTGGAGGCATCATGACTTCGCCCGCACTCGTCGCCTTCGATCTCGACGACACCCTCGCCCCGTCGAAAGAGCCGATCGACCCGCGCATGGCCACGCTGCTGCTCGCCCTGCTGCAGAAGGTCGATGTCGCGATCATCTCGGGCGGCAACGAGACCCAGTTCCGCGCGCAGGTGATCGCTCGGCTCGGGGCCATCGATGTCGAGTCCGCCGCACGACTGCATCTGCTCCCGACCTGCGGCACCCGGTACCTGCGACACGACGGCACGGACTTCTCGCCGCTCTACGCGCACGACCTCACCGCCGAGCAGAAGTCCGCAGCCCTCACCGCACTGCGTGAAGAGGCGGAGCGCCTGGGGCTCTGGGAGGCGCAGCCGTGGGGCGAGATCCTCGAGGACCGCGGATCTCAGATCACCTTCTCGGCACTCGGTCAGAAGGCTCCCCGTGATGCGAAGCACGAGTGGGACCCGTCCGGTGCGAAGCGGGAGTCTCTGCGCGACGCCGTGGCGGCGCGACTTCCCGACCTCGAGGTGCGGTCAGGCGGCTCGACCTCGATCGACATCACCCTCGCGGGCATCGACAAGGCCTTCGGCATGAGGCAGCTCGCCGAGCACACGAGCATCCCGCTCGCGTCGATGCTCTTCTACGGCGACCGACTCGACGAGGGCGGCAACGACTACCCCGTCCTCGCGATCGGTGTGCCGTCCGTGGCCGTCGAGGGCTGGGAGGACACCGCCGAGAAGCTCGACGAGCTTCTCCCGACCCTCTGACGGTCGAGACCCGCCTCCCCCACTATCGGCCGCAGAGTTCTAGCATGTCGATATGGAACCGCTGCTGATCGTCATCCTGACCGCAGCAGCCGCGAGCGCGGCGTGCTGGATCCTGTCTCTCCTCACCCGAGACACCTCCTGGGTCGACCGGGCATGGTCGATCCTTCCGGTCGTCTACGTGTGGATATTCGCAGGAACCGGCATCGCGAGCGGTGAGGATGCCGGCCGACTGACCCTGATGGCGGCGCTCGTGACCGCCTGGGGCATCCGCCTGACCTTCAACTTCGCCCGCAAGGGCGGATACACCGGCATGGAGGACTATCGGTGGGCGATTCTGCGTGGGCGCATGAAGCCCTGGCAGTTCCAGATCTTCAACCTGCTGTTCATCGTCGGGTACCAGATGACGCTGCTCGTGCTGATCACGCTTCCGGCCGAGGTCGCTCGGCAGAACCCCGCCCCGCTGAACGCCGCGGATCTTCTCCTGGGTGCGCTCTTCCTCCTGCTGCTGGTCGGCGAGACCGTCGCCGACCGCGAGCAGTGGGAGTTCCACCGACGGAAGAAGCAGGCCGGTGGCACTCTGGCACCGGGCTTCGTCACCGAAGGGCTGTTCCGATGCAGCCGCCACCCCAACTTCTTCTTCGAGCAGAGCCAATGGTGGGTCCTCTACGCGATCGGGGCCAGCGCCGCTGTGGCATCGGGCGCGGGGTTCTTCGGTGGGACGGTCAACTGGACGATCATCGGCCCGTTCCTGCTCAGCGTCCTGTTCGTCGGCTCGACGATCTTCACCGAGTCCATCACCGCCGGCAAGTACCCGGCCTACGCGGAGTATCGCCGCAGGACGTCGATGCTCATCCCCTGGCCGCCGCGGGCGCGGCCGATCGCCGAGCCCGCGGCCTGACCACAGGCTGCGTCAGCGCACGACCGCGTCGGAGGCCGTGCGCGTCACCGGCACGAGGCGGGTGAGCTGCGTGACGTGCGCGGGCTCGAGCTCGGCCAGCGAGGAGACACCGAGCAGACGCATGGTGCGCTCGATCTCGGTGCGCAGGATCTCGATGGTGCGGTCGACACCTGCACGACCGCCCGCCATCAACCCGTAGAGGTACGCACGGCCGATGAGCGTGAAGTCGGCGCCGAGCGCCACGGCGGCGACGATGTCGGCGCCGTTCATGATGCCTGTGTCGATCATGACCGTGAAGTCGTCACCGACCGCCTTGCGCACCTCGGGCAGCAGATGGAACGGGATCGGCGCGCGGTCGAGTTGACGCCCGCCGTGGTTGGAGAGCACGATGCCGTCGACGCCGGCGTCTCGCAGCCGCACCGAGTCCTCGACGTTCTGCACACCCTTGATCACGATCTTGCCCGGCCAGATGTCGCGGATCACGGCGAGGTCGTCATAGCTGATCGTCGGGTCCATGGCAGCATCGAGCAGCTCGCCGACGGTGCCGCCGGTGGTGCTCAGCGACGCGAACTCGAGCTTGGGCGTCGTCAGGAAGTCGTACCACCACCACGGACGAGGGATCGCGTTGATGACCGTGCCGAGAGTCAGCTGCGGAGGGATGCTGAATCCATTGCGCTTGTCACGCAGTCGCGCGCCCGCGACCGGTGTGTCGACCGTGAACTGCAGCGTGTCGAAGCCCGCGGCGGCCGCGCGACGGGTGAGCTCGTACGAGATCTCACGATCGCGCATGACGTAGAGCTGGAACCAGTTGCGGCCGTGCGGGTTCGCGGCCTTCACGCCCTCGATCGACGTCGTACCGAGAGTGGAGAGAGTGAACGGGATGCCGGCCGCGGCTGCGGCGCCGGCGCCGGCGACCTCGCCCTCGGTCTGCATGAGACGGGTGAAACCGGTCGGGGCGATGCCGAACGGCAGCGCCGACGGGCCGCCGAGGATGTCGACCGAGGTGTCGACCGAGGGAGCCGGGCGCAGGATGCCGGGATGGAACTCGACATCCCGGAACGCCTGGCGAGCACGCGTGAGCGACAGCTCGCCCTCGGCCGCGCCGTCGGTGTAGTCGAATGCCGCCTTCGGGGTACGACGCTTCGCGATCGTGCGCAGGTCGTCGATCGTGAGCGCAGCGTCGAGGCGGCGCTTCTTGCCGTTGAACTCGGGCTTCTTGAACTTCATCAGGTCGAGAAGCTCTGCGGGGTTGGGAACCTGGCGCTGGACCATGTCGTGTCCTCTCAGTCGGTGGGTCGAGTGCTGCGGGTGAGGCCCGCCGCGGTGTAGTAGCCGGTGATGTGCGCGCGCACGAGAGACTTCGCGGTCTGGGCGTCGCCCGCGCCGATGGCCTCGATGATGGCCCGATGTTCGGAGCGGAGCACCGAGGCCATGGCGTCCCAGTCATCGATCGCGGCCGCGCCCGCCTGCACGTACGACTCGATCGCCGTGCGCAGCCCTGCCATGATCGCCGCGACGACGGTGTTGCCACTGGACTCGGCGAGTGCGAGGTGCAGCTGCGCGTCGAGGGCGAGGAACTCTTCGGACGTGAGCCCGTCGGCTTCCATCGCCTCGAGCACTCGATGGGTGACAGAGAGATCGGGTTCGTGCTGGCCGGCCAGCGCCTCGACGACGGCGTCTTCGAGCACCAGACGGGTCTGCACCACATCCGCGAGCGGGAAGCCCTGTGCGGCGACCTGGAGCCGCAGGAGCGTCGACATGCCGCCGGTCGGCGTGGCGATCACGATCGCCCCCGACTGGGGCCCTGAGCCCGTCGCAGTGCGAATCAAGCCCATCACTTCGAGTACGCGCAGAGCCTCGCGGACACTCGATCGTCCGACGCCGAGGTCGGCCGCTAGGTCGCGTTCAGAGGCGAGGCGGTCGCCGGGTCCGAGACGTCCGTCGAGAAGGTCTCGCTCGACGTGCTCGAGGACGAGACGCCAGGCGCGTGCAGGTTGCTCCGGCATCCGCTCTCCTCATCGTTCACGTTGGCTGCGTCCGTCACGGTCGTGCTCATGTGGTCTGACCACAGTAGCGCGTGTGGTCAGACCACGCAATCCGCGCATGCCGAGACAGCGCCCGAAGGCGGAGGGAGGATGTGCAGAGGGCTCTCAGCCCAGGCGCCCGCCGGACTCCTCGAGGTAGCACGCACCGCACAGCGACTCGTACGTGGTGATCTCCGGCGCCACCGACCCGTCGGCGCCCTCGTCGATGGCGACCTGATCGCCGTCGAAGACGAAGCGACCGCCGACCACGCGGCCGTTGAAGACGGCCTTGCGACCGCAGCGGCAGATGGTTTTGAGCTCTTCGAGAGAGTGCGCGATGGCGAGAAGCCGTGCCGACCCCGGGAATGCGTGCGTCAGGAAGTCGTTGCGGATCCCGTAGGCGATGACCGGGATGCCGTCCTCGATCGCGATGCGGAAGAGGTCGTCGACCTGCTCGGAGGTGAGGAACTGCGCCTCGTCGATCAGGAGACACGCGACGTCGAGCGCTCCGCCCGCGAGGTGCTCCCCTGCGGCCGCGCTGCGCACCGCCTCTCGCTGCGCCGCGAACAGCGCCCGAGCGTCGGCATCGGAATCGATGAGGAAGTCGACCTCTCGCGTCACTCCGAGACGGCTTGCGATCTCGGAAGCGCCCTTGGTGTCGATCGCGGGCTTCGCGAGCAGCACATGCTGGCCGCGTTCCTCGTAGTTGTACGCGGCCTGGAGCAGCGAGGTGGACTTGCCCGAGTTCATCGCCCCGTAGCGGAAGTAGAGCTTCGCCACCGGCGCGCTACTCGTTGATGCCGAGAGCGGCCGCCGTCGCCGCGGTGGACTTCGCCGCCAGCTCGGGGTTCTTGTTCAGCTGCTCGCCGAACGTGGGGATGAGCTCACGCAGCTCGGACTCCCACCCGGGGTACTCGTCGGGGAAGCACTTCTTGAGCAGATCGAGCATGATCGGCACGGCAGTGGACGCACCGGGCGAGGCACCGAGCAGACCGGCGATCGAGCCGTCGGCTGCAGCGACCACCTCGGTGCCGAACTGCAGGATGCCGCCCTTCTTGGCATCCTTCTTCATCACCTGTGCACGCTGACCGGCGTCGATGAGCGTCCAGTCCTCGTCCTTCGCCGTCGGCATGAATGTGCGGAGGCTGTCGACCTTCTTGGCGTGGTTCTTCATCAGCTCGCCGACCAGGTACGTGATGAGGTCGGGATTCGCGAAGGCGACGCGCAGCATCGGCCACAGGTTGTGCGTGCGCACCTGCGACACGATGTCGAGCATCGAGCCGTTCTTGAGGAACTTGGGGCTGAACGTCGCGAACGGGCCGAACATGAGCGAGGCCTCGCCGTCGACCACACGGGTGTCGAGGTGCGGCACCGACATGGGCGGCGCTCCGACGGAAGCCTGCGAGTAGACCTTGGCCTGGTGCTGGGCGACGATCTTCGGGTTCGAGGTCTTGAGGAACTGACCACCGATCGGGAAGACGCCGTAGCCCTTGATCTCGGGGATCCCCGAGCGCTGCAGCAGCTTGAGCGCCCAGCCGCCGGCGCCGACGAACACGAAGCGCGCCTTGATCTGATTGGGCGTGCGCCCGATCGTCGTGCGGTAGTTGATGAGCCAGGTGCCGTCTTTCTGCTTCTTCAGGCTCTTGACCTCGTGGTTGGTGCGCAGCGTGACGCCCGAATCGGTGAGGTGGTCGAAGAGCTGGTGCGTGAGCGCACCGAAGTCGACGTCGGTGCCCGCGGGCACGCGGGTGGCCGCGAACGGCTCACCCTTGCGGCGCTGCTGCATCAGCAGCGGCGCCCACTTGTTGATGACGCGCGAGTCCTCGCTGTACTCGATGCCGTCGAACAGGGGCTGCTTCTTGAGAACCTCGTAGCGGTCCTTGAGGTACTTGACGTCCTTCTCACCACGGACGAACGTCATGTGCGGGGTCGCGTTGATGAAGGTCGACGGAGCGTCGAGCACTCCCCTCTCGACCAGCGACGACCAGAACTGACGACTCTGCTGGAACTGCTCGTTGATCGAGACGGCCTTGGCGGGGTCGAGTGGAGCACCCTTCTGCTGCGGCATGTAGTTCAACTCGCAGAGCGCCGCGTGGCCGGTGCCCGCATTGTTCCAGGGATTCGAGGATTCCTGCGCCACATCGGAGAGTCGCTCGAAGGCGACGATCTTCCAATCCGGCTGCAATTCGTGCAGCAGGGTACCCAGGGTGGCGCTCATGATGCCACCACCGATCAAGACGACATCGACGGTTTCGGTCACCGGAACAGTCTAGTTCGAGGTCACGGCGCTGCCGACCACGCGGGCCGGCCTGACCAGACCGGTTCCGCATGACGGGGATGCGGTCAGGCTATGGCCACCAGGCGCTCGGCGAGGATCTCGGCGATCTGCACAGCATTCAGCGCCGCACCCTTGCGCAGGTTGTCGTTGCTGATGAACAGCACGAGGCCCTTGTTCTCGGGTGCGGACTGATCGGCGCGGATGCGACCGACGAAGCTCGGATCCTTGCCCGCCGCCTGCAGCGGGGTGGGCACCTCGTCGAGAACGACGCCGGGAGCCGCGGAGAGCACCTCGGTCGCGCGCTCGGGAGTGATGTCTCTGGTGAACTCGACGTTGATCGAGAGCGAGTGACCCGTGAAGACCGGCACACGCACGCAGGTGCCCGCGACGCGGAGGTCGGGCAGCTCGAGGATCTTGCGGCTCTCGTTGCGGAGCTTCTTCTCCTCATCGGTCTCGTTCTGGCCGTCGTCGACGAGGTTGCCCGCGAACGGGATGACGTCGAACGCGATCGGCGCGACGTACTTCTCGGGCTCGGGGAAGTCGATCGACGACCCGTCGTGCACGAGACGCAGCGTGTCGCCCTGGGCGAGCACGCCCTCGACCTGGCCGAGAAGCTCCTGCGCACCGGCGAGGCCGGAACCGGACACGGCCTGGTATGTCGAGACGATGAGCCGTTCGAGGCCCGCTTCGGCATCCAGTGCCTTCAGCGCCGGCATGGCGGCCATCGTGGTGCAGTTCGGGTTGGCGATGATGCCGCGAGGGCGGTCATCGATCGCATGCGGGTTGACCTCGCTGACCACGAGCGGAACCTCGGGGTCATTGCGCCAGGCGCTGGAGTTGTCGACGACGACGGCTCCGGCCTCGGCGAAACGAGGAGCGTAGGCGCGGCTGGCGGTCGCACCGGCCGAGAAGAGGGCGATGTCGATGCCCCGGGCATCCGCGGTCTCGACGTCTTCGACGATGACCGTCGCTCCGCCGAACTCGATGGCCGTGCCCGCGGAGCGCGACGACGAGAACAGGCGCAGCTCGCGGATCGGGAAGGATCGCTCGATGAGGATCTCTCGCATCACGGTGCCCACCTGGCCGGTGGCGCCGACGATGGCGACGGAGAGTCCTGAGTCGGAGATGCGGGTCATGATGTTCCTTGGCGTCGTGCAGTACTGCATGCGAGGCTTCGGGCGCGACGTCGGGGTGCGGATGCCGCGCCTGGCGCCGATGTCAGGGTTTCGGTGAGTCTATCGTGTTGAGGTCAGCGCCCGGTGCCGGCGTGGACGGTCGCCTCGGCGTCGCCGTCGAGGCCATAGGCGGTGTGCACGGTACGGGCGGCCTCGGCGAGGTCGGTGTCGCGCAGCACGACCGAGATGCGGATCTCGGAGGTCGAGATCATCTCGATGTTGATGCCGCCGGCCGAGAGCGCCTCGAACAGCACGGCAGAGACGCCGGAGTGCGTGCGCATGCCGGCACCCACGACCGACAGCTTGCCGATCTGGTCGTCGTGCACGAGGTTCTGGAAGCCGACCTCGGTCTGCTCACCGGCCAGCGCCTTCAGCGCGCCCGCGGAGTCGGCCTTGGGAACCGTGAACGAGATGTCGGTGCGACCGGTCGCAGACACGTTCTGCACGATCATGTCGACGTTCGCGCCGGACTTGGCGACGATCTTGAAGATCTCCGCGGCCTTGCCCGGAACGTCGGGAACGCCCGCGACGGTGATCTTGGCCTGGCCGAAATCGGTGGCGACACCGGCGACGATCGGTTCTTCCATGGCTTCTGCTCCCTCGGCTTCGCGAGGGTTCTTCATGCCCTCGCCCAGAACGTATGTGCCCTCGGACGACGAGAACGTCGAACGGGCGTGGATCAGGACGCCGTGACGGCGTGCGTACTCGACGGCGCGGATGTAGAGAACCTTGGCGCCGTTGGCGGCGAGCTCGAGCATCTCCTCGCTGCCGATGTGGTCGAGCTTCTGCGCCTTCGGGATGACGCGAGGGTCAGCCGTGAAGATGCCGTCGACGTCGCTGTAGATCTCGCAGACATCCGCATCGAGGGCCGCGGCCAGGGCGACGGCCGTCGTGTCGGAGCCGCCACGACCGAGCGTGGTGATGTCACGCGTGTCGCGGTTGAACCCCTGGAACCCGGCGACGATGACGATCGCCCCCTCGTCGAGGGCCTCCCGCAGCCGGATGGGCGTGACGTCGACGATGCGCGCCGCGCCGTGCTGCGAGTCGGTGATCATTCCGGCCTGGCTGCCGGTGAACGAACGCGCCTCGAACCCCATCGAGTGGATGGCCATGGCGAGGAGCGCCATCGAGATGCGCTCTCCGCTCGAGAGGAGCATGTCGAGCTCGCGCGGAGCGGGGATCGGAGCCACCTCGTTCGCGAGGTCGAGCAGCTCGTCGGTCGTGTCGCCCATCGCGCTCACGGCGACGACCACGTCATGCCCCGCACGGCGTGTATCGACGATGCGCTTGGCGACGCGCTTGATGCTCTCTGCGTCGGCGACTGAGGAGCCGCCGTACTTCTGCACGATGAGGGCCACGTTCACTCCCTGGGATGTCGGGCGGATCCGCCCACCCTCATTCTACGATCGGCGCATATGCGCTTCTTCGCATGTGACGCTGTCGGGCGAGCCCAGGGAGCCGGCGGCAGGGGCGCGACAGCCAGGTCGGGGGTGGCGGGGGCCTGCGGGCGGAGGCGTCCGCCGGTGGCGGCGAACCAGCAGCCCACGATGATGAGCGGGAATCCGATGAGCAGCCCCGGTGTCAGGGGCTCGGCGAGCACGATCGCCCCGAGGATGATCGCCACGACCGGATTGACGTAGGTGAACAGCGGGGCACGAACAGGGCCGACCTCGCGGATGAGCGCGAAGAACGCCAGGAAGGCGACGGCGGTGCAGATGACGGCCAACGCCAGGAGCGCGAAGATCGAGGGAAGCGTCGGCACCTCGTGCTGCGTGAGCAGACCGATGGGCAGATAGATCACACCGATCATGAGCAGTGACAGCGTGATGGTGCCGAGCGAGGGGACGTCGTTGAGCTTGCGCGCCACGATGAAGGGCGCGATCGCATAGAGGACGGCCACCAGCAGCACCTCGCCGGCCGCGAGCAGACTGACCTCTCCGCCGAAGAGTCCGGGGCCGGCGACCACGATCGCGACGCCGATGAATCCCACGAGAAGGCCGATTCCGCGCGTCGGGCGCAGGACGCCCCGGTCCCCGCCGCTCAGGGCGATCAGGGCGGCGAACAGCGGCACCGTCGCGACGAGCAGACCGGTCATGCCCGAGGGCAGGGTCATCTCGGCGTGACCGAGAAGCAGGAACGGGCCGGCCATCTCGACGAGCCCGAAGGCGAGCACCCAGGGCCAGTGCTTCCACGCAGCTCTCAGCGCACCGCCTCGAAGCGCGAACGGCAGGAGCAGCAGTGCCGCGATGAGGGTGCGCCCTGCGACGATGGCGGGCGGCGAGAACGACTCGACCGCGATGCTGATGAACAGATAGGGCACGCCCCACAGCAGCGCCATGGCGCCGAACAGCAGCCAGCCGCGTCGCGTGAAGCCGCCCTGCGTGTTCACAGCACGCGACGGCCCTCGAACGCGCGCCCAAGGGTGACCTCGTCGGCGTATTCGAGGTCACCGCCGACCGGAAGTCCGGAGGCGAGGCGAGACACGGTGATCTGCATGGTGGTGAGCAGACGACTGAGATAGCTGGCCGTCGCCTCACCCTCGAGGTTGGGGTTCGTCGCGAGGATGACCTCCTGCACCGTGGCATCGGCGAGCCGAGTCATCAGCTGCGCGATGCGGAGGTCGTCGGGTCCGATGCCTGCGATCGGGCTGATCGCCCCGCCGAGCACGTGGTAGAGACCACGGAACTCGCGGGTGCGTTCGATCGCGGCGACGTCCTTCGCGTCTTCGACCACGCAGATGAGGGCAGGATTGCGTCTGGGGTCGCGGCAGATCGCGCAGCGGTCCTGCTCCGACACGTTGCCGCAGATCTCGCAGAAGCGCACCCGCACCCGCACCTCGACGAGCAGCTCGGCGAGCCGCGCGACGTCGAACGTCGGCGTCTGCAGGATGTGGAATGCGATGCGCTGCGCGGACTTGGGGCCGATTCCGGGGAGCCGACCGAACTCGTCGATCAGCTCCTGAACGATTCCGTCGTACATCAGGAGAACCTCGTCGGGGGCTCGTAGGGCTCTTCGCGAACGAACGTCGCGCCGAGCACCTGGCGGATCACGGCCTCGCCGTAGCGCTGGACTCCCCCGGCGGGGGTGCGCTCAGTGATCACCGGGGCTGCTGCGGCCGAAGCCACCTTGCGCACCGGGGCTGCCTGCACAGGCGTCGACCGCGCGGATGCGGAGGGAGACGCCGACTGCGCGCGGGCGGCCGTCGGTGCGGCCTGCGACGTCGGCGCAGGCTCGTAGGAGGGGTCGTGCGGCGGTTCGTCGTCGAAATAGGGCGGCTCGTCGTCGAGGGGATGCGGCGGTTCGTCTCCCTCGCCGGGCAGATCATCGCTCGGAGTCGAGCGCTCCGGCACCGGCGCGGCCGCAGAGGCTGCTGACGGGGCCGCCGGCGGGGTCGTCGCCGCGGCCGGCACCGGGGCGGGCGCCGGGACCGGCACCGCCACTTCGGATGCCGGAATCGACGCGACCGCCCATTCGGTCACCGGGGCTGAGGACGCACGGTTGTTCTGAGGCGGTGATGTCCGAGCGGCGGGCGTCTCAGCGTCCGGCGTCTGAGGACGAGGTGTCTGAGATCGCGGTGCCTGAGCGCTGGGTGAGCTCGCTGACGCAGGCTCCGATGCGGGCGCGTCGTCTGCCGGGCGCGCCGCTGCGGGCGAGGAGGGCTGGCGAGGAGCACCACCCGCCGGCATCGGTGCGGGCAGGTACTTGACCCGCACACCGAGTTCCTGCTCGATGGCTCCGCGCAGATGATCGGACGGGCCGGAACCCGGCGTCGTGCCCTTGAACTTCGCCACGTCGTGCTGGCTGGCGAAGCCGAGGGTCAGCACCTCTGTCTCGGTGACGAACGCGAGCGGCTGCACGGCGGTGGCCAGCAACCATGACGTGCGGCTGACGCTCTCGAGCCTCTTGAGCACGGCCGGCCAGGCGGCGGTGATCTGCTCGAACGCGACCGGGCCTGAGGGCACCGCGGTGTCGGCCACCGATTCGGCGGCGGGTGTGCTCGTCGTCGCAGCGCGCGACGCCACGGGCTCGGCATCCGCGTTCTCGGCCACAGGGGCCTCGGCCACGGCAGCAGTCGGCCGGGCGCCAGCCGACTCGGCCTCGACGGGATCGGTCGCGGCAGCGGGGGCTGCAGCCTCAGGGGCAGCAACCGCACCGGGCTGAGCAGCGGCAGCAGCAGCAGCAGCGGGCTGAGACGCACCAGCATTCGTCGCGCGTGCCGGCGCTGCCGAAGCGCTCTGCGCGGACGGGACGGCCGCGACCGCTGCCCCTCCCGAGGCGAGCACACGAGCGACCATCAGCTCGAGGTGCAGTCGGGGTGACGTCGCGCCCGACATGTCGTCGAGAGCGGCGCTGACGATGTCGGCCGTGCGCGACAGCCGCGCCGAACCGAACGAATCCGCCTGGGTGCGCATGCGAGCGAGCTCGTCGTCGGCGATGCCGCGGAGCACGGAGGATGCCCCTGCCCCGACGGCCGCGATCACGATGAGGTCACGCAGGCGTTCGAGCAGGTCGTCGACGAAACGACGGGGGTCCTGGCCGGTCTGCACCACGCGATCGATGGCGGGGAACGCCGCGGCCGCGTCGGCAGCGGCGAGCGCATCGACGATCTCGTCGAGCAGAGCCGCGTGGGTGTAGCCGAGGAGAGCGACAGCGCGCTCGTAGGCGACGGTCACGGTCTCGGAGCCCGCGGGCGAATCGGACCCGGCGATCAGCTGGTCGAGCAGCGACAGGGTGTCTCGCGGAGAGCCTCCTCCTGCCCGGACCACCAGGGGCAGCACACCGCGCTCGGCGACCACGCCCTCTTCGCCGCACAGCTTCTCGACGTACTCGAGCATCGCGGCCGGCGGCACCAGACGGAACGGGTAGTGGTGCGTGCGCGAGCGGATCGTGCCGAGCACCTTCTCGGGCTCGGTCGTCGCGAAGATGAACTTCACGTGCTCCGGCGGCTCTTCGACGAGCTTGAGGAGGGCGTTGAATCCCTGCGGCGTCACCATGTGCGCCTCGTCGAGGATGAAGATCTTGTAGCGGTCGCGGCTGGGAGCGAATGTCGCCCGCTCGCGCAGGTCGCGGGCGTCGTCGACGCCGTTGTGGCTGGCCGCATCGATCTCGACGACGTCGAGTGATCCGCCGCCGGCGCGCGACAGCTCGACGCAGCTCGGGCACGTGCCGCAGGGCACATCGGTCGGGCCCTCGGCGCAGTTGAGGCAGCGTGCGAGGATGCGCGCAGACGTCGTCTTTCCGCACCCACGGGGCCCGGAGAACAGATATGCGTGGCCGACGCGGTCGCCGCGGAGGGCGGTCATCAGCGGTTCGGTCACCTGGGACTGCCCGATCATCTCGCCGAACGACTCGGGGCGGTAGCGGCGGTAAAGGGCTGTGGTCACCAGAACAGCCTACGGCGTGCCACGGACGTTCTGGCAGCCGGGCGCCGACGATCGCGCGGGTGATCCCCGACGCGCCGCTCGGGCCGCCGAAGTGCGGTGAGGAATCACGACGACACGGCTTCGAAGACGCCGCCGACGACCTCGACGACCCCGCCCGTCGCGTCGACCAGATCTCCGACGGCGTTCACCAGATTCACGACGCCTCCGACCAGCTGGATCATGTCGATCACGGCCCCTGCCACCTCCATGGCGTCGCCTACCCCCTCGGCGACGCGCAGCTCGCGCGACTCGGTCTGCAGCACAGCCGTCCACGATCGTTCGAGGCCGAAGAGCACCGCATACGGCAGCAGCCGCTCGTTGAGCAGGAACCTCTCGAGTCGTGCGCTCGCGGCTTCAGGAGAGACGTCCGCCCTCAGGTCCGCTCCCCCGGCCGATTGCGAGAACCGCAGCGGCTCCGCCTCGGCGAGGGCGATGTATTCGCGCATCCCGGCGAGATGCTCGCGCATCGGCTGCGCGGCCGGGTGGAATCGGCGCCAGGGACTCGGTGCGACCACGATGGCGGCGACCGCGGCGACCAGACCGGCGATCAGCACCACGTAGAGCGCAGCACCCGGTTCGCCCACCGCCCAGGCGGCGATGAGCAGGAGGAGGCAGATCCCGGCCACCAGCACTGCGGCGACGCGGATCAGGAACGTGGCCCACCCCCGTCGCCCCCGGGCGATGAGCCCCGCGGATGCGAGTCGCTTCTCCGTCTCGTCGATGACGCCGCGAACTCGGCGGTGCAGCGCCCGAGCATCCGAGCTGAACCGTCGCACCCGCCCCGGGGTGTGATCCGGACCGAACAGCGCCTCGAGGACGCTGAGCTCCTCGGGCGTGAACGTCGCGCCCTCCACGATCTCCATGCCGACAGGCGCGCGCTTTCGCGACCCGCTGGACGGCACCGCGTCCGCATCGACGAGCAGCCGCACCTTGCGGCGCACGGCCAGATCGATCAGAGCGGCGGCGACCGCCTTCCGATCCGCGTTCAGCAGCAGCGCGTCGTACAGCACGGTCGCGCCTTCGGCGGGCGCGAACCGCGCCCCGGGAGACGCGACGCGCTGCACCGAGCGGGCACGCTCGACCACGGCGAGCACGAGCAGGAGCAGCGCGGGCGCGAGCCCGAACAGAGCTGCGGTGATCAGCACCCTCAGTCGATCGACTCGATGATGGGAATAGCGGTCGTGATCACCGGGACGGATGCCGACAGGCGCGTGCCGTCTTCGCGAAGGGCGTCCGCGAACTGCCGCAGCGACGGGCGCCCGGGGATCATCGGTCCCTGATCGGCGAGCGGAACGACGACCTCTTCCTCGGCCGAGGCGATGTATGCGACATCGCGCACGGTGAACGGCACCGGGTCTCCTGTGAGCACGCGGACGCGCAGCTCGCCCGTCGTGAGCGTGATCTGCAGCGCAGACCCCTGCCACTGCAACGGGTACGACAGCGACGGCCAGTCGGCAGGCAGCCGCGGGTCGAAGCTGAGCTCGCCGGCGTAATCGCGCATGCCGCCGAAGCCGCACACGAGAGCCGTCCACACGCCGCCGGCGGAGGCCACGTGCACACCGTCGGCCGCATTGTGGTGCAGGTCGTGGAGGTCGACGAACAGCGACTGCCGGAAGTACTGCAGAGCGAGATCCTGGTAGCCGACCTCGGCGGCGAGGATCGACTGCACGACCGCCGACAGCGTCGAGTCGCCGGTGGTCAGCGGGTCGTAGTAGTCGAAGTCCGCCTTCTTCTCCTCCGGCGTGAAGTGGTTGCCCTGCAGGAACAGCGCGAGCACGACATCCGCCTGCTTGAGCACCTGGAACCGGTAGATGACGAGGGGGTGGAAGTGCAGCAGCAGCGGCCGCTGCTCCTTCGGCGTGTGGGCGAGATCCCACACCTCGCGCTCGAGGAACAGCGAATCCTGCGGGTGGATGCCGAGGCTCTCGCTGAACGGGATGAACATCGCGTCGGCGGCGCGTTCCCATCCCTCCGCCTCGCCCTCCGCGAGGCCGGTGCGCTCGACGACCCTGGCGAACTCCTCGCCGTTGGCCTCCTGCGCCTCTCGCACGACCCTCGCCGCGTAGCGCAGGTTGTAGCGCGCCATGACGTTCGTGTACAGGTTGTCGTTCACGACCGTCGTGTACTCGTCGGGTCCTGTCACACCGTGGATGTGGAAGGTCTCGATGCCGTCGTCGTCCTTCGTGTCGGCGACGAGCCGCGAGGTGCGCCAGAAGCCGAGCGTGGCCCACAGGCGAGCCGTCTCGATCGCGATGTCGATGCCCTCCCGTCGCAGGAAGTCGTCGTCACCGGTGGCGCGCACGTACTTGCCGAGCGCGAAGCTGACGTCGGCGTTGATGTGGTACTGAGCGGTGCCGGCCGCGTAGTAGGCCGACGCCTCTTCGCCGTTGATCGTGCGCCAGGGGAACAGCGCGCCCGCCTCGTTGAGCTGCGCGGCCCTGCGGCGGGCCGCCGGAAGCATGAGCACTCGTGCCCGTAGCGCGTTGCGCGCCCACTGCGGCGACGTGTACGTGAGGAACGGGAGCACATAGATCTCGGTGTCCCAGAAGTAGTGGCCGCTGTACCCGGACCCCGAGACGCCCTTCGCGGGCACGCCGGTTCCGTCGGCGCGCGCCGAGGCCTGAGCGAGCTGCAGGAGGCACCAGCGGGTCGCCTGCTGGATGTCTTCATGCCCGCCGATCTGCACGTCGCTGCGGCCCCAGAAGGCGGCGAGCCACTCGGCCTGCCGGTCGAACTGCGCCTGGACGCCCTCGAACGCGACGCGGTCGAGGGAGCGACGGCAGCGGTCGACGAGCTCGCGGGCCGGCACGCCTCGGGACGTGTGGTAGCTGACGAGCTTGGTGACCGTGATGGGCACTCCGGCCTTCGCCTGCACACGGAACACGTTCTTCGAGATGTCGGCCTCGATCAGCGTGCGCGACGTGTAGTCGTTCTCGGTCTCGATGATGTGATCCGCGACGACGGCGACCGTCATGCCGGAGTCCGCGACGCTGTACGACAGCGCCGAGCGCAATCCGTCCTGCCAGTACTCCCCGGGCTCGAGCACGCGCTCGGCGATCTTCTCGGCCTTGCGCGGATCGAATCCGCCCTTCGCCTGGTTGGGTGTGCCCGCGTAGACCCCGGCACCGTCCTGGCGGTTGATCATCTGGCAGCTGACGGTGACGGGGGCGTCGGCGTTCTCGACGACGACCTCGAGACGGAGCACGGCGAGGTGACGCTCCTCGAAGCTGACGATGCGCTCGTCACGCATGCGCACGCGCTTGCCCGACGGCGTCTCCCACACCACGGTGCGCTCGAGCACGCCGGTGCGCATGTCGAGAGTGCGACGGTACTCGCGCACATCGGCCTCGTCGAACGAGATCGGCTCGTCGTCGACATACACCCGCATGACCTTCGCATCGGGTGCGTTGACGATCGTCTGCCCGACCTCGGCGAAGCCGTAGGCCTGCTCGGCGTGCCGGATCGGCCACGTCTCGTGCAGACCGTTGATGAAGGTGCCGTGCTCATGGGCACCTCGGCCCTCGATGTGGTTGCCCCTGAGTCCGAGGTAGCCGTTGCCGACGGCGAACAGCGTCTCGGCCACTCCGTCTTCGGAGTATCGCGTCTCGATGAGTCGCCAGGGGTCTACGGGGAAGCGGTCGCGGTCGATCATGCGGTGTCCTCGTCGTGTGAGCGGGTGGCCTGAGCGGCGGATTCTGAATCGGGGTCGGCGACCTGGTCGGCCGCCGCGTCGACGAACACGTCGAGATCGCTGACGACGACGGTCGCGCCGGCGGCGCGCAGCGCATCGGCTCCGGTGCCGCGATCGACGCCGACGACGATCGCGAACCCCGCGGCGGCCGCGGAGGCCGCGCCCGAGGTCGCATCCTCGACGGCGATGCTGCGAGCGGGATCGACGCCCAGCGCGACTGCGCCGGCGCGGAACATGTCGGCGGCGGGCTTCGAGGCGAGGTTGTCGCGTTCGGCGACGACGCCGTCGACCACGACGCGGAAGAACGAGCGGAGGCCGGCGGCGGCGAGCACCTCTTCGGCGTTCTTGGAGCTCGAGACGACGCCGATCGGGATGCCGGCGGCCGACAGCTTCTCGACGAGCGCGAGCGATCCGGGGAACGGGGCGATGCCCTCGCCCCGCAGGGACTCGGCGAATGCGGCGTTCTTGCGATTGCCGATGCCGCAGATGGTCTCGGCCTCGGGCGGGTCGTCGACCGCTCCCCACGGGATCTCGACATTGCGGCTGCGCAGCAGGCTCGCCACGCCGTCGTAGCGCTTCTTGCCGTCGACGTAGTCGAAGTAGTCGGCATCCGAGTACGGAGGCGTGATGCCCCAGCGTGCGAACACGTCGTCGAACACGACCTTCCAGGCGCGCATGTGCACCTCGGCGGTCGGCGTGAGCACCCCGTCGAGGTCGAACAGGACGCCTTCGGCGCGGAGCGGATCGGGCAGGGCTTCGGGCACAGGAGCCTCCAGGAGAAGGACGAGGGGTATTGCCGGCACCTCTCCGTGCCACTGTGCAAGCGTAGTGGCGCCCGGCGCCGGGCGGTAACCCCCGAGGCGTGTCGATCAGAGCATTCGAGAGGTCTGTCTGGCGATCTCGAGCTCTTCGTTCGTGGGCACCACGAGCACGGCGACCTTCGACTCGTCGCTGGAGATCCGCCGGATGCCGCGCTGCCGCGCCGCGTTGCGCACCTGATCGATCTCGACCCCTGCGAATCCGAGCGTCGCCATCGCCTCGGCGCGCACGGCAGCCGCGTTCTCGCCGACCCCCGCGGTGAAGGAGATCACGTCGACTCCGCCGAGCTGGGCGATGTACGAACCCGCGTAGGCGCGCAGCCGGTGGATGTAGACGTCGAAGGCGAGCGTGGCAGCCGCGTCTCCGACATCCCTGCCGGCGAGGATGTCGCGCATGTCGCTGTGCCCGGCGAGTCCCTTCAGGCCGCTGCGCGAGTTGAGGAGCGCGTCGAGATCGTCGATCGAGTATCCGGCTCTCCGCGACAGATGCACCAGCGCCGCGGGGTCGAGATCGCCCGAACGGGTTCCCATCACAAGGCCCTCGAGCGGCGTCAGCCCCATCGACGTCTCGACCGATCGGCCGCCGTCGATCGCGGTCACCGATGCCCCGTTGCCCAGGTGGAAGACGATCTGCCGCAGTGTGCTGAGGTCGCGGTCGAGGAACGCGGCCGCCGACTCGCTCACGAACTGGTGGCTCGTGCCGTGGAACCCGTACCGGCGCACCCGATGCTCGGCGGCGAGCGCGGCGTCGATCGCGTAGGTGTAGGCGGCCGGCGGCAGGGTCTGATGGAAGGCTGTGTCGAACACCGCGACGTGCGGGACGTCGGAGAACACCGCCTTCGCCGCCACGATGCCGGCGAGGTTCGCAGGGTTGTGCAGTGGGGCGAGCACCGAGAGCTCCTCGATCTGGTCCTCGACGTTCTGAGTGACGAGGGTCGGCGCATAGAACCTCGCCCCGCCGTGCACGACACGGTGCCCGACCGCGACCGGAGGATGCTCGTCGAGCAGCGGACCGTGCTCGGCGAACTGCTCGAGCATCACCGTGAACGCCGCACCGTGATCGGCGACGGGGCGCTCGGACTCGTACGAGGCGTCGAGCATCGCCACGACGGCATCCGCGGTGGTGTCCGGATGGACCGTATGACGGATCGCACTGAGATCCTGCCCGATGCGCTCGATGAGGCCCGCCGCGAGCTCGTTCTCGTTCTCGATGTCGATCAGGCTGTACTTGAGCGACGACGACCCGCTGTTGATGACGAGGATGGCGCTCATGCGGTCGTTCCTTCGGACTGTGCCTGGATGGCCGTGATCGCCACGGTGTTGACGATGTCGTCGACCAGCGCGCCGCGCGACAGATCGTTGATCGGCTTGTTGAGTCCCTGCAGCACGGGTCCGATCGCGACGGCTCCGGCCGATCGCTGCACGGCCTTGTAGGTGTTGTTGCCGGTGTTGAGGTCGGGGAACACGAAGACGGTCGCGCGCCCCGCCACCGCGGAGTCGGGGAGCTTCGCCTTCGCCACCGCGGCGTCGGCGGCGGCGTCGTACTGGATCGGCCCCTCGACCAGCAGCTCCGGTGCGCGCTCGTGCACGAGCGCGGTGGCGGCGCGGACCTTGTCGACATCGGCCCCCGACCCGGATTCGCCGGTCGAGTACGAGAGCATCGCGATGCGGGGCTCGATGCCGAACTGCTGCGCGGTGGCCGCCGACGAGATCGCGATGTCGGCCAGCTGCTCGCTGGTCGGATCGGGGATCACGGCGCAGTCGCCGTAGACGAGCACACGATCGGCGAGCGCCATCAGGAAGACGCTCGAGACGACGTTGACCCCCGGTTTCGTCTTGATGATCTCGAACGACGGGCGGATCGTGTGCGCAGTCGTGTGGGCGGCGCCCGAGACCATGCCGTCAGCGAGCCCGAGGTGCACCATCATCGTGCCGAAGTACGAGACGTCGGTGACGGTGTCGGCCGCCTGGGCCAGCGTGATGCCCTTGTGCGCACGCAGTCGCGCATACTCCGTCGCGAAGCGCTCGACCATCTCAGGATCGGTCGGGCTGATCACCTGCGCAGCCGAGATGTCGACCCCCAGCTCGACCGCGCGGGCCCGGATCGCCGACTCGTCACCGAGGATCGTGAGGTCGGCGACCTCGCGCGCCAGCAGGGTGGCGGCCGCACGGAGGATGCGATCGTCATCGCCCTCCGGCAGCACGATGCGGCGACGGTCGGAGCGTGCGCGCTCGATGAGTCCGTACTCGAACATCAGCGGAGTCACGACGCGCGACTCGGCGAGCCCCAGCTGTGTGGTGAGCTCGGCGATGTCGACGTGTGTCTGGAAGAGCCCCAACGCGCGGTCGTAGCGGCCGCGGGACTCGGGAGAGATGCGACCCCGCGCTCCCATCACCCGCACCGCGGTGTCGTAGGTGCCCAGGTCGGTCGCGATGATGGGCACGGTCGAGGTGAAGCCGTCGAGCAGCTGCACGATCGGCTCCGGCAGCGGGAAGGGGCCGTTGAGGATGATGCCGGCGACCCGCGGGAAGGTGCCGGAGGCATCGGCGAGCAGCGTCGCCAGCAGCACCTCGGTGCGGTCGGCGGGGATCACCACGACCGACTCCTCCGTGAGCCGAGGGAGCACGTTCACCATCGACATGCCCGCGACCACGATCGTCAGTGCCTCGCGACCGAGACGATCAGGGTCGCCCTTGATGAGACGGCCGTCGACGGCGGCGAGGATGCCGTTGATCGACGGCGCCACCAGGGTGCGGTCCTCGGGGATGGCCCACACCGGCGTGGTCTTCTGCGGACGCACCGCCGAGACGGCGGCCTCGATGTCGGCGAGTGCGTCGGGGTCGGCGCGATTGACGACGACGGCGAACAGCTCTGCGCGCTCGACCTCGAGTTCGGAGAGCGCGAGAGCGCCGATCTGTCCGACCGCGGCGGGAGTGCGCGCCGTGGTCGTGCCCAGCTGCTCTGCCTGACGCTGCTGATCACGACCGCTGAGCACGAGCAGCACGGGTGCCGCGAGATTCGCGGCGATCCGAGCGTTGTATCCGAGCTCCGCCGGGCTGGCGACATCGGTGTAGTCGCTGCCGATGATGACCACGGCGTCGCACTGGGCCTCGACGGCTTTGAATCGGGCGACGATCGTCGAGAGCGCCCGGTCCGGATCGTCGCGCACGTCGTCGTAGGTCACGCCGATGCAGTCGTCGTAGTCGAGGTGCACGCCGTCGTGTGCGAGCAGCAGCTCGAGCACGTCGTCGCGCTCGGTGACCGACCGCGCTATCGGGCGGTAGACGCCGACCCGGGGCGTGACGCGCATGAGCGCATCGAGCACGCCGAGGGCGATGGTCGACTTACCGGTATGGCCTTCGGCCGAGGTGATGTAGATGCTCTGCGCCACAGCTCCACCCTAGGTGCACGACCTCATGATCTCGCTGGGTTGACAGCCGTGCGAAATCGCTCAGCAGGGCCTGGAGAGAGCGTCGACCACGGCCGTGGCATCCGCCGCGTAGCGCGTGTAGTACGTGGGGTCGAGGTTGATCTGCACCCGGTGGATCGCGAGCGACTGGTCGATCGACTGCCAGTCGTGCACTCTTGCGAGACGCTCGTAGAACAGCGTCGCGGCGGTCGCCGGGTCCATGCGCTGCTCGGCCGACCCCCACCAGTGCTGCTGCTGGAAGAGCCCGATGCTCGTCGTCCGGCTGCCGTCCGGGTTGGTGAACCCGCTCGTCTCCCAGTCCCCGTAGTCGATGTTGTTCAGGCTGCTCTCGCCCATCGCCGTCATCACCCCGAGGATCTGGCCGTCGCGGCCGAAGCCGAGCGCGGTCGCCGTCTGCATGATGGTCGCCGCGTTCTCGAGCTGCTCGCCCTGCCAGCCCTCGACGCCGGACTCGGGGAACGTGGTCGGATCGGTGATGCAGATCGCCAGCGGCTTCTCGTGAGCGAGCCCCAGCGGGATCAGCACCGCGGCGAGCGCGACGACGATCACGGCTGCGGCCGACAGCGCGATGCGACGCAGCAGCTTCGCGCGCTGAATCCGCCGCTGCGCTCGTCGACGCGGCGACGCACGACGCGTGCGCGACCGCTGACGGGTCGGCGGCTTCCTGCTCGCCGTCTTCTTTCCTGCGGTCTTTCTGGCTGCCGGCTTCTTTCGAGTCGCGGCGCTTCGGGTGCTCCGGGTCGTGCTCATGCGTCCCGGCTCTTGGTGCGGCCTCTGCCGATGAATGCGGCGAGCCCGCCGCCGATCGCGCCGAACAGATGCGCCTGCCACGAGATGCCCTCGCGCACGCCGACGACGCCGGCGAGCATCGAACCGCCGTAGAGGCCGATCACGATGAGCGCGACGATCGCATAGAGCACGCGGTGTGCGACCCTCCCCGGCGCGAAGACCCGCATGACGGTGTATCCGAAGTATCCGAAGACGAGGCCTGACGCCCCGACCGTCAACGCCCCGGGTGCGTTCACGAGCCATGTGCCGAGTCCGCCGATCACGGCGGCGAACGCGGTGACGGCCCAGAACCTGCGCGCGCCCTCGACTGCGACGAGGCAGCCGAGCACGAGAAGAGGCACGGTGTTGCCGATCAGGTGCGCCCAATCCGCATGCAGAAGAGGACCGACGACGATGCCGCCGAGGCCCGAGAGATCCCACGAGCGGAGCCCGAAGCCGGTGAAGGAGCCGGGGAGGACCGCATCGACGAGCTGCACGGCCCACATCAGGGCGACCAGAAGGAGAGGCGCTGCGAAACGGCCGAGAGCACTGGATCGCGGGGAATCGGCGGTGCTGATCACATCTGGCCTTGTCACGTCACGATCCTGTCAGGACTGACCCGGAGGACGCTGACAAAAAGAAAGTGACTCTCCGCGCACCCAGCAGAGCCCGGTTACCCTTGCTGCGTTTCCGCCCTGGGGGAATTGGCCTGGATGCCGCCACGCGGAGAGCCGTCGACAAGTCTAGCCGATGTCTGCACCCGCTCTTTGACAGACTGGGCAGGTCATGGATCCCGTCACCGCCGCTCCCCTGTCGACGTGGCGTTTTGCGGGCATACTGCGCACCTACCAGGCCGAGGTGCTCGAGCGTCTCGCACCGGGAGCAGCGGGTCCGCTGCACATCCTCGCCCCGCCGGGTTCCGGTAAGACCCTGCTCGGCCTGCTGCTCGCCGCACGCGAGAGCCATCGCACCCTCGTGCTGTCGCCGACGGTGACGATCCGTCAGCAGTGGGTGCGCACCGCGGAGGAACTGGCGCCGGGGGCCGCGGCCGTCTCGGACGACTCCGCGAGGATCGGCGATCTCACGGCGCTGACCTATCAGCTGCTCAGCGTCACCGGAGACGGCTCGCCCTTCGACGACCTCGCCCGCTCTGTGTGGGTGGAGGAGCTCACGGCAGGCGGGCGCGCGGAGGCGGACGCGGCGACGTGGCTCGCCGAACTCGCGATCGACAACCCGGGGAGGTATCGCGCCGGCATCCGCACCCGCTCCCGCCGCCTGCGCTCGCACTTCGCCAGGCGACGGCCCGCCGAACTCGCCCGCGTGCTGCATCCCAACGCCGTCGCCCTGATCGATCGACTCGTGGCCGCGGGGGTGCGCACGGTCGTGCTCGACGAATGCCACCATCTGCTCGACCACTGGGCCCTCGTGGTCGCGTACCTCGCCGGTCGCATCCGCGAGAGCGGCGTCGAGCCCCTGCTGATCGGCCTGACCGCGACCCTTCCGTCGCCCGACGACGAGACGGAGTTCGAGAACTACAGCCAGCTGCTCGGCGAGGTCGACTACGAGGTGCCCACCCCCGCCGTGGTGAAGGAGGGGCACCTGGCCCCCTACCGCGACCACGTGATGTTCACGGAACCCACGCCCGCGGAGGCCGGATTCATCCGTCGACACGAGGCCCTGCTCCACGACATGATCACCCGGGTGCTGTCGACGCCCGACGCGGTGTCGTACCTCGAGCAGCAGCTGCAACCCGCAGACGCCTCTGATGACGACGACGGGGCCCTGCTCACCCGCCTCGACCGCGCGTTCTCGGCAGACTTCGCTCTCACGCGCTCCTGCGCTGTCGTGCTGCGCGAGGTCGCACCGCGGCATCCGCTCATCGACGCGATCCCGCCGGTGCTGCTCGAGCGCTGCATCACCGATGACCTGCTCACGGTGCTCTCGCGCTTCGCTCAGGCACGGCTGCTGTCCGACCCCGCTGCCGAACGACAGTGGGAGTACGTGCGCCGCTCTCTCGCCGACTTCGGGTACGCCCTCACCGACCGCGGCATCCGTCGAGGCCGCAACCCGGTCGAGAGCACTCTGGCATTCTCGGCCGCGAAGGACCATGCCGCCGTCGAGATCCTCCGCCGAGAACTCGACGGCCCCGACGGCGACCGCATCCGCGCCGTCGTCGTCACCGATTTCGTCGAGCACGGCAACAACCGCGGCCTGGCCGGAGACGCACCGGCAGGGGCGCTGCGTACGTTCGACCTGCTCTCGGTCGACGACGTCACCGCAGGGCTGCGGCCCGTGCTGCTCACCGCCCAGCACCTGCGCGTCCGCGCCGAGGATGCGGTCGACCTCGCCGACGCGCTGGCCGAGCTGCTCGGCGAGCCCGTCGACGTCGCAGAGGGCACCGGCCCCGCGCGCGATCTCGAGGTGCGGGGCGTCGGAAGCGGACGTATCGTCGGCGCGGTGTCGGAGCTGATCCGCCGCGGCGACGTGCGGCTGCTGGTCGGCACCCGCGGGCTTCTCGGCGAAGGCTGGGACTGCCCGGCGGTCAACACCCTCATCGACCTCACGACCGTGGCGACGTCCTCAGGAACACAGCAGTTGCGGGGCCGCACGCTGCGCCTGGACCCTGACTGGCCCGAGAAGGTCGCGCACAACTGGTCGGTCGTCTGCCTGATCCCCTCGGATGTCGACCTCGACGACTCGTCCGAGCCGGGTCGACTGCGCCGGCGGCATTCGCATCTGTGGGGCCTGAGCGCCGACGGCGACGGTCGGATCGTGAGCGGGCTCGGCCACGCACTCCCCACTGCGGCCTTCGACGCGTGGGAACGCGTGCTCGACAAGGACGCGTCGACCTCGATCGGCGATCTCGACGCGCTGCTGCGCGAACGCTGGCCGACCCGCAGCAGCACCAGGACCGAGTGGCGGATCGGCGACCGCTACGAGCCGCGCGAACGCCAGGTCGTGGCGGTGCGCCGCACGTCGCGCGCACCTCTGCTGCGCACTGCGCAGGCAGCCGGCGCCGGGGCTGTCGGAGCGTTCGTCGCCGGAACGGTCGGAGTGGGCGGGCTCGTCGGCGTGCTGATCGCATCGGGGGCCGATGTCGCCCCGCTGCTCTGGACCGCGCTCGCGCTCGGGGGTGGCACCGTCGCTGCCACCGTCTCAGCGCTGCGGATGCTCGCCCGGCTGCTGCGCGACCGTCGGCGGCCGGCCGAGATCTACCGGGCGGCGGCGATCGCCGTCGCCCGCACCCTGCACGATGCGGAGCGGATCGGACGCGTCGACGAGTCCGCGATCGTGGCGCGACCGGACGCCGCGGATCCGACCCGCATCCGCATCGAGCTGGGAGGATCGGCCCCCGACGCGCGCGTGATCGCGGATGCCGTCGAAGAACTCTTCGCGCCGGTGCGCACTCCGCGCTTCCTGCTGCGCATCGACTCGGCCGGCCTGCCACGACTGCGTCCGCTCGAACGTCTCGCCGATCGGCTCTCCCCCGGACGCACCCTGCTCGCGGTGCCTCGGCTGATCGCCCGCCGTCGGGGCGACGCCGAGCGCTTCCGCGAGCACTGGCAGGCGCTGATCGGCACCTGCACGCTGCACGAACTCGCCGGGATGCAGGTACTCGCGCTGCTGCGGGTCGCTCGCAGCGCCGATGACAGACTCGACGCCGCAGAGCCCCGCGCGCGCGTCTGGGGCTGACGTCCGCGCCGCGGACGGCACCGTGCCGCGGAACCGGAGGACGGTTCCCACCCCATCCGTAGACAGCCGGGTTACGATCAGATCACGCGCACCGCAGCGCCCACGCGAGAGGGAACGCATGCCAGAGAATCCGCCCCTGACCCCGGCCGTCGTCAATGCCGAGCAGTTCGCCGCGCAGACGTCGGCCATCGTCGAGTCTGTCGGACGGGTGATCGACGGAAAGCCGGATGCCGTGCGGAGCGCGCTGGTGTGCCTGCTCGCCGAGGGACACCTGCTGATCGAGGACGTACCGGGCGTGGGAAAGACGGTGCTGGCACGTGCGCTGGCCGCGAGCGTGGACGCCACGGTCCGCCGCATCCAGTTCACCCCCGATCTCCTTCCCGGCGATGTGACGGGTGTGAGCGTATACAACCCCGTCGATCGGGAGTTCGAGTTCAAGCGCGGCGCGGTGTTCGCGCACATCGTGATCGCCGACGAGATCAACCGATCGTCGCCCAAGACGCAGTCGGCACTGCTCGAAGCCATGGAAGAGGGGCAGGTGACCGTCGACGGATCGACGCACATGCTCCCCGACCCGTTCCTGGTCGTGGCGACCCAGAACCCTCTCGAGATGGAGGGCACCTACGCGCTGCCCGAAGCACAGCGCGACCGCTTCATGATGCGCATCTCGATGGGCTACCCCGACGCGGCCGCCGAAGCCCTCATGCTCCGTCAGCGCGACACCGTGAACCCGCTCGCCGCGGTGAGAGCCGTCGCGAACGCGGCGTCGATCTCGGGGTTGATCGCCTGGGCCCGTTCCGTGCACGTCGCCCCGGCTCTCGAGGAGTACACGGTCGCTCTCGCCCAGGCGACCCGCGCAGACCCCAACCTGCACCTGGGTGCGAGTCCGAGGGCGACTCTGCAGCTGATCCGGGCCGCGAAGGTGTGGGCGGCGCTCGACGGACGCGACTTCGTGATCCCCGACGACGTGACGGCACTGATCATCCCTGTGCTCGCGCACCGCCTCCTTCCCGCCCGCGGAGCGCACCGTGCCGGAGCTCAGCCCGTCGAGGCGGCCCTGCGACAGATCGTCGAGCGCGTGCGGGTGCCCGTGACCGCTCGCTCCTGATCCTTCGCTCGCCATGCCCCACCGTCGAACCCTCACCCTTCGGGGCACGGGTGCGCTCCTCTCCGGTCTCGGCTGCCTGATAGCGGCGAACATGGTCGGCGCGCCGATCCTCCTCTACATCGGCGTCCTCCTTCTCGCTCTGACCGTCTTCTCGGTGCTGGTCGTGCGACTGCCCCGCCGCGCCGGTTCGGTCACGCGTCAGGTCTCGACCGACCTGCTGACGGTGTCGGAGACGTCTCGCGTCACACTGCGCTTCACTCTGCGCGCCCTGCGGGTGCCGCGAGGGCTCTGGCGCGATGTGCTCCCGTCTGCGGTCACCGGCGACTCGGCCGGCGAGTACCCGTCGGAGACCGGGCAGCTGAGTTACCTGATCACCGGTGTGCGACGCGGTGTCTGGCCGATCGGGCCGCTGGT
The DNA here is from genome assembly GCF_051365005.1 of Microbacterium sp. K2. Lineage (NCBI taxonomy): Bacteria > Bacillati > Actinomycetota > Actinomycetes > Micrococcales > Microbacteriaceae > Microbacterium > Microbacterium sp. K2. Next base: position 210,930 of record NZ_JBLWII010000006.1, on the reverse strand, counting down.
GCTGCGCACGGTCGACCCCTTCGGCCTCGCCCAGCGCGAGCAGGCGTTCGGTGAGACCCGCTCCGTGACGGTCGTGCCCGAGGTGTTCACACTCGCACCGCTGACCGTCAAGGTCGGCGCCGCAGGCGGCACCGCGCACACCTCGTCGAGCCGACTCGGACAGGGCAGCGACAACCTGTCGCCGCGCCGCTACATCCCCGGCGACTCGATGCGTCGCATCCACTGGCGGGCGACCGCGCATCGCGGGCAGCTGATGGTGCGCCAGGAAGAAGAGGAGTCGAGCCCCGACGCGCTCGTGATCCTCGACCGCAGCGCCGCACGCTGGGCACGCCCCGGAGCCGACGAGGATCCGGCCTTCGAGACCGCCGTGTCGATGTGCGCCTCCGTCGCCGTGCACCTCGTGCAGGAGGGATACGGCGTCGACGTGATCGACAGCAGCGGAGCTCTGCTGGGCACCCTGCGCGGTCACGAAGACGACCGCGACGGTCTGCTCGTCGCCCTCGCACTGGTCGGCCCTCGCGGCGATGCCCGCGACATCACGACCCTGGTCGGCGGCACCCCTCCGGGCCCGCTCGTCTACATCACCGGCGAGATCGACGAAGAGGATGCCGCTCTGCTGCGTCCCTCGGGCGCTGCGGCCCCGATGCTGTTCGCGACCGCGCCGCACCGCGGGGCCGCAGCGGCAGCCGAACGGCACGGCTGGCGCTTCGCGCGACTGGGCGACGATGTCGCAGAGGCGTGGGAGGACGTGCTGCCCGACCGCATCGGCGGCACCGCCGAGCAACGGGGAGCGACCGATGTCACGAGCTGAGCGGAAGGCCGAGCGCGGATCCCGCCTGTCTTGGCACCGTGAGCACGAGCTGCCCGTCGGCACGGTCGTGCCGTCGGTGCTGGCCGCGGCCGCCGGGCTCGTCGCGGTGTGGCCGTTCACGTCGGTCATCGAACCGGGCAGCTGGTCGTTCGCCGTTCTTGCGGTGATCGTCGTCACCGCGCTCGCAGGTATGGCATCGCGCACTCTGATGCGCGGTCGTGCGGCCTGGGCGCGCGACCTCGTCACCATCGCCGTCCAGATCCTGGCGGTGATGGGCGCCGTGATCCTGCTCGTGGCCGGCGACACCGCGGTGTTCGGCCTCATCCCCACCGAGGCGACCTTCTTCACGTTCCAGGCGCTCGGAGCTTCGGCCTGGGAGGAGATAGCCTTCGGCTCTGCGCCGCTCGCCGCGTCCCCCGGACTCGAAGCCGTGATGGGCGTCGGCTTCGGGGTCGTCGCCATCCTGCTCGACCAGCTGGTCGCGCAGCGCGGAGCGATCCTCGCCAGCCTGCTCACGGCGGTCGTGGGGTCCATGCCGATGATCATCACCCTCGGCGGGGTCAACGTCGTCTGGTTCGTGATGCTCGGCATCCTGATCCTCGTCCTGCTGCGGTATACGGCGGCACAGAACCCTGAATCACCCCGACGCACGTCCACGGCGGTCGCCGCGGGCGTCGGCGTCGCTGCGCTGGCGGCGACCGTGATCATCGCACCGGCCCTGCCCGTCTCGGCGAGTCTCGCGGGCACAGGCACGGGCGTCACGGTCGACGCGTCGCTGCGGCTCGGCGATGACCTGCGGCAGCCGAACCCCGTCGAGGTGCTCACACTGGCGACGACGGCGGACACGGCTCCCTACCTGCGGCTCACGACGCTGTCGGCGTTCGACGGCCGAGTCTGGGAGCCGGATCGCGGCGACCTGCAGGCGCAGAGCGAGGGATTCGGCCCCGCCGAGTGGACAGACGACATCGAGACCACCGACCAGAACACCTCCATCAGGGTGATCCGGATGTCGAGCTCGTGGCTTCCGGTGCCCTACCCCGCCACGAGCGTGCAGGGACTCCCCTCGACCTGGCGCGTGAGTCCCGAGAACCGCACTCTCGCATCTCGCACTGCCGATGCCGTCGGCAACGACTACACGGTGCGGTCGCTCGAGGTGTCGCCGACTCTCGAGCAGATCCGCGGGCTCCCCGCCGCTGCGCCGATCGTCGATCCCGACACGGAACCCGTCGAACTGCCTGAGGTGATCGGTGAGACGGCCGCCGACGTCACCGCTGACGCCACGAACGACTACGACCGGCTCATCGCGCTGCAGTCGTGGTTCCGGAGTCAGTTCGCCTACTCGCTGGAGACCCCGGTCGATGAGGGCTTCGACGGCACCGGCGCTGACGCGGTCGCGCGGTTCCTCGATGTGCGGTCGGGATACTGCATCCACTTCGCCGGCGCTTTCGCGCTCATGGCGGAGAGCCTCGACATGGAGGTGCGCATCGTCGTCGGCTATCTCCCGGGTGCGCTGACCGAGACCACCCGCGGCGACGATGAAGCGGTGTACTCGGTCTCCAGCGACCAGCTGCACTCGTGGCCCGAGGTGCTCTTCCCCGGCGTCGGATGGGTACCCTTCGAGCCGACTGCCTCGCTCGGGGTTCCGACGGCCTTCAGCGCTGCGGCGACCGAAGGCGGCGGTGCGGGCGGCGCTGCGACGCCGGCTCCAACGGCCGCCCCCAGCACCGAGCAGACCTCGGGGCCGGAGCTCGAGCGCGAAGACGCGGGCGACAACGCCGGGGCGGCCACAGAGCTCCGGCGATTGGACCCCACCCCTGTCGTGCTGACGACGCTCGGCGTGCTGGTGGTGCTGCTGCTGCCCGCACTCGCCCGTCTCGCACTGCGCGTGGCCCGACGCGGGCGCGCACGACGCGGCGACGCGGGGGCGGCCTGGACCGAGCTGCGGGCGACCATGCAGGATCTCCGCGTGCCGTTGTCGGATGCCGAGACGCCGCGCATGCGCGGCGACGATCTCGTCAAAGACAGCCACGCGGATGCCGAGGCCGTGCGGGTGCTCGTCGCCGCGGTCGAGCAGGCCAGCTATGCCCGCCCCTCGGCCGGTGCCACGCGAGATCTCGACGCCGCCCTCGTCGAGGTGACGGCTCAGCTGCGCCGCAGCGTCGACAGATGGACGAGGCTGCGCGCGTTCCTGATTCCGCGATCGCTCTTCGCGAGCCGACGCACCGACGTGCTGCTGCTCACCTGAGATCGTCTCGTCCCCGCACGTCGCGCCCTTGGCCTTGGCGGACGCGGACGGCGTCAGGCCGCGTGCAGTTCGCAGCGCACGGCTTCGCAGGATTCGCAGACCACGAACTGGGTGCGGCACGACAGATCGGGACAGTTCGCGGTCCGCTTGGTCGCGGTGCCGCATCCGGCGCACTCGCCGATGACTGCCGCGTGGTCGGAGAAGTCGACGGATCCGCGCTTGTCGAACACGTAGAGCGAGCCCTCCCACAAGCCGTCATCGCCGTACTGCTCGCCGTAGCGCACGATGCCGCCTTCGAGCTGGTACACCTCGCCGAACCCGCGCGCGGTCATCAGGCTCGAGAGCACCTCGCAGCGGATGCCGCCTGTGCAGTAGGTGACGACCGGCTTGCCCTTGAGATCGTCGTACGCCCCGGAGTCGAGCAGCTGCACGAAGTCGCGCGTGGTCTCGGTATCGGGAACGACGGCTCCGCGGAAGCGGCCGATCTGCGCTTCGAGCGCGTTGCGGCCGTCGAAGAAGACGACGTCGTCGCCGCGCTCCCCCATCAGCTCGTGCAGTTCTTCGGGTGTCAGCCGGGTGCCGCCTCCGACGACGCCGTGCTCATCGACGCGCAGCTCGCCCGGCGCTCCGAACGACACGATCTCGTCACGCACCTTGACGCTGAGTTTCGGAAAGTCGACGCTGCGGCCGTCGGCGTCGACGCCGGTGTCCTCGCTCCATTTGATGTCCGCGTGAGCGAAAGGAGCGTACGACCGGAACGACCGCGCCCACTTCTTGAGCGCCGGCAGATCACCGCCGAGCGTGCCGTTGACTCCGTCCTTCGAGATCAGGAGCCGGCCGCGCAGCCCGAGGGCTTCGCCGAGGTCACGCTGCCACACCCGGATCGCGTCCGGATCGGCGAGCGGGGTGAACACATAGAAGAGGACGATCTTGGGTGTTGCCACCCAGCGATTTTACGTCGGCCAGCTGACTGTCCGCCCTCGCTGAGGTGGCCCGAGGCTGCTACACATCGCGGTTCATGAACGACAGTCCCGCAGCGACGAGCGCCCCCAGCACCCAGGCGGCCGTCACCAGCACAGCCGTGGAGCTGTCGATCCCCTCGTTCGGCGGGATTCCCAGCGCGGAGACGTCGAACCGCAGCGCTTCGAGCATCGAGAGGAGAGGAAGGTACACCGCGCCGGGTCCCCAGAAGATCGCCACGAGGACCGCCACGCTCATCGACATCGGAGCCACGAACAGGGCGACGAGATGGGCCTGCACGACGACTCCCACTCCCATGCCCCAGAGCCCTGCCAGCGCGCCGAGGCCCAGAGCGGACCCGACCGACGCCCACTCCAGCGGAGGACCACCCATGGCCACAGTCAGCGCGACGTGTCCGCCGACGGCTCCGACCAGAGCGACGATCGCTCCGCCGAGGGCGGAGGCGGGCACCCTGACGAGCAGAGTCGCCCACCGAGGCTGCAGCATCAGACGCTGAGCGACGACACCGTCTCGTCGGTCGACGGTGTATCGGAAAGAACCGTAGGCCGCCGCGAGGACCGCTCCGTACGTCGCGAGCACCGCTTCGTACGGCGCCGTGAGAGCGGCTCGGACGTCGGCGGGTGCATCTGCGAGTTCCGGTGGGACGTTCGTCGCCACCGAAAGCGACAGCACGAACCCGGCCACCGCCACCCAGAACAGCACGACATCGCCCGCGAAGCTGCGGGCGTGAGCTCGGAGGGCCCGGCCGATCACGCGACCTTCCTTCGCCCCATGCCCCATGCGGCGGCGACCAGACCGGCCGCCCACGCGAGGGCGAGGCAGAGGGCGGGCACGAACTCGAGCAGTCGGTCCTGGTATCCGGGAACGCCCAGCGCGGCCAGGACCAAACCGGGTGAGAACTTCGCCAGCTCCGGCGCAGTGCGCAGCAGCGCGAACTCCACGACCATCGGAAGGACCAGGATGATCGCCGCGGTCACGTAGTAGTTCCTGGTGATCCAGCCGATCGCCCCTCCGATGAATGCGCCGAGCACCACACCGACGAGCGCACCCGCGTAGATACGCCATGCGCCGCCGGTGAGCGCGAGCGTCGATCCGTTCTGAGTGAGGAGGACAGAGACTCCCACCGTCCAGACCACGAAGATGCAGACCGACAGCGCGACCGCGACGACGGCTCCGGCGACGATCTTTCCCGAGAAGGCGCGAGGGAAACCGGCCCCGGTGAGCGTTCTGTCCATCGAGCCGTAGTAGCACTCGCGGGTGACGCCGTAGGCGCCCACGAACGCCGCGGAGATGGCCGACCAGGCGAGCGGCTCCAGAAGCAGGGCCGTGGCCACGGCAGGATCGACGCCGGCGAGGTCGAATCGCGAGCCGTCCGAGAACAGCACGAAGACGGGCATCAGGACGGCCACGAGGTAGACCGCCAGGATGGACGAGCCGCTCACCGAGCGGAGGGCCTCGCTTCGGACGGTTTCCTTCATGCGGATGCTCCTTCAACGAGATCGAAGTACTTGCTCTCGAGCGAGTCGGCGTCGCTCGAGACGAGGTCGCCGAGCCTTCCGGCGAAGAGAGCGCGCCGCTTGATGACGACCACCTCGTCCACGACCTGTTCCAGCTCGGCGAGCTGGTGACTGGCGATCAGGACGGTGCCGCCGCGCTCCGAATAGCCGCGCAGGAACCTGCGAAGCCAGCGGATGCCGTCGGGATCGAGCCCGTTGGCCGGCTCGTCCAGGATGAGTGTCCGGGGCGAGCCGATGAGGGCAGCGGCCAGCCCGAGTCGCTGGGTCATCCCCGTCGAGAAGGTCTTCACTCGCCGACGGGCATCCGCCGCGAGCCCGACCTCCTCGAGCACCTCGTCGACTCGTCCACGAGGGGCGCCCGCCGCGAGCCGGCAGATCTCCAGATGACGCCGGGCGGTGATACCGCCCTCGAAGCCGAAGCCGTCCATGTGGACGCCGACATGAGATGCCGGATTGTCGAGCGCGGAGAACGGCATGCCGTCGATGAGGCTGTCGCCGATCGTCGGCTTCAGCAGGCCGACGATCGTTCGCAGAGTCGTCGACTTGCCCGCGCCGTTGGGCCCCAGAAGGCCGACGATCGACCCGTACGGCACAGCGAACGACAGTTCTTCGACCGCGGCCCGATCTCCGTACCTCTTCGTGAGTCCTCGGACCTCGATCGCGTGATCGTTCATCTTCATTCCTTTCCCACCTCTCCGCTCTGAAGAGATGACAGTGGCATCGCCACTCCGGTCGCCCAGAGCGTCTGCCACAGACTTCTCACACCGAGTTCGACTCGCGCCTGCCCCGTCGCAGGCAGGGAGCCGCTCTCCTCTGACACGTCCACCTCGGCGATGATCACGGCGGAGACCGTCGCACCGTCCGACGTGATCGGGAACAGCGCCTCGAGCGGCGCCCTCGTCGGCTCCGTTCGCCGCGACCTGACCGTTCCTTCTCCGACCTGCTCATTCGCGAGGATGCCGTTGCTCACCAGGGTCACAGGCGCATCATCGGGCACGTCCGCCTCGACTGCGTCGCCGGTCTCGCCGGCGTGCAGGAGGACCACGCGGTCACCGCGAGCGGTGAACCCGAAGGTCGCTGTGACGGGCACGGGGATCACGGCACCGGCGATCACGATGCTCGCGACGAGCGCGGTGACGACGGCCCCGAATCGGAGCCGCGAAACACCGCTCCGAAGCACGCGGCGCAGGGCGCTGACGAGAATCACGACGCCGACGAGCGCGACGACCGATTCGAGAGCGACGACGAGTACACCGAGGATCGGTCCGCCGCCCGCGAGCGCTCGGGCTATGCGGGCGACGGCGAACACCACCAGCACGACCGGGGTGGTGAGGCACGCGAGACCGAACGGCACGCTCCACCATCTGTCGAGGCGCTTGATCCTCCGCCGGCCTCCGAACAGCAGACCGGCCAGGAAGTCCGAGCCATCGCCGATCGCCCGATCCCTCAGGTTCGGCTCGTCCAGAGCACTCATGAGCGCGATGTACCCGTCGAACCGCACGAAGGGGATCAGATTGATGAGGACGATGGCGCCGCACGAGACGGCGAGGAGCAGCGCGGTCTGGTGGAGCACGGGCTGCGAGAGCACGAGCGCGACGATGAGCGCGATCGCGCCGACGACCGCGTGCACCGCAGGCCCGGCCAGCGCGATGGCGACGCGCTGCCGGCGTTCCGGGAGCCGCCATCCGTCCGTCACGTCCACGAAGAATGCCGGGCTGAGGTAGAAGAGCATGAAGCCCGCCCTTCGGGGTCTGCCGCCGAACCTCGTGAGGGTGACGCCGTGAGCACTCTCGTGGAGCAGAGTCATGAGCGAGAGTGCCGCGACGAGACACACCAGGGCGACGAGCGGCACCGGCGTGGTGAGGGCGGCCCACAGCTCGTCTGCCTGAGCGGATGCGGCGAGGAGTCCCAGGCCCACCAGAATCGCAACCGACACCAGAACTGCTCGGCGTGAGAGCCGGACGACCAGTCGCTCGAGACGACCGAAGATGGCAGGTGCGCGAAGCGTCGCGATCTGCAGAGTGAATGGGGGCCGATAGACCACTCGGCCGGGTGGGAGCTTCCTGTCGCCCTCGAGGAGCCCGCAGGCGCGAAATCGCTGGGCCAGGTGCAGGAAGTGCTCCAACGACTCGGAAGGGGCGAAGCGCCGGTGCAGATCGTGAAGTGCGGTTTCGCCGTCCATCGCTCGCAGCAGGTCGACGACAGCCCGAGAGACCCTCGATGAGGGCACTCCGTGCAGCATCGCGATCCATGTCCCGTCTTCGGCCGCCTGTTCGAAGTCGACGCCGGAGGCGAGGAGGGGGCACGAGTCGGCAGCGAGCACATCGTCCACTGACCGAGGCTGTCGGCGTCGAGAGAGGCTACCGGGACGCATCGTCATCCGTCGCCTCCGAGTAACCCGCCCACGTCGTGGTGAGCAGAATGATGTCCTCTCCACCGAGCGTCCGCACTGGTGAGACGGCAGGAGCGGCGAATCCCGCGTCGACGAGCTCTCGCGAAAGGATTTCGTGGTCGAGCACTCTCAGACGGCTCGTGAGCACTGTCACTTCGCCGCCCTCCGCCAGGTCGGCGACGCGAACCCAGTTGACCACCCGCGCCGCGCCATGCTCTTCCACCTGCTGAGAGAACAGATAGCGCTCCGTGCCGTCGGGACCGGGGACCTCGATCTCGCGGTCTCTCGACACCGAGAAGCTCTCTGCGGAGGCGGCTCCGGCAACCGTGAAGGCGAAGACGCCGCGCGCCGCGAGGTGACGTCGCACACTCGCGTAGAGGAGTGACCTGCCCGCGCTGTCGAGCAACGTGATGGAGGTCGCTCCGATGATCACGAGCCCGAACCGCTGCGGCAGCGAGAAGTCGCGCATGTCCCCGACGACGCACTCCAACATCGTGTGGTCCGGCAGCGTTCGACGAAGACGGGAGAGCATGTCGTCGGAAAGATCGATCGCGGTCACCCGCTTGCCCGATCTCACCAGCGGAACGGTCAATCTCCCACTCCCCGCCGCGACATCGAGGATCGGTCCCTCGGCCTCTCTCGCGAGCGCGAGCATCTCTCGGATCTCCGCACGGTCGGGTCCGACCAGCCGATCATAGAAATCGGTGCCGGCACCCGAATACAGATCCTGCTCCCTCGGCACCGCTCCGACCATGCGGAGCCTCGCCGCCACGGTTTCAGTAAGAGAACTGGACATTCACGCATCACCTCTCAGTGGGGGAAACGGGGTGCGGGCGCGTGAGCCACCCGCACCCCTTCGGTCAGGTCGCGATCGCGGCCGCACCGCCGATGATGGCGATGATGTAGCTCGCGTGCTCCCACCATTCGAGTGGTGCATCGATGTGTTCGAGCTCCACGAACTCGAGCGACTCCGTCTGCATTTCCTACCTCCTCGGTACGCCTTGCGAAGGCGACTCCTATGTCAGGGCGATGATTCCGATGATCACGCCGACGGCGAATCCGCGGGTCCAATCAAGGGCGTCATCCGGCGCCTCCATGGCCTCGAGTTCGGTGAACTCGAGGGTCGGCATTGCTGCGTGCATACTCACCTCCCTCCCATCTCTTCTTGTCCGCTCGACCGGGTCACGTCGCAGCGGCAGCGCCGATCCCTATCAGCACCAGCGCACTGATCGCGCCCTGATAGAAGCTCTCCCAGCTGGGGGCATCCATCCCCTCCAGTTCTTGGAACTGGATTCGCGTGTCCACACCTTCGTTCATCACATTCACCTCCCTTCGTTCCAGTAGGAATCACGGAGCAGATCGCAGAAGTCGTCTGCGAAAAGACCCGCGAGCATCGGGTAGCGGTTTCCCCACGCTGTTTCCGTGGCGTCGGAGATGCGGCGGATCGTCTGAGCGGGCGGCCGCCTCGGACGGGGTATCCCCCAGCGGTCGACGAGCGCCGCGATACCGGTGGGTGGGTCGAGTGGCAGCGCGACTCTGCCGGCCACGTTCGTCCAGAACTCTTCGAGGCTCGCGCGATCTCCCCACCGTGGGTCTCCCGAGCACACTCGGCGCCAGACCGCCGCGATGATCGCCGCTGTGGCGACCATCTTGCGAACCTGAAGCACGAAGGCGACTTCATTGGCCACATACCAGTGGCGAGCACTGTAGGGATCGTGCCCCCGCAGCGCCGCGCTGCGCTGGGTGGCGCCGCTCAGCCGAGCAAGACGCAGGCGTGAGTCGGCAGCTGCCACGTCGCCCGAGGCCGTCTCGAGAAGAGCGCCCCCGAGTGCGATCGCGTCGCGTCGCCCCCTGGCACTTCGCCGCGACCCCGTCGACGCGCCAGCGAGACGGAGGAATGCCTCAAGTGCTCCCTCCCTGACGGAGGCCGACGTGAGGGTTCTCAGATTGCAGGGATCGATGATGGCATGGCGGGGCCTCAGGGATCGTCCGACGATGAGCCGATAGCCGCTCTTGTTCTTGAGGATGCTGACGCTGTTCGTCTCCGACGAGGTGCCGATCGTCGTCGGCACCGCGACGATGTCGACGGGTGGCCGAGCATCCGGCAGGAAGGTCAGCGCCGACTTCGACGCGCGTTCGATGGCGAAGTCGAACATGCCCCCCGGAGCGAGCACGAGGGATGCGATCTTGGTGGCGTCGAGAACGCTTCCTCCGCCCACGGCGACGATCACGCTCGGGGGCCGACGAGCGATCTCCTCCGCCATGCCGACGACAGCCGTGACCGTCATGGAGTGAGCGTCCACCTCGATCGTTCTGCCCGAGTAGTCAGCGACGACGCATGTTGCGACCGACGAATCAGCGACCACCAGGGTCTCGCGATCGGCGGTGAGCCGTGTCGTCGTCTGCCGCGCGATGTCGTGCCCGTGCCAGAGAGTCGGGACCCGCGCAGCGAACTCAGAGCTCATGCTGACGCTCCTGCGTCTGCGCGATGCCCGCCCGCACAGCCGAATCGATCTCGAGGAGTTCGCTCGCGGTGAATCCGTACGCCGGAATCAGTTCGATGGCGCTGGGGCCGGGCTGCACGAGCACACCGTTCTCGGCGATGGCGTCGACGACTCGGAGAACCTCGGCCCCGGAGAGCTGACTCGCGTCCTGGTTGCGAAGGGCGAGCCCCACGAAGCAGCCTCTTCCTGTCACGTCGGCGACCACACCGTCGGACTTCAGCCGAGTCGCCAGACGCCACAGATCGGCCGCGAGCGCTCGCGTGGTCGACTCGACGTCGATGCGGTGCAGCTCTTCGATCACCGCGACGATGGCCGCCGCGCACGCAGGCGTTCCCGCCTGCGTCTCGCCGTGGACGAACGTCCAGCCCCCGCGCGTGAACTCGGACGCGACGCGCGCTCCCACAAGCAGCGCTGCGGCGCCCGTCGCGCCGTTCGTCAACGCTTTCGAGAGTACGAGGATGTCCGGCGGGGCAGCCCAGTCGTCTGTGGCGAACATCATGCCGGTGCGTCCGAAGCCCGTCGCGACCTCGTCGGCGACGATCAGGAACCCGTACTGGTCGCGCAGGTCGAGGAGCCGAGATACGAACGCATCGGACAGTGCGTGCGCGCCGCTGCCCAGGACGGGCTCCACCACCACCGCCGCGACTCTGGGACCTTCGCGCTTCAGCAGCATCTGCAGTTCCTCCCCGTCATCGCGGTGGGAGACATGCCGCACCGACCTGCGGTCGACGGAGTAGACGGATTGGAGGAGGTCGTCTCCGCTCAGTGCGTGGCTGCCGTACATCGTGCCGTGATAGCTGCCTCTCAGACCGACGATGAGCGACCGCGACGCGGCCCCTTGCTGCGCCCAGTACTGTCGCGCGAGCTTCATCGCGGAGTCGTTCGCCGCCCCGCCCGACGTGCAGAAGATGACCCGGCTGTACCGCAGCGGGCCGGCGAGCTCGATGAGCGCGTCGGCCGCCACCTCGGCGTACCGATGCGGCGCGCGGAACAGGGTCAGGTACGAGGCGTCGTGCGCCGCTCTGCTCACGGCGTCAGCGACCGCTCGATTTCCGAAGCCGAGGGGAACATTCCACAGGCCGCTCGTCGCGCTGAGGCGTGTGGATCCGTCCGCGAACTCGATGCGGTTCCCGAAGGCCCCGACGGCGACACGGTCTCGCGTGAACGTGGCGTCTGCGGGAAGCATCGACGTCCACAGCGCGTGCGAAACGCTCATCGTCCGCCGCCCGACGTCGCCGGGCGTGACGCATCAACCTGTGTGCCGAAGTGGATGTTGAGCGCGGTGGCGGCGTCGCGGCACAGCGTGCTCGCGTGAGACTCGGACAGGCCGCACTCCCGAGCCAATCTCTCGACCGCGACCTCGGGCGCGCTGGAGGTCTGAGTGGCGGCGACGACCTTCGCGGTCACCGGCGACAGCAGCTGGCGGCGCAGCGTCGTGGTGTCGGCGAGCACGAAGCCGTCTGTGGTCTCGAGCAGGAGAGGATCCGAGGACAGCGGCTCGGCGTCTGCGCGGTCGTCGTCGATGAGCGACCAGCCGAATCCCGAGATCTTCGTGACGCCGTTCTCCAGGCTGAGCATCTTGATGAGGTCCGTCGCATTGAGGTATCGACCGATCCATCCGCGGACGGTCAGGTCCTCGATGAGTTCTCGACTCGGCGCTGAGCCTCCCAAAGCCACAGCACGGGGCAAGCAGGACTCGATCACCGTCTTCAGCTCGTCGACGTCGCCGATGACCTCGCCTTGCATACCGACGCTGACCAGCCCATCCGAGCCCACCCTGATCGCGCTCGGAGTCGCGAGTTCGCCCGGCGCCGCAAGAGGGCGGCGGTTCGCGAGCAGCACGCGCGGGTCGATCAATGACGATGGGAAGACTCCCGTGCGACGAGCGAGGTCGGCATCATCGAGAAACGACTGCCAGCTCGTCTCATCGAAGAAGCCCACCGTCGTGGGGCCGATGATCTGCACGTACGCCGCAGTGACGTAGTCCTGGAGCTCGACGCCGCGTTCACCGAAGAACAGCTCGTCACCGATCTCACTGAGCGCGCCGCTGTAGCGAGCGACGTCGGCTGGTCCCTCGTAGGGACCGCTCTGCGCGTGCAGCAGAACCGCGTCGTCTTCGCAGGCCACCTCGGCGACAGTCTCTGCGGTGGCGCCGTTTTCGACGAGAAACACCCGTGAGTACTGCACCTGCTCGCCGGTGATCCATTCACGGAGCGCCCGTGCCCCGACGAGCTCCAGTCCATGGCTCTCCCGCGATGCCTCAGTCGTGCTGATATGCATTTCTCCCCAGAAATATCGAGATGCCTTCAGGCATCAGTGCGTCCTCACATGAGGCTATATATCCATCAAATGTGCTGCAATATTTTCCGTTCGGGACGACGATCCCCGCGTGGGAGCTCCGTCGCTGCCCGCGCAGGCGGCCTCAGTGCGTGACCGCAGACGACGCACGAGTGAGGGGAACCCTCGTGCCGAGAAGGCGCCCCACATGGCGGTGAAGCGCGGGTACGAGGTGCTCGTGCTCCCCTGCGTCGGCGCGGGTCAGCAGCTTCGTCATCACATAGAGCTGCGACACGATGCCGCCTTCCGACTCCAGGTCGCGCCGGAAGCGTCGGGCGATCTGATCTGCGACGTGAGGCACTGCCAGCGAGTGACCGAGCAGGAACGCGGCGTCGTACCCGCGCGGGGCGAGACCCCATGCTTCCCAGTCGGCGATCGCGAACGGATCCCGGTGGATGTTGTTCCAGTGCAGGTCGCCGTGGCTCGGCACCCAATCGCCTGAGTCGATGTCCATCTCGAGGCCGAAGAAGACGCTGATCCGCCGGCGCATGATCTCGGGGTCGAGCACCATCCGATCCGTCGTCACCTCGGACAGCGCTTCGAGGTTGTGTTCCAGCTCTCCCCACCACGACTCGTCGAGACCGGGCGCGCCTACGAGCACGGCGTCCGTCGCGCACGCCCTCCCGGGCAGCAGAGTCATCAGCTCGGCGCGGTACACCAGCGGCCCCTCCTCCCACGCCCGCACGTCGAGCAGACGCGGCTTCGCAACCCCGTCGATGCGCGAGGCCTCCTGGTTGCCGGTCCACCAGGCGCCCCGCGCCCGGCCTCTCGCAGACCAGACGACGCGCAGCCAGTACCGCCCGCCGGCGCGCTCGACGACCGAGCCGATCGATCGGTCGCGCCACCCGAATCGGGCGCGACCGATCGCGTTGAGTCCGAGATCCGCGATCGAGCGGGAATGAGCGGTGCGCAATGCCATGCGCACCGCGGGGCTGGTCGAGGCTGCGGTGTCGACAGTCGTCATAGGTGTCCTTTCAGAAGTTGCGCCTTTCGACGCGAAAGTGATGTCATGTGACGACTATGCGTCTCCTCACGAGGCTAGGAAGCGGATCGACGCGAGCGCAAGGAGACGACGCATCACATATCGGTTCAACGGAATCCCGCGCGGAGGGCGGCAGCATCGGCATCCGAAACGCCTGGTCGGGGCCGTCCGCGCGATCGGATAGACTGTTCAGGTTGTTCCCTGGTGACGTGTCCGAGCGGCCGAAGGAGCACGCTTGGAAAGCGTGTGTTGTGCAAGCAACCGCGGGTTCGAATCCCGCCGTCACCGCCAAAAAGATCAAGGGTCTCCGCGCCAGCGGGGCCCTTGATCTTTTTATCGAGCACCATGGGATTCGGGGAGAACGCCATGAGGAGATCTGGAAGATCCAGCGCGAGCTCGAGTTCGTGAGAACCGTCTACGGCATCGGGCCGGACGTGCCGATGAGGGATCTCATGCGGCAGCAGTCCGAGTACTGCGGCGCCCACACCGAGGATCGCGCCCTCGACCGCTGACCCTGCGACGCGCGGCGTCTACGCGAAGCGCAACGGCTACGCGAACTTCACGCCGAAGCTCTGCCCACCCGGTTCTGCGGGCAGGGGCGTCATCCCGAGCCGTTCGTAGAAGGCGGCGGCACCGGTGTTGTTCGGGTCCATGCCCAGATGCAGCCCGCGCACTCCGCGGCGGGTGAGCTCGGCGAACAGCGTCTCGATCAGCTGTCGCCCGAGTCCCTGCCCCTGCGTCTCGGGCAGCAGGTCGATGTGCAGGTGCGCCGGGTAGTCCGCCGCGTTCGCGTTGCGGCCGGGCGCCTGCGCGTAACCGTGCTCGATCATCCGCTCCTCGCGGGTCGTCGGCTCGGCCGCCTGCGGATACCGGTCCTGCAGCGTCGGCCACCATTCGTCGCGGAACCAGGTCGCGAAGGCGTCGGTGTCGTCGGTCGCCACGATGTAGCCGATCACGCGCTCGTCATCGGTCTCGACGACCCAGGCCAGGTCGGGATGCCGTTCGACATAGGGCACCGCGAACAGGTCACCCCAGAGCGAATCGTCGGAGAACAGGCCGGTCGCGTCTGCACCGGCGTCCGCTGTCCTCACGCACACGTCGTAGAGGGCATCGCGGTCGGACGGACGATACGGACGGATGCGCGGCACTGCTGCTCCTCGATGAGTGGGGGTGAGTTGTCAGCCTACCGAGGCGAGCGCAGGATCGCGTCGCCCCGTCGCCGACTGCACCCACGGCAGCAGCCACGCCCCGAGCACCAGCACCACGCCGGCCCCGACCAGCGCCCCGCCGAGCGTGTCGGTGGCCCAGTGCACCGAGAGCAGCGTGCGCGAGATCGCCATCGCCACGACCCACGCTATGCCCAGAATCGCGGTCCACACCCGCGGGAACACCAGCCACAGCACCATCGCGATCGTCGCGGCGTTGGCTGCATGCCCCGAGGGGAATGAACCGAAGTCACTCGCCACGATCATGTCCTCCGGACGCGCACGGCCGAACAGGTGCTTGAGCAGCTGCACCGCGCCGGCGCTCACGAGGAACCCCACGGCGGCGAACACGGCGGCCTGCCATCGCCGGGCGATCAGGAGCGCGGTGATCAGCAGCAGCGGCACGAGCAGGATCGCGATCCAGCCCCCGCCGATGTGATCGAGCAGCAGAGCGAACGACAGCATCCAGTCGGAGCGCGACGCGCTGATCGTCTCATTCCACCAGGTGTCGAATCCTGGTGGCTCGGTGTATCCGAACACGATCGCCGCTCCGAGGAGCGTCGCCGCGACGAGCATCCCTGTTCCCGTCCACAGCAGCGTTCGTCTTCCCATCGCTCTATTCTGCCGGTCGGAAGCTGAAAATCAGGGAGCCAGCATGCCGACGGTCCGTGGGCGCACGATGAACCACAGCGAGAGGATGCCGATCGCGGCGCAGCCGACCATGACCGAGGCCATGCTCGTGGCGGTGATTCCGGTGCCGTGCGAGATCCATCCGACCACCGGCGAGACGAGTCCTGCGACGCCGAAGTTCGTGGCGCCGATGACCGATGCCGCGGTGCCCGCAGCCTTGCCGTGGCGGTCGAGGGCGAGCACCTGCACGTTCGGGAATGTGAAGCCGCAGGCCGTCATGAAGAAGAACAGCGGGATGACCGTGCCCCACAGCCCGAGGCCGAGCTGGTCGGTCACGATGATCGCGACCCCGGCCAGCAGCAGCACCGCGGTCGAGTACGCCATGACCCACTGCGGGCCGAATCGTGCGGCGAGCCGAGAGGCCGTCTGCACACCGGCTACGACCCCGAGGGAGTTGACGGCGAACAGCAGGCCGTACTGCTGCGCATCGAGTCCGTGGGTCTGCTGGAACAGGAACGGCGACGCCGACAGGTAGGAGAACAGCCCGGAGAAGGTCATGCCGCCGATGATCAGCACGCCGATGAAGACACGGTCGGAGAACACCGAGCGATAGCGCTGCATGACGGTGGCGCCGCCCTTCTCCTGGCGGCGCGCGATCGGCAGCGTCTCGGGGATGAACACCACGGTCGAGACGAGCATCACCACGCCGTAGAGGGCGAGCACGACGAAGATGCCGCGCCAGGGCATCAGCGTGAGCAGCCATGAGCCGATCAGCGGGGCGATCACCGGGGCTACGCCCGAGACCAGCGCGAGCCGCGACAGCATCACGACCAGCCGGCGTCCGCCGAACAGGTCGCGCACGATGGCCATCGCGACGACGCCACCCGCGGCGGCCCCCACGCCCATGAGCACGCGAGCGCCACTGAGCAGCGGAAGAGTCGGGGCGTACGCCGCGGCCACACTCGCCAGCACATGCAGGGCGGTGACGACGATCAGCGGGATGCGCCGACCGACCTTGTCGCTGAGCGGCCCCACCACGAGCTGCCCGAGTGCGAAGCCGATCATCGTGCCGGTCAGGGTCAGCTGGATCGCGGCGGCTGTGGTCTCGAAGTCCTGCTCGAGCACCGGGAAGGCGGGCAGATAGAGGTCGATCGTGAACGGGCCGAGGGCGGTGAGCGCCCCGAGCAGCACGATGTAGAGCGCGCGGCGACCGTTCGAGATCGAGTCGCCGGGGTGCAGCATGATCGGCGCCGTGGCGGGGTTCGACCCGAGAGTGCGGATCGCGCCGGTCGCCGACGGGATGCGGATGCTGCCGGTGGCCGTCCGCTCGGGGGCGGAGGTCGAGATGGAGTCAGTGCGTGGAGCGTCGGGCACGACGGTCCTTCCGGATTTCGAGGGCGTGCAGGAACAGTGAGAGATCGAGTCGCGAGAGCGGTCGAATCGGCGAAGGAAGTCGAATCGATTCGATCAGGGCGAAGTCTCCATGCTACAGCCCGCTCGCACGCACCTGCATGCCGCATCGACGCTGAGTGGTCAGAAACGCATCCATCCGGCCTTCCGGGGATGTGTTTCTGACCACTCAGCGGTGGACCACCAGGCGCCAGCCGACTTGGGGTCAGCGAAGGCGCGTGAGCCCCTGCTCGAGATCGGCGATGAGGTCGTCGACGCCCTCGATGCCCACCGACAGTCGCACGACGTTCTCGGGCACTGCGAGCGCGGTGCCGCGCACCGAGGCGTGGGTCATGTCCGGCGGGTAGCCGATCAGAGACTCGACGCCGCCGAGCGACTCGGCGAGCTGGAAGAGCTCGGTCGACTCGGCGAACGCCTTCGCGGCGTCCGCACCCGCCGAGAGGCCGAGCGACAGCATGCCGCCGAAGCCGCTCATCTGCCGTGCGGCGATGTCGTGCCCCGGGTGCGAGGCGAGCCCCGGGTAGTAGACGGTCGCGAACTCCGGGCGAGCCGCGGCCCACTCGGCGATGGCCTGCGCGTTCTCGGAGTGCTGACGCACCCGCACCGCGAGCGTCTTGATGCCGCGGGTCGTGAGCCACGCGTCGAGCGGGGCCGAGACGGCGCCGACCGCGAACTGCTGGAACTTGATCTGCTCGAAGAAGCGGTCGTCTCCGAAGACCACCGCCCCGCCGAGGACGTCCGAGTGTCCGCCCAGGTACTTCGTGGTGGAGTGCACGACGAGGTCTGCGCCGAGCGAGAGCGGCTGCTGCAGCGCAGGAGAGGCGAAGGTGTTGTCGACGACCGTGATCGCTCCGGCCGCGTGCGCGATCTCGGCGATGAGCGCGATGTCGACGATCTTCAGCAGCGGGTTGCTGGGAGTCTCGACCCAGACGATCTTCGTCTCGGGGCGGATCGCCGCGCGCACCGCGTCGACGTCGGACAGTTCGATCGTCGAGAACTCGATCCCCCACGGCGCGAGCACGCGGGCGAACAGGCGGTAGGTGCCGCCGTAGACGTCGTTGCCGAGCACGACGTGGTCGCCGGGCTTCAGGATGCCGCGCAGCAGCGCGTCTTCCGCCGCGAGACCGGAGGCGAACGACAGGGCGTTCGCACCGCCCTCGAGCGCCGCGAGCTGCGTCTCGAGCGACGAGCGCGTCGGGTTGCCCGCACGGTTGTACTCGTAGCCGTCGCGGAACCCGCCGATGTCGTCCTGCACATGGGTGGACGCCTGATAGATCGGCGGGATGATCGCCCCTGTGGTCGGGTCGGGCGCCTGACCTGCGTGGATGGCTCGGGTGGCGAAAGCATGCTCGGACATGACCTCAGCCTACGTCCGCCCCGGGGGCGACAGTCGCCCCTGTTACGCCGGGCGTCAGCGCGAGAGGTACGACAGCAGGTCCTGCCGGGTGAGCACCGTGTGCGGCTTGCCGTCGAGCGTGACGAGCAGCGCGTCGGCGTCGGCGAGAGCAGCCCGCGCCTGCGCGAGAGGAGCATGGATGCCGATGAGCGGCAGCCGCTCCCCCACATGCTCTCCCACGGCATCCGCAGGCTTGGCGTCTCCGCGGAACAGCAGGTCGAGCAGACCCTTCTCGTCGACCGTGCCGACGACCTCGCCCATCATCACGGGAGGCTCGGCGCTCAGCACCACGAGCTGCGAGACGTCGTACTCGGTCATCATGCCGATGGCCTCGAGCACCGTGTCGGTCGGGTGCGCATGCACCAGATCGGGAATCCCCTCCCCCAGCCGGGCGGTGCGGGAGGCCAGCACATCGGCGACGGTCTCGCCCTCCTCGACCTCGCTGAAGCCGTAGGAGCGCATCCAGCCGTCGTTGAAGATCTTGCTGAGGTAGCCGCGCCCTCCGTCGGGCAGCAGCACCACCATCACGGCATCCGCCGGCAGATCACGCGCGACCCGCAGCGCGCCGACCACGGCCATGCCGCTGGAGCCGCCGACCAGGATCCCCTCTTCACGCGCGAGCCGCCGGGTCATCGCGAACGACTCGGCGTCGTCGACCGCGACGATCTCGTGCGGAACCGTCGGGTCGTAGGCGCCGGGCCAGATGTCCTCGCCCACCCCCTCGACCAGATACGGGCGCCCCGTGCCGCCGCTGTAGACGCTGCCTTCGGGGTCGATCCCCACGATGCGCACGCGATCCTCCGACACCTCGCGCAGATAGCGCCCGGTGCCCGTGATCGTGCCGCCCGTGCCGACGCCGGCGACGAAGTGCGTGATCAGTCCGTCGGTGTCGCGCCAGATCTCGGGACCGGTGGTCTCGTAGTGGCTCCGCGGGCCGTTGGGGTTCTCGTACTGATTGGGCTTGAACGCTCCCGGGATCTCGCGGGCGAGTCGATCGCTGACGCTGTAGTACGACTCCGGGCTGTCTGCGGCCACCGAGGTCGGGGTGACGACGACCTCGGCACCGTAGGCGCGGAGCACGTCGATCTTGTCTTCTCCGACCTTGTCCGGCAGCACGAAGACGCACTTGTACCCGCGCTGCTGGGCGACCAGAGCGAGGCCGACGCCGGTGTTGCCGCTCGTGGGCTCGACGATGGTGCCACCCGGCTGCAGGTCGCCCGAGGCCTCGGCCGCTTCGATGATGCGCGACGCGATGCGGTCCTTCGCCGATCCCCCGGGGTTGAGGTACTCCAGCTTCACGAGCACGGTGCACTCCACACCCTCGGTGACGTGCTGGAGCTTCACGAGGGGCGTGTCGCCGACGAGATCGACGATGGAGTCTGCGTACTTCATGTTCACAGCGTACGTGCGACGATGCCGCGACCGGGGCTGTGTTGCGCCCGATCGCGGCATCGTGTGTTCCGCAGCTCAGTGGGAGCCGATCAGCCCTTCGTGGAACCCGCCAGGAGTCCTCGCACGAAGTACCGCTGGAGCGAGAAGAACACGATCAGCGGAACGATGATCGACACGAACGCGCCTGCGGTGAGGAGGTACCAGCCCTCGCCGCGACCGGTGATCTCGGCAAGCACCTTGGTGATCGGCGAGGCGGCGCCGTCGGCGAACACCAGGGCGACGAGCAGGTCGTTCCAGACCCACAGGAACTGGAAGATCGCCACCGACGCGATCGCCGGCATGGTCAGCGGCAGCACGATCCGGAAGAAGATCTGACCGCGCGATGCTCCATCGACGCGTGCGGCCTCGATGATCTCGCCGGGGATCTCCGACATGAAGTTGTGCAGCAGGTAGATCGCCAGCGGCAGTGCGAACATCGTGTGGGCGATCCACACCTGGGCGTAGCCGCCGGCGACGTCGAGACCCTGCGTCACCTGCACGCCGAACAGGTTGATGCCCCGCGAGAACGATGACAGCAGCGGAACCAGCGCCATCTGGATCGGCACGATCTGCAGCGCGAACACGAAGATGAACAGCGCGTTGCGACCCTTGAACTCGATCCACGAGAACGCGTACGCCGCCATCGCGGCGATCATCAACGGGATGAGCGTGGCCGGGATCGTGATGACGATCGAGTTGAAGAACGACTCCAGGATCGTCAGCTGGGTGGTACCCGACTGCAGCACCGCCGAATAGTTGTCGAGCGTGAACTGCGGGTTGGTGAAGAACGTCCACCACCCGGTCGTCTCGATCGCATCCCTCTCGCGGAACGACGAGATGAACAGTCCGAGCGTCGGAATGGTCCACACCACGGCGATGACGATCGAGGCGACCGTCGCCCACGGACGACTGAGACGCTTGCGTGCACGGCCCGCCGACGCTTCGAAGCGCCCGCCTGTCGTGATCGCTCGCGTGCTGTTCGCGCCCGTGTCTGACTTCACTGTGTCGGTCATCGGATCTCCCGCTGCTTCTTGATCTGGCGCGCGTTGTAGATCACGATCGGCAGCACCAGGATGAACAGGATGACGGAGAGCGCAGCGCTGCGACCCGCCTCGAACTTGGAGAACTGGGTGTACATCTCGTTCGCGAGCACCGACGTCCCGTAGTTGCCACCGGTCATCGTGCGCACGATGTCGAACACCTTCAGCGAGGCGATCGAGATGGTGGTCAGAACGACGATCAGTGCGGGGCGGATCGATGGGATCGTCACCGAGCGGAAACGCTCCCAGGCGTTCGCGCCGTCGAGCTCGGCCGCCTCCAGGAGTTCGGTGGGAACACCCTTGATCGATGCCGAGAGCACGACCATCGCGAAACCGGTCTGCACCCAGATCAGCACGACGATGAGCGCCAGGTTGTTCCACGGGCCGTTCAGCAGGAATTGCTGCGGCTCTCCGCCGAACCAGACCAGGATCTGGTTGAGCAGACCGATCTGCTCGAACTCGGGGCCGCGGTAGGCGTACACGAAGCGCCAGATGATGCTCGCGCCGACGAACGAGATCGCCATCGGCATGAAGACCAGCAGCTTGTAGATCTTCTCGCCGCGGGTCTTGTCGATGAAGACCGCGTAGGCCAGACCGACGATCGTCGAGAGCGTCGGAACCAGCAGCACCCAGACGATCGTGTTGATGACCGAGGTCACTCCGTCGGACTGCGTGAAGATCCAGAGGTAGTTCGAGAAGCCGACGAAGTCGCTGCCGGTCGAGTTCCAGAACGATGCGTACACGGTCTGGATCGACGGCAGGATCAGACCTGCGAGCAGCAGCAGCATGGCCGGAGCCATGAACGCGACGAGCTGGATCAGGTACCCGGCTCCGTCGCGGGAGCGGTAGTCGAGGAAGAAGAAGAGGGCGCCGACGGCGACCGCGACTCCCATCGCCCAGTAATAGGAGTTGAAGAACCACATCACCGCGAACGGGATGAGCAGGCACATCGCCAGTCGGATGCCGGTGTAGAGCGCGCCTTTTCGCGGCGCGATGTCGACGAGAAGCAGGATGACGACGACGACCACCGCGAAGGCGATGACCACGGCGAGAGCCTGGGCGATCGGGGGCAGAGACCCGATCCATTGGAAGAACACAGTCGCGTTCATGGATTCCCCTTCATGAGACGGAGCTGATCAGCGGTCCGCGCGACGATGCGCGGACCGGGAGCGAGAAGGTGGGCCACCCATCGGGTGGCCCACCTGGTCGGATCAGCTGGAAGGCCAGCCGGTCTCGATCTGCTGGAGGACCTCATCGGTCGAGGTTCCGTTGATCCAGGCGACCATGCCCTTCCAGAAGGTTCCGGAGCCGACGGCTCCGGGCATCTGGTCGGATCCGTCGAAGCGGAACGTGATCGAGTCGTCCTGGAGCAGCTTGATCGACTCCTGCAGGATCGGGTCCTCGACCACATCGAGGTTCACGCCCTTGTTGGCCGACGTCACTCCGCCGAGCGCGAGGCGGCTGTCCGCCCACTCGGGGCTCGACAGGTACTCGAGCACCTTCTGCGTGGCCTCGTCGTCGCTGAACGCTCCGACGATCTCGCCACCACCTGTGATGAGCGTCTCGTCGGCGCTCTGGCTCGGCGTCAGGAACGCCCAGACGTCTCCGTCTTCGGCGAAGTTCGTGCCCTCGGGGTAGAAGCCCGAGAGGAACGAGGCCTGGTGGGTCAGCGCGCACTCACCACTGGCGACCTGTGCCGCGACATCACCGAATGCGGTCGAGTTGATCGACCGCACGTCGCCGAAGCCGGCGTTGACGTACTCCGGGTTGAGCAGGAGCTCACCCGTGGCGTCGAACGCCTCCTTGATCTGCGGGTCGGTGAACGGGATCTCGTTCTTGACCCACTGGTCGTAGACGTCGGGGCCCGCGTTGCGGAGCACGAGGTCCTCGATCCAGTCGGTGCCGGGCCAGCCGGTCGCGACGCCCGATTCGAAGCCCGCGCACCAGGGAGCCTTGCCGCTCGCAGTCTTGATCGTCTCGGTGAGGGTGAGAAGCTCGTCCCAGGTCGTGGGCTCCTCGACGCCCCACTCGGCGAACTTCGTCGGCGAGTACCAGATCCAGCCCTTGACGCTCGCCATGAGCGGCGCGCCGTAGAAGGTGCCGTCGTACGTGCCGAACTCGACCCAGCCCTCAGTCCAGTACTCCTCGGCGTTCGCCTTGACCGCCTCAGGAGCCGGCTTCAGCAGGTCGCGCGAGGCGTAGTCCGCGAACAGACCCGGCTGCGGGAAGATCGCGATGTCGGGCGGGTTGCCGCCCTGTGCGCGCGTGCCGAGCTGGGTCTCGAAGTCCTGGCTGCCCTCGTACTTGATCTCGATGTCGTTCTCTTCTTCGAAGTCCGCCCAGGACTCCGCGAGGAGTTCCGCCTCGCCCTCGACGATCGTGCCGTAGATGGTGACGGTGTTGTCTCCGCCGCCGCCGCCCTCCGCACCGCCGTCGGTGCCTCCGGGGGCACCACAGCCGGCGAGCGCGATGCCCGCGACTCCCAGCAGTGCGATTGGCGCGTAACGCCGGGAACGCTGTGACAGACCCATGTGAATTCTCCTCTTCGAGTTCACGGCTCCCCCGTCATCCTGCGCCGCCCCTCGGCACAGAATCGGGAACCGATTCCAGGACAACCTACCGGGGTCTGATATCCCGGCACAATAAGCCAGGATCACAAGCTCGCAACCATTCGAGATGTCCGACCCCGGGGAGTGGGAGCGCTCCCTCGCCATTCGTATGGAACCGGTTCCTTTACCGATGACGAACGGCTACGCTGACATCGGCGCGGGGGGAGCAACGCGCCGAATCATGGTCGAGGAGGACCCATGAGCACGATCGCGGACGTCGCGGCGCGTGCAGGCGTATCGAAAGCGACCGCGAGCCGGGCACTCAGCGGACGCGGATACGTCTCGGAAGGCACACGCAAGCGGGTGACCGATGCTGCCGACGAACTGGCCTACGTCGCGCACTCGTCCGCGACGAGCCTCGCGACGGGGCGCACGCAGACCGTCGGGGTCATCATGCCTCCTGTCGATCGCTGGTTCTTCGCCGAGCTGCTCGCCGGCATTCAGGAATCCCTGTTCGCCCTCGACTACGAACTCGCCCTGTACGGCATCCGCGAGGGCAGCGAGACCCGAGAACGTCTCTTCGACACGGTGCTGCCCGGCCGCCGGTTCGACGGGATCATCGCCGTCGGCATCCAACCGAGTGCGCAGGAGCTCGAGCGTCTGCATCGCTCGGAGCGGCCGCTGGTCAGCATCGGTCCCTACAGCGAAGGGTCGAGTGCGGTGTCGATCGACGACGTCGCCGCCGCCCGCATCGCCACCGAGCACCTGATCGAGCTCGGCCACACCGACATCGCCTTCGTCGGCGGATCCGCGGATCCGGACGACCTCAGCTTCGGCGACGCCCAGCGCGTCGAGGGATATCTCGAAGCACTCGCCGCGGCGGGCCTGGAGGCCATCGCCAGGATCGCTGATGCGCGTCCGACGATGCCGGGAGGCTACGCCGCCGCCGTCGAGCTTCTCGGCGACCGCAGGGGGCGCCCCACCGCGATCGTCGGCGTGTGCGATGAGGCGGCGATCGGAGCGATGATCGCCGCCCGACGGCTGGGGATCGCCGTGCCCACAGAGCTCAGCATCGTCGGGGTGGACGACCACCAGCACGCGGAGATGTTCGCGCTCACCACCATCAGGCAGTCGCCACGGGAGCAGGGACACGAAGCCGTGCGCCTGCTGCGGCAGCAGATCGACCATCCGGATTCGCCACGAGAGCACACCGTGACGGCATCCTCGCTGGTCGTGCGCAGTTCCACCGCGGGCCGTCGCTGACCCCGACGTCATCCGCCCGACCCCGGACGCACGAAAGCCCCGGGCGAACCCGGGGCTTTCGTGAAGCGTTCAGACGCTTCCGGATCGAGGCGTCACGCCGCGATCCGGAACGGATTACTTGAGGGTAACCGTGGCGCCTGCCTCTTCGAGAGCAGCCTTGGCCTTCTCGGCGGCTTCCTTGTTCGCGCCCTCGAGCACGGCCTTGGGAGCACCGTCGACGACGGCCTTGGCCTCGCCGAGACCGAGCGAGGTGAGCTCGCGGACGGTCTTGATGACCTGGATCTTCTTGTCGCCGGCAGCCTCGAGGATGACGTCGAAGGAGTCCTTCTCCTCAACCTCTTCAGCAGCGCCGCCGCCTGCGCCTGCAACGGCGACGGGGGCAGCAGCGGTGACCTCGAACTTCTCCTCGAACGCCTTGACGAAGTCGTTGAGCTCGACGAGGGTCAGGCCTGCGAACTGCTCGAGCAGCTCCTCAGTGGTGAGCTTAGCCATGATGTATCTCCTAGATAGATGGGTTTGTTGAACGAGATCGCAGGTCGCTTACGCGGCCTCAGCGGTCTCCAGCTTTTCGCGAAGAGCATCGATGGTGGCAGCAGCCTTGCCCATCGTGGCCTTCATCATGCCCGCAGCCTTCGCCAGCAGAACCTCACGGCTCTCGAGCGCGGCGTACTTGTTGACCTCGTCGGCGGAGAGGGCGTTGCCCTCGAAGATGCCCGACTTGATCACGAGAAGCGGGTTGGCCTTGGCGAAGTCACGAAGAGCCTTGGCAGTGGCGACGAAGTCACCGTGCACGAACGCGACGGCCGACGGACCCTTGAGGTCGTCGTCCAGCGCGGTGATGCCAGCCTTGTTGGCGGCGATCTTGGTCAGCGTGTTCTTCACCACGGCGTACTCAGCGTCCTGACGGATGCTGTTGCGCAGCTCCTTGAGCTGGGCAACCGTCAGACCGCGGTACTCGGTCAGCAGAACGGCAGTCGAGTTCTCGAATGACTTCGTGAGCTCGGCGACCGATGCGTCCTTCTGCGCCATGGTCACTCCTTGGTGTGTACGAGGCGCCTCACGGCGGTGAGGCACCGACCCCTGACCGCATGCAACAGAAAAGCTCCGGCGCAAGCGCACGGAGCTTTGAAAGTTCGTGTCCTGCGCGGGCCCCTGCTGAGCAGAGCTTCGATCGTCTCGCGTTCGCACGCACGACGATGACCAGCGGTCTTCGGTTACGACAACTTTACCCCAGGGCATCGGCCACTCCCAAATCGGGCGGGATCATCGCCGGTTCGCGGCTCGTCCTCCGTGTCCGGCCAGCGCGTCGGCCGCGCGGATCAGAGTCAGATGCGACAGCGCCTGTGGGGTGTTGCCCGCCTGCCGGTCCTGTCCGACGTCGTACTCCTCCGAGAGCAGGCCGAGGTCGTTCGTCATGTCGATCAATCGCGACATCAGATCACGGGCCTCGTCGGTGCGCCCGGTCGTCGCATACTGCTCGACCAGCCAGAAGCTGCACGCGATGAAGGGATGCTCCCCTCCCTCAAGCCCGTCGACGCCGGATTCCGTGCGGTAGCGGCGGACGAATCCCTCGGTGAGCAGAGTCCGCTCGATCTGCGCCACGGTGCGGAGCATCCGCGGATCGTCCGGCGCGCAGTACCCGACCTGCGGGAGCACGAGCAGCGAGGCGTCGACCTCGGTCGAGCCGTAGTGCTGGGTGAAGTACCCCTCGTCGGGGTCGACGCCGCGCTCGTCGATCTCGCGCCGCAGACTGTCGCGGACCGCCGCCCAGCGATCGGCATCGCCGGCGAGGCCGTGCTCGCGCACGGCGCGCACACCACGATCGAGCGCTGCCCACATCATGACCCGGGAGTGCGTGAACCACTGCGGCTCACCCCGGATCTCCCAGATGCCGTTGTCGGGGCGGTCGATCGAGGCGATCACCTGTTCGATGAGGGCCCGTTGCAGCGGCCACGAGAAGTCGCCCTCTTCGAGGCCGGCGATCCGGGCGCATTCGAGAGCGACCAGCACCTCGCCGATCACGTCGCCCTGGTACTGGTCGACCGCACCGTTGCCGATCCGCACCGGGGCGGCGCCTCCGTAGCCGGGCAGGCTCGTGAGCTCGCGTTCGAGGAGATCGCGCTCCCCGGCGATCCCGTACATGATCTGCACCTCGCTCGGCTCCCCGGCGATGGCTCGCAGCAGCCAGCGCCGCCAGTGGTGCGCCTCGGTGAGGAACCCGTGCGCGATGAGAGCCTCGAGCGTCAGCGCGGCGTCCCGCAGCCAGACGAATCGGTAGTCCCAGTTCCGCGAGCCGCCGAACTCCTCGGGGAGAGACGTCGTCGCCGCAGCCACGATCCCGCCGGTGTCCTTGTTCGTGAGCGCCCGTAGGACCAGCAGCGACCGCACGACCTCACCGCGGTACGGGCCTTCGTGCTGGATGCCACTCGCCCAGCCCTGCCACCACGATCGTGTGGCGGCGATCGCGCCGTCGATGTCGAGAGGCTTCGGAGAATGCTCATGCGAGGGGAACCAGCTGAGGGTCAGGTCCCGGACCTCCTCGGCAGAGACCGTGAGCGTCGCCCGATGCCGATGATCCTCCGCGATGAGCCGCACTCCGCGCACGATCACGGCCTCGGGTCCGGCCGTCGCGCGCAGGGCCGGCTCCTCGCTCGTGCCCACCTGGCGCACCCAGGGGAGCCTGCGCGAGTAGTCGAAGTGCAGCCGCAGCTCGGTGACGAACTCGACCCGACCTTCGATCCCGACGATCCGGCGCACCACGTCGCTGCGCGAAGGATGCAGCGGCATGAACTCCTGCACTTCGGCGATGCCGTGGGCCGTCTCCCAGCGCGTGACGAGGATGAACGTGTCCGACACGTAGTGCCGCTGCGAGGTCGCCGCCGCATCCAGCGGGCGCAGACTCCAGCATCCGTTGCTCGCTTCTCCGAGCAGGGCTCCGAACAGCGAGGGAGCATCGAAGCGAGGCAGACAGAGCCAGTCGATGCTGCCCTCTTTCGAGACGAGCGCGCCGGTGCGGCAATCGCTGAGCAGGGCGTAGTCCTCGATCGGTGCGGGCATCGACCGAGTCTGCCATGGCCGCGCACCGAGCGGACGGGTTACGGTGAGACCATGACCGATGCGACGACGCTGGTGATCCTCGGGGCTGGCGGCGACCTCACCTCGCGGCTGCTGCTGCCCGCGCTGGGACAGCTGCTGACGAGGGAATTGACACGCTCCGTGCGGATCGTCGGCGCGGACCGCGAGGAATGGAGCGCCTCCGATCTCGAGACGGTCGTCCGGACGGCCTTCGCGTCGATGGATGCCGAGGACGCCCTCTCGCGCGTCGATGTCACGTACGTGCGCACCGACATCACCCGCTCCGATGACCTGCGGGCGTTGCTGCGGGACTGCACCGGGCAGGTCGCGCTCTACTTCGCCGTGCCTCCGTCGGTCGCCGCGGCGTCCGTCGCGGCGCTCACGCCCGAGATGCTGCCAGACGGCGCGGTGCTCGTCATGGAGAAGCCGTTCGGCACCGACGAGGCGAGCGCGCGAGCATTGAATCGGACACTCACGGCGCTCGTGCCGGAGAGCCAGGTGTTCCGGGTCGACCATTTCCTGGGCCGCTCGACCACGCTGAATCTGCTCGGGGCACGGTTCGCCAACCGCATCCTCGAACCGCTGTGGTCGGCCGAGAGCATCGAATCGGTCGACATCGTCTACGACGAATCCCTGGCGCTGGAGGGGCGCGCGGGGTACTACGACAACGCCGGCGCGCTGGTCGACATGATCCAGAGCCACCTGCTCCAGGTGCTCGCCGTGCTCGCGATGGAGGAGCCCGCAACTCTCGACGAGGTCGACTTCCGTGCCGCGACCGGCGCGGTGCTGCGTGCGACCACGGTGTGGGGCGACGACCCCGCGGCGTCGTCGCGCCGAGCCCGATACACCGCCGGAGAGGTCGATGGCACAGCGAAGCCGTCGTACGTCGACGAGCCCGGAGTCGATCCGGACCGCCGGACCGAGACTCTCGCCGAGGCGACGTTCGAGGTGCGCAACGCCCGTTGGGCAGGTATCCCGTTCCGGCTCCGCTCGGGCAAGGCACTCGGCACGCCAGCGAGAGAGATCGTCGTCCGCTTCCGCCCCGTCCGCCACCTGCCGCGGGGACTCACCGGCACGTCGGACGGCGCAGTCCTGCGGTTCTCACTCGGCCCGGACCGGATGTCGCTCGAGCTGAACCTCAACGCGTCGGAGGACCCGTTCGAGCTGGAGCGGGCGACCCTGTCGGCCGAGCTGGGCGAAGGCGCGCTCAAGGCCTATGCCGAGGTGCTGTCGGGCGTGCTGGACGGCGATCCGATGCTGGCGGTGCGCGGCGACGCCGCCGAGCAGTCGTGGCGGATCGTGGCCCCGATCCTCGAGGCGTGGCGGCGAGACGATGTGCCGCTCGACGACTACGTCGCCGGCTCGTCCGGCCCGGAGGGATGGCCAGGGCTCGACTGACCCGCCTCCGACGCGGAGAGCGTCCGACGGATGCCGCGGAGCGGCGTGTGCGGAAGTGAGAGTCGGCGGCCGGGGTTACCCTCGATAGGTGACCCCCGAACTCCAAGCTCGCATCGTCGCGGACTCCCGTGACCGCGTGGCCTGGATGAGGGCACGTTCGCGCGGGATCACCGCCACGGACGTCGCCGGACTCACGAGCGAGAGGTCGATCGCGCGCGCGGCCGACTCTAAGCTCGGCGGCGGCCCCCGCTTCGGAGGCAACGCCTACACCGACCACGGGCGACGCCGCGAACCCGAGATCGCCGCCTGGGTGGCGGCGACTCATGGCATCCTCCCGTCGTCGGCCCTGTTCCGCGCCGAGGTCGAGCACCGCCACCTCGCGACCCCCGACGGCATCGCGGTCGACGCAGACGGCCGCGTGAAGCTCGCCGAGATCAAGACCACGAACAAGGCGTTCCGCGGCATCCCCCGCACCTACCTCCGCCAGATCTGGTGGCAGCAGCACGTGCTCGGAGCCGAGCGCACCCTGTTCGTCTGGGAGGAGCACGTCGACTTCGCTCCGATCCACGATGAGCCCCGCTGCGTCTGGATCGACCGCGACGACCGCGAGATCGCGAAGCTCGTCGGCCTCGCCACCGACCTCATCGACGAGCTGTACCGGCGGACCACCGGCATGCAGGTGCCGACACGGATCGCGGATGCCGCGGCCGCCGCCGCCGCCAGCCGCCGCGAGCACCTTCGTGAGCGTGACGCCTTCCGCGCGCTCGCACTCGCCGACTGAACGCACTCGCCTCACCTGCCCTCAGGTGCAGGAGGCGTTCAATCCCAGCAACGCGATCGAGAGCTGGCGGGATGATCCCGCCGACACCCATGTCGTGCCCGCCAGGAGGTTCGTGGCCGTCATCGTCGTCGTGCTGCCGAGCAGGTTCGAGATGAGACTGGTCAGCAGCGCCTGCGTGAGCACGGCCGAGTGCGTGTAGAGGCCCGCGGCCGGTCCGGTCGTGGTGATGTTCGAGGCGGGCACCACGGCTGTCGTCGCCCCCTGGGTGAGCGTGAGCCTGGTTCCGGTCGCGGGGTAGGGCGACGTCCAATCGAGCCTGACGCTCTGGAACACTCCGAGTCCGTTGTTCGTGACCGCGCACGCGATGATCGTGGGCGCCGGCACCCGGAACGCCGTGATCGTGGTCCTCGAGTACTCCGGGTCCGTGAAGGCGGCGTCCGTGGTCTGGGCCGTCGGAGCCAGCCCGACACCGGCCAGCAGCGTCACGCCGACGAGTCCGGCGAGGATGCGCCGCCGTCGCCGCGGGGTCATGACCGGTCCTCCCCCGGACGAGTCGCCCCACGACGCCGTACCGCGCTCAGCGCGGCACCGGTCGCGACCAGGGCGAGCCCCCCACCGACCACCCAGGGTGCGAACGGCGCCGCTCCTGTCGTCGCGAGCCCACCGTCCGGCCCGATCGTCGCCGACTCACCGGCGCCGCGCGCGTGCACGCGCACCTGCGTGCTGCCGCCATCCTCGCCGTCGAGGGCGATGACGAGCCTGAGGTGCGCGACCGCTGTGTCCGCCATCTCGACGAGCGGCATCTCGACCCCGTCCAGCGGTATCGACCAGCCGGACTCGAGCGTGTCGGCTCCCCCGGAGCAGCCGCCCTCGCGCCACTCCTGCGCACAGCGGAGCACGTCGACCCTGAGCGCCGCGCCGCCGCTCGCGCTGATCCCCACCGCGACGGTCCCCGGGTCCGGCGCCTCGGCACTCACCGTCACGTCCCACTGCACGGGCTGCCCTGGCAACAGGCTCGAAGCGGCGTCCCAGTCGGCGATCGAGACCAGCCGCAGGACCTCGCCCTGCACGACCTGTGTCGAGGGTGCCGCCGACGCGGGTCCCGCCGCGACGAGCACTCCGGCGACGATCGCCGTGATGCCCGTCGCGCATGCGGCCCGCCGGTTCATCGGTCGGCTCCCGTCGGTTCGCGCCGCGCCGGAGGATCCTTCGTCGAGCGGGGCCAGAAGGCCCAGACGACCAGAGCCGTCGCGCCGATCGTGAGCCCGCCGAGCACATAGGGGTTGCCCATCGCGACGATCACGGTGGCGATCCCCGGAACCGAGAACAGCACGACGCGCACCGTCTGCACGGTGTAGGGGTAAGGATCGTCGGCCGCGTTGGCGTCTCCTCTCATCGTGATCACCCGCTCGCCCTCGCTCGCGCCCGGCGCGATCGAGGTGATCCGGTGGGTGACCGGCAGGGAGCCCTCTCGATCGACGGTGACCACGTCACCGACGTGCACCTGTGAGGCCGCGACGCTCTGCACGACCGCGACGGACCCGGCCGGAATGGTCGGCGCCATGGATCCGGTGCGGAACATGATGAGAGTGATGTTCGCCGTGAGTGCGACGATCACCAGCACGATGCAGGCGAGTCCGGCGATGGCTGCGATCCAGAGCAGGGCGTCGGCGAGCATGCGCCCGAGACCTCGCCGAGTCGAACGAGGCGGGACGGATGCCGAAGCCGTGGGCGCAGACGGCGACTCGCCGATCGTGGCCGCCTGCTCGCGCAGGCTCCGCCTCGTCGGTGCGCTCATCATTCCTCCTCCGACGTCATCCGCAGCGGTGCGCGCGCATCAGCTCGACACTCCGGCGACCTGCCATGTCTGGATCGCCGTCAGCCCCTGGGCGGCGTTGTCGGTCGCCGCCGGCAACGTCACGGCGAAGCAGTAGTTCACGGTCGTTCCGCCGTTCGCCGCTGCAGCCTGGGTTCCGGTGCCCCCGACCGACATCGACGAGTTGTCGGGGACGACCGCGGTGCCGGCCGCATACGTGGTGCTGTTGCAGGACGTGCCTGCGATCGCCCGCACCCCGTATCGCAGGTACGTTCCGAGTCCGGTTCCCGCCGTCGAGGTCACGCTGAGCTGCAGAGTCCCCGCCACCGACGGATTCGCGGTGCGGACGCTGAACAGCGCATAGGTCGTGTTGCCGGGGGCCATCGCCGAGAACGGTGCGCTGAAGGACAGTGCGGCCGGAGTGCCTACGGGATGGCTCGAGAACGTGGCGCCGTCGGTCGCACCCACGATGTCGAACCTCCCGGCGGTGAAGGTCGCATTGCCGTATTCGGAATCGTTCCAGGCGGCGAGGGTCATCGTCGCGCCGACGCCGAACACCAGTCCGCCCGCGAGCACGGCGCGTATCCGACGGGAGAGCAGTCGCTTCCCCTCCCGCATGCCTCTGCGGGTGTCGGCCATGATCAGTCCGCAGTCGAGGTGGCCGTGAACTCCCAGGTCGCGGTCGCGGTGGCGCCCTGAGTGAGACCGGTACCCGCGGTCACCGCGAAGCACAGTTGCAGCGGCACCCCCGCCGTTCCGGCCGGAGTGCCCTCGGCCAGCGGAAGCGACGTCGCTCCGGCCTGATCGCTCAGGGTCGCGCCGGTCGCCAGGACTGTTCCCGTCGCCGTCGCATCACAGGTGTCGGCGGCCTCGATCGCGGTCACGGTGTACGAGAGATTGGCCTCGTTGCCCCCCGTTCCCGCGGTGATCCCGGACGGCAGCAGCGTGGCGCTGTTGGTGGTCGTGCTGTCGAGGCGCACCCAGAACGGCGCATAGACGACATCGCCCGGTGACATCGACGACGCGACCGCGGGCAACTGGAAGACGAGCGACGCCGCGGTGTCACCCAGATCGACGTTGTGGTCGTCGTACCCGGCGGTCGCGCTGGTCGTCGAGCCTTCCAGGTTGAACGAGCCTGCGGTGAAGGTGCCGGTCGCGAACTCCGAGTCGTTCCAGGCTGCGAGCGTCACCCCGATCCCGACGCCGAGCACCAGCCCACCGGCCAGCACTGCCAGAACCTTGCGTTGCGTGTTCTTCTCAGCCATGACATTCCCCCTCCGGAATTCGCGAACCGCGGATGCCTGGGGATGGTCGCCCTACGACGGCCAGCATCCGAGTGTTCCTGTCATTGCCGACAGCTTTGTCCAAGATCTCCTCGATTACAAGGGCAAGGACATCACGGATGACCGTTTTTGGTGACTCATGTCGACAGAATGTCTGCCTTGACTCGCAACCGATCGGCTGGCTGACTGCTCAGCGAGAAAGGACTCGCCGCGCTTCGGACGCGACTTCGGCGGCGATCGTGTCGAGCATTCCGGACCGCAGATTCCACTGCTGCCAGTAGAGGCTGACGCGCAACGGCGGTCCGCCGAGCGGCACCAGCTCGTGATCGTTCTGCAGAAGCGGCACCATTCCCCAACCGAGCCCCAGTCGGACGGCGAGCGCGTAGTCATGCGACGCCGGCACGTAGTGTCTGGGCACCCCCTGCTGCGCGACGCCCATGGCACTCAGCCACTCATGCTGAAGAGTGTCGCGACGGTCGAAGTCCACGAACGGCGCGACGGCGAGAGTCTCGGCCGTGACACCGTCGCCGAACCAACGCCGGGCGAACGCGGGAGCAGCCATCGCGTGGTACTCCAGCACGCCGAGCGGCGAGACGGAGCATCCGGCCACGGGCTCCGCCTCGCTGGTGACCGCAGCCATGACCGTGCCGGATTCGAGCAGACGGGCCGTGAAGTTCTGGTCGTCCCGATGCAGGTCGAAGTCGAGCTCGTGCGCTGCGGAGAGCCTCGCCAGCGGGCCGAGGAACCACGTCGCCATCGAGTCGGCGTTGACGGCGAGAGGGATGCGGGTGCGCGGCGCGTCCACGTCGTCGAGACCCAGCCCGGCGAGAGCGTCGTGCTCGAGCAACGCGATCTGCCGCGCCAGTCGTACGACCGACTCACCGGCCTCCGTGAGGCGCGCAGGCTTGGTGCGCACCACGAGCACGCGTCCGAGCTGCTCCTCGAGGCTCTTCAATCGCTGGCTCACTGCAGAGGGGGTCACCCCCAGCACTCGGGATGCCGCGTCGAAGGTTCCTTCATCAGCGACGGCGGCGAGGGTGGCGGCGAGTTCTGGATCGATCTTCACATTAGTGATGCTAATGGCCAGCAAGGAATCCGAACTGGTGTTGATGGGTGGCTGATCCTAGTTTGGGAGCATGCTCCCCGTGCTCTCCGGCCTCGGCCTCGGCCTCTCACTGATCGTCGCCATCGGCGCCCAGAACGTCTTCGTCCTTCGCCAGGGCATCCGCAGGGAGCATGTGCTGCCCGTCGTCATCATCTGCGCCGTGTCCGACGCTCTGCTGATCGCTGCGGGCGTCGCCGGACTCGGATTCGTCATCTCGGCGGCTCCCTGGCTCGTCGTCGTCGCCCGCTGGGCTGGTGCCCTGTTCCTGCTGGCGTACGGGATCCTCGCGGCTCGCCGTGCGTGGCGGGGTGGCGAGCAGCTGCGGGTCGACCCGGCCGACGCCGAGAGCTCGAGTGCGCGATCGATCAGGGGCGGCACATCCACGGCGACTCGCACGGCGCTCGCCCCGGTGATCGCGACGGCGCTCGCGCTGACCTGGTTGAACCCCCATGTCTACCTCGACACCGTGCTGATGCTCGGGTCGATCGCGGCCACCCACGGTGACGAGCGCTGGCTGTTCGCGGCCGGCGCGATCACCGCCAGCATCCTGTGGTTCGCCGCGCTGGGGTTCGGCGCCCGCTACCTCGGTCGCTGGCTGCGCACCGAACGCTCGTGGCGCATCCTCGACGCGCTCATCGCGGTCGTCATGATCACGCTGGCCGTCAGCCTGGTGCTGCCGGTGCTCTGAGCCTGAGGCGGCTCGAAGGACCCCTCCCGACCTCGTCGAGATGCCCCGCGGTCAGTCGCCGTCGAGAGGCCGCAGGATGCGGGTGAGGAACTTCTTCGTGCGCTCGTGCTGCGGAGCGCCGAAGATGTCGGCGGGCGCCCCCTCTTCGACGACGACGCCGGCATCCATGAACAGCACGTGGTCTGCCGCCTCGCGCGCGAAGCTCAACTCGTGCGTCACGACCACCATGCTCCACCCCTCATCAGCGAGCTCTTTGATGACCAGCAGCACCTCCCCCACGAGTTCGGGGTCGAGCGCGCTGGTCGGCTCGTCGAACAGCAGGAGATCGGGGCGCAGCGCGAGTGCGCGAACGATGCCCACCCGCTGCTGCTGCCCACCGGAGAGCTCGTGCGGACGAGCGTTCTCCTTGTCGGCGAGTCCGACCCTGGCGAGGAGCACCCGCGCTTCGGCGATCACCTCGGCCTTCGGCCTGCCCTGCACCCGCCACGGACCCTCGATGACGTTCTCGAGCACCGAGAGATGCGGGAAGAGGTTGTGATGCTGGAACACCATCGCCGAGCGGTCGCGCAGCGCGAGTCGCTTCTGCGCGCGCGTGCGCTTCGGGAGCGGCGTCTCGGGAGCGAAGTCGATGTCGGGCCCGCCCGCGACGACGATCGTGCCGGCATCCGGCGTCTCGAGGCCGTTGAGCGCCCGCAGAACGGTCGTCTTGCCCGACCCGCTCGGACCGATCAGCACGACGACCTCGCCGCGGTGCAGCGTGAGGTCGATGCCCCGGAGCACCTCGTTGTCGCCGAAGCGCTTGTGCAGGCCGCGTGCCGTGAGAAGAGCGTCAGCGGTGGATGTGTGCGCGTGCGCGGGGTCAGTGGGCGACATTGCGATCGAGCCTCCTCTCGAGTGCACTCTGGCCGAACGACAGCACGAGGCACAGCACCCAGTAGACCAGGGCGGCCGCGAGATACAGCACCATGAACTCCAGGGTCGCCGAGGCGATCTGCTGCGCGACCTTGAAGAGCTCGGTCACGAGGATCAGCGAGGCGAGCGAGGTGTCCTTCACGAGCGAGATGAAGGTGTTCGACAGCGGCGGCACCGAGACGCGCGCCGCCTGCGGGAGGATGACCCGGGTCAGGGTGCGCGTGCGGTTCATGCCGACCGTGTACGCCGCCTCCCACTGCCCCTTGGGGACCGACAGGATGGCGGCGCGCACGACCTCTGCTCCGTAGCCGCCGACGTTGAGCGACAGCGCGATGATGGCACTGGGCCACGGATCGATCTTGAGTCCGATCGACCCGAGGCCGTAGAAGATCACGAACAGCTGCACGATCATCGGCGTGCCTCGGATCACCGAGATGTAGAACCTGGCGATCCCCGACAGCAACGGGTTGACCGAGATGCGCATCAGGGCGATGCCGATCGCGATCACGAGCCCCAGGGCGAACGACACCAGTGCGAGCGGCACCGTGACCGTCACTCCCGCGAGGGCGATGGGGCCGAGCGAATCGAAGAACAGCTGCCAGGGATTCTCCATCGGCTACTGCGTCACGTCTTCGCCGAAGTACTTGTCGCTGATCTCGGCCAGGGTGCCGTCTGCGCGCAGCTCTTCGAGCGCACCGTCGATCGCCTCGACGAGGTCGGTCTTGTCCTTGGTGAACACGAACGCCTGCTCGCCGGCCTCATCGGTCTCGGCGGCGATCTTCAGACCGGACGGGCTGTTGGTGGTCTCGTAGTCGAGGAAGGTCAGCTTGTCGTTGACGGTCGCGTCGACACGGCCCTGACGCAGCAGCTCGACGGCCTGCGCCCAGCCTTCGACGCCCTCCACCGTGGCACCGGACTCAGTGGCCAGCTCATACCAGTTGCTGGTGAGGGACTGCGCGGTGGTCTTGCCTTCGAGGTCGTCGAACGACGAGATCGAATCGTCGTCCTCGGCGACCACGATGACACCGGGAGAGACGGTGTACGGAGTGCTGAACAGGTACTTCTCCTGGCGCTCCTCGTTGATGCTGACCTGGTTCGCGATGAGATCGAAGCGCCCGGCGTCGAGGCCCGCGAAGATCGCGTCCCACTGAGTCTCCTGGAACTCGATCTCGAGGTCGAGCTTGTCGGCGACAGCCTGGATGATCTCGACGTCGAAGCCGGTGAGGTCACCCGTGCCACCGTCGCCGTGGAAGCTGAACGGACGGTAGGTCCCTTCAGTGGCGACCGTGAGCACGCCGTCGTTGACGAGACCGAAGTCCGAGCCGCCCTCGCTCGAGCTGCTCTCAGCGGGGGTCGTGCTTCCGCTGCAGGCGGTGAGTGCTGCTGCGGCGACGACCAGTGCGGTGACGGCGATGAGGCGACGAGACATGTGACCCTCCTGGGGTGCGGTGAGGCGCGATTGCTGTGGCGCGGAACTCATTCACAGTACGCGGCATCCGACCTGCATCCCAACATCCGATGACGCTCGATGTCTTCCGGGATGCAGAAAGGCCCCCGCAGAATGTGGGGGCCTTTCCGGAATCACACTCAGATGGCGTTGACGTCCAGCGGGATGCCGGGGCCGAACGTGGTCGACACGGCGCCCTTCTGGATGTAACGGCCCTTCGAGCTCGACGGCTTGAGGCGGACGATCTCCTCGAGCGCTGCGCCGATGTTCTCGTTGAGCTGGTCAGCCGAGAACGACGACTTGCCCACGACGAAGTGCACGTTGGCGTGCTTGTCGACGCGGAACTCGATCTTTCCGCCCTTGATCTCCTCGACGGCCTTGGCCGTGTTGGGGGTCACGGTGCCGGTCTTCGGGTTCGGCATGAGTCCACGCGGACCCAGGACCTTTCCGAGACGACCGACCTGGCCCATGAGCTCCGGGGTCGAGACGGCCGCGTCGAACGCGGTCCAGCCTGCGGCGACCTTCTCGATGAGCTCGGCGCCGCCGACCTCATCTGCACCTGCGGCGATCGCTGCCTCGGCCGCGGGGCCGGTGGCGAAGACGATGACGCGGGCGGTCTTACCGGTGCCGTGGGGCAGGATGACGGTGCCGCGCACCATCTGGTCTGCCTTGCGGGGGTCGACCGCGAGCTTCAGCGCGACCTCGACGGTCGAGTCGAACTTCGTCGAGCCGGTCTCCTTGGCGAGCGCGACTGCCTCGCTGGGAGTGTAGAAACGGTCTGCCTCGATCTTCTCGGCGGCAGCCTTGTAAGCCTTGGACTTGGTAGCCATGATTATTCTCCTCAGCCCTCGACCGTGATGCCCATGGAACGGGCGGTGCCGGCGATGATCTTCGAGGCAGCCTCGATGTCGTTCGCGTTCAGGTCGGCCTGCTTGGTCTCGGCGATCTGACGGACCTGGTCCTTGGTGATCTTCGCGACCTTGACCGTGTGAGGCGTCGACGAGCCCTTGGGCACGCCTGCAGCCTTCTTGATGAGCTCCGCGGCCGGCGGGGTCTTCAGGATGAACGTGAAGCTGCGGTCCTCGTAGACGGTGATCTCGACGGGGATGACGTTGCCGCGCTGCGACTCGGTCGCGGCGTTGTACGCCTTGCAGAACTCCATGATGTTGACGCCATGCTGACCGAGCGCGGGGCCGATCGGCGGCGCCGGGTTGGCTGCACCGGCGTTGATCTGAAGCTTGATCAGGCCGGTCACCTTCTTCTTCGGTGCCATATCCTCTTCCTTTCATCGAACGGATGCGGGTGCATCCGCTCTCCCGCGAACCCGGCATCTCCGGGCTGCGGTCGTCTGCGCGCACGCCGAAGCGGCACGCAAACCATACAAGTCTACCTGATCCGGGAACGTGCCACGAACGCGAGAACGGCCGCCCCGAAAGGGACGGCCGTTCTCGATGTACGCGTGTGGGTCAGACCATCTTCGTGACCTGGTCGAACGACAGCTCGACCGGGGTCTCGCGCTCGAAGAGCGACACGAGCACCGTGAGCTTGCCGCTCTCGGGCTTGATCTCGCTGATCGAACCGGGAAGACCCGCGAACGAGCCCTCCTTGATCGTGATGGTCTCGCCGACCTCGAAGTCGACCTCGGCGGGAAGCGGACGAGCGACGGCGAGGCCGCCCTTCGACGCGATGTTCTTGGCGGTCGGGACGTCCTTGACCTCGACGAGCGACTTCAGCATGTTGAAGGCCTCTTCGAAGCGCAGCGGCGTCGGGTTGTGGGCGTTGCCCACGAAGCCGGTGACCCCGGGAGTGTGGCGCACGACCGACCAGGTGTCTTCCGTGAGCTCCATGCGCACGAGCACGTAGCCCGGGATGCGCACGCGGGTGACCATCTTGCGCTGGCCGTTCTTGATCTCGACCACGTCTTCCATCGGGACCTCGATCTGGTAGATCTCGTCCTCGACCTCGAGCGTCGACTTGCGCTGCTCGATGTTGGCCTTGACCTTGCGCTCGAACCCGGCGTACGAGTGGATGACGTACCACTTGCCCGGAAGCATACGAAGGTCCATGCGGAACGCCTCGTACGGGTCTTCCTCGGCGTCCTCGTCATCGTCCGACTCGTCGTCGGCGTCTTCATCGCCGTTGACGTCGGGTCCGTCGTACGGGGTGACCTCGTCGGCCTCAGCGGCTTCGAGCTCAGCGGTCTCTTCCGCCACGGATTCGTTGAGGACCTCAGCGGCAGCTTCAGTCTCAGCCGCTTCGTCCAGGTTGAGAGCGTCGTTCACGATCGCGTCCGCCTCCGGGTCGTTGATGTCGATGTCGGTGTCGTCGTCCTGCGCATCGGCGTCGTCGTCTCCGTCGACGTCCTCGATGTGGAGGGCGACATGTTCGGCCGAGGTGACCGACTGCTCTTCCGCAGCGAGCACGTTGCCCTCCTGGGCCTCGTCCTCTTCGCTGGACTGCTCGGCAGCCGTCGCCCAGTCGGCGTCGTCGGAATATCGTTCAGACACGTTGTTTCTTTCCAATCACTGCGGCCAGGGCCGCGAGGGCGTCAGGCGCCCGGAACCCCGAAGACGATGTGCGTCACCCAGGCGAACAGGGTATCCAGTCCGTAGACGATGCCCATGACGATGAGAACGAAGACGAGCACCACTGCGGTGAACTTGACCAGCTCTTTGCGGGTCGGGGTGACGACCTTGCGCAGCTCTGCGATGACCTGACGGAAGAACAGGGCGATGCCTGCGAAGAAGCCCGCGATGCCGCGCTTCTTCTCGCGGGTGGCGCCGGCCGCGACGACCTCGCCGCGCGGTTCGTCCTGATCCATCCTGAATGTACCTTTCGTGTGTCAGCGTGTGCTGACGCGCAGGGCGGACAGGAATCGAACCTGCAACCTGCGGTTTTGGAGACCGCTGCTCTGCCAATTGAGCTACCGCCCTAGAGACCGGGAGGTCTCGGGGTGTCATCTTCATCTTGCCACCGCTACCGGACCGGAAGGACCGGGGCACGGCGAAAGAATGCAGACAACAACTGCTGGACAAGCATACGGCATCCGTCGGTCGCTGCCGAACCGGACCCGCTCCCGTCGTTGTTGTTAGGCTCGGCGAGCGGACGAAACGGGAGGGGGCGCAGTGAGCGCTGACGTGCAGCAGTTCCAGGTGGACCTGCGCGGTGTCGTCGACCTCCTG
Source organism: Microbacterium sp. K2 (assembly GCF_051365005.1). Lineage (NCBI taxonomy): Bacteria > Bacillati > Actinomycetota > Actinomycetes > Micrococcales > Microbacteriaceae > Microbacterium > Microbacterium sp. K2. The sequence continues at coordinate 170,550 of NZ_JBLWII010000006.1, read as the reverse complement.
AGCCGCCACATCTACTCGAGTCCGCGCGTCTATCTGCGTGAGCTGCTGCAGAACGCACGCGACGCCATCACGGCACGACGCGAGGTCGACGGCGAGGGTGGGAGCATCCGGATCACCGCGCTGACGGACGCCTCCGGCGAGTTCGTGCTGCGCGACGACGGGGTGGGTCTGAACGCCGCCGAGGTGGGCGATCTGCTCGCCACGGTCGGACGCAGCTCGAAGCGCGACATCTTCGATCTTCCTCGCAGCGACTACCTGGGTCAGTTCGGCATCGGCCTGCTCAGCTGCTTCATGGTCGCCGATTCGATCGTGATCCGCTCGCGCAGCGCACGGGGCGGTTCGGCCGTCGAGTGGACGGGCAGTGCCGACGGCACCTTCCGCGTCGTCGAGATCGACGACGACCTGCCCATCGGCACGAGCGTGCACCTGAAGCCCCGATTCGACGCCGACGAGCTGCTGCGCCCTGCAGCCGTGCGCGAGCTGGCCGCCACCTTCGCCGAGTTCCTGCCCGTGCGGGTGACGCTCGAGTCCGCGAGCGGCGACATCGACATCACGAGGCGCGCACCCTTCCTCGACGCCGTCGACGACATCGACGGCGCTGTGCAGTACGGACGCGACCTGCTCGGTGCCACACCGCTCGACGCGATCGAGCTCCATGAACCCGCCACGGGCACCCGAGGGCTGGCCTACGTGCTCCCCTACGCTCCCCCACCTGGCGCTCGTCAGGCCACCCGCATGTACCTCGGCAGGATGCTTCTGGGCGAGCGGGTCGACGACGTGCTGCCCGAATGGGCGTTCTTCGTGCGGGCGGTCGTCGATTCGACCGGACTCGCCCCGACGGCGAGTCGCGAGTCGCTCGTCGACGACGCGGCGCTCGAGCGCGTGCGCGAGCAGCTGGGCGCCGGCATCCGTCGCTGGGTGCTCGAGCTGGGGCTGCGTGAGCCGCACAGGCTGGCCCAGTTCGTGGCTGTCCACGAGGTCGGCCTGAAGTCGCTCGTACGCCACGACGACGAGCTCGCACAGTTCATCACGCGGTGGCTGACCCTCGAGACGACCCACGGCACGATGCGCATCGGCGATCTCGTCGAGCGGTATCCGCACGTGCGCTTCGCGCAGTCGGTCGACGAGTTCCGCCAGGTCGCCGGCATCTCCCCCGGATCCGAGGTGCTGGTCAACGGCGGGTACCTGTACGACGCGGAGCTCGTACGCCTGCTGCCAGGGCTCTACCCGCACGTCACGATCGAGCTCGTCGACGTCGCCGGTGAACTCGACCGTCTCGATCCGCCGCCCCTCGACGACCGGGATGCCGCGATGGCGCTGGAGGAGAGAGCGGGCGGCGTGCTGACGGCATCCGGATGCTCCGTCACGGTGCGATCGATCGACCAGCCGGAGCTCGCAGCGCTCTACGTCGCCGACCCCGAGGTGCTGCGCCGGATCGACCGCGGTCGCACGAAGGGCATCACCGGATCGCTGTGGGGCGGCGTGCTCGACCGCATCGACTCGACCGTCTCGGCCCGCCGCGACGACGATCTGAGCGCTCGCCTGTGCCTGAACTGGTCGAATCGCGTCGTGCGGGCGCTGGTGCGCGTGCAGGACGACGCGGTGTTCGCACGCACCGTGCAACTGCTCTACATCCAGGCCCTGCTGGCGGGCCACCACCCGCTCTCCGACTCCGATCGTGCGCTCATGACCACCGCGCTCTCGGATCTCGTCTCGCTCTCAGCCGGCATCGAAGAGGACTCGATCCCCTTCGACGATGCCGTCTGACCCCGCGCTCCGACACTCGCTCCGTTCGAAGGATCCCCATGACACGTCCACAGAAGCGCTTCACGCAGCTCATCGAGGAGATCGATCGCACCCCGTGGGGTCCGGCGGAGCAGGCGCTGGTGGCGGATGCCGTCGCACTCGCCGTCGAGCTCGGCGACGAGCGGCTCGAGTACGAGGCGCGGATGCGGCAGACCGCGTCCGCGAACATGAACGGCGCGACCGACGTCATGCTCAACTCCTTCGCGTGGTGCCTCGCCCGGCACGACGCCGACCCGCAGCGGTTCCCCGCCGACCTCGAGTACGGCGGCGCCGATCTGATGTGGCAGTTCAAGTGGATGGCGTCCTCTCTGCGTTCGTCTCCTGCCTTCTCGGTCGAGCAGATCGCGGCGGTGCTCGATGACATGGAGACGCACTACCGCGCTGCCGGGCTCGGCATGAGCGGAGTGCTCACGGCACGATTCGAGGACGCGTGGGATGCCGGGCGCATCGACGACGCCGAGGCGCTGCGTGTGCAGCTGGAGGCCACGCCCCGCGACGACCACAGCCACTGCGACGCGTGCGGGCGCAGCCAGTTCGCCGGGTTCTTCGCGGAGACCGATCGAGACGCCGAGGCCATTCGCCTCGTCGAGGAGATGCTCGAGGGCGGATTCTCGTGCGGCGAGGAGCCGGAGCACGCCCTGTCGCGCGTGCTCGTGCCCTACCTGCGCGCCGGGCGCCTCGACGAGGCGAAGAGCGCGCATCTGCGCAGCTACCGTCTCGCCAAGGACAACCCCGACAACCTGCGGATCGTGGCCAACAACATCGTGTTCGCCGCCCTCACGGGCAATGAGGCGAGGGCGCTCGCGCAGGTCGAGCGGCACATCGCCTGGCTCGCACACGACGGGCTCAACGTCGACGCGCACTTCGCCGCGCTGGCCGCATTCGCGTTCGCGCTCGACCGCGTCACCGCGGCAGGCCACGGCGACGCCCCGGTGCGCGGCGCCGACTCTCCCGCACTCACCGCGTTCTTCGGCGAGCACGACGGAACGTGGGGCGCAGCCGAGCTCGCCGCCGCCGCATGGGCAGCTGCCGAGCGGATCGGCTCTGAGTTCGATCGCCGCGACGGCACCGAGGGCCACGCGCGCAGCCTCGCCCGCATGCGCGCTCTCGCGGACGAGCACTACGACGTGCCGATCAGGTCGGATGCGTTCGCCGCCGCCCCGGACGCGACCACCCCCGGCGACCCGGACGCGTGGTTCGACCGTGTCATGGATCTCGCCCAGTTCGGAGCGGAGCACGAGACGCTGCAGGCTCTGCCGCACGCTCTCGGAGTCGAGGATCCCTCGAAGCTCGCTCAGCTCATGTCGATGCGCCTCGGCATCCTCATCGCCCTCGACCGCGCCGACGAGGCCGCCGACCTGCTGCCCGCACGGATCGATGCCCTGCGCGCCGCCGGCCTCGACGCCCAGGCCGACCTCGAGCAGCGCCTCGGGCTCGCGACCTTCGGGCTGAACACCGCCGATGCCGCGGCGGCACTCGAGGACGAGCTCGCGAATGCGGAGTCCCTCCCGGCGTGGTCCCGCGGAGATGTGGCGATCAGCCGGGCGTCCCTGCACATGCAGGCCGACGAAGCGGATGCGGCACTCGACATGGCCGAGATCGCTGCCCGAGCGTTCGCCGACGCCGACGATGTGCGCCTCTCGAACACGACGACGCTCGTCGCCATCGCGGCGGTGCTGCAGAAGGGCGACATCGAGGCGGCATCCGCTCTGCTCGATCGCTTCCTTGCCCAGGACGATCTCAGCGTCGGCCACCGCGCACAGGCGCTGCAGACGCGTGCCAGGGTGCGCGGCGGCAGCGAGGACTACGCGGAGGGCGCGGCGGATGCCGATGAGGCGTCGCGTCTCCTGGCCGGGCTCGGTGCCTCGACGGCTCTGGCCACAGCGCACCTGCTCGCCGGGGCTCTCTGGGAAGACGCCGGCGACCCTGAGAAGGCCGTCGCCCGCTACCGCGTCACCTCGCGTCTCGTCGCCCAGGAGGGTGGCGATCAGGCCGGGGCTGACTTCCGCCTCGCCCGGGCGATGCTCGCCGCGGGTGATGCCGAGGTGGCCGCCGAACTCTTCGGTCAGGTCCTCGAGCGCGAGGAGAAGGCCGAGGTGCCTGCCGCCTCTCGCGCGATGACGGCATCGCTGCTCGCTCGCGCCCTCGGCTCGGCCGGCGAGTTCGGTCAGGCGGTCGGCGCGTTCGGCTATGCGGCCGACCTCTTCGGCGAAGCGGAAGAGCACGCCGACCAGGCCATGACGCTGACCGAGCGCGCGAAGATCCTCGCCCGATTCGACGAGCACGACGAGGCGATCGAGTCGCTCGAAACCGCATCCGAGATCGTGCGGAAGGCCCCCGAGGCGATCGGCGCCCTCGCCGACGTGCTGCACAACCTCGGCCAGGCCTACAGCGCGAAGCAGGACGACCGCGCCTTCGCGCTGTTCGACGAGGTCGCAGCGCTCGCGCAGGAGCACGAGGCGGGGTGGCTGCTGGCCGACGTGACCGACTCGCGAGGTCGGGCGCTCGCTCAGTTCGGCCGCATCGATGAGGCCGTGGCCGCGGCACTGACGGCAGCCGACGGATTCGCCGGGATCGGGGATGCAGGTTCGGCCGGAGGTTCAGAGCTGTTCGCCGCCCGCCTGCTCGCCGGCGACGACCGCGCGGCTGACGCCGTGCCGATCTACCGCAGCGCTCTCGAGCACGCGGTGGACCACCCGCCGCTCCGGCAGGTGTCGGCACTCGAGCTCGGCAACGTGCTCGAGGCGCTCGGTCGCCAGGTCGAGGCGGCCGAGGTGCGCGCGCTCATCGAGAGCTAGGCTCTGCGCCGCACGCGACGGTCGGATGCTGCGCTCAGAGGAACTGACGCCAGTTCGCGCGTGCGAGGTCGAGCAGTTCGTCGCCCTTGCCCGACATGACCGTGCGGATCGCATACAGCGCGAAGCCCTTGACCTGCGCGGCCTCGATCGCCGGCGGCATCGACAGCTCCTGCCGTTCGGTGACGACATCGAGCAGCGCGGGGCCGTCATGTGCGAGCACCTCGCGGACGGCATCCGGCAGATCTTCGCTGTTCTCGACGCGGCGGGCGAAGATGCCCATGGCCTCGGCGATCGCCGCGAAGCTCGGGTTGTCGAGCGCGGTGCCGTAGTTCACGAAGCCGGCGGCCTTCATCTCGAGTTCGACGAAGTTCAGAGACGAGTTGTTCACGACGATCGTCTTCACGGGGAGCTTGTTCTGGGTGAGAGTGAGCAGCTCCCCCAGCATCATCGCGAGCCCGCCGTCGCCGGCGAGGGCGATCACCTGCCTGTCAGGATGCGAGACCTGCGCGCCGATGCCGTGCAGCAGGGCGTTGGCCATCGAGCCGTGCGTGAAAGAGCCGATCAGCCGTCGGTTCTCGGTCATCGACAGATAGCGGGCTGCCCACACGGTCGGCGAACCCACATCCGCGGTGAACACCGCGTCATCCGCCGCCTGCTCGTCGAGCAGCCGGGCGAGGTACTGCGGGTGGATCGGCCGACCGGCCTTCGTGGGAGTCGCGAGGTCGTCGAGCTTCGCCCTGGTCTTGCGGTAGTGCGCTGTCGAGTCGTCGAGGTGATCGCGATCGCTCTTCTCGGCGAGGCGCGGCAGCAGCGCCTCGGCGGTCGCACGGACATCTCCGACCAGACCGAGATCGAGCGGATGCCGCTTGCCGAGCTGCGATCCACGGATGTCGACCTGGATGGTCTTCGCGTGCTCGGGGTAGAACTGCTCGTAGGGGAAGTCGCTGCCCAGCACCAGCAGAGTGTCGGCCGCCTCCATCGCCCGGTAGCCGGAGGCGAAGCCGAGCAGACCCGTCATGCCGACGTCGAACGGATTGTCGTACTCGATGAACTCCTTGCCGCGGAGCGCGTGCACGATCGGGGCGCCGAGGCGATCAGCCAGGGCGATGACTTCGTCGTGGGCACCCTCGACACCCGCTCCGGCGAGGATCGTGGTCTTCTTCGAGGCGTTGAGCAGAGTCGCCGCCCGGGCGAGCTCGTCGCCGCTCGGCACGATCACCGGGTGGGACCGCTCGATCACCACGGCGCGGTCGTCGGCGATCTCCGCCAGGGCGACGTCGCCGGGGATCACGAGCACCGCGACCCCGCGCTGCTCGATCGCGGCGCGCATCGCGATCTCGAGAAGGCGAGGCATCTGCTTCGGGTCTGCGACGTACTCGACGTAGACGCTGCACTCGCGGAAGAGCTCCTGCGGGTGGGTCTCCTGGAAGTACCCCGTGCCGATCTCGGTCGTGGGGATGTGCGCCGCGATCGCGAGCACGGGGACTCGCGATCGGTTGGCGTCGTAGAGGCCGTTGATCAGGTGCAGGTTGCCCGGCCCGCACGAGCCGGCGACGACGGCGAGGTCGCCCGTGAGCGCAGCATCCGCCGCCGCTGCGAAAGCGGCTGACTCCTCATGTCGCACGTGCACCCATCGGATGCCGCCGTCCTTTCGGAGGGCGTCGGTGAACCCGTTGAGGGAGTCACCCGGAAGGCCGTAGACACGGTCGATCCCGTTGGCGCGGAGGGTCTTGACGATGTTCGCTGCGACGGTTGCCATGCTTCCAACCTACGCCCGGAGGCCGGTCCGGGGGTCGGTCCGGAGACTTGCCCTGGAGACGACGGAGGGGCGGATGCCGCAGCATCCGCCCCTCCCCCGTACAGACGCTCAGCCGATGCGGATGAGCTTCTTGTTGACGAACTCGTCGGCGGCGAGATGCCCCAGCTCGCGCGAGGTGCCGCTGCGCTTGATGCCGCCGAACGGCAGCTCGGGGCTGTCGGCCAGCACGAGGTTGACGTAGACCATGCCCGCCTCGATGTTGTCGGCGACGCGCTCGGCCTGCTCGGCGTCGGTGGTGAAGACGTACGAGCCGAGGCCGAAGGTCGTGTCGTTCGCGAGGGCGACGGCTGCGTCCTCGTCGGCGACCCGGTAGACGACCGCAGCGGGGCCGAAGAGCTCCTCGCGGTAGACGTTCATCTCGGGGGTGACGTCGGCGAGCACGGTCGGCGCGAAGAACGCTCCGTCGCGCGTGCCGCCGGTCAACAGCGTCGCTCCCTGCTCGACGGCCTGGTCGATCTGCTTCTGCAGGTTCTCGGCCGCCGTCTCAGACGAGACAGGGCCGAGCACGGTGTCGTCGAGCATCGGGTCGGTCGCCGTCACCGATGCCATCGCCGCGGTGAACTTCTCGACGAACTCGTCGTACAGGCCGTCGACGATGATGAAGCGCTTCGCGCCGTTGCACGCCTGACCGTTGTTGTCGAGACGCGCGTCGACGCCGGCCTGCACCGTGGCGTCGAGGTCGTCGGTCGAGAGCACGATGAACGGGTCGGATCCGCCCAGCTCGAGCGCGACCTTCTTGAGGTTGCGTCCGGCGATCTCGGCGACCGCGGCGCCTGCGCGCTCCGAGCCCGTGAGCGAGACGCCCTGCACGCGCGGGTCGGCGATCATGTCGGCGATCTGGTCGTTCGTCGCGAGGACGTTCTGGTAGGCGCCCTTCGGGAATCCGGCGTCGTGGTAGATCGCCTCGATCGCGGTCGACGACTCGGGGCACTGCGGCGCGGGCTTGAGCAGAATGGTGTTGCCGACGATGAGGTTCGGAGCCGCGAAGCGCACGATCTGGTAGGCCGGGAAGTTCCACGGCATGATGCCGACGAGCGGTCCGAGCGACGACCGACGCACGATCGCCGACCCCTCTCCGAGGATGGCGATCGGCTGGTCGGCCATGATCGCCTCGGCCTGGTCGGCGTAGTACTCGGCGATGTCGGCGACGAAGTCGACCTCTCCGAGGGCTGCCTCGCGGGGCTTGCCCATCTCGCGCACGAACACGTCGGCGAGCTCCTCGCGGCGTTCGCGGTGCAGCTCGGCCGCACGGCGGAGGAGCGCTGCGCGCTCGGCGACGGTCGAGGAACGCGACCAGTCACGATGCGCGGCGTCGGCGGCCGCCACGGCCTCCTCGATCTGTGCATCCGTGAACGTGTCGAAGGACGCCAGCGTCTCTCCGGTGGCGGGGTTGATGACGGCGTAATCGGTCATGTCGAGTCCTCTCATTTTGTCGGTCTGGGCCCTTCGACAGGCTCAGGGACCCAGACCGGAGGTGGTGGTCAGGAGATCGGGATCAGCGTGTACTTGGTGGACAGGTACTCGTGGATGCCCTCGAGACCGCCTTCACGGCCGACGCCGGACTGCTTGACGCCACCGAACGGTGCCGCGGCGTTCGACACGACGCCCACGTTGAGACCCATCATGCCGGTCTCGAGCTTGTCGATCATGCGCTGACCGCGCTGCAGGTTCTCGGTGAACACGTACGACACGAGCCCGTACTCGGTGTCGTTCGCGAGACGCACCGCGTCGTCCTCGGTGTCGAAGGTCGCGATCGCGAGCACCGGTCCGAAGATCTCCTCGCGGAGGATCGCCGAGCCTGCGACGACGTCGGTGAGGACGGTGGGCTCATAGAACGTGCCGGTGCCCTCGAGCGCCTTGCCGCCCGCGAGCAGCGTGGCGCCTCGTTCGACGGCGTCATCGACGAGTTCTCCCGCCTTCGCGACAGCGCCCTCGTCGATGAGCGGGCCGATCGCGACTCCGTCTTCCGTGCCGCGGCCGATCTTCATCGCCTTCACGCGCTCGGTGACCTTGCGGGCGAACTCGTCAGCGACGTCCTTGTGCACGATGAAGCGGTTGGCCGCGGTGCACGCCTGGCCGATGTTGCGGAACTTCGCCGCCAGTGCGCCGTCGACCGCCTTGTCGAGGTCGGCGTCGTCGAACACGACGAACGGGGCGTTGCCGCCGAGCTCCATCGAGACCCGCAGCACGCCCTCGGCGGCCTGGGCGATGAGCTTGCGTCCGACCTCGGTCGAGCCGGTGAACGACAGCTTGCGCAGCCGCGGGTCGGCGATGATCGGGGCCGACAGCGCCGACGACTTCGAGGTCTGCACGACGTTGACGACACCGGCCGGGAGGCCCGCCTTCTCGAGCAGCGAGGTGAAGAACATCGTCGTCAGGGGCGTGAGTGCCGGGGGCTTGATGACCACGGTGCAGCCGGCGGCCAGTGCCGGAGCGATCTTGCGCGTCGCCATCGCGAACGGGAAGTTCCACGGCGTCACGAAGAACGACGGGCCGACGGGCCGCTGCGAGACGACCATGTGGCCGGTGCCCTCGGGGTTGATGCCATAGCGACCGCTGATGCGCACCGCCTCCTCGCTGAACCAGCGCAGGAACTCGCCGCCGTAGGCGACCTCTCCCCGAGCCTCGGCGAGCGGCTTGCCCATCTCGAGGGTCATCAGCAGCGCGAGGTCCTCCTTGTGCTCCTGCACGAGGTCGAAGGCGCGGCGGAGGATCTCACTCCGGGTGCGCGGCGCTGTGGCCGCCCACGAGTCCTGCGCGGCGACCGCAGCATCCAGTGCCCGGATGCCGTCACCCGGCGTCGCGTCGGCGATCGTGCGGATGACCGCGCCGGTCGCCGGGTCCTGCACGTCGAACGTGCCGCCGTTCTCGCCGTCGATCCACTCTCCCCCGATGAAGAGGCCGGTGGGGATGCTGTCGAGCAGCGCCTGCTCAGTCTGAGTGCTCATGAATCTCTTTCTGTGTGAGGGAGGAATGCGGATGCCGCGGATCCGGTCAGCGTCTGCGGATGCTGGCAGGAGCATCCATGCTGAGCGTCTCGCCGCGGAAGAACGCCGGGCGCTTGATCGACTGCCAGATCATGATGATGATGCCGACCGCGATGATGCCGACGCCGAGGATGAACACGAGTCCGACTCCGCCGATGCTCGATCCGCTGCCGTACGCGGGGTCCATCGAGTCGATGAGCGTGGTCACGAACAGCACGGCGAGGATCGCGCCGCCGACGAGCGGGAACAGGAACGTGAAGAAGAAGCTCCTGGCCGAGTCGAACCACTGCTTGCGGAAATACCAGACGCACGCGAACGCGGTGAGCCCGTAGTAGAAGCAGATCATCATGCCGAGCGACAGGATCGTGTCGGTGAGGACGTTCTCGCTGACCAGGCGCATCACGGCGTAGAAGACGGACGCGACGACGGCCGACACGATCGTCGAGTAGCCGGGGGTGAAGAAGCGCGGGCTGACCCATGCGAACTTCTTCGGCAGGGCGCCGTAGTGCCCCATCGCCAGCAGCGTGCGGGCGGGGCCGACCGCGGTCGACTGCAGCGATGCCGCCGAGCTCGAGAGCACCGCGAGCGACACGAGGAACGCGAGCGGTCCGAGGATCGGATCCGACAGCGCGAAGAACACGTTCGCCGAGATGTCCTCGTTCGCGAGCCCGTAGTCACCCGTGCCGACACCGGCGAACATGATCAGACCGATCGCGATCAGCAGGTACAGGGCGACGACGACCACGACGGTGACCATCGCAGCGCGACCAGGGGTCTTCGCCGGATTCTTCGTCTCCTCGTTCATGGTGAGCACGACGTCCCAGCCCCAGAAGATGAAGATCGACAGCGACAGACCGGCGGCGAAGGCGCTGAAGGACGGCACCTCGAACGGGTTGAACCACGACCACGAGAACGCCGTGGGTTCAGGGGCATCGCCCGAGACGGCCTTGACGATCGCGACGGTGGCGAAGATCACCAGCACCAGCACCTGGAAGCCCACCAGGATGTACTGGAACTTCTGTGTCGTCTGCATGTCGCGGTACGACACCAGCGTCGCGCCGAGCATGAAGAGCAGGCAGACGACGACGTTGATGATGGGGTTGAAGGCGAGATCGGCGATCTCGGGATTTCCGCTGAGCTGAGCGATCAGGAGGAAGAGGAACTCGACGGCGATGCCGGCGAGGTTCGACAGCACGATCACGGTGGCCGCGATCAGGCCCCAGCCCGTCATCCAGCCGATCCAGGGGCCGAAGGCACGCACGCCCCAGGTGAAGGAGGTTCCGGAGTCCGGCATCATGCGGTTGAGCTCGCGATAGCCGAACGCGGTCAGGAGCATCGGGATGAAGCCGACGAGGATGATCGCCGGCACCTGCGTGCCGACTTCGGCGACGGTCGGACCGAGGGATGCGGTGAGGGTGTAGGCCGGGGCGATCGTGGAGACGCCGATGACGACGGCTCCGATGACTCCGACGGCCCCTGCTCGCAGACCCTTCTGCGAGATGCCGGTCGTCACACCGGATGCGGGCTCCGTCGCCCGGTTCGAGCTGCTCATCAGCGGACTCCTGCTTCGGCGCGGGTGCGCGGGACGACGATCATGGGCACGGGCAGTTCGTGCAGCATCTTCGCTGCGGTCGAGCCCAGGAACAGGCGGCGCGGCTGCGCCAGACGGCTGGAACCGACGAGGACGACCTCGCCGGGCAGCCACGTGAGATTCGCGACGGCGTCTTCGACCGTGTCGCCGGGGGCCTCTTCGACCTCGGCCTTCAGTTCTTCGGGCAGCAGCCCCTTGGCCACCTCGAGCACTTCGCTCGCGTGCTCGTCGCCGACCACGCGGATCGCGCCGGTGTCGAGACCGGGCGGCACGTCGAACGGCACGAGTGAGACCAGCCGCAGACCGACGCGCGACTCGGTCGCGATCGCGGCAGCCTCGTCGAGGAGGTTGTCGGCGCCGGCGCGGTTGCCGACCGCCACCGTGACCCGAGGAAGCACATGGTCGTCCTGCTCCGCCGTCCCTGCCGGGGCGAGTGCGACGGGGATCGTCGACGAGTGCAGCAGCTCGGAGGCCACGCTGCCGAGGCGGTGACGGCCGAAGATGCTGCCACCGGCGGTGCCGATGACGATCAGGCGCGCGTCGAACTCCTCACCGGCGGCGATGAGCCCTTCGGCGAACGACTCGCCGAAGCGCACGTGGCCGGTGCGGGTGAGCTCCTGCGGCAGTCTGACGACGGCGTCCTCGAGCCATTCCTTCGCCTGTCGCCGGATGTGCTCCTCGTACGCGCGCTCCGGCGGAACCGCAGCACTGCGGGTGCCCTCGGAGGGCAGCACGATCACCAGGTGCAGGACAGCACCGAGGCTGCGGGCGAGCCGAGCGCCGAGCGCAGCGGCATCCGCTCCCGCATCCGTCGCCGTGTAGCCGACGACGACCGCGCCGGTCATCAGCCGACCTCGGCGGTGTCGCCGGTGGCGCGAGTGGCTTCGACGATGCTCGATGCGACGAGGTGCCCCATGCGGATCGCGCCGTCGACGTGCTGGTAGCCGGCTCCTGCCATGTCGCTGCAGGCGAAGTGGATGGGTCCGACGGCCGAGCGCAGGTCGGCGCCATAGCGGTGCAGGCCGCCCATGTCGAAGCTCGCCGCATACGCGCCGCGCGTCCACTCCTCGGTGCCCCAGTCGCTCTCGTAGTAGACCACGGGGTTCTTCGCCTCGTCGCCGTAGTAGTGCGAGAGGGACTCGAGGATGCGCTGCTTGCGCTCCTCGGCCGACAGCGTGAACAGGTCGTCGGCGTTCTGGTCGCTCACGAAGCCGACCAGGGTGCCGCGCTCGTCGCCGTGGTTGGTGTTGTCGTACGCCTCGTGCGCGAGCTCGTAGGGGCTGAACGCGGTGCCGCTGAGGCCCTGTTCGCGCCAGAACGGGCGGTCGTACACGGCGTGCACCTTGATGACGAAGCCCATCGAGATGTGCTGGTGCATCTGGTGCTGTCGACGCGGCAGCGGCGGCACGAAGGCGATGCGGCTGTAGAGCACCGGAGCGTGCGCGAGGATCGCGAAGCGGGCGCGCACGGTGGTGTCGTCGGTGGTCGCGATGACCGACGACTGGGCTCCCGAGCCTTCCGAGGCGCTCCACTCGAGCGAGCGCACCGGCTGGTTCAGCAGCACGTCGTCTCCGAGGCGCTCCGCGAGCAGCAGCGGCACCTTCTGCAGGCCGCCGACGACGCGCTTGTCGAGGATGAAGTCGGCGTCGACGAGGTTCGAGTACGAACCGGCGGATGCCGCCATCAGCAGCGACTGCAGCAGCGAGAACGAGTGCGTGGGCTTGGTGAGCATCGCGGATCCGGTGGCGAAGGCCAGGTTGCGCACGGCCTCGTCGTCGTCGGTCTGCGCCCGCAGCCAGGCGTCCCACGTGACCGAGTCCCACTCTTCGGCCTGCGCGTGCGCCCAGGGCCGGTCGGGATCGATCTCGGCGACCATGGCGTCGAGGCGCTCGGTGATCTCGGCGATGACGGCCTCGGTCTCGGCGGACACCGGGAACATCTCGCCCGTGAAGCGATGCGTCTGTCCGTCGGGGCCGACGTACACGCTGTCGCCTTCGCGATAGCGGCTGTAGGTCTCGAGCCCCAGCTCCTCGATCGTGTCCTTCAGGGCATCCTGATCGGGCGAGACCCACTGGCCGCCGATCTCGAGCATGGCGCCGTCGATGACGTCGGTCCACAGGCGTCCGCCGACGCGGTCACGTGCTTCGAGGACGGCGACCGACAGTCCGGCCTTGCGCAGGTCGTTCGCGGCCGTGAGCCCTGCGGCTCCGGCTCCGACGATCAGCACGTCGCGAGTGATCTCAGCCATCTGCTTCTCCTTCGTTGGAAATGTGTGTGCCGGCCGCGACTCGAAATCCCCCGATCCTCGTCGCGGCCGGACGTGTGGTGGCGGTCGCGGCGAGCCGCTACCGCTGGTCTGTCAGGCCGCGTTCGCCGCGAGTGCGGCCGCGACGACGTCGAGGCCCTCGTTCAGCAGATCGTCGCCGATCGAGAGCGGAGGCAGGAAGCGGATGACGTTGCCGTAGGTGCCGCAGGTGAGCACGATGACGCCCTGGGCGACGCACGCCTTCGCGACGGCGGCGGTGAGTGCGGCATCCGGCGCGTTCGTCTCAGGGTTCACGAACTCGGCGGCGATCATCGCGCCGTGCCCGCGGATGTCGCCGATGCGGGCATCCTGCTGCTGCATGGCTGCGAGGCGCGTCGTGAGGATCTCTCCGATCTCGCGGGCCCGCTCGATCACGCCGTCGTTCTCGAAGACGTCGATCGCGGCCAGCGCTGCGGCACAGGCGATCGGGTTGCCGCCGTAGGTGCCGCCGAGGCCGCCCGCGTGCGAGGCGTCCATGATCTCGGAGCGTCCGGTGACCGCGGCGAGAGGCAGACCACCCGCGATGCCCTTGGCGGTCGTGATGAGGTCGGGCTCGATGCCGAAGATCTCGCTGGCGAACATGTGGCCGGTGCGGGCGAAGCCGGTCTGCACCTCGTCGGCGATGAAGACGACGCCATTGGCGCGGCACCAGTCGGCGATCGCCGGCAGGAAGCCTTCGGCCGGGACGATGAAGCCGCCCTCACCCTGGATGGGCTCGATGATGACCGCGGCGAGGTTGTCGGCGCCGATCTGCTTCTCGAGCTGCAGGATGACGCGGGCAGCGGCGTCGCCGCCCTCGAGTCCGTCGCGGAACGGGTACGACATCGGTGCGCGGTAGACCTCGGGGGCGAACGGCCCGAAGCCGCTCTTGTAGGGCATCGACTTGGCGGTCAGCGCCATAGTGAGGTTGGTGCGGCCGTGGTAACCGTGGTCGAAGGCGACGACCGCCTGGCGACCGGTGTGCTTGCGGGCGATCTTGATCGCGTTCTCGACGGCCTCGGCGCCCGAGTTGAACAGGGCGCTCTTCTTGGCGAAGTCACCGGGGGTGAGCCGGTTCAGTGCCTCGGCCACCTCGATGTACGACTCGTACGGAGAGATCATGAAGCAGGTGTGGGTGAACTGCGCGGCCTGCGCGGCCACTGCTGCGGCGATCTTGGGGTGCGCGTTTCCGACGGTCGTCACGGCGATGCCCGAGCCGAGGTCGATCAACGAGTTGCCGTCGGCGTCGACGACCACTCCTCCGCCGGCGGCGACGGCCGCAACCGGAACCGTATGCCCGACGCCCGCGGCGACGGCATCCGCCTTGCGCGCGAGGATCTCGGCCGAGCGGGGGCCGGGGAGTTCGGTCACGAGGCGACGCTCCTGGGGGAGGTCGGGTCCGCCGAGGGGGACTGCAACAGCTGCGGTGTCGAGGAGAGCCATGTTCGTGAGCGTACGGCCGGATCCGACACACGCGCATTCGCCCAGCTGTACAATCTCGTAGAGATCATCGCCCGACCGTACAACCCTGGTCCCGGCGGCGGGAGAGGAACGCGGGCATGGACGACACCGAGCAGCCCACTCTGCGCGCCCTGTTCCGACGTCGCGACCTCGGACTCGGCCTGATCTCGGACGAAGGCGACCTCCCCGCCGGCGCGCTCGATCGCCCCTTGCGCTGGGTGCACAGCTCCGACCTCGCCGACCCGACGCCGTTTCTCGCCGAGGACCTCGCCCTGCTCACCACCGGCACCCAGTTCGACGCCGGCACCGACTTCGACGTGTACGTGGGGCGACTCGCGGATCGCGGGGTGCTCGGCCTCGGCTTCGGCACGGACGTGCATCGCGCCGGGATCCCCGAGGAGCTGATCTTCGAGTGCGCGCGCCGCGGGACCCCGCTGTTCGAGGTGCCCTACCGCACACCGTTCATCGCGGTCGCCCGAGCGCACTCCGAGGCCATCGCCGCACAGGCCTACGCCCGCAGATCCTGGGCGCTCGACACCCAGCGCGCGCTGGCGCTGGCCGCACTGCGCCCCCGCGGCCTCGACGCGACCCTCGCCGAGCTCGGTCGCCGTCTCGGCGTCTGGGTCGGCATGTACGACGGGGCCGGCGCACTGCAGCTGTCACACCCCCGGTCAGCCGTGTCCGCGGGCCGTCTGACCGAACTCGGCGAACGCGTCACCGAGATCCTCACCCGCGGACTGGAAGCCGGGCAGTCGCTCACGATCGACGACCAGACGTTCACGCTCTTCACGGTCGGACGCGGAGGACACCTGCGGGGAGTGATCGCGTTGGCGGTCGACGCGCTCGACGCCGAGGCCCGCACGGTCGTGACGTCGGTGATCGCGATGGCCGGGCTCGCACTCGAGCAGAGCGACCAGCTCGCCCGCAGCAAGCGCCGGTTGAACTCGCAGCTGCTGAGCTCCCTGCTCGACGACGACCCGGCCCTCGCGCGCAAAGTGCTCGGGGGCATGCCGTCGGCGCCCGTCGTGGTGGCGATCGCCGCGGACGCCCCGACCGGCCCGTTCGCAGACTGGTGGGACCGCCGCCGCGCCGAGCACGGCACCGCGAGCTTCCTCGCCGAGTCCCCCGAGGGCGTCGTGCTCTGCCTGTCGACGGACGACGACGCACTGCTGGACGAGGTCGCCGCTCGGTTCGGCATCCGCATCGGTGCATCGGGCTCGGAGTCGTACGACGCGTTCTCGCGCGCACACGCTCAGGCGCTCGCGGCACTGCGCCAGCAGTCCGGCGCAGGGGTCTTCCACTTCGCCGACGCCGCAGGGTCCAGCATCCTCAGCGCGCTCGCGACCGACGAAGCCCGCCTGGTCGCCGAGTCGCGGCTCGCTCCCCTCCGCGACCACGACGCGCGATCGGGCGGCGACCTCGAACGCTCGCTGCGCACCTGGCTCGAGCACGATGCGAAAGCCGACCCCGCGGCCGCTGCCCTCGGCGTGCACCGTCACACGCTGCGGTCGCGGATCACTCAGGCCGGTGCCCTGCTCGGCAGCGATCTGTCATCGTTCCCCGCCCGCGCAGAGCTGTGGGCGCTGCTGCAGACCGCTCGGGACTAGCGCCGCCATCACCGCGACACTCCCCCGGTCCCCTCGCCGAGGTTGTCGGAGACGACCTCGAGCGCATGCGCGCGCGCCGTGACGGCATCCGCGCCCCGTTCCGTCGTGACGGCCGCGGCGAACACCTCGGCGAACACCAGATATGCGACGCGCGAGGTGTGCTCGAGCTCGTCGCGGAAGCTCACCCCGGTCGGAGCGATCACGAGCGACAGGGTGGCGGCCTCGGTCAGCGCCGACGAGGCGAACGACGTGAGGGCGATCACCGTCGCACCACCCCGGGCTGCCGCGGTCGCGACGCGCAGGCTCGCCTCGTTCGCGCCCGATCCGCTGACGATGAGGCAGACGTCGTCGGGCGTGAGGTGGCGTGCCGCGATCTGCTGCGCGATGGCATCCGCGATGAACTCCGCCGCGCGCCCCGAGGCGGTGAGCCGCATGGCGAGGTCGTTCGCGATGGGCGATGACAGACCGTTCGCGAGCACCAGCAGCCGGCAGGCGGATGCGGCGAGGCGCACGGCCTCGTCCACGGCATCCGCGTCGAGCAGGCTCGCGAGCGCCGGGAGGGATGCCGCGACGCGATCGATCTCGCCCCGCATCCGCCCGAGCGCGCCCGGTCCGTGGTCGATGCCCGCCTCCGCCGGCCCGCTGCCGAGTTCGGCGGCGAGCGCGACGCGCAGCTGCGGGTAGCCGCGGTAGCCGAAGCTCTGGCACGCGCGCACGACCGTGGCGCGGCCGACACCCGCTCGGTCGGCGAGTTCCTGGGCGGTCCATTCGACCACCGCCTCCGCCGACTCGACGATCAGCCCGGCGACGCGGCGTTCTGCGGGCTGCAGGGTGTTGAGCACCGCGGCGATTCGAGCGGTGGGCGGAGCGCTAGGCGAGAACACGGGTGCGGGCTCCCTCCATGATCCGGCGGCGGATCGCGCCGGAGACGGCATCGATCAGCATCGTGACAGCGACGACCACGATGAGCAGGACGCCCACCGTCGACCACTCACGGTACTGGGTATAGGAGGTGAGCATGTCACCGATTCCGCCGACGCCGATCAGACCGAGCACGGCCGACGAGCGCACGTTGATCTCGAAGCGGTACAGCCAGAACGACCAGAACGCGGGCTCGACCTGGGGCCAGACACCCCAGCGCAGCACCTGCAGGGTGCCACCCCCCGCCGCGCGTGCGGCCTCGATCGGCCCGCGGGGCACCGCCTCGACTGCTTCGTAGCCCCACTTGCCGAGCGTGCCGATGCCGTTGATCGCCAGCGCGAGCGCACCCGTGAACGGCGTGAGCCCCGTGACCGAGAGGATCACGATCGCGATGATGATCTCGGGAACAGCCCGGATGAGCGAGAACAGCCCGCGCAGCAGTGCGCGCAGCCAGGCGGGGCCGAAGCCGCGCGCGGCGAGCAGGCTGATGGGGGTCGCGAGCAGGATGCCGAGGATCGTGCCGACCCACGCCATCTCGATGCTGCGCCAGGTCTGCCAGAGCGCCTCGGGCAGCTTCTCCCAGTTCGGGCTGCCGAACATCAGGAACGTGTAGCGGACGATCTCCGCAGGCAGGTCGACGAGACGCGACCAGTTGATGTCGATCGACCAGAAGGCCAGCACGACGATGGCGGTGACGATGATCCATGAGGCGATGAGCCAGGGTCGGCGCGGCTTGTCCGGGATGACCGTGATGGCAGGTGGCGGAGTGAGCACGGTGGTCATACGAGTCTCCGTCGGATGGCGTCGGAGACGAGGTCGATCACGATGACGACGATGAGGATCTCCAGGATGATGAGCGAGAGCTGGTCGTAGCGGTAGAACGTGCGCACGGCGTCGATGAGCAGGCCCATGCCGCCGGCTCCGACCAGGCCGAGCACGGTGGAGGCGCGGACGTTGAGCTCGAAGACGTAGAGCGTCTGGTTCGCGAACGCCGGCCAGACATCCGGGAGCGCGAGTGTGCGGTTGATCTTCGTCTGCGTGGCGCCGACCGCGCGCCCGGCCTCGAGCGGACCCCGGTCATTGGTGTCGATCGCCTCCGAGACGAGCTTGACGATGATGCCGACGTTGAACAGCAGCAGCGCGAGGATGCCGGGGAGCGCGCCGACCCCGACCATCGCGACGAGGATCGCCGCGTACAGCAGGTCGGGGACACTGCGGATGACGTTCAGGATGCCGCGCACGATGACGCGCGCCGGAGCGTTCGGGTTGGTGGCGCGAGCCGCCCAGAAGCTCAGCGGCAGCGAGATCACCGCGCCGATCGCCGTCGCGATGACGGCCATCTGCAGCGTCTCGATGAGCGGCGGGAGCGTGCGCGGGAAGAAGCTCCAGTCGGGCATCAGCAGCTTGATGATCTTGTCGGCGCCGTTCTGCCAGTTGCGCGCGATCGCCGAGAGGTCGACACCGATGCCGATGCCGGGCAGGCACATCACGACGGTGATGGCGACGACCGCCAGCAGGATCACGGGCCCACGCCACGCGCCGGGGGGCCGCCGAGGTATCTCGAGCGGTGCCGGTGTCGCCTCGGTCATGTGTCGAGCCGATCGTCGGCGGTGAGGGATCGACCGTAGATGCTCTCGAAGTCGGCATCCGTCGCGCTCGCTGCCGGCCCGTCGTAGACGATCTTGCCCGCGCGCATGCCGATCATCCGTGCTCCGTATTCGCGGGCGAGGTCGAGCAGGTGCAGGTTGACCAGCACGGTGATGCCGAGGTCTCGGTTGATGCGGCGGAGGTCGTTCATGACACCGTGCGCGGTGGGCGGGTCGAGGCTCGCGACCGGCTCGTCGGCCAGGACGATGCGCGGCTCCTGCGCCAGTGCGCGTGCGATGGCGACGCGCTGCTGTTGCCCACCCGAGAGGTCGGATGCGCGCGAGTGCAGCTTCGGCAGGATGCCGACGCGGTCGAGCGCCTGGTAGGCCAGCTGGCGATCGTCCTCGGGATAGGCGCCCAGCAGGGTGCGCCACAGGGGCGTGTGGGCGAGACGCCCGACGAGCACGTTCTGCAGGACGCTCGCGCGGCCGGCGAGGTTGAACCCCTGGAACACCATCCCGATGTCGCCGCGCAGGCGCCGCAGGGTGCGGGGCGAGGCTCCGCTGACGCGGTGCTCGCCCACGTCCAGCGTTCCACTCGTCACCGGCACGAGGCCGTTGATCGTGCGGATGAGAGTGGACTTGCCCGAACCCGAGAGGCCGACGACAGCGACCATCTCTCCGGCGTCGATGTCGAGCGAGACGTGGTCGAGGCCGATCGTCCCGTTGGGGTATCGCACCGTGACGCCATCGAGACGGATGGACCACGGCGTGGACGCCGCAGCCTGGGCTGCGGCGTCCACGTGCTGGATCTGATCGGACAATTTACTGGAGCCCCAGGGCCTGGGCGGCGCGAGCGACGACGTCGAGCGAGTCGGGATCGGCAGGCGCGAGCTTCGTGATCGAGTAGATGCTCGTGAGGATCTCGGAGCCCTCCTCGGTGTTCGAGAAGTCCTCGAGAGCCGTGGAGATGCGGTCCTGCAGCTCGGGCGACAGGTCGGACGACAGGGCGACGCCGTCGTTCGGGATCTCCTCGGTCAGGGCGAAGACGACGACCTTCTGGCCCACGTCGGGGGTGTCCTTCTGAACGATCGTGCGGGCATCCCAGAAGCTGAAGCCGACCTCGGCGTCGCCGTTGTAGACCGCCAGCACCGAGGCGTCGTTCGCGGTCACGGGGATCTGCTCGATGTCGGTGTCGGTGTCGAGTCCCGCCTCCTGCAGCGCGAGGACCGGGTAGATGTAACCGGCGGGTGAGCCGGGTCCGAGCAGCGCGACCTTCGCTCCCTCGACCTTGTCGATGCTGTCGAGACCGGCAGGACCCGACATGGCGTCGGCGCCGTTGCAGAACAGCATCCCGTCGCGCTCGACCGGCACGTCGTCGCAGTACTTGTCGGGGTTGTTCGTCATGAACTGCGCGGGATAGGTGATGTTGCCGTTGCGCTCGGTCTGCAGCACGACCGATGCGTCGTACATGTCATTGGCCTGCCACAGCTGCAGAGACGGCAGGAATCCGATCTGCGCCTGACCGGCCCCCATCGCCTCGACCGCGGCCTGGTAGTCCTTGGAGACCACACCGGTGACCTCGATGCCGAGCTCCTCGGTGAGGTAGTCGGTGAGCGGTGCCGCGGTGTCGACGAGGCCGTCCTGGTCCTGCGAGGGCACCAGGGCGAGCACGAGGGACTCGGGATCGGCAGCGGGGGCGGCGGACTCGTCGGGCGCGGCCGTGTCGGTCGAGCAGCCGGTGAGCGCGACAGTGAGCAGGGCGCCTGCGGCGACGAGCCCCGCGGCGGTCCGGCGGAAGGGGGAGGTACGCATTGTCATCCTTCGATGTGTGGTGGGTGTGAGGGAGGGGGGAGAGGTGCGGGTTCAGGGGCGCAGCCACGCGTCGAGCTGAGGGATCAGCGTCGCGAAGTCGGCAGCGCGGTAGGTGGGGGTCGCATCCGGATCGGGGAAGCCGCCGATCAGAGCGGTCGCATGGCCGCGCGCATGGGCGGGGGCGAGGTCGTTGTGCCAGATGTCTCCGATGCTCAGCACCCGCGCGTCCGCGGGCAGATCCGCCAGGAACGCATCGAGACCGGCCGGCTTGCCCGCACTCGTGACGATGCGGTCGAAGAGCCCGGCGAGGCCGAGAGCGTCCAGCGCCTGGTCGATGCGGATCGCCGGTGCGTTGGTGACGAGAACGAGCTCCGCGTCAGCCGAAGCATCGGCGAGGAAGGCGGCGAGGCCGTCGGGTGCGGTGATCGGAGCCGCTGCGGTGGCGAGCTCTGCTCGGCTCGCGAGATACGCGGCGCTGAGCATCCGGGCATCCGCACCACGGGCAGCCGCAGCTCGCCGCACCGCGTCGTAGCCGTCGAGGGCCCCACCGTCGGCGGCGGAGAGCGTCTCGCGGATGCCGTCGACGAAGCCGTGGTGGTCGCCGAGAGCGGCAGCCACCTGCGTGGCGTACGCCAGCACGGGCCCGTTCCCGAGGGCGATCGTGCCGTCGAAGTCGAAGAGGAGAATGGAGTTCACGGTGTTCTTTCCGCATCCGCACTCTGATCTCGCGGACGCTCCGTCCAGCATGCTCAGTGATTGTGGACAGAAAGTCCCGATCATGTGAACGCCGTGTGAACACTCCGTCCATCGGGATCTTGTAGCGTGAACGCCGTGTCCGGAATCGACGACCTCACGACCGCTGCAACCCGGGCGCAGTCCGACTCGGCGACGGCCGCACGTGCAGCCGTCGACAGTCTCCCGTGGCTCGTCGCCTCACTCGAGGACGACCGCGAGCACGGACGCTTCGACGCCTGGGGTCGGTCGACCGTGATCGACGAGAACATCGGCGCGCCCGTGATCTCTCGGGCATTGTTCGACGAGTTGCACCGCAGAGCAGGCATAGCGGCGCAGTGGCCCGTCGGCAACGCCGGACTCCTGCACTGCTACGGCTATCTGCTGTCACGCGTCGAGACGCCGTACGGGCTCAAGCGCGAGCGCTGGGTGACACCTGCTCTCGCCGAGGCGTGCGCTCTCGCACCCGACGCGTTCCTGCCCTGGCTCGAAGGCGCCACCCTGCTCCACAGAGCAGGCGCCGCGGCATCCGGGATCCTCCGCAGCGCATCGCTGTCGAGCACAGCGACCGTCGACGGACGACACACCCGCGTGGGGGTCACCCGCGAGCAGGGACCCGCGGCTCTGGCCTACGCGGTCGCCGTCACCTCCGAGACCACTCCCCTGCTGATCACGATGTTCCCCGTCGCCGACGCGGGCGTCGTGCTGACCGAGTTCGCGAGCACTCCTCGCCTGCGCTGGAACGCGGTGTGATTCGCATGCCGCATGCGCGCCGGTCAGGATGCTGATCTGCATCGCTCTCAGGCCCTAGTCGATTGCATATTGCGTTTTCGTGACGTTCGTCATAGTTTCAACACAGCGCTCGAGCGCTTCATCCACCCCGACGCACTGGCGCGTCATGTGAAGGAGACGACGATGTCTACCGCTTCCCCACCCCGCACCGACGAGACCGTCTGGCCCGTTCCGCGACGCGTCACCGGGATCGTCCTCTTCAGCTGTTGGATGGCGATCCTCGCCGACGGCTACGACATCGGCGTGATCGGCGCGGTGCTGCCCGCTCTCGCCGAGGATGCCGCCTGGTCGCTCTCCCCCGTCGAGCTCGGGGGCCTCGCCTCCTGGGCCCTGGTCGGCATGCTCATCGGCGCCCTCTTCATCGGCACGCTGAGCGACCGGGTCGGTCGCAAGCGGATGCTGCTGGTGTCGATGTCGATCTTCACGCTGATGCAGCTCGGTGCAGCGCTCGCCCCCACGCCCGAGATCTTCGGCCTCTTCCGCTTCCTGGGCGGCCTCGGCATGGGAGGCATCATCCCGGTCGCCGCCGCGCTCACGATCGAGTTCTCCGCCCCGCGTCGGCGGGCGCTGAACTACGGGATCATGTACTCCGGCTATTCGCTCGGCATCGTCGTGTCGGCGCTCGTCGCCATCCTGCTGCTCCCGCAGCTCGGCTGGCGCTGGGTGATCGCGGTCGGAGCGCTCCCGATCCTGCTCATCCCCGTGATCGCGAAGGTGCTGCCCGAGTCGCTCGAATCCCTCGAGAACCGCGGCCGTCACGACAAGGCCGTCGCCCTCGCCTATCGGCTCGGAATCAACCCCTACATCCCCACGGACCGCCCGGCTCTTCCCGAGGGCGAGCGTCGGCCGTGGCACAGCATCCTGCACCAGCTCTTCTCGCGACGCTACCTGCGCTCGACCGTCTTCCTCTGGATCTCGCTCTTCGCCGGGCTGCTGCTGGTCTACGGCCTGAACTCGTGGCTGCCGTCGATCATGCGCGCCTCCGGGTACGACCTCGGCCCCGCACTCACGTTTTTGCTGGTCTTCAGCCTCGCGTCCGCCGTCGGCGGCCTGGGAGTCGGCTACCTCGCCGATCGCTTCGGCGCCAAGCCGGTGCTCATCACCTTCTATGCGCTGGGCGGAGTGGCCTGTCTTCTGCTGATGTTCCCGAACGGGATGCTCGTGAACCTGGTGCTCGTGGCCATCTCGGGCATCGGGTCGATCTCGACGTCCCTCGTGCTCACGGCCTACATCACCGACTACTACCCGGCATCCGTCCGCGCGACAGCCGCGGGCTGGGCATTGAGCTTCGCACGCATCGGTGCGATCCTCGGCCCGATCATGGGCGGCTGGCTGGCGTCGCTCGCGATCGGCGTCGAGTGGAACTTCGTCGCCTTCGCACTCGTGGCGATCGTCGCCGCCGTGGCCGTGTCGCTGGTGCCGAAGAAGCCCGCGGCGCTGGGCTGAGGTCGCTCAGCGCGGTGCGTGCGCCTCGAGGAACTCGTACACATCAGTGGTGTCGACACCGGGGAAAGCCCCGGTCGGCAGCGTGGCGAGCAGGGTGCGAGGAGTCCTGACGTTCGGCCAGGAGTTCTCGCGCCACCGTCCCTCGAGGTCGGCCGGCGCTCGGCGGCAGCAGACCTCCACCGAGTGCTTCGACACCCCCCGGTGCGGGGTGTCACGCCCGACGAACCACTTGGTGTCATCGAAGCGCACGCCCACGCTCACCGAGTGCAGCCCCTCGCTCGACGCCTCGACTCGGGCGGTGCACCAGTACGTGCCGTTGCCCGTGTCGGTGTACTGGTAGTACGGATTGAAGCGGTCGTCCTCGTCGAACACGACACGGCTCGTCCACCGTCGGCAGCACATCTGGCCCTCGATCGACCCGAGTCGGTCGGTCGGGAAGTTCACGTCGTCGTTCTCGTAGGCCTTCGTGATCGTCCCCGACTCGTGCACCTTGAGGAAATGCACGGGAATGTCGAGGTGGCGGGTCGCGAGGTTCGTGAAGCGGTGCGCCGCAGTCTCGTACGAGACCGAATAGGCGTCACGGAGGTCCTCGATCGAGATCGCCCGACGTGATTTCGCATCCTTCAGCGCGGGCACCACGTGGGCCTCGGGAACCAGCAGCGCCCCGGTGAGGTAGTTCGTCTCGACGCGCTGGCGCAGGAACTCGGCGTAGCTGCGCGGCTCCGAATGCCCGAGGATGCGGCTGGACAGAGCCTGCAGCACGGCCGTTCTCGCGTCGCCCTTGGCCGGCACACTGCTCGAGAGGTACAGCCGCCCGTTCGCCAGATCGGCGACGCTGCGCGTGGTCTGCGGCAGATCGGGCGCGTAGTGCAGCGTGAACCCCAGATAGGCGGCGATCTCGGATGCGGTGCGCTGGGTGAGCGGACCGCCGGGATGACCGACCGCCGCGAGTATCTCGGCGGCTTTGGCTTCGAGGTCGGCGAAGTGGTTGTCCTGCCTGCGCATGAGGTGGCGCAGCTCGACGTTCGCTCGTCGCGCCTCCTCCGGCGTGGCCGCCCGCTCGTCGCGGAGCCGATCGATCTCGCCGTGCAGCGCGAGCAGTGCCTTCAGTGCATCCGTCGGCATGCTCTTGGCGATGCGGAACGGCTCGATCCCGAGCGCCTGGAACGTCTGCCCCTTCATGGCGCGTTCGAGAGCGATCTCGATCGCACTGCGCTCATCGAGCGGCTCGCCCTCGAGCAGCGCATCGATCGTGACGCCGAGCGCCCGCGCGATCGCCTGCAGCTGAGTGAGCTTCGGCTCCCGCTTGCCCGTCTCGATCATCGACATCTGACTCGGGGCCCGATCGACCGCCGCCGCGAGATCGTCGAGGGTCATTCCCCGCGCGGTGCGCAACTGACGGATGCGTCGTCCGATCGTGAGGGAGTCGGCGTCTTCTTCGACCGCTGAGGTGCTCATGCGGCCGATTCTGTCACAGAAACAGAATTCCTGTCGATCTTCACAAGCGGATTGGCCGAGTTCGGGCCAGATCTTCACCCACAGTGGAAATACGCCACCCGGCTTCACGGTCCGGGCATCCAACGGAGGAGACACCATGACGAACACCGCTCAGAACCACACCCCGCGACCCGCAGGTCTGCGTGCCGGCGACCAGGTTCAGACGGCCGCCGAACTCCGGGAGATCTGGGAGACGGATCCCCGTTGGGACGGCGTCGAGCGCACCTACTCGGCAGAGGACGTCATCCGCATCCGCGGGTCGGTCCGCGAGGACTCCACCCTCGCCCACCGCGGTGCCGAGAACCTCTGGAACCTGCTGCACACCGAGGACTACGTGCGAGCGCTCGGCGCCTACACGGGCGGCCAGGCCGTGCAGCAGGTGCGGGCAGGCCTCAAGGCCATCTACCTCTCCGGCTGGCAGGTCGCAGCCGACGGCAACCTCGCCGGCCAGACCTACCCCGACCAGTCGCTCTACCCCGCCAACTCGGTTCCGGCGGTCGTGCGTCGCATCAACAACGCGCTGATCCGCCAGGACCAGCTCGAACACGCCGAGGGCGAGGTCACCCAGGACTGGCTCGCACCGATCGTCGCCGATGCCGAGGCCGGCTTCGGTGGCCCCCTCAATGCCTACGAGCTCGCGCAGTCACTGATCCAGGCCGGGGCAGCCGCCATCCACTGGGAGGACCAGCTCGCGAGCGAGAAGAAGTGCGGCCACCTGGGCGGCAAGGTGCTCGTGCCCACGCAGCAGCACATCCGCACCCTGAACGCGGCACGTCTCGCCGCCGACGTGTCGGGAGTGCCGACGGTCATCATCGCCAGGACGGATGCTCTCGCCGCCGACCTGCTGACGAGCGACGTCGATGAGCGCGACCAGCAGTTCACCACCGGCGAGCGCACGACCGAGGGCTTCTACCGCATCCGCCCCGGCATCGAGTCGGTCATCAGCCGCGGCCTCGCATTCGCGCCGTATGCCGACCTGCTGTGGGTCGAGACGGGAGAGCCCGACATCGACCTGGCCCGTGCGTTCGCCGCAGCGATCCACGAGCAGTTCCCCGGCAAGATGCTCGCCTACAACTGCTCCCCGAGCTTCAACTGGAAGCGCCACCTGTCGGACGCCGAGATCGCGACGTTCCAGCAGGAGCTGGCTGACCTGGGCTACAAGTTCCAGTTCATCACGCTCGCCGGCTTCCATGCCCTGAACCACTCGATGTTCGACCTCGCCCGCGGCTACGCCGATCGCGCCATGAGCGCGTACGTCGAGCTGCAGGAGGCCGAGTTCGCCGCAGAGGCGAACGGCTACACCGCCACCAAGCACCAGCGCGAGGCGGGCACCGGCTACTTCGACGTCATCTCGACCGCGCTCAACCCCGACAGCGCGACCCTCGCCCTCGCCGGCTCCACCGAAGCCGCGCAGTTCCACTAAGCCATCGCAAAGGACTCAGATCATGACCACTCCCACCGCTCCTCCGACAACCGCTCCGATCCAGACGACGCAGCAGGGTCCGGCGATCAGCGTCACCGGTCCCCTGCGCGAGCGCTACGACGAGATCCTCACTCCCGAGGCGATCGCGTTTCTCACCGAGCTGCACCACCGCTTCGCCGCTCGCCGTCACGACCGGCTCGCTGACCGCATGCGCCGCCGGTTCGAGATCGGCAACGGGCACGATCCGCGCTTCCGCGATGACACCGCGCACATCCGAGCGGATGCCGACTGGCGTGTCGCCGGCCCCGGCCCCGGGCTCGAAGACCGTCGGGTCGAGATCACCGGGCCGACCGACCCGAAGATGACGATCAACGCACTGAACTCCGGAGCGCGGGTGTGGCTCGCCGACCAGGAGGACGCCACGAGCCCCACCTGGAAGAACGTCATCGAGGGTCAGCTGTCTCTGCGCGACGCGATCCGCGGCGAGCTCTCCTTCACCGTCCCCGCGACCGAATCGGGGCCGGGCAAGGAGTACCGCGTCACCGCCGAGCGCACGCCGACGGTCGTTATGCGCCCTCGCGGCTGGCACCTGCCCGAGAAGCACCTGCAGTTCACCGATCGCGCAGGGCGCCGCACCGCGGCATCCGGTTCGCTCGTCGACTTCGGGCTGTACTTCTTCCACAACGCGCAGGAGCTGATCGCGAACGGCCGCGGGCCGTACTTCTACATCGCCAAGCTCGAGTCGAGCGAAGAGGCGAAGCTGTGGGACGACGTGTTCTCGTTCAGCGAGGAGTACATCGGCATCCCGCATGGCACGATCCGCGCCACCGTGCTCATCGAGACCCTGCCCGCGGCGTTCGAGATGGACGAGATCCTCTACGAGCTGCGCGACCACTGCGCGGGCCTCAACGCGGGACGCTGGGACTACATCTTCTCGATCATCAAGAACTACCGCGGCCGCGGGGCGCGCTTCGTGCTTCCCGACCGCAGCGAGGTGACGATGACGGTGCCGTTCATGCGGGCCTACACCGAGCTGCTCGTGCAGACCTGCCACAAGCGGGGCGCCTACGCGATCGGCGGCATGAGCGCCTTCATCCCGAACCGTCGCGACCCTGAGGTGACCGAGCGTGCGATCGAGAAGGTCTCGGCCGACAAGAAGCGCGAGGCCGGCGACGGCTTCGACGGCACCTGGGTGGCCCACCCCGACCTGATCCCCACGGCGCAGGCCGAGTTCGACGCCGTGCTCGGCGACCGCCCGAATCAGATCGATCGGCAGCGCCCCGAGGTCCTGGTGACCGCGTCGCAGCTGCTCGACCTGCACATCGGCCGCCCGATCACGGCTCAGGGTGTGCGCGACAACGTCTCTGTGGCGATCCGCTACCTCGAGGCGTGGCTGCGAGGGCTCGGCGCAGTGGCCATCGACAACCTGATGGAGGATGCCGCGACGGCCGAGATCAGCCGCTCGCAGGTGTGGCAGTGGATCCACCAGGACCGCACCACCGAGGACGGCACACCGATCACCGCCGAGTACGTCGAGGGCCTGATCGGCGAGGTGCTCGACGAGGTCGAGCGACGCGACGGCGACCGCTTCGACGACGCGGCATCGGTGTTCCGCGACGTCGCGCTGCACGAGGAGTTCCCGGCGTTCCTGACGCTCGGCGCCTACAGCCGCTTCCTCGTCGAGGAGGCCTGACCCTCTCTGCACGAAAGGGGGCCCTTCGGATGCCGCGGTTCGGCATCCGAAGGGCCCTTTCATGCGCATGCGGACACTCGAACCCCGCTCGGTCCGCCCCCTCGAGAACGGGCGTAGCCTGAGATCATGAGCGACGTCTGGTCCGACATCTCCTCCGAGTTCCTGCACCTGTATCCGCGCGGCCGCCGGCTGGTCGTCGTTGCCGGAGCGGATGCCGAGCGCTCACGCCGAGCAGCGGACGACTTCGCCTCCGCCCTGACGTCGGCAGGTCAGCGGGTCGAGCGGGAGCACAGTGCAGACGGCGACGAGCAGGCTCTGCGCACCGACGTCGTCGCGCCGTTCCGAGCCCGCCCCGACAGCGGCACCGTCCTCATCGTCTCGGGTCCGCCCGAACTGCTCGGCCCGTCAGTGCGCGGGCTGTGGAACTTCATCGTGTGGCAGCTCGCAGGCGACGAGGCGCCGCACTCGATCGCCTCTGCGATCGTCGATGTCTCAGACCCCGCTCATCCGACCCGGCGCTTCGCGGACTACTGCGCACTGCCCTCGTCCTTCGGCGCCTGAGCGCAGCATCCGCGCCTCGTTCCCGCACTGAACGCTGCGGTCGTGCAGGTTTTCGCGGGTGCCCCGGTCCCCCCGACCGAGGCACCCGCACGTCCGCCCGCGCTGTGCGCCGGCGATCCGTCGTGCCCGACGCTCGCGCGCCTTTCCCCGAGCTTCCGGACGGGCGATCCGCCTCGTCCGGAAGCCGTGACGGCCGGATCATCAGAAGTCGCGCCTCCCGCATCACCTGCCGTCATGGCCCGCCTGGGGACACGGGCAGGTTCAGGTTATGCACGCGCTCAGGCTGCCGGAAGCGCCACGGACCGTCCCGTCACCGGATGCGCGGAGCCCGGCACGGCGTGTGACACTTGGCACCCGAATCGCGGTCGAATGTCACTTTGCGCACCGCGCCAGTCGGCGTGCCGACCGCGCCGGAACCCGCGATCTCGAACGCGGCGACCCTCGTTCGGTTCCAGCGCCCGACGCCGCCGGCTCAGGCCGAGGGCCCCAGCTGCTCGTCGCTGAGAAGCATCGCCTCGGCAAGACGCGATGGCTGCGTGCGCGCAGCCATCCGGTACGCGCTCGGGCTCACCCCGACGTGACGGGAGAACTGGGCACGAAGCGCTGCCGCATCTGCGAAACCGGACTGCGCCGCGACCGTCGCGAGGTCCTGTGGCGGAGTGGACACCAGCTGCTCGCGTGCCGTCACCAGCCGCCGTCTAAGCAGTCGTGCGGCGAGACTCTCGTCCATCCCTGCGTAGAGACGGAAGAGCTGGCGACGGCTGACGTGCAGCTCGTCGGCGAGCTCCGCGATCCCGAATGCCGCGTCCCGATGGCGCCGTTCGATGATCCGATCCGCCTCAGCACGCACCAGACCGGCCCGATCCGTCTCGCCGTCGCCGGGGAACTGCCGGAAGAGGCTGCGTACGAGCGCGACGAGCGCCGCTTCGGTGCCAGCCAGAGCTCTTTCGCCCTGATCAGGATCCTTCGCCCACTCGAACAGCATGCGCCCCAGAGCGGCTCCCGCGGCCCTGGTCAGCGGAGTATCGGGGAACATGTCGGCTCCTGCGGCAAGCACATGCTGATAGCCGGGCACGGCGGCGACCGGCACGACCACACCGGTCGTCTCGCTCACCCCGAGATGCTCGATCGACGATGCCCCGAGACTCGACATGAATCCCATCCGCCCCACGCTCATCAGCTGCACGCCCGCAGCGGTGCGCAACCTCTGCCCGCCCTGGTTCGCCATGCCGAGGATGATGATGTCCATACCCTCGGGAGCGCCGACCTCGTAGCTGACCGTATGCGAGGTCTCGAGGGTGCTGTAAAGCATCGTGGCGCCGATGGATCTGCGCAGCAGGGCAGCCTCGAACGCATCCGGGTCATCGGCCTTCATCGTGCCGAAGTTCGAGAGCTGCAGCATGCCGAGGTGACCGTCGAGGCGCATCACCTCCGCCGTGAACCACGCCGGCACCGTTGCACCATCGCCGTCGCCATGGGCGGGCGGCACCCACAGTCCGCCCGAGAGCCTGCCCAGCCACGCGGCCATCTCCGCATCATCGAGTACTCGTGACATCGCATCCCCCAGCGGGTGCGAGCAGCCTTCTGCGCCCGCCCCAATCCCCGCCCTCACGATAAGTCGGCCCGGTGAGGCACAGCAATATATACGTTCGACCGAGGCTCGATCCGGCCTCGGGCTCGGCGGCTCAGCGGCTCAGCGGAACGATGCGGCGACGGAGTTGCGGTGGTAGTCGAACACGATGCTGGTGCGAGTCGAGGCGACGCTGCTCTGTGCAGACAGGTGCTCGAGCACGAACTCGCGCATCTCGGACGAGTCAGCGACCGCGATATGCAGCAGGAAGTCGTCGTCTCCGCCGAGGAAGAAGACCTGGATCACCTGCGGCAGCGCGCGCACGCGATCGGCGAACTCGACGATGCTCTCGCGCCGGGCGCTCGGTCGAAGGCTGACGCCGATGATGGCCTGCAGGCCGGCGCCCAGCATCCGCTCGTCGACGCTCGCGTGGAAGCCGCTGATGACTCCTCGATCCACGAGTGCACGCAGGCGGGCGTGCGCCGTCGACGGTGCCACTCCGAGCTGTCCGGCGAGCTCTGCGTTGGTCATCCGCCCATCCGCGCTCAGCAGCTGTACGATCCTCGCATCGACCGCATCGAGTGCCGGCGCCCGAAGGGTGTTCGTCTGAGGGGCTTCGGATGACGTCTCCATGCGAATGATTATGCAGGATCGCTGGGCTGAACGAATGTTCTTCAGGCATTCTGTCGAATCGTCGACGTTTCTGCGATTCTGAAATGCACACACGCAACCGCAATTTGGAGGATCGATGAAGATCGGCGTGCCGACCGAGGTCAAGAACAACGAGAACCGCACCGCGCTCACCCCCGCGGGTGCCGACCGGCTTGTTCACGAGGGCCATCGCGTGCTCGTGCAGTCGGGAGCGGGAGTCGGCTCCGGCATCTCCGACGAGGCCTACCGGATCGCCGGCGCCGAGATCGTCGAGACCGCCGAGCAGACCTGGGGCGAGGCAGACCTTCTCATCAAGGTGAAGGAGCCGATCGCCCAGGAGTACGGCTTCCTGCGCTCCGACCTGACCCTCTTCACCTACCTGCATCTCGCCGCCGACCGGGCGCTGACGACTGCGCTCGTCGACGCGGGAACCACGGCCGTCGCCTATGAGACGGTGCAGCTGCCCGACCGCAGCCTGCCCCTGCTCGTGCCGATGAGCGAGATCGCCGGTCGCCTCTCTGTGACGATGGGCTCATACTCACTCATGCGATCCGCGGGGGGACGCGGAGTGCTGATGGGCGGCATCGCAGGGGCCCCGCGCGCCAAGACCGTCGTGATCGGCGGCGGCGTCGCCGGCGAGCATGCGGCTGCGAACGCGCTCGGCCTCGGGTCCCAGGTCACGGTGATCGACATCTCGCTTCCGCGTCTGCGCGAGCTCGAGCACCGTTACGGCGGCGCTCTCCAGACGCGTGCGTCGAGCCGGTACGACATCGCCGAAGAGCTCGCGACGGCGGATCTGGTGATCGGATCGGTGCTGATCCCCGGTGCCGCAGCGCCGAAGCTCGTCACCGACGACATGGTCGCCGGCATGAAGCCCGGCTCGGTGCTCGTCGACATCGCGATCGACCAGGGCGGATGCTTCGAGGGATCCCGTCCGACAACGCACGACGACCCCACCTTCGCGGTGCACGACTCGATCTACTACTGCGTCGCGAACATGCCCGGCGCCGTGCCCGAGACCGCCACGAGGGCTCTGACCAACGCCACCCTCCCCTACGTCTCTGCCATCGCAGGCAAGGGCTGGGAGCGTGCGGCCGCAGACGATGCCGCTCTCGCCAAGGGCCTCAACGTGCAGGGCGGACGCATCACACTCGATGCCGTGGCGACGGCCCACGGCCTCACATCCGCGTGAACAGCGCGCGATCCGTCTCTCCTGCCGGCGAGCGCGGTGATCGTCGTCTCCGTTCTGCCAGGATGAGCGCATGGACGTGACGCAGGCCCAACGAGATGTCCGACGCGTGTACCGCGGAGGATTCTCTGGCCCGCTCGTGTCAGCCTTCATCTGGGGGGCCGCGGCGGCTGCATACCAGTGGTGGTCACCCGGGGCGACGATGGCGATCCTGTTCTTCGGAGGGATGCTGATCTTCCCTCTGTCATCGCTCGTACTGAAGGCGATGGGAGGCCCCGCATTCCTACCTAAGGGCCACCCGTCGATCGCGCTCGCGATGCAGAGCGCTTTCACGGTGCCGCTCGGGCTGCTCGTGGCGATCGCGCTCGGTCTGCTGGAGCCGTCATTGTTCCTGCCGGCCTCCCTCATCGTCGTCGGCGCGCACTATCTGACCTTCATCTCGCTGTACGGGATGCGTGCGTATGGCGTGCTCGCCGGTGTGCTCGTAGCTGTCGGCGCAGCCGCCCTCTTCGCCGTGCCGTCACTGCGTCCGATGAGCGGGTGGATCGGTGCTGCCGCGCTCCTGGCGGCGACGGTTCCGCTCTTTCTGAGTGCCCGCTCCGAATCTTTCGAGAGTCGACGCGAAGCCTCACCGGCACCTCAAGCGCAGCGCTTCGATAGTGCGCCAGCCAAGCCTTCGCACCGACCCGACTGACGAACACAGCGCCCCGCCCTACCGCAGGTCGTCGAAGCGGATCGTGTTGCGGAGCACGCCGATCCCCTCGATCTCGGTCGTGACCATGTCGCCGTCGCGGAGCCACCGCGGTTCCGGCATCCCCAGCGCCACTCCCCCGGGCGTGCCCGTGAGCACGATGTCCCCCGGACGTAGCACCGTGATCTGCGACACGTAGGCCACCAGGTCGGCGGCGTCGAACACGAGCTCGGACGTGTCTGCGTCCTGCACCAGCTCGCCGTTCACCGCACAGGTGATGCGCAGCCCGTCGCGCGGGTCGAGTTCGTCGGCGGTGACCACCCAGGGCCCCACCGGTGTCGTCGCGTCGAACGCCTTGCCCTGGAGCCACTGCAGGGTGCGCTGCTGCCAGTCGCGCATGGAGATGTCGTTCGAGACCGCGTAGCCGAGGATCGCCGCCTGGGCCCGCTCGCGGTCTGCTCGATGCACCTCGGCACCCACGACGACGGCGAGTTCCGCCTCCCAGTCGAGCTTGTCGGTGTTGCGCACGACGATGTCGTCCTCCGCACCCGTCAGCGTGTCGGCGAACTTGGCGAACAGCGTCGGGAACTCGGGCACCGGCCGACCGGTCTCGACGATGTGGTCACGATAGTTCAATCCGCAGCAGAACACCTTCGACGGCCGCGGCACGGGGTTCGCGAACTCGCGCGCCTCGACATCGACTCTGGCCGGATGCCGAAGTGCGGCCTCTGCACGCGTCCGCCAGTCCGGCGCAGAGATCAGCTCCTGCGCATCCGCTTCGTCGAGCAGCACCCAACCGGCGGCATCCCAGACGGCGGCATGCGTGCGGCCCTCTCGCCGCACCGTGGCGAGACGCATCAGCTGTCCTGCGATGCAGCGATGTGGGCGACGCCCTGGATCTCGATCAGCGCCTCGGGCTGCCACAGCCGCGTCACGCCGATCCCCGCCATCGCGGGGTACTCGGTGCCTGCCAGCTCGCGCCAGCGTCGGCCGATCTCGCGTCCGTTGCGCTGATAGTCCTCGACGTCGGTGAGATAGATGGTGACGTCGACGAGATCGCGCGGTTCGCCTCCGGCGGCGGCGAGCGTGGTGAGCACGTTCGAGAACGCCTGGACGAACTGCTCGACGATGCCGCCCTCGACGATGTGCCCCTCGGCATCCATCGCCGTCTGCCCGCCGAGGTAGACGAACTCCCCTGCTCGGACACCATGGGCGAATCCGCTCGGCTTCACGAGCGAGTCCGGGTTGATGATCTGCCGCGACATGTGCGGTCTCCTTCGTATCGGTGTGTCTGTGGATCTGCGCGTCGGCCGACGCTGAGTCAGTGGGCGAGAGCGTCGGCCGTCGTCGGTGCCGGCGTCCAGCGGCGATGGCTCGCCTCGACGCCTTCTGTCTGCGGATCTCTCACGAGAGCGAGCCGAGGGCGAACGGCGTCGGTGCGCGACGACGGCGGCTTGCGCGAGCCTGCGCGGAACTGCGGCACCCACTCTGCTCCCGCTCCGCGGTACCCCTGATCCGCCGCCGCATGCAGGGTCCACTGGGGGTCCCAC
This sequence comes from Microbacterium sp. K2, assembly GCF_051365005.1. Taxonomy (NCBI): domain Bacteria; kingdom Bacillati; phylum Actinomycetota; class Actinomycetes; order Micrococcales; family Microbacteriaceae; genus Microbacterium; species Microbacterium sp. K2. Next base: position 136,080 of record NZ_JBLWII010000006.1, on the reverse strand, counting down.
AGGTGGGTGCGCCCGAGAGCGACGAGGTCGGCGCGCCCCGCCAGCAGGATCGAGTTGACGTCGTCATGACTCGAGATGGCGCCGACGGCGATCACGCTGACACCGGCTGCGGCCGCCACTCGATTGCGGATCGCGTCGGCGAAGGGGGTCTGGTAGCTGCGGCCGAACTGCGGACGCTCGTGGGTGGCGATCTGCCCCGAGGACACGTCGATCGCCGCGGCACCGTGCCCGATGAAGGCACGGGCGATCTCGACGGCGTCGTCGACCGTGTTGCCTCCGTCGATCCAGTCCTCGGCCGACAGGCGCACGGCGAGCGGGCGCTCCTCGGGCCATGCGGCGCGCATCGCATCGAACACCTCGAGCGGATACCGCAGCCGGTTCTCGAGCGAGCCGCCGTACTCGTCGGTGCGCTGGTTCGATACCGGCGACAGGAACGACGAGATGAGGTAGCCGTGAGCGGCGTGCAGCTCCGCGAGATCGAATCCCGCGTCGGCGGCACGACGGGTCGCCGCGACGAACTCCTCCCGGATCGCCGTCATGGTCTCGCGATCGACCTCTCGGGGCACCTGATTCTCGGCCCCGTAGGGCAGTGCAGACGGGGCGACCGTGTTCCAGTTGCCCTGCTCGAGAGGCCGGTCGATGCCCTCCCACATCCGGCGGGTCGAGCCCTTGCGCCCCGAATGCCCGATCTGCACACCGATCCTGGCTGTCGAATGGCCGTGCACGTAGTCGACGATGCGCTTCCACGCACCGGCCTGCTCGTCGGTGTAGAGCCCCGCGCACCCCGGTGTGATCCGTCCCTCGGGCGAGACGCACACCATCTCGGTCATGACGAGTCCGGCACCGCCCATGGCCTTGGAGCCCAGGTGCACCAGGTGGAAGTCGCCCGGAACCCCCTCGACCGACGAATACATGTCCATCGGCGACACCACGATGCGGTTCTTCAGTTCCAGCCGACCGACGTGATGGGGGCGGAACATCGCCGGTTCGTGGTCGTCGCGACTCTGGAGCGGCGCCCCTCGGACGATCTCCGCCGCGAACTCGGGGTCGCGCATCGCCAGGTTCTCGAGCGTGATCCGACGGCTGCGGGTCAGCAGGTTGAACGCGAACTGCAGCGGCCTCTGATCGGCATACTGACCGATCCTCTCGAACCACTCGAGCGAGGCCTGCGCCGCGCGCTGCGTCGACGCGACGACGGGACGACGCTCCACCTCGTACGCGTCGAGCGCCTCATCGAGCGACGCGTGCTCGTGCAGGCACGCGGCGAGCGCAAGGGCGTCCTCCATGGCGAGCTTCGTGCCGGAACCGATCGAGAAGTGCGCTGTGTGGGCCGCATCGCCGAGGATCACGAGGTTCTCATGGTGCCAGTGGTCGTTTCGCACCGTGGTGAAGTTCAGCCACTTGGAGTTGTTCGTGAGCACCTCGTGACCGCCGAGCACGTCGGCGAAGAGCTCGCGGATCTTCGCGACCGAGCGCTCGTCGCTGACACCGGGCGGGAAGACCTCGTTCTCGGTCGCGTCGAGGCCGGCCGCCCGCCACACGTCCTCGTGCATCTCGATGAGGAAGGTGCTCCGCTCATCGGAGTACGGGTAGCCGTGCAGCTGCATCACACCGTGCGGGGTGTTCAGCACGGCGAACGTGAACGCCTCGAACACCCGGTCGGTGCCGAGCCACATGTACTTCGAGACGCGACGATCGAGATCGGGTCCGAAGCGGTCTGCGAACTGTCCGCGCACGAAGGAGTTGATGCCGTCGGCGCCGAGTACGAGGTCGTACTGCTCCATGAGCTCGGCGGCATCCGGCGCGGGCGTGCGGAAGAGGATCTCGACGCCGAGCTCGAGGCAGCGCCGCTGCAGCAGCTGCAGCAGCTCCTTGCGACCCATCGCCGCGAAGCCCTGGCCGCCGATGGTGTGGGTCTCGCCGCCGAACACGACATCGATGTCGGTCCAGCGCGCGAACTGCTCGCCCATGCGCTGCGCGATCACCGGGTCGGCGTTCTCGATCCCGCCGAGGGTCTCATCGCTGAACACGACGCCGAACCCGAAAGTGTCGTCAGGCGCGTTGCGCTCCCAGACCGTGATCTCGTGGGTGGGGTCCAGCTGCTTCATGAGAGCGGCGAAGTAGAGCCCCGCGGGTCCTCCGCCGATGACTGCTGCGCGCATGTCAGGCTCCTCGGGTTTCTGTGACGGCGACGTCGGCCGAGGCGGCCGCGCGTTCGCGAAGGATGAAGTGCTGCACCTTGCCGCTGGGATTGCGGGGCAGCTCGGTCAGGTAGTCGACCCGACGCGGGCACTTGTAGACGGCCAGTCGGGATTTGACGTGATCGAGGATGCTCGTCGTGAGCTCGGCGGACGGTGGGACGCCGTCGCGCGGGACGACGAATGCCGAGACGATCATGCCGCGCTCTGGATCGGGGCAGCCCACGACGGCGCACTCGAGAACATCCGGGTGTCCGAGCACGACCTCCTCGACCTCGGGAGCCCCCACGTTGTACCCGGCGGTCACGATCATCGAGTCGTTGCGTGCCTGGAAGGTGAAGTAGCCGTCCTCGTCGCGCACGAACGTGTCACCGGTGATGTTCCAGCCGTCGTGCACGTAGACGCTCTGACGCTCGTCGTCGAGGTAGCGGCATCCGGTCGGCCCGATCACTCCCAGCCGCCCGGGCTCACCGACGCCGAGCTCGCGCCCGTGGTCATCGAGGATCGCTGCGCGATACCCCGGCACAGCCCGCCCCGTCGTACCAGGACGGATGTCGTCTCCGGATGCCGAGATGAACACGTGCAGCATCTCGGTCGCGCCGATGCCGTTGATCAGCCGCACCCCGCTGGCGGCCTCCACCGCCTCGAAGGTCGAGATCGTCAGGTGCTCGCCGGCCGCGACCGCGATGCGCAGACGGCGCAGCTCACCGGCCAGTCCTTCCTTGATCACGCTGCGATAGCCGGTCGGAGCCGTGTAGAGCACGGTGATGCCGAGCGGTTCGATGAGCTTGGCGAGTTCGACCGGGGTCGCGCGTTCGACCAGAACCATGGCGCCTCCGGTGCGCAGAGGGAACACGACGTTGCCGCCGAGACCGAAGGTGAAGGCGAGCGGCGCCGTGCTCGCACTCACGTCGTCGGACGTGAGGCGCAGCACGTGGCGAGCGAAGGTGTCGGCGTTGGCGAGGACGTCACGGTGGAAGTGCATCGTGATCTTCGGTACGCCGGTGGTGCCGCTGGTGGCGCCGAGGAGAGCGACGTCATCGGCCGCGGTGTCGACCGCCGTGAACTCGCCCGTCTTCGCGTCGCAGGCACGGATCAGCGCGTCGTCATCGCCCCCGAAGACGAGCACGGCGGGCGCGACGGCCAGCTCGGCGAACGCGGCCTCGGCGTCGGTCGCGCCTCGGTGATCCACCACCGCGACGGCGGGACGCACCCGCTCGGCGATCGGACGCAGCTCTCGCGCACGCCACGCCACCATCGTCGTGACGACGACCATCCCCGCCTTGAGTGCCCCGAGCCAGCAGACCACGGTCCACGGGCCGTTGAGCATGCGCAGGAGCACCCGGTTGCCCGGGACGAGGCCGAGGTCTTCGGTGAGGACCTGAGCGAACTGGTCGACGCGCCTGCGCAGTTCGCGATAGCTCCACGTGGTGCCGTCGGCGAGCAGGATCGCCGGACGGTCGGCGCCGAACCTTTCGATCGTGCGGTCGAGGAGCTCGACCGCGGCGTTCAGACGCTCGGGGTACTGGACATCGGGGATCGTGAACTCGAGGGTGGGCCACAGGTGTGCCGGTGGCAGGGAATCGCGCGTGAACGTGTCGACGTGCGCAGAGGGGGAAAGCGTCATTGCTGGTCCCTTCGGACTGAAGTGGAGGTGTGGTCAGAGCGGACGACCCGGACGGATCATCCCCTCCTGCGCGACAGTGGCGACGAGCCGCCCGTCACGGGTGTAGAACCGGCCGAGGCCGAGACCCCGGCCGTCGGAGATCGCCGCGCCCTCTTGCGCGTAGAGCAGCCATTCATCGGCACGAGCGGCCGTGTGGAACCACATCGCGTGATCGAGGCTGGCCGTCACCAGCCCCTCGGTGCGCCACGGAAGCCCGAGCACCCGCAGCACCGGCTCGAGGATCGTGTAGTCGCAGACATAGGCGATCGCCAGCTGGTGGGTGCGCGGGTCGTCATCGAGCCGGTCGAACGCGCGCATCCAGACCGCCTGGTGCGCCGTGCGCTCTCCCTCTATCTCGAGGTAGACGCTGCCCGGCACATGTCGCATATCGAAGCTGCGGCCATGCGACCAGTACTCGATGTCTGCGCCGTCGAAGCCCGAGAGGACCTCGGCCGACGAGCGCAGCAGCTCGGGCATGGGCACCTCCGGCATCGGCGGAGCATGCTCGGGGAACTCCTCGGGCACGTGGAACGACGCGGTAGCCATGAACGCCAGCCGGTCGTGCTGATGCCCGCGCACGTGTCTCGTCGAGAACCCCCTGCCGTCGCGGATCGTCTCGACCTCGTAGCGAACGGGCTCTGCCACATCGACACCACGCAGGAACGTGCTGTGCACCGAGTGGAGCGACCGGTCGTCGCCCACCGTGCGAAGAGCCGCCGCGACGCTCTGGGCGACCAGGTCTCCGCCGTAGGCCTTGGGCCACGGCACCGGCTGCGGCTGCGCCTCGAACGCCCGGTCGGCTTGCGTCGTCGTCACCTCGGTCAGGGCTATCGCGCGATGGAACGCGGCCGAGGTGCTCATACGCGACGGAAGCCCTCGAGCGTCGAGTCGTCGACATCGTCGAGGTTCACGACGATGTTGTCGGGGGTGCGTGTCGTGAGCCAGACGAGCTCCTCCGTCACCGACATGTTCGCCTCGACGTGAGGCATGAACGGAGGCACGAAGACCCAGTCGCCGGCGGCCATGTCGAGGTACTCGCGGTATCCCTCACCGAAGTAGATGCGGCCGGCGCCGCGGAGCACGTATCCCCCGGTCTCGGCTTCGCCATGGTGGTGCGGGAGCGACCGGTACCCCGGATCGTTCGACACCTGGCCGAACCAGATCTTCGTGGCCTCGGTGTGCTGCGGTCCGACACCCGAGACGCGGACGCACCCGCCCGACGACATCGTCTGGGTGTCTTCTTGTCCGCTGCGGGTCACCTGCGGGACCCTGTCCCAGCGCAGTTCGTGCTCGGTCATGAAAGCTCCTTCGCTCCGTGTCGAAGAAGTGTCACACACGTGACGACCGTCACGCAAGTGCGATACCGATATGCAGTGTCAGTTCATCACGGATGACACGTAGCGTTCGGCCGACGGCTCGAGGCCGGCGTGGAGCTCAGCGAAGACGCGGGCCGCTTCGACGCCGATCCATCCGTCCGGAAGCAGTCCGAGGGGCAGACCGGGATCCAGATAGACCAGACGACGCCACTGCGTGATGGCACGCACGTGGGCCGCGAACGCGAGGCGCTCGTCGGTCTCGCCGATCACGGCGCCGAAGGACTCGACGAACCCTCGATAGAGCGGCTCCATGGCGTCGAGATCCCACCACTTGCGCACCGCCTCGTCGAGTGGGTCCGACGACACCCGCGAGCCGAGGAACAGCTCGACGTAGTCGTCGAGACCCGCGCCCTGCAGCGCGGTCCCTGTCTCCTCCGCGATCAGGCCTGGAGCGATCCAGAGCCCTCCGCTGACCTGTCCGAACCCCAGCCGCTGCAGGAGCTTGCGCAGCTGATGGCGCAGCGGCCTCTCGCTCTCGGGAACGCTGAAAGATGCGAGCAGCCACGGATCGGACGTCTCGGCCCTTCGCGATTCGAAGATGCGGCGATCACCCGCCGCGAAGACGCCCTCCAGCGACGACGACAGTCGGTAGGCGCCTCCGCCTTCACTCACGAGGATCCCGCGCTGCTTCAGCCTCGAGACCGAGGAGCGCACGACGCCGGGGTCGACGCCGAGCGCGGACATCATCTCGATGAGCGCCGCGATGCGGATCTCACCCCCGTGCGCACGGACGTAGCGGCCGAACACCGTCACGATGAGGTGCTGCGGCCGGACTCCGGCCTCAGGCGTCAGCTCGTCAGCATCCATCGGCATCCCGTCCGCACTCATGAGCATTCAGCGTAGCGGCCGTGCCACGATGCCCCGCTCCCTCACGCCGGGGCGACGCCGACGGCATGCTCGAAGACGAGCTGCGTCTGCGATTGGCCCAGGTCGGGGTGCGCCCCGACGTTGATCCTGATGAACTCCCGCAGTGCGGGCACGTCGGCCGTCGCCACGTGGATCACGAGGTCGCGATCACCACCGAGGAGAAAGACCTGCTGCACTCCGGGCAGCGCGCGCATGAGCGGGACGAGATCGGTGACCTGGCTGCGGGCGTGGTCGAGCACCGCGACCGACACCAGCGCATTTATCGCCGCCCCCGCCGCCTGCGGGTCGACGACTGCGCGGTAACCGCGGATCACCCCGGCATCCTCGAGCAGGCGCACACGACCATGGCACGTCGACGGCGGGAGGCCGACACGGGCCGCCAACTCCTTGTTCGACAGCCGTCCGTCCCGAGACAGCTCGTGCAGGATACGTCGGTCGCCATCCGTCAACGTGAACATCATCCCCCTCCTTTTCGAGCCCCAGCTCGAACAAGATTCGAGAATACGGAAACTCCTTGAATCATCTTCATGACTGTGCCATCGAGGTCGAATCCTTGCAATACTCTCGTCGCGCTCGAGTCCGAAGACGGCCACCGCGGCGCTCCTCACCCGATGCAACGACGCTGGAAGGACACCCATGGCGGAATTCTCCGACATCCAGACCCGAGAGATCGGCCTACAGAAAGCCCTCACGGCACGGCAGCTCGGCATGATCGCGCTCGGCGGCGCGATCGGCACCGGACTGTTCCTCGGCAGCCGGTTCGCGATCGGCTTCGCCGGCCCCAGCGTTGTGCTGAGCTATCTCATCGGCGGCATGATCGCGCTGCTGCTGATGGCGGGGCTCGCCGAGATGACCGTGCAGCATCCGACTTCCGGATCGTTCGGCGCGTATGCCGAGCACTACATCGGGCCGCTCGCCGGGTTCCTCGTGCGCTACATGTACTGGGGCTGCATCGTGCTCGCTGTCGGCACCGAGGTCACTGCCGTCGGCGAGTACATGCTGCTGTGGTTCCCGGACATCCCGCCGTGGATCTGGGTCATTCTGTTCGGCGGAGCGCTGATCCTCGTGAATGCGATGAACGTCAAGAGCTTCGGCACGCTCGAGTACTGGTTCTCGGCGATCAAGGTCTTCGCGATCATCGCGTTCATCGTGGTCGCGGGCTGGCTGGTCTTCTTCTCGGGCGACCAGAAGCGCGGAGTGCACAACTGGGCGGCAGAGGGCGGCTTCCTGCCGAACGGTCTGAGCGGCATGTGGTTCGCCGTGATCGTCTCGATCTTCAGCTACCTCAGCATCGAGATGATCGCGGTCGCCGCCGGCGAGGCCGCCGAACCCGAGAAGGCAGTGAAGAAGGCTTTCAAGGTCACCGCCTTCCGCCTGCTCATCTTCTACATCCTCACGCTCTCGCTGATCGTCTCCATCGCGCCGGTCTCCGAGATCCTCTCCGGATCGAGCCCGTTCGTCACGGTCATGCAGGTCATCGGCATCCCCTTCGCAGATTCCGTGCTGAACTTCGTCGTTATCATCGCCGCGCTGTCGGCCATGAACAGCCAGCTCTACATCTCGACGCGCATGATGTTCTCGCTGTCGCGCGCCGGAGAGGCGCCGCGGATGTTCGGCAAGGTCGGCAGGAACGGCGCCCCGCTGAATGCCCTGCTGCTCTCGACCGGCGGCATCGCGGTCGCCACCGTGATCTACGTACTCAACCCTGCCGACGCCTTCGCCATGATGTTCGCGATCTCGATGTTCGGGGCGCTCTTCACGTGGTTCATGATCTTCGTGACCCACGTCGCGTTCCGCCGCCGCCTGGCCGCGCGTGGCGAGAAGCCGAAGTACTCCGTACGGGGTTCGAGGCCTGGCGCGATCATCGGAGCCCTGCTGATGCTGGCGATCGCCGTCTCGACCGCCCTCACCGAGGACTTCCGTTCGACGCTCCCCTTCGGGATCCCGTGCCTCGCGGTCGCCATCGGCGCATTCTTCCTCGTGCAGCAGCGACGACGGGCACAGGACGCTGCACCCGCCGACTCTGCGGCGAGCGCTGGAAAGAACCGCGATTCTTGATGGCATCCGACCCCTCATCGACCCGTCCCACCCGAGTACGCTCGTAATCGTGACCGAACGCGCTCCTCTCTCTCGCAAGCTCTCCGCCATCGCCGAATCCGCGACCCTCAAGGTCGACGCCAAGGCGAAGGCCCTCAAGGCCGAAGGCAAGCCCGTCATCTCGTATGCCGCGGGCGAGCCCGACTTCGCGACGCCGCAGTTCATCGTGGACGCAGCGGCCGAGGCTCTCGCCGACCCGGCGAGCTACCGCTACACCCCGGCTCCGGGTCTTCCCGCGCTGCGGGAGGCGATCGCCGCGAAGACGCTGCGCGACTCGGGACTCGAGGTCTCGCCGAGCCAGGTCATCGTGACCAACGGCGGCAAGCAGTCGGTGTACCAGGCGTTCCAGGCCGTGGTGAACCCCGGCGACGAGGTGCTTCTTCCCGCTCCGTACTGGACCACCTACCCCGAGGCGATCCGCCTCGCCGACGGCACCCCCGTCGAGGTGTTCGCGGGCGCCGACCAGGACTACAAGGTCACGGTCGAGCAGCTCGAGGCGGCCCGCACCGAGCGCACCACCGCGCTGGTGTTCGTCTCCCCGTCGAACCCGACCGGCTCGGTGTACACGGCCGAAGAGACCAAGGCCATCGGCGAGTGGGCTCTCGAGCACGGCATCTGGATCATCTCCGACGAGATCTACCAGAACCTGACCTACGAAGGCGTCAAGGCGACCTCGATCGTCGAGGCCGTGCCCGAGGTCGCGGGCCAGACGATCCTCGTCAACGGCGTCGCGAAGACCTACGCCATGACCGGCTGGCGCGTGGGCTGGATGGTCGGCCCCGCGGACGCCATCAAGGTCGCCGCCAACCTGCAGTCCCACCTGTCGAGCAACGTGAACAACGTGGCGCAGAAGGCCGCGATCGCCGCACTCAACGGTCCGCAGACCGAAGCCGAGCAGTTCCGTGAGGCGTTCGACCGCCGTCGCCGTCTGATCGTGTCGGAGCTGTCGAAGATCGACGGACTCGTGGTGCCCAACCCGCTCGGCGCCTTCTACGTGTACCCCGACGTGCAGGGTCTGCTCGGTCGCACCTGGGGAGGCAAGACGCCGACCACGTCACTCGAGCTCGCCGACCTCATCCTCGAGCAGGCCGAGGTGGCGGTCGTTCCCGGCGAGGCTTTCGGTCCCTCCGGCTACATCCGCATGTCGTACGCACTCGGCGACGACCAGCTTCTCGAGGGTGTGCAGCGCCTGCAGCGCCTGTTCAGGTGAGTCGCTCCCGCGCCCGGCTGCAACGCCGAGACCCCCTCGCATCCGCCCGGACACGAGGGGGTCTCGGCGTTTCGGCCGGGCCCAGCGAACAGAGCCCGGCGCGTGCTCACGCCTCGTCGTGGAATCCGATCAGCCAGCGGATGCCGTAGCGGTCGATGACCGTGCCGTCGTAGTCGCCCCAGGGGCGCTTCTGCAGCGCGTCGATCACCCGGCCCTCCTTCGAGAGCTGGTCGAACCAGCTGGTCAGCGTCGACGCATCCGCCGTGCCGAGCAGCGAGAGGAACATGCCGCTCATCTGCACCGCGTCGTCGTCGGCTCCGGCATCCGCACCCGCGAGCTCGACGGGCCCCGTGAGCTGTCCGTGTGCGATCGCATCTGCCGGCCCGTCGTGGCGTCCGGCACCGGCGTAGTCGAGCAGCTGGAGCTCCCCGCCGAAGACCGACCGGTAGCGCTCCAGCGCTTCGGCTGCGTTCCCGGGAAACAGGAGGTAGGGGATCAGTCCGCTCATGCCGCGAGTGTACGGCGAACGGGCGACGTTGTCAGTCGGCCACGGCACTGCGGTAGCGCCGCGGCTTGCCCTCGCCCAGCTCGATCAGGCGCTCGACTTGCTGCAGGTCGAGCTCGACCCCGAGCAGCGCGTGCAGAGCCGAGCGGATGCCGGGCTCGTCTCCGCCGACGATGACGGCGTGCACGCGACCGGCGGCATCCTGGTCGATCGACCACCCCTGCGCACCGTGTGCCTGCAGATGCTGCGTGAGCTCGACACAGGGCACGAGTGTGCCGTCGCCGGCCCGGAACCGCGTGTTCTCTCGCCCCTCGAGATCGGCGATCCCCACCGCCCCGCCATCGAGGTGCACCAGGCGCCCGTAGTCGCCCGTGCGGTACCTCACGAGTGGCAGCAGAGGGTTCTCTCCCGCTGTCACGACGATCTCGCCCATCGCTCCCGGCGGCAGCGCGACCTCGCGTCGGGGATCCCACACCTCGACGTGCACGCGGCGATCGAGCACTCGGAATGGCCCGTCGTCGCTGCGCGCGGCGATCGGGCGCGTCTCGTGCAGCCCGTACACGTCGATCACGGGGCACTCGAACGCGGCCTCGAGTCGTGCGCGCAGCCCGGCCGACAGCGCCATCGCACCGGAGAAGATCACGGCGGGATGCAGCACCGAGTCGAGTCCGGCGTCGAGCAGCTCGGCGAGGCTGGTGGGGTGACCGCTGAGGATCTGCGGATCCGCCTCGGTCAGGAATCGGGAGCGGGCGTCGAGACCGCTCCACGACGTCGGATGCAGGTTGAGCCGTGCCATCGCCCGGTGCGCGAAGCTCGAGATCACCGATACGTAGGTGAAGGCCTGCCGCTGGAAGACGAGGTTCGCCACCGCCATCCGCTCGCCGTCACTCGTCACGGTGGCACCCGCAGACGCCGCGAGCGCGACGAGCAGGTGGAACCCGCGCGCGACCTCCTCGACGTCATCGGGGATGAGCAGGGCTGCACCGGTCGAGCCGGAGCTCGTGCCGTGCAGCATCCGGGAGAGATCCGCATCGAGCGGCACGAACGCCGCGAGGTCGTCGACGAGGTCCGCCCGCGAGATCGTGGGGAAGTCATCGAGCGTGGAATCGGACGGCATTCCGCGGTAGCGCAGCGTGCGTCGTGCGGCGGCGAGATGGTCGGTCAGCCAGTCGTCGGTCGAGAGCGGATGCCGCACCCGCTGCACCTGTTCGGCGGTGAGGCGGTCGCCCGTGGCGTGCGTCCAGTGCGGGGCATCAGGATGCTCTCGCCAGTGGTTCAGCCGAGCACTGCCTGCGGCGTCGAGCGTCGGCCAGCGCTCGGCATCGGAGAGCACCGCGGCCTCCCCCGGTGCGTACTCGGCGAGCACGAGCGCCCCTCGGAGATCGGGGTCACTCACTGGAGTACCGCGCAGCCGCCTCCTTGCGGCGCGCCTCTGCGAGCTTGCGAGCGATCTCGGCCCGGTGCCGGTGCCCCTCGAACGCATCGGCGAGCGCCCGGTTGCGGGCGAGCGAGTCGCAGGCCGCCAGCAGCGAGGCGGCGGTCGCGGCATCCTCGCCCGCCGGGAGGAACCCGCACCAGAGCAGGAAGGTGCGTGCGGCTTCGGTGCGTCGTTCATCGTCCGAGGTCCAGTCCGACGGCGACGCGACCGGGGCGACGCGCAGAGCGAGTGCATCGACCGCAAGGCCGGCCCACCCGCTCGCGAGCGCCGGCTCGAGCGGCTCGATGACGCCTTCGCTGGCGACGAGCCACAGTCCGATCGCGGCACCCTGGCGCACACGCGGGTCGTCGTCGAATCTCGACGCGACGACCTGCCCGCCCAGGACGTCTCCGGCGAGCGCTCGCAGCGAGATGCGCTCGTCGAGGAACTCCTGCGGGATGCGGGAGATCCGCGCGGCGACGGACTCGAGTGACGGCCCCGGTCTCGCGCGAGCCCACGCCTCGGCCTCGCCGTCTGAGCGCTCGCTCCACGCGGCGAGCAGCGACTCGGTGTCAGCCATGCAGCGCCGCCGCGAGTGCCGCGCACGCAGCGGGTGCCTCGGCCATCGTCCGGAGGTACACCACGTCGTAGCCGTCGCGTTCGGCGAGCGTCGCGACCTGGTGTCGGGGGTCCATGAGCACGAGCGTACCCGTCGTGAGCACCTCGCGAACGGCCCTGGCGACGCCGGCGTACGGCTCATTGCCCACCCCGAACATCGATACGAGTCCGTCATCCGACAGCACCACCACGTGACGAGGTGCGTCTTCTCCTGCCGCAGGAAGACCGGCGTACCTGGCGGAGTAGAGGTCGAGCGGGAACGACGTGGACCGACCGAAGAACAGCGAGATCGCGGCGATGATCTCGGACGGATCGCGGCCGAAGCGCGGCATCCCCGCCACGTCGCCGGCTCCCGAGAAGCTGGTCACCCTGACCCGACCGCCGCCGCGGAGGATCGAGAGCGCGAGGATCGTGCCCGCGAGCACCGCGGGCGAGCCCTGCCGCGGATGCGTCATGGAGCCCGAGGAGTCGATGTAGAGGTCGAGTTCGAGACTCGTCTCCTCCACGAGGGGTTCGTCATCGAGCTCGGAGCGCCGGCGTGTGGTGACACCGGGAATCACGGTGCCCGAGCGCATCGTCAGCGGCCAGTCGAGGTCGGCGAGCGCATCCCCCACCTCCCACAGCTCGTCAGGACCGGGGATGCCGCCCATCGGCGCTGCGGGTGCAGGGCGCGTGTACGGGCGCACCCACCTGGCCGCCTCGTTGCGGTACCAGGCGGCGAGCACGGCATCCTCACCGCTCTCGCTGTACAGCGCGAGCGTCCGCGCGATCGTCAGACGCTGGCCGTCCTTTCGCGACCCCGCATTCGACACCTCTTCTGCGGCGTCCTCGCCATCGGGGTCGAGCACCACGCCCGGGTGCCGCGGCAGGTCGTCTCGCAGACGCTGGTCGGCGAGGATGCGACCGAGTTCCTCGGCCGTCGCCGGTGCGCCATCGACACCGCATCCGCTGACCGGCTCTCGGGCGCCACTCTGAGCGGCCCCCTCCAGCTCGGCCAGGTACGGCGCGGCGATCACGCCGAACCGGGCGGCACCCGAGACCGGGTCGGTGACGAAGGTGCGCACGGTGTCGGCGATGAGCACGGCGTCCACTCCGGGGTTGGTGGCGGTCGCGCCGGCGAGCTCGGCGGCCACCCGCGCGCTCTCGGCCTGCGCCGCACGCAGCAGGCGCTCCTTCTCGCGGTGCTTCTCGGGGATCCGACTCAGCGGCACGAGGGAGGTCTGTGCGAGAGTCCTGGCCGGCCGCGGCGGCGGCTCGAGCGCGCACAGGGTGCCGGAGGGCAGCTGCCACAGCAGCTCGTATGCCCGGCAGTACACCCACCACAGCCGGTCGGTGCTTCCCTGGGGCGCCGGGTAGAGGGCACGGCCGAGACGCACGATGCCGAGGTCGCGAGTGGCGGTGGCCGCGCTCCCCGGCTCGGCGCGCTGCAGCTGCGCGAGGCGCGTGTTGACCAGCAGATCGCTCCACAGGTTCGACAGTCGTCGTGCTCCCTCTCCCGGGTTGGAGCGCAGCGACACGGCGCCGATCGCCTTGGCCATCTGATGGTCGATCTTGAGCGCATCGATCCGGGTGCTGGGGGCGAGCACATGGTGGCCGATCTCGTGGGCAAACATGCTCCACAGCTCATCGGCCAGGCCGCGCTCGGCGAGGTAGTGAGGGTCGACGGTCACCGACGGCGGGAACGAGAACCAGGCCGGTGCGCCGTGCTCACCGGCGGCTCCCGGGCGCACCGCCGGATCGTCGAGCCGCACCCGCCACAGAGCCAGCGCGCGCTCCCACGCCGCGCGGGCGTCGTCGCTGAGGGGCACCGGATCGGCAGGAGCCTTCACTCCTGCTCCCTGACGTGCACCCACGCGAGATGCGTGTCCGGTCCGATGACGATGCTCACCCCGTCGTCGCGGGAGCGCTCCGTGCTCGGCGCCTCGGAGAGCACGGAGAGCCGCGCACCCCAGACATCGCTGTCGAGTCGCCACCACGAGCCCGCGACCAGGAGGGCGAAGGCTCCGGCACCCGCCAGGGTCTCGACGCGCTCGGGGGGCCGGATCCACGCTCCTCCGATTCCACGGAACCCACCGACGGCGAGCACATACCCGCGCTGATCGACGCGACCGGGCCACCAGAATCGATCCGTCTGCTGGCGACGCCGGAACTCGTCGAGCACATCGACGCCGACTCCGAGCGTCGCCGCGGCGGCCAGACGCTGCTCGGGTGTGTCGAGATGCCCGAGGCGAGCGAGTGCGTCATCGCGCAGACCGAGAGCACCCGAGCGCCACGCGGCGATCGCGACGAGATCGAGCGCCCGGTCGCGATCGGTCACCGCTGCAGGATCCTGCTCCACTCCCGCGGCGAGCGCTCTGGCGAACAGGAGCGGATCACCGTGGGCGCCACGCACCGAGGCCGACGCCAGCGCGGTGTCGAGCCCGGCGGCGGAGAGATCGGGCAGCTGTGCGGGAGGGAACGGCGCCGGGGCATTCGCCAGCTGCACGGGGACGCGATTCACCCGCGCAGCTCCTGCCAGCGCACGTAGGCCGTGTACCGCTGATGCAGATACTTCAGCGCGATCACGTCGTCGAAGTCACGTCCGTACAGCTTGCCCACCGTCGCGATCCGGCGCAGCTGGGCCTCGACGGTGGTTATGCGTCGAGATGCCTCGAGCGCCGGGAGGCCGTCGAGCCCGCGGTCGAACTCGGCGAGCAGGGCGGCGACCGCATCGTCGGCGTCGCGCCCGAGCGCGTCGTACTGACGGCACGACTGCGTGAACAGGTCGGCCAGCCAGCTCACCGTGTCTGTGCTGAGCTCGCGCTCCGCCCCGACATCGAACCGAGGATGAGTGGCGTTCGGCAGCAGTTTTCCTCGGAGCACGAACGGCAGCACAGCCGCGACGTCATCGAGCTCGACCGCATCGGCACCCCGGAACCACGCGATCGCCTTGGCGTAGATGATGAGCGTCTGCAGGGCGCGCACCGACAGGCCGTTGCGGGTCTGCGCGCCGAGGTCGATCTCGAGGTCGGCGCCGCTGTTCGCCTCGATCACCTCGCCGACCCGGCCGCCGGCCGTGGTCACCACGTCCTTCGTGCGGTACTCGAAGCGGCGTCCGCCGTGCTGCACGAACTCGAAGTGACTGAGGAAGAATCGCAGGCGCTCGCGCACGGCATCCGGAATCGGCACCGCGCGGATCTGTGCGCGCATCTCGGTCTGCTCGGCAGAATCGAACGTCAGCTCGGCGGGCACATGCTCTTCGGGCTTCTCCCCCGCCTCGATGCGCGTGATCAGCTCGTCGAAGAATCGGCTGTTGAATCCGGCCGCCTGCACCGTGACGTCCATCCGGTCGCGGAGGGCCTGGATGACGGGGAAGGTACCGCCGCCCGCGTCGTCGTTGGCCGTGAAGAACCAGCTCTCCACCCCGCCGTCCGGCGCGGTGCGGCGCATCTGGTCGTGGCTCTCGACATACCCCTCGGCCACCATCGTCAGCAGCGCCGACTGGGTCTTGGTGGGGATGCGGTTGTACTCGTCGATGATCTTGACCGGCAGCCCGAGCCACTCGCGCCAGGCGATGCGGATGTCGGCGAGACGCTCGGCGGCGACCAGGTCGCGAGGAAGCGGGATGCCGACGAGATCGCTCACCGTCAGCTGCGGCTGTCCCTGCTGCACGCTTCGCCGCACATCGTCGGAGGCGGTACCGGCGAGTACGCCCATGAGCACGGCGACGGTGGTCTTGCCTCGCCCCGGTCCACCGATGAGCAGGCACTTGCCGCCGACCGCGAACGTGAGCAGCGGCACGAGGACGTTCGACGAGAACGACGCCTGCGTCGGGAGCGACACCGCGGCCCCGGCATCCCCCAGCCCGATCGACAGCGGCTCTGCGTGCGAGAACTCCATGTCGTAGTAGGGCGAGATCACCGCACGGTTGACGATCCAGTAGTAGACCTGGCGCAGCTTCTCATCCAGCGGCACGGCAGTGCGCGCGGCCGGGCGGAAGAGATCCTCGGCTGTCAGAGACTCGACGCCGTGGCCGCTGCCGGGGTTCGTGGGTGATGCGGACACTCGGTTCCAGCGGTCGGGCATGCGATCATCCTAACGATGTCGATCGGGCGTCCTGCTGGAGCGCCCGCTGCTCATCTAGGGGCCGCGCCTCGAGCGGAACAGCGAAGCGCAGATGCTCGATGAGGAGAGGCTCGAGAGCGGATGCCGCGGCGTCGACCCGCGTCGGGACATCGCCGCGCACCTCGAGCCACGGCACGTCCTGCGCGGCGAGCACGTCGCGGAAGCGCTGCTGCATGTCGTGGCGGATGTGCTCGCCGTCGCGCAGGCCATCCTGCTCGAACGGGATCTCGTCGCCCGTGAGCACGTAGAGGAGCGGCGGGTGCGCCGCGGCTGCCTCATGCAGGCGCGTCGCCACCGCGCCGACGTAGCGTTCGTGCCACAGGGCCGTCGCGAGCACGTCGGTGTCGCACACGAGCACCGGCACCGGCACCTGCCTGAGCGCCTGCTGCTCGAGTGCGACCTGCCGGTCGACGATGAGGTCGAACTCGTCGCTGCGCCACGGCGCGGTCAGCCCGCCGTCGCGGATCACGGAGTGCTCGCGTCCGTATTCGGGCACCCAGAGCGTGCCCAGACGTTCAGCCAGCGCTTCGGCGAGAGTCGTCGACCCGGTGGACTCCGCCCCCAGCACCACCACCCGCGCTGTCAGCCACGCGCGCACGGCCGGCGCGAGCTCATGCCAGTTACCGGCGACATCGGCACGGATCGCCGTACCGGAGACGGGATTGATCCGCCGCCCCTCGTCGACCTGCACCCAGCGCGCATCGAGGCGCCTGGCCAGCTCGCCGCCATACGAGTCGCACGAGAACACCTTGTCGACAGGACCGTCGAGCAGGGAGGCGATCAGCGCCATGTGCTCGTCCCACGCCGCCTCCGACTCGAAGTCGACCGGAGCGTCGTCCATCGCTGCGACGACGCGCACTCCCGGGTGCGACTCACGGATCCAGCCCGCTCGCACCGCCAACGGGATCGACTCGACCGACGCACCCAGCACCTGCACCGTGACCCGGTCGCTCTCTCGCTGCGCCTGACGGATCAGGTGCGAATGCCCGCTGTGGAAGGGATAGAACTTGCCGAGGACGAGGCCGTGTCCACTCATGCGCGTCGCCTCACCCTCGCGCGGGCGCCATGACCGCGGAGGTCTCTCGGTCGGCGGCCGCCGCCTGACGCCACGAGCGGTAGCCGATCACGCACAGGGCGATGAAGAGCACGTACAGCGCGGCGATGACCCAGAGCCCCGCGGCGATCGAGAGACCGACGAAGGCGATGTCGACCAGGATCCACACGAACCAGTTCTCGATCCATTTGCGGTTCAGCATGTACTGCGCCACGAGACTCGCGGCGGTGGTCGCCGCATCGGCGATCGCGACCTGCGAGTCGGTGAACGTCATGAGCACCCACACCAGCACGGCCGTGCCGGCGACTGCGGCGAGCGCCAGCCAGGGCCACGCGCGACGAGGCGTGTTCACGACGTAGGTGCGACTCTGCTCTGCGCCACGGGTCCACCGCCACCACCCGTGCAGTCCCATAAGCAGGTAGACGACCTGCAGCACCGAGGTCGCATAGAGTCCCGCGCCGATGAACACGACGAACAGCACCACGTTGTTGGCGATGCCGATCGGGTAGTTCCAGACGTTGCGGCGGCCGGCGAGCCAGACGCAGATCGCGCCCGTGACGAAACCGAGAACCTGAGGCCACTCGGCCTGGAGCCACTCGAGCACGGGCCGCTACAGTTCGACGCCGAGCAGCACGGGCTCCGGCTGCAGCACGAGCCCGAACTCCGCGTGGACTCGGCTCTGGATGAAGCGGGCGAGCTCAGACACCTCGGCCGCCGTGGCGCCGCCCCGGTTGGTGAGGGCGAGAGCGTGCTTGGTCGAGACCGATGCGCGTGACCTCGGCAGCTTGAAGCCCTTGCGGATTCCGGCCTGCTCGATCAGCCAGGCGGCGCTCACCTTCACGTCTGGCGCCTCCGGCTTCGCAGCGGGCACGTAGCCTTCGTACGACGCGAGCGGGATCACCGTGACGGTGTCGAGGTCGGGGGTCACCGGCCACCGCGGGCACTCGGGCGGCAGGGCGCGGGCGACGACCTCGGGCACGATCGCATTCTGGAAGAACGAGCCGACGCCATGCGTGTCGGGGTCGTTCTCGTCGAGCAGCATCCCCTTCGACGCGCGCGTGGCGAGGATCCGCTCGCGCACCCAGGTGAGCGGCACAGGGGCGTCCGAGTCGAGACCCAGCGCCCTGCGCAGCTGCTCGCCGCGGACGACGCGCTCTTCGGCGACGAGGAGATCGACCGTGACCGACAGGATGACGGCGCGGCGCTGCGGCACGCTGCCGTAGTGGTGCTTGAGCACAGAGGTTCGGAATCCGAGTCCGAGCTCGGATGCCGGAACGACCGACACCTCGCCCGTCGCCTCGTCGATCAGCTCGACTTCGACCAGGGTCTCCTGGATCTCCTGACCGTAGGCACCGATGTTCTGCACGGGTGAGGCGCCGACGGTGCCGGGGATGCCGCTCATCGCCTCGAGCCCGGCATAGCCGTGCTCGACGGCGTATGCGACGAGATCGTCCCAGCCGTGACCCGCCTGCACCCGAAGCCGGATGCGTCCGGCGTGCGGCGACGGGAGCTCCTCGATGCCTCGGGTGAGGATGCGGATGACGGTGCCCTCGAACGAGTCGTCACCGACGAACAGGTTGGAGCCGCCGCCGAGGACGAACCACTCGTCACCGCGAGACCACACGTCGGTGAGCGCATCGATCAGTTCGGCGGAGGTCGACGCCTCGAGCATGCGCTCGGGGGCCCCACCTGTGCGGAGGGTCGTCAGCGACGCCAGCTCGAGCGGTTCGACCTCGTTCACCACGCCGTCCCCCATCAGGCGACGACGCGCAGCTGCGCCTTGACGAGCACCGTCGTCTCGCCGAACGTGACCTTGAGGTCGATGCGCGTCGATTCCTCATCGACGGCGCCGACGGTGGCGGCGACGTGAAGGTCGGCTCCGTCTGCGGGGTCGACCACGACCGGCTTGGTGAATCGCACGCCGTAGTCGATGATCCGCGCGCCCGGCTCGAGAGCCGCGACGACCACCGACGAGGCGATGCCCATCGTGAGCATGCCGTGCGCGAGGACGCCCGGAAGGCCCACCTCGGCGGCGATGTCGTCACGGTAGTGGATCGGGTTGAAGTCGCCCGATGCTCCTGCGTAGCGCACGAGCGACTCGCGGGTGATGTGCACCGTGCGCTCTGCGACGATGTCTCCGACAGCGAACGGCATCACTCTGCTCCTTCTTCGGCGCCGACGAGCAGCACGCTCGTGGCGGTGACGACGTGCTCGCCGGCGGCATCCGTGATCTCGGCTGCGCTGGTGATCATGGCGTTGCCGCCCATCATGCGGATCGCGGTCACACGCAGCTTTCCGGTGAGCTCGTCGCCCGCGACGATCGGTCGGGAGTAGGTGAACTTCTGCTCGGCGTGGATGGTGCGCGCCAGCACGATGCCCGAGTCGGGCTCGGCGAGCAGCTGCTGCAGCGTGAGGTCTTGGATGACCATCGCGAAGGTCGGCGGCGCCACGACATCGGTGAAACCGGCCGCACGCGCGGCCTCGACGTCGGTGTGCTGCGGAGCGTCCGCGAAGACAGCGCGCGCGAACTCGCGCACCTTCTCTCGGCCGACGAGGTAGGGGGACGTCGGCGGGAACTCCCGGCCGAGAAGATCTTGGTTCACTGCCACCCCTCGATCCTACCGAGGGGCGGCGACAGCGCCGACCTCAGTCCTTCTTCTTGCGCCCCTTGATCGCCTTCATCGCCATCTGCACCGCGATGACCACGAGGTATGCCGCGAACAGCATGTTTCCCACGGTCGGGTCGATCAGCGTGGCGAGCCACGCACCGAGCGCGGTGGTCGTGCAGGCGGAGACTCCGACGATCGCCGCGGCGAGCAGGTCGACGTTGCGGTTGCGCAGGTTGCCGACCGTGCCCGAGATCGCGGTGGGGATCATCATGAGCAGCGACGTGCCCTTGGCGACGAGATCGCTCGTGCCGAACGCGAGCATCAGGATCGGCACGACGATCACACCGCCGCCGACCCCGATGAGCCCTGCGAGGATGCCGGTGGCCACGCCCACCACCACGAGGGCGAGCCCGTTGAGCAGCTGCAGCTCGAATTCCGCGTCGCGCGACGGCACGACCAGGAACAGGCTCACGATGACGACCACGAGGAAGCCGACGAAGAACCAGCGCAGCACCGTCTGCGAGATCTTCGGCAGCATCCGGGTGCCGATCTGCGCGCCGACGACGGAGCCCGCTGCGAGGATCAACGCGGGGATCCAGGCGACCGAGTCGTTGATCGCGTACGAGATGACGCCGACCGTCGCCGTCGGGACGATCGCCGCGAGCGACGTGCCGGCGCCGAGCCGCTGATTGAAGTGCAGGAAGAGCACGAGCAGCGGAACGATCACCGTGCCACCCCCGACGCCGAAGAGGCCGGAGAGGAGGCCTGCGATCAGGCCGATGCCGATGAATGCCGTGTAGGCGCGAGGCCCTCTGCTCAGGGTCTCTGCATCAGTCACCGGATCAGCCTACTCGCAAGCTCGCTCCCCTCTTCGCTCCGCGCTGCGGACGGCCGGGGTCCTGACTCCCGGCGCGAAGGAGCCCTGGGACTCGGTCTCCTCCTGTGCGACACTGGATCGCATCAGACGGCGTCGTCGATGACCCGGATCGAAGGAGATCTCATGGTGCGCAGCTCTTATCCCGATGTCCAGATCCCGGCGGTCTCGATCCACGACTTCCTGTTCGGCGACGTCGAGGAGGGCGGCCTCGATGCGGTCGCGATCGTCGACGGCATCAGCGGTTCGACCACGACCTATCGGCAGCTGATCGCGCAGATCGACCTGTTCGCCGGGGCCCTCGCCGCACGCGGAGTGGGCGTCGGGACCAAGGTAGGTGTCCTGTGCCCCAACATCCCCGCATTCGCGACCGTCTTCCACGGCATCCTCCGCGCGGGGGCGACGGCGACCACGATCAACTCCCTCTACACGCCCGATGAGATCGCGAATCAGCTGACGGATGCCGAGGCGACGTGGCTCATCACCGTCTCACCGCTGCTCCCCGGGGCGAGCGCGGCCGCAGCCGCGGTGGGTCTCGACGACGACCACGTGATCGTCCTCGACGGCGCAGACGGGCATCCGTCGCTTCCCGCCCTGCTCGGAGAGGGCCGCACCGCCCCCGCGGTGAGCTTCGACCCGGCGACGCATCTCGCCGTGCTTCCCTATTCCTCCGGGACCACCGGCCGCCCCAAAGGCGTCATGCTCACGCACCGCAATCTGATCGCCAATGTCAGCCAGTGCCGCTCCACGATCTCCCTCGGCGACGACGACCGCGTGCTCGCCGTCCTGCCGTTCTTCCACATCTACGGCATGACGGTGCTGCTGAACTTCGCGCTGCGCCAGCGCGCAGCCCTGGTCACGATGCCACGGTTCGACCTCACGGATTTCCTCCGCGTCGTCCAGGAGCACCGGACCAGCTGGGTCTTCATCGCGCCGCCGATCGCCGTCGCCCTCGCGAAGCACCCGCTCGTCGACCAATACGACACCTCGGCGATCAAGGTCATCTTCTCGGGTGCCGCGCCCCTCGACGGCACTCTCGCATCGGCGGTGGCGACCCGCCTCGGCTGCACGGTGTGCCAGGGATACGGCATGACCGAGACGAGTCCGGTCACCCATGCGATCCCCTACGACCGACCGGACATCGATCGCTCGTCCGTGGGCATGCTGCTCGCCAACACCGAGGCGCGGCTCGTCGCAGAAGACGGCACCGATGTCGCCGCACCGGATGACGGTGCGAGCGAACCGGGCGAACTGCTGATCCGTGGCCCCCAGGTGATGGCCGGCTATCTGAACAGGCCCGATGCCACGGCCGAGATGCTCGACGCCGACGGCTGGCTGCACACCGGCGACGTCGCGACCGTGACGCACGACGGCATCTTCCGCATCGTCGATCGTCTCAAGGAGCTCATCAAGTACAAGGGCTACCAGGTGGCACCGGCAGTGCTCGAGGCGGTCCTGCTCGAGCATCCGTCCATCGCCGATGCAGCGGTCATCGGCGCGCCCGACGCCGACGGGCAAGAGGTGCCGAAGGCGTTCGTGGTGGTGCAGCCGGGATCGCAGCTCGACGCGGATGCCGTGATGGCACACGTCGCCGCGCACGTCGCACCTCACGAGAAGGTGCGCCAGGTCGAGTTCATCGACGCGATTCCGAAATCGGCATCCGGGAAGATACTCCGCAAGGATCTGCGCTCGCGCTGACTCGGGCGTCGCAGCAACGATGAAGCCCGCCGTCCCTGTCGGGGCGGCGGGCTTCATCGTACGAGCGAGGTGCTTACTCGGACTTCTTCTCGACAGCGTCCTCGGCGGCAGCCTCGGCTGCCTCTCCCTCGGCCTGCGACTCGGCGCCGGCGTCGGTGGTCTCCTCGACGGGAGCCTCCTCAGCGGGAGCCTCCTCGACGACCTCGGCGGGCTTCTCAGCCTTGGCAGCCTTCTTGGTGGACTTCGCCTTGGGAGCGACGGGCTCGAGAACGAGCTCGATCACTGCCATGGGGGCGTTGTCACCCTTGCGGTTGCCGACCTTCGTGATGCGGGTGTAGCCGCCCTCACGGTCTGCGACGAGCGGGGCGATCTCGGTGAAGAGCACGTGTCCGGCGTCCTTGTTGGAACGCAGCACGGTCATCGCACGACGACGAGCGTGCAGGTCGCCGCGCTTGCCGAGCGTGATGAGACGCTCCGCGAGCGGACGCAGGCGCTTGGCCTTGGTCTCGGTCGTCTTGATCGACTTGTGGATGAAGAGCTGTGCCGCCATGTTGGCAAGCAGCAGGCGCTCGTGTGCGGGGCCGCCTCCGAGGCGGGGACCCTTAGTGGGCTTGGGCATAATCGTCTAGCTCCTGGTCAGAAAGGTCGGGTTTCAGAAGGACTCGTCTTCGCTGCCGCCGTAGAAGTGGGCGCCGTCGAAACCGGGCACCGAATCCTTGAGCGACAGACCGAGCGAGATGAGCTTGTCGCGCACCTCGTCGACCGACTTCTGGCCGAAATTGCGGATGTTCATGAGCTGCGTCTCCGACAGGGCGACGAGCTCCGAAACAGTGTTGATGCCCTCACGCTTCAGGCAGTTGTACGAGCGGACCGAGAGGTCGAGGTCCTCGATCGGCATCGACAGCTCGCTGGAGTTGACTGCCTCCACCGGTGCCGGGCCGATCTCGATGCCCTCAGCCTCGACGTTCAGCTCGCGGGCGAGACCGAACAGCTCGGTGAGCGTCTTCGCAGCCGAAGCGACGGCGTCACGCGGGCTGATGGCGGACTTGGTCTCGACGTCGAGGACGAGCTTGTCGAAGTCGGTGCGCTCACCCGCACGGGTGGCGTCGACGCGGTAGCTGACCTTGAGCACCGGCGAGTAGATCGAGTCGATCGGGATCTGACCGGCCTCGGCGTACTCGTTGCGGTTCTGCGTCGCCGAGACGTAGCCACGGCCACGCTCGATCGTGAGCTCGAGCTCGAACTTCGCGGTCTCATTGAGCGTCGCGATGACGAGCTCGGGGTTCTGGACCTCGACACCGGCCGGAGCCGAGATGTCAGCGGCGGTCACTTCGCCCGAACCGGTCTTGCGCAGGTAAGCGGTGATGGGCTCGTCGCGCTCCGACGAGACCACGAGCTGCTTGATGTTGAGGATGATCTCGGTGACATCCTCCTTCACGCCGGGGATGGTGCTGAACTCGTGCAGCACGCCGTCGATGCGAACGCTGGTGACCGCGGCGCCGGGGATCGACGACAGCAGGCTGCGACGAAGCGCATTGCCGATCGTGTATCCGAAGCCGGGCTCCAGAGGCTCGATGATGAACCGGCTACGGTTCTCGACGATCTTTTCCTCGGTCAGTGTGGGACGCTGTGCAATAAGCACTCTGTGTTCCTTTCGATCACATGCCCGCTATATGACATGTGGTGGGGTGAGGTTTTGAGTTTTGGGAGTCGATGCCCGCGCTGGCGGGCGTCGAGCCGCTCGACCCCGAAGGGCCGAGCGGCTCAACAAGCCGGTTCAGACGCGGCGACGCTTCGGCGGGCGGCAACCGTTGTGCGCCTGCGGGGTGACGTCCTGGATCGAGCCGACCTCGAGGCCGGCGGCCGTCAGCGAACGGATCGCGGTCTCGCGACCCGAGCCCGGTCCCTTGACGAAGACGTCGACCTTCTTGACGCCGTGCTCCTGCGCCTGACGGGCAGCCGACTCGGCGGCCAGACCAGCGGCGTAGGGGGTCGACTTGCGCGAGCCCTTGAAGCCCACGCCACCCGACGATGCCCAGCTGATGACAGCGCCGGACGGGTCGGTGATCGAAACGATGGTGTTGTTGAACGTCGACTTGATGTGGGCATGGCCCAGCGCGATGTTCTTCTTTTCCTTGCGGCGCGGCTTGCGCGCGGCGGCCTTGGGTGCAGCCATGAAAGTGTTCTCCTAGTCCCTGGGGGCCGCGCTTAGCGGGCCTTCTTCTTGCCTGCGACGGTGCGCTTCGGGCCCTTGCGGGTACGGGCGTTGGTCTTGGTGCGCTGACCACGGACCGGGAGGCCACGACGGTGGCGGACGCCCTCGTAGGAGCCGATCTCGACCTTGCGGCGGATGTCTGCGGCGACCTCGCGGCGCAGGTCACCCTCCACCTTGTAGTTGCCTTCGATGTAGTCGCGGAGGATGATCAGCTGCTCATCGCTGAGGTCCTTCACGCGGATGCTCTCGTCGATCTCCGTAGCCTTGAGGATCTCGACCGAGCGGGTACGGCCGACGCCGTAGATGTAGGTAAGGGCGATCACCACGCGCTTATCGCGCGGGATGTCAACGCCGGCAAGACGTGCCATGCGGTTCTCCTGAGATTGGTAGAGGTGTGGAGCAGGATCGGTGCTCGGGCCTCTGTCCCGAGGTGTCCTCCACTCGCGTGGAATCTGATCCTGCCGTTGTGTGTATTGAGTTGTGAGTCAGATCCGAAGAGTCCGCCGGCATGGCCGGCGGGCACTCAGCCCTGGCGCTGCTTGTGGCGCGGGTTGCTCTTGCAGATGACCATGACGCGGCCGTGACGGCGGATCACCTTGCAGTGATCGCACATGGGCTTGACGCTGGGGTTGACCTTCATGATGTTTCCTATTCGCTGTCTTCACCGGGCAGGCTGAGTGCCTGGGGTGTTACTTCTCGACCGATCAGCGGTAACGGTAGACGATTCGTCCACGGGTCAGGTCGTAGGGGCTGAGCTCCACGACCACACGGTCTTCGGGGATGATGCGGATGTAGTTCTGCCGCATCTTGCCTGAGATCGTTGCAAGGACCTTGTGTCCGTTGGAGAGCTCAACGCGGAACATCGCGTTGGGCAGAGCCTCGGAGATCACGCCCTCGATCTCGATGACACCGTCTTTCTTAGCCATAGCCTCGCTGACGCTTCTGCAGACCGGTCGATCTGCGGTGGGTGATTGGATTGCGGTACTTCTGCCGATTCAGACACGCCGAATCAAGGCGCAAGGCACCAAGGATCTATGTTATCCGACAACGGGAGTTCCGGCAACCTGAGCAGGATGCCGGAACTCGCGTTACGCGAATGATGCGGATCAGCCGAGGATCTTGGCGAACTCGGTGGCGATCTCGCTGTTGTCGATGCGGGTGCCGTTGATCTCGACGGTCGGCGTTCCCGAGATCTCGTGCACCTGCGTCTGCGAGTCGGCGAACTTGTTGTAGGTGCCGTCGGCGATGCAGTCCGCAGCGGCGCCGGCACCGGCCTGCTCGGCGAGAGCGCTGAGCTCGTCGGCGCTGAGCCCGGCGGAGTTCTCCTCCGGCTGGTTCTCGAAGAGCAGGTTGAAGTAGTCGAGGGTCGAGTCGGGGGCCTCGGCGGCGACGCAGTACATCGAGCCGGCCGACAGAGAGGAGAACTCCCCCGTCGTGGAGAGGCGGTTGAGGATCGACACCGGGTGGATGTTCAGCGTGATCTGATTGTCAGCCGCGGCGGCCTGCAGCTGCTCGCCGTAGACATCCTCGAACTGGCCGCACACGGGGCACATGAAGTCGACGTATGTGTCGATCTCATCCTCGCCCGTGCCGAACGAGATCGCGCCGGTCTCCTCGTTGACGATGGTGCTCTCCGGGGCCGTGCCGGGGGCGGTGGCCTGGTTGTTCAGGAACACGACGACGAACGCCAGCACGGCCAGCACGACCACCACTGCCGCCGAGACGCCGATCACGAACCAGTTGGTGTTGCTCTTCGCGGCTGCCATTGCTTTCCGTTTCTGTCGAGGCCCGCCCGTGGCGGGCCCGGCCTGAAGTCTTCGGGTGCATGCGCACCCATACACCCATTCTGCCCGGAGAAACCTATGTACGCGTTGTGATCGCGTGCAGACTCACAGATCCTGCACGCCCTGATGCTGCCGAGAGGTCAGTCGATCGGCGTCGGCGTCACGCCGAAGGGCGCGAGGCCTGCCGCTCCCCCATCGGGTGACGTGAGCACCCAGATGCCGCCGTCGTGCAGGGCGACGCTGTGCTCCCAGTGCGATCCGTCGGTACCGTCGACCGTGGAGACCGTCCAGTCGTCGTCCTCGACGAAGGTCTCGTCGCTGCCGGCGGTCACCATCGGCTCGATCGCCAGCACGAGACCCGGCTTGACCTCTGCCCCCGGATCAGGGGTGCGGTAGTTGAAGACACTCGGTGCCTCGTGCATCTTGCGACCGATGCCGTGTCCGACGTACTCCCGAAGGATTCCGTAGCTCTGGCCCGAGACCGCTGACGGGCCCTGAGCCTCGATGTAACCCTGGATGGCGGCGCCGATGTCACCGAGGTGCGAAGCGGACGCCATGGCGGCGATACCGGCCCACATGGACCCCTCTGTCACGCGCGAGAGCTCCTGCCGCTGCGCGACGAGCTCGGGGCGGGTGTCGTCGGGCACGACCACGGTGATGGCGCTGTCGCCGTTCCATCCCTGGAACTGCGCACCGCAGTCGATCGACACGATGTCGCCCGCCTGCAGGATCCGCTCCCCGGGGATGCCGTGCACGACCTCTTCGTTGACCGAGATGCACGTGGTGTGTCGATAGCCGCGAACCAGCTGGAAGTTCGACTCGGCACCACGGGCCAGGATCACGCGGTTGGCCTCGGCGTCGAGCTCGAGGGTTGTGACCCCCGGCCGGATCAGCGGGCGGACGGCATCCAGTGCTGCGGCCGTGATGAGGCCGGGTTCGACCATCGCACGCAGCTGAGACGCGTTCTTGTAGATCGACTTGCGGAACATCGTGCCGGTGTTCAGGCCGCGAGACGCAGGCCGCGAGCGACGAGAGCCGCGAACACGCGCTCGGTGATCTCGTCGAGCGAGCCGACGCCGTCGATGCGGTCGACGATGCCACGGGGGCCGTAGACCTCGAGGATCGGGGCCGTCTCGTGCTCGTAGATGTCCAGGCGGTGCGCGATGGCCTCGGCGGTGTCGTCCGAACGGCCCTGCTCGGCCGCACGGAGCTTCAACCGCTCGATGCTCTCCTCACGCGGGACGTCGAGCAGGATGACAGCGTCGAGTGATTCGCCGCGACCTGCCAGGAACGCGTCGAGGTGCTCCACCTGAGCCGCGTTCCGGGGATAGCCGTCGAGCAGGAAGCCGTTCTCCGCGTCGTCCTGCGACAGACGATCGCGCACGATCTCGCTGGTCAGCTCGTCGGGAACCAGGTCGCCCTTGTCGAGGATCGCCGTGACCTGCTGGCCGAGCGGCGTGCCCTCTTTGATGTTCGCGCGGAAGATGTCTCCGGTCGAGACGACCGGGATGCCGTACGACTCGGCGATGCGGACACCCTGGGTGCCCTTGCCCGAACCCTGCGGACCGACGATGAGGAGACGAGCTGATCGAGTCATCGGAGGAGCCCTTCGTAGTGACGCTGCTGAAGCTGCGCATCGATCTGCTTGACCGTCTCGAGGCCGACACCCACGATGATGAGGATCGACGCGCCGCCGAACGGGAAGTTCTGGTTGGCTCCCACGGTGGCGAGAGCGATCAGCGGGATCAGCGCGATCAGGCCGAGGTAGATCGAGCCGGGCAGCGTGATGCGGGTGAGCACGTAGTCGAGGTACTCGGCGGTGGGACGACCGGCACGGATGCCGGGGATGAACCCGCCGTACTTCTTCATGTTGTCGGCGACCTCGACCGGGTTGAAGGTGATCGCGACGTAGAAGTACGTGAAGCCGATGATCAGCAGGAAGTAGACCGCCATGTAGATGGGGCTGTTGCCGGTCGTGAAGTTCGCGCTGATCCAGGTGACCCATGCGGCCGGCTCCGAGCCGTCCTGCGGGGTGTTGAACTGCGCGATGAGCGCCGGGATGTAGAGCAGCGACGAAGCGAAGATCACGGGGATCACGCCGGCCATGTTGACCTTGATCGGGATGTAGGTGTTGGTGCCGCCGTAGGTGCGACGACCGACCATGCGCTTGGCGTACTGCACCGGGATGCGGCGCTGCGACTGCTCGACGAACACGACGAGAGCCATGACGATGATTCCGACCAGGAGCACCAGGAGGAAGACCTCGAAGCCCTTGCTCTCCCAGATGAGCCACATCGCGCCGGGGAACGTGGCGGCGATCGAGGTGAAGATGAGCAGCGACATGCCGTTGCCGATGCCGCGCTCGGTGACGAGCTCGGCGAACCACATGATCAGTCCGGTGCCCGCGGTCATCGTCATGATCATGAGCAGCTGCGCCCACCACACGTCGTTGGTGAGGAGGTTCTGGCAGGCGGCGATGTCGGTCGTGCCGAAGAGCTGGCCGCTGCGGGCCACCGTGACGAGCGTGGTCGACTGCAGCAGCGCCAGCGCGATCGTGAGGTAGCGCGTGTACTGGGTCAGGCGGGCCTGACCGGCCTGACCCTCCTTGTGCAGTGCCTCGAAGTGAGGGATGACCACGCGGAGGAGCTGGGTGATGATCGTCGCGGTGATGTACGGCATGACGCCGAGCGCGAAGATCGAAAGTTGGAGGAGCGCGCCACCCGAGAACAGGTTGACGAGCCCTAGGAGTCCCTCTGTCCCGGAGTTCAGCGCGAGGCACTCTTCGACGTTCGGGAAGTTCACGAACGGAGCAGGCACATTCGAGCCGAGCCGATAGATGGCGATGATGGCGAGGGTGAAACCGATCTTCCGACGCAGGTCGGGCGTGCGGAAGATCCGCGCGATGGCGCTAAACAAGGACGTCCTCCTGAAAGGTTGCCGATCCCTGAAGGACGGCTGAAAGAACAGGCTAACCCATAAGAGGGGCCGGAGAATCTCCGACCCCTCTCACGAAGTGGTTACTTGACGGATCCGCCGGCCGCCACGATCTTCTGCTCGGCAGAACCCGAGACCTTGTCGACCGCTACGGTGAGCTTCACGGCGATGTCGCCGTTTCCGAGAACCTTGACCTTCTCGTTCTTGCGAACGGCACCCTTGGCGACCAGGTCGCCGATGGTGACATCGCCACCCTTGGGGTACAGCTCCGCGAGCTTCTCCAGGTTCACGACCTGGTACTCGACGCGGAACGGGTTCTTGAACCCGCGCAGCTTCGGGGTGCGCATGTGCAGCGGCATCTGCCCACCCTCGAATCCGACGCGAACGGTGTTGCGAGCCCGCGTGCCCTTGGTACCACGACCCGCAGTCTTACCCTTGGAGCCCTCACCGCGACCGACACGGGTCTTCGCGGTGTTGGATCCGGGGACCGGACGCAGGTGGTGCACCTTCAGCACGCCGGGGCGGGATGCCGGAGCATCCTTCTTCGGCGCAGCCTTCTTCGCAGCAGGCTTCTTGACGGCGTCGGCCTTGGCCGAAGACGCCTTTGCAGGTGCCTTCTTGGCGGCGGGCTTCTTCTCGGCTGCGGCCTTGGGAGCGGCAGCCTTCTTCGTGGCCTTCTCGGCCTCGACGGCTTCGTTCTTCTCAGCCATTAGTCGATCTCCTCAACCTTTACGAGGTGGGCGACGGTCTTGACGTAACCGCGCGTCTGCGCGTCGTCGGGGCGAACGGTGGTGTCACCGATGCGCTTCAGACCGAGGCTGCGCAGCGTGTCACGCTGGTTCTGCTTCTCGCTCACCTTGGACTTGACCTGCGTGACCTTCAGGCGCGCAGCCATCAGGCACCTACCTTCTGTGCGGCGATGGCGTCTGCCTCCGCACGGACGAGACGCGCGGGTGCGACCTGATCGAACTCGAGGCCACGACGTGCGGCGACCGCACGGGGCTCCTCGAGCATCTTCAGGGCCGTCACCGTCGCGTGCACGATGTTGATCGTGTTCGACGAGCCGAGCGACTTCGACAGCACGTCGTGGATACCGGCGCACTCGAGCACGGCGCGGACCGGACCACCGGCGATGACACCGGTACCGGCAGCGGCCGGACGAAGCAGGACGACGCCTGCTGCGGCCTCACCCTGCACGGGGTGCGGGATGGTGCTTCCGACGCGCGGAACGCGGAAGAAGTTGCGCTTGGCCTCTTCGACACCCTTCGAGATCGCCAGAGGGACCTCGCGGGCCTTGCCGTAGCCGACGCCCACCAGACCGTTGCCGTCACCGACGACCACGAGAGCGGTGAAGCTGAAGCGACGGCCACCCTTCACGACCTTCGAGACGCGGTTGATGGTGACCACGCGCTCGAGGAACTGGTTGTCCCCACGGTCGCGGGAGTTACGGTCACGGCCACCCTGGTTGCGGTCACCACGGCCACCGCCGCGGCGGTTGTCGCGCTGAGACGGCTCTGCCTGCGTGGTGCCGGTGGCAGTCTCGGAAGTGGCAGCTGCCGCTTCGGTCACTTCGTTCTCCTTGTTGTCACTCACAGTGCCAGACCCCCTTCGCGGGCGCCGTCGGCGATGGCGGCGACACGACCGGCGTAGCGGTTGCCGCCACGGTCGAACACTGCCTCGGAAACGCCGGCAGACTTCGCACGCTCGGCGAGAAGCTCGCCGACCTTGCGGGCCTTGGCGGTCTTGTCACCCTCGAGCGAACGCAGGTCGGTCTCGAGCGTCGATGCCGACGCCACGGTGTGACCCTTGCTGTCGTCGACAAGCTGCACGAAGACGTGGCGAGCCGAGCGGTTGACGACGAGACGCGGACGCGACTCGGTGCCGACGACCTTCTTGCGAAGGCGGGCATGACGACGCGCGCGGGCGTCAGACTTTGACTTGAGAGCCATGGTTACTTACCACTCTTTCCGGCCTTGCGACGCACGATCTCGCCGGCGTAGCGCACGCCCTTGCCCTTGTACGGCTCGGGCTTGCGGATCTTGCGGATGTTCGCAGCTGCCTCGCCGACAGCCTGCTTGTCGATACCACTGACCGTGAGCTTGTTGGTGCCCTCGACCGTGAGCGTGATACCGGCGGGCGGGTCGATAAGGACCGGGTGCGAGAAGCCGAGGGCGAACTCGACCGAGCTGCCCTTCTGTGCCACTCGGTAACCGGTACCGACGACCTCGAGACCCTTGGTGTAGCCCTGGGTCACGCCGATGATGTTGTTGTTGATGAGCGTGCGGGTCAGGCCGTGAAGCGACCGGGACTCGCGCTCGTCGTCGGGACGGGTGACGAGAACCTGGTTCTCCTCGACCGCGACCTCGATGGGCTTGGCGACCGTCAGGGTGAGCTCACCCTTGGGGCCCTTCACCGCGACCTCACGGCCGTCGACCGAGATGGTCACGCCCGCGGGAACGTCGATGGGAAGTCGTCCAATACGCGACATTTTCGATTACCACACGTAGGCGAGAACTTCTCCGCCCACGCCCTTCTGCTCTGCCTGACGGTCGGTGAGAAGACCGGAGGAGGTGGACAGGATGGCCACGCCGAGTCCGCCGAGGACCCTGGGCAGCTCGGTGGACTTCGCGTACACGCGGAGGCCGGGCTTCGACACGCGCTTGATGCCCGCGATCGAACGCTCACGGTTGGGACCGTACTTCAGCTGCAGGGTGAGGTTCGTGCCGACGCGAGCGTCAGACGTCTCCCATCCGGCGATGTAGCCCTCCTGCTGGAGGATCTCGGCGATGTGCGTCTTGAGCTTGCTCGACGGCAGAGTCACGGAATCGTGATGCGCCGAGTTCGCGTTGCGCAGACGGGTCAGCAGATCTGCGACCGGGTCTGTCATTGTCATTGTTGTTTTCCTTTGTTCATGAGGTTCCGGCTGCCGTTACACGACAGACGGCCTGCGATGACACGCAATCTTCAATTGTACGGGATCGGGCGGGGCGCTGTGCGCCCCGCCCGAAACCGCTTACGCCTTGGCGTCTTCCGTACGGAAGGGGAAGCCGAGGTGACGCAGAAGCGCGCGACCTTCATCGTCCGTCTTCGCGGTGGTGACGACAGTGATGTCGAAACCGCGAACCCGGTCGATCTTGTCCTGATCGATCTCGTGGAACACGCTCTGCTCCTGGAGACCGAAGGTGTAGTTGCCGTTCCCGTCGAACTGCTTGCCCGACAGACCGCGGAAGTCGCGGATGCGGGGCAGAGCGAGCGAGACGAGACGGTCCAGGAACTCCCACGCACGGTCACCACGGAGGGTGACGTGTGCGCCGATGGCCTGGCCCTCGCGCAGCTTGAACTGCGCGATCGACTTGCGAGCCTTCGTGACGAGCGGCTTCTGACCGGTGATCTTGGTGAGATCGTCGATCGCGCCGTCGATCACCTTGCTGTCGCGGGCCGCTTCACCGACACCGGTGTTCACGACGACCTTGACCAGACCGGGGATCTGCATCACGTTGGTGTAGCCGAACTCATCCTGCAGCTTCTGCTGGATCTCGGCCTTGTACTTCGCCTTCAGGCGGGGCTGGATCTTGCCAGCCACCGCAGCGTCGGTGGTTGCCATCAGAGGTCCTTACCTGACTTCTTCGCGTACCGCACACGGACGGTGCGCTTGACGCCGTCCTTGGTCTGCTCCTCGACCCGGTGGCCGACCTTGGTCGGCTTCTTGGTCGAGGGGTCGACGAGTGCGACGTTCGAGATGTGGATGGAGGCCTCGACAGTCTCGAGGCCGCCCGTCTTGGTGCCACGCTGCGTCTGACCGACGCGCGTGTGCTTGGTGACGTAGTTCACGCCTTCGACGATGACGCGGTTCTTCTCGGCCAGGATCTCGAGGACCTTGCCCTGCTTGCCGCGATCTCCGCCACGCTCCTGCGTCGCTCCGGTGATGACCTGAACCAGGTCACCCTTCTTGATCTTCGCCATGACTTAAATAACCTCCGGCGCCAGCGAGACGATCTTCATGAACTTCTTGTCACGAAGCTCGCGACCGACCGGTCCGAAGATACGGGTGCCGCGGGGCTCCCCGTCGTTCTTCAGGATCACGGCGGCGTTCTCGTCGAACTTGATGTACGAGCCGTCGGGACGGCGCGTGGACTTGACCGTACGGACGATGACGGCCTTGACCACATCGCCCTTCTTGACGTTGCCGCCCGGGATCGCGTCCTTGACGGTCGCGATGATGGTGTCACCGAGGCCGGCGTAACGGCGGCGCGAGCCACCGAGCACACGGATGGTGAGCAGTTCCTTCGCGCCGGTGTTGTCGGCGACCTTGAGGCGGGATTCCTGCTGGATCACTTGGCCTTCTCCAGAATCTCAACCAGACGCCAGCGCTTCGTGGCGCTGAGCGGGCGGGTCTCGTTGATCAGGACGAGGTCGCCGATGCCGGCGGAGTTCGCCTCATCGTGCGCCTTGACCTTCGAGGTGCGGCGGATGACCTTGCCGTAAAGCGGGTGCTTCACGCGGTCCTCGACCTCGACCACGATGGTCTTGTCCATCTTGTCGCTGATGACGTAGCCACGACGCGACTTGCGGTACCCACGGGCATCCGCATCGCGAACATCGTGTGCTGCGTGCTCAGCCTCGACGGCAGCTTCCTTCTTGGTGGCCATCACTCAGCCTCTTCCTTCACGGCGTCGTCAGCGGAGTCCGCCTTCTTCGCCTTCGACTTGGTCGCCTTCTTGGCCGGAGCCTCGACGGGAGCGGGCGTCGCACGGATGCCCAGCTCACGTTCGCGGATCACGGTGTACAGGCGCGCGATGTCGCGCTTGACGGCGCGGATGCGGCCGTGGCTCTCCAGCTGGCCGGTGGCCGACTGGAAACGGAGGTTGAACAGCTCCTCCTTGGCCTTACGCAGCTCCTCAACGAGGCGCTGGTCTTCGAACGTGTCGAGCTCTGCCGGAGCGAGCTCCTTGGTGCCGATCGCCATTACGCGTCGCCCTCCTCGCGCTTGATGATGCGTGCCTTGAGAGGCAGCTTGTGAATGGCACGGGTCAGTGCCTCGCGAGCGAGTTCCTCGCTCACGCCTGAGACCTCGAAGAGGACGCGACCCGGCTTGACGTTGGCGACCCACCACTCGGGGGAACCCTTACCGGAACCCATGCGGGTCTCGGCAGGCTTCTTCGTGAGGGGACGGTCGGGGTAGATGTTGATCCACACCTTGCCGCCACGCTTGATGTGACGCGTGACCGCGATACGAGCGGACTCGATCTGACGGTTCGTCACGTAGGCAGGCGTGAGCGCCTGGATCCCGTAGTCGCCGAAGGAGACCTTCGTGCCACCAGTCGCCTGGCCGCTGCGACCGGGGTGGTGCTGCTTACGGAACTTGACCTTGCGGGGAATAAGCATCAGGCAGACGCTCCTTCTGCGACAGGGGCCTCGTTGCGCGGCGCGCGGCGGCGGTCGCCACCACGGTCGTCACGACGGGACTTCGGGGCGTTGGCCTGCTCGCGAGCAAGCTCCTTGTTGGTCAGGTCACCCTTGTAGATCCAGACCTTCACGCCGATGCGGCCGAAGGTGGTCTTCGCCTCGTAGAAGCCGTAGTCGATGTTCGCGCGCAGCGTGTGCAGCGGCACACGACCCTCGCGGTAGAACTCCGAGCGGCTCATCTCGGCGCCGCCGAGACGGCCGGAGACCTGGATGCGGATGCCCTTGGCGCCAGCGCGCTGAGCGCCCTGGAGACCCTTGCGCATCGCACGACGGAACGCCACGCGAGCAGAGAGCTGCTCGGCGATGCCCTGTGCGACGAGCTGAGCGTCGGCCTCGGGGTTCTTGACCTCGAGGATGTTCAGCTGGATCTGCTTGCCCGAGAGCTTCTCGAGGTCGCCGCGGATGCGCTCGGCCTCGGCTCCACGACGACCGATCACGATGCCCGGACGGGCGGTGTGGATGTCGACGCGGACGCGGTCACGGGTGCGCTCGATCTCGATGTTCGAGACACCGGCGCGGTCGAGCTGCGTCTTCAGCAGGTTGCGGATCTTGATGTCCTCGGCGACGTAGTCGGCGTAGCGCTGACCGGGCTTCGTCGAGTCCGAGAACCAACGCGACACGTGGTCCGTGGTGATGCCGAGGCGGAAGCCGTACGGGTTTACTTTCTGTCCCATTACTTGCTCGCCTTCTTGTTGCTGTCGCTTGCAGCGGCCGGGGCCGCTTCAGGCGTCGAGAGCACGACCGTGATGTGGCTCGTGCGCTTCTTGATCTGGAAAGCGCGACCCTGTGCACGGGGGCGGAAACGCTTGAGCGTCGACCCCTCGTCTACGTAGGCGTTAGCCACGTACAGGTCCTGCTCGTCGAGGTACTCGCCGTCACGATCCGCCTTGACCTGCGCGTTGGCCATGGCCGACGCGACAAGCTTGTAGATCGGCTCACTGGCGCTCTGCTGCGCGAACTTCAGGATCGCCAGAGCCTCCTGGGCCTGCTTGCCCTTGATGAGCGCGACGACACGACGAGCCTTCTGAGGGGTCACGCGGATGTGTCGCACGCGTGCGATGGACTCCACCATTTCTCTCTCCTCTATCGCCACCGCGTCAGCGGCGGCGGCCCTTCTTGTCGTCCTTCTCGTGGCCGCGGAAGGTGCGGGTGGGCGCGAACTCGCCCAGTTTGTGGCCGACCATGGTCTCCGACACAAACACGGGGATGTGCTTGCGACCGTCGTGGACCGCGATCGTGTGACCCAGCATGGCCGGGATGATCATGGACCGGCGAGACCAGGTCTTGATGACGTTCTTGGTGCCGGCTTCGTTCTGCACGACCACCTTGCGAAGCAGGTGATCGTCGACGAAGGGGCCCTTCTTAAGACTGCGAGGCATCTTCTCTTACTCCTACTTACGCTTCTTGCCGGCGTTACGACGACGCACGATGTACTTGTCGCTTTCCTTGTTGGCGTGACGGGTACGACCCTCAGCCTGGCCCCACGGGGAGACGGGGTGACGTCCACCGGACGTCTTGCCCTCACCACCACCGTGCGGGTGGTCGACCGGGTTCATCGCGACACCACGGACGGTCGGGCGGACGCCCTTCCAGCGCATGCGGCCGGCCTTGCCCCAGTTGATGTTCGACTGCTCGGCGTTGCCGACCTCGCCGATGGTCGCGCGGCAGCGCGAGTCGACGTTGCGGATCTCGCCCGAGGGCAGACGCAGCTGGGCGAAGTTGCCATCCTTGGCGACGAGACGGACGGATGCACCGGCCGAACGTGCCATCTTCGCGCCGCCACCGGGACGGAGCTCGATCGCGTGGATGACGGTACCCGTCGGGATGTTCTTCAGCGGGAGGTTGTTACCCGGCTTGATGTCGGCACCAGCACCCGACTCGACGACGTCGCCCTGCTTCAGCTTCGCCGGCGCGAGGATGTAGCGCTTCTCGCCGTCGAAGTAGTGCAGCAGCGCGATGCGAGCCGTGCGGTTGGGGTCGTACTCGATGTGAGCGACACGGGCGTCGACGCCGTCCTTGTCATTGCGACGGAAGTCGATGACGCGGTACTGGCGCTTGTGGCCACCACCGATGTGACGGGTCGTGATGCGGCCCTGGTTGTTGCGACCACCGGTCTTCGAGAGCGGGCGCAGCAGCGACTTCTCCGGCGTCGATCGGGTGATCTCGGCGAAGTCAGCCACCGACGAGCCGCGACGGCCCGGGGTCGTGGGCTTGTACTTGCGAATAGCCATTATTGTCCTTATCCCCCGGATCAGCCGATTGCCGTGAAGATGTCGATGGTGCCCGACTTCAGGGTCACGATGGCACGCTTGGTGTCCTTGCGCTTGCCTGCGCCGAAGCGGGTGCGACGAGCCTTGCCGACGCGGTTGAGGGTGTTGACCCCAGCGACCTTGACGCCGAAGATCTTCTCGATGGCGAGCTTGATCTCGGTCTTCGAAGCGCGCGGGTCGACGAGGAAGGTGTACTTGCCTTCGTCGATGAGACCGTAGCTCTTCTCGGACACGACCGGCTTCAGGATGATGTCGCGCGGGTCCTTGTTCAGGGCCGTCTGGAGAACAGCTGCCTGCTCGCTCATGCGGAGACCTCCTGGTTGGCGCCGGACTTGGAGGCGATGAAGCCCTCGAGCGCGGCCTGGGTGAAGACGATGTCGTCGGAGACGAGCACGTCGTAGGCGTTGAGCTGGTCGAACGTCAGCACGTGCAGGTTCGACAGGTTGCGGATGCTCTTCAGCGTCACGTCGTCATTGCGCTCGATGACGACGAGCACGTTCTTCGACGAGACGACGTTGGTGAGGAAGTTCACCGCGGTCTTGGTCGAAGGCGTGCCGTTGATACCGAAGGACTCGATGGCGTGGATGCGGTCACCGCGGAAGCGGTCGCTGAGCGCGCCCAGGAGGGCGGCGGCGATCATCTTCTTGGGGGTGCGCTGCGAGTAGTCGCGCGGCTTGGGGCCGTGCACGATTCCACCGCCGGTCATGTGCGGCGCGCGGATCGAGCCCTGACGGGCGTTACCCGTGCCCTTCTGCTTGAAGGGCTTGCGGCCGGCACCCGAGACCTCACCGCGACGCTTGGTCGAGTGGGTTCCCTGGCGAGCCGCCGCGAGCTGCGCGACGACGACCTGGTGGATGAGCGGGATGTTCGTCTTGGCGTCGAACAGCGCGGCGGGAAGCTCGATCGAGCCAGCCTTCTTGCCGTCTGCGTTGAGGACGTCAAGCGCGAGAGTGGAGTCAGCCATGATCAGGCACCCTTCACTGCGTTGCGGACGTAGACGATACGGCCACGAGCACCGGGGACGGCGCCCTTGACGAGCAGCAGACCCTTCTCGATGTCGATGGCGTGCACCGTGAGGTTGAGGACGGTCACGCGCTCGCCACCCATACGGCCGGCCATGCGCATGCCCTTGAAGACGCGGCTCGGGGTCGACGATGCGCCGATGGAGCCGGGCTTGCGGTGGTTGCGGTGCGAACCGTGCGAAGCCGAGACGCCCTTGAAGTTGTGACGCTTCATGACACCGGCGAAGCCCTTGCCCTTGCTCGTGCCGACGACGTCGACGAGCTGGCCTGCTTCGAAGGTGCCGTCGACCGTGAGCTCCTGGCCCAGCGAGTAGTCGCCGGCATCCGCGGTGCGGATCTCGGTGACGTGACGGCGCGGCGTGACGCCAGCGGCCTCGAAGTGAGCGGTCAGCGGCTTGTTCACCTTGCGCGGGTCGATCTGGCCGTAGGCGATCTGAACAGCGTTGTAGCCGTCCTTCTCGGGGGTACGGATCTGCGTGACCACGTTCGAGGCGAGCTCGATGACGGTGACGGGAACGAGCTTGCCGCTCTCGTTCCAGACCTGGGTCATACCGAGCTTCGTGCCCAGCATGCCCTTGGAAATCTTGGAGTTGATATCAACCATGGCCGACCTCAGAGCTTGATCTCGATGTTGACATCGGCAGGCAGGTCGAGACGCATCAGCGAGTCGACGGCCTTGGGCGTCGGGTCGATGATGTCGATCAGACGCTTGTGGGTGCGCATCTCGAAGTGCTCGCGGCTGTCCTTGTACTTGTGGGGCGACCGGATGACGCACACGACGTTCTTCTCGGTCGGCAGGGGCACGGGTCCGACGACCGTTGCGCCCGCGCGGGTCACCGTGTCGACGATCTTGCGTGCGGACGTGTCGATGACCTCATGGTCATACGACTTCAGGCGAATGCGGATCTTCTGTCCCGCCATTGTCTGCTCTCTCTCTTTAAGCGTCTTACCGACCTGGGCCGGGTGACCCAGGGGCATTGGACGCACGTCGGCGCTGTTCGCGCCTCGGCACTCAGACGGCTCTCGCGAGTCGATCTGCTGCACCACTGTTCTGCTGTCATCCCGCACGCTTCTCAGCGACCGGGTGTCCGACCTCCGCCGCGCACGGCGAAGCCCTCGTGATGAAGATGTCGGGATCGTTCTGCCACCCGCGGCCTAGGTCCCTGCGCGTCTGCGCCGCCTATGCACTGTCGTGATGGTGATCCGGCCACGCTGAGCGCGCCGGAATGTCGAACCTGTCTATTCTGCCACGGCCGATTTCACTTGCGCAAACCCGGGCGTGTCGCATTCGCTGTGCATCCCCTGAGCAGGTGCGTACGCAGCCGGATCACGGCCGCGGCGATGCCTCTGTCGATCGTCAGGACGAGGGTGAGAGCGGGGCGAGGCATCCCCATGCCTCCCCCCGCTTGGGGAGGGCGTTCAGTGCGAGGGGGCACACCGAACGCGAGAAGCCCGGCGTGAAGGGACGCCGGGATCCTCGACCGAGGGCGCGGCGAAGCGACCGCCGCGCGGACGGGATGACGTCTGAGCGCACAGAGTGCGCGCGTCGCCCGATGATCCCCAAAATCGTTATCCCCAGCTTGACGCGGCCAACCGCGTGAGTACAGGACGTCGCACCCCTTCGACATCCCTGATCGCAAGTGCCCCAGGCGATCGTCACCCATTCTAAGAGGACACCGCCCTGAAACGCGATACCGCCGGACGGAATACCGGATGCCGGATGCAGAAGAGCGGCGACTCCCCCGATGGAGGAGCCGCCGCTCTCGGTCTCAGTCGCGAGTCCTACTCGTTGCCGACGGCCTTGTCGGCGGTGTCGCGGATCTCGTCGATCTTGTCGGCGGCCCCAGGCGCGATCTTCTTGGCGAAATCGGCGACGCCGTCGAGCACCTTGTCGCTGATGTCCTCGGCCTGCTCGCTCTTCACAGCCTCGGCGATCTTGTCCTTGTTCTGCTCGTACAGGTCTTTGCCCTTGTTGACGGTCTCATCGATACCCATT
Source organism: Microbacterium sp. K2 (assembly GCF_051365005.1). NCBI lineage: Bacteria > Bacillati > Actinomycetota > Actinomycetes > Micrococcales > Microbacteriaceae > Microbacterium > Microbacterium sp. K2. The sequence goes on along the minus strand of NZ_JBLWII010000006.1, from coordinate 96,100 downwards.
GCGGGCCCCCTTGTAGCTGTTCTGATGCGCCGGATCCCCGACGCACGTTCATTCTGCACGTGATCGGGTGTCCGGCGGAAGATGTTCGATGTGGATCGTCTTACGAGACCCAGTAGTTCTTCTTGACCGTCACCTGCTGGATCCGAAGCCCCGCGTTCAGAGCGCGAACTTCAGCGAACAGACGAATCGGCCCCGAGAGCGAGTACGGCAGGGAATAGTCCCCATAAGTCGGAGAGTTCCTGGTCGTGGCTATGGTCCCGCGAATCTCAAGTGCGGGTTGAGGAGTGACGTTCGTGACGCCCCCACTTGCGTTGAGCGTCTCCGCGACCACCCGAACCTGGAAGCCTCTCGTAACGCCGCTCGCGGTGAAGTATATCGTGAGGTCGCCAGTTTCTTTGATGGTTGCGCTGCTGTGGGCGAGCCAGTAGAGGTCTGCGGCGACCGGCACTCGGGTCCAGACTCCGACCGGCACGATGGCATTCCACAAATAGTTGCTGGACTGATGAATAGGCACGGGGTCCTCCGGTTGGGCGTAGTTCTCAAAGTCGACCGAGTTGGTGAATCCCAACTGGAGGGGCGTGCCGCCGATCCAGAGGGAAACGTGGACATGGGGGCCATAGCCCGTTTCGCTGCCGAAGCCGGACGCGCCTGAATATGCGATCACCTGTCCGCGAGCGACGCGCGCCCCCAACGGAACCAAGCTCGACTGCAGGTGCAGATACCGGATGTAGTTGCCGTCGTCGGTTCGGAGCGCAAGGTAGCGTCCGGTGGCGGTCGTCGTGGAATCCTTCCGATCGACGATCACACCGTTGGCGGCGGCTCGAATCTGCGTGCCGGTGGTGACCGCGTAGTCGGTGCCCGGCTCGCCCGACGGCGGAGTCCTGTTCTTGTGTCCCTGCCAGGAGCTCGAGATGCGGACGTCTCCACACGGCCGGAGATAGGTCCCCGCCGCGGTCGCGCTGAGGCCCGGAGAGAACAGGTCCCACCCGACGGCCGACGCTCCGACCATCGTGCCCGCAGCGATCAACATCACGCGCCGCGAGAAGATCGGCTGCACTGAGTGTCCGGCCGAGGGATCGGTGTCCCTCGAGTCGCACACTAGCGATCGCCGCCTTCGTTCTCGCCGCGGATCAGGTTCTCGATCTGCTCCTCCGGGAGCGGCTCGAGCGAGGCAGACGACATGCCGAGCTCGGGTGCGGAGGGCGAACCGCCGATCGTGCACTGCGCCTGTGCCGGGAGCCCGGAGGCCTGCGCCGGAACCAGCACGAGCCACTCGGGCGAGACCAGTCGCTGCTCGATGCGGGTGTCTTCGATGGTGAAGGCGACGTCGGCCGGGAACGCCGAGAGCGTCGCGTCGATGCAGATCTGCGCCAGCTCGTCGCTGGCGAACCCACCGAAGTCATCAGCCGGCGCCTGTGTCGACTCCGGGGTGGCCGTGGGCTCGGATGTGGGTTCTGCGACCGACGGGGTGGGGTCAGGAGTCGAGGCCGTCGATGTCGGCACCGGGCTCGACGTGCTCGGCAGCGCAGCGCAGCCCGAGGCACCACCGACGAGGACGACAGCCAGAGCACTCGCGGTGACGAACCGAGCAAGGGGGGATCTCATGATTGTGAATGTACCCAGCGCCGCGCCTCAGCCGGGGATGCGACGCGGACAGTCGTCGGGAATCTTCACGACTCGGGTTCAGTGCGCCGTGGCACCGGGGGCGACCACGGTGCGGACCGTGCGGAACAGGATGATGAGATCCTGCATGAGCGACCAGTTCTCGACGTAGTACAGATCGAGACGGATGGTCTCCTCCCACGACAGCGAGGATCGGCCGCTCACCTGCCACAACCCGCTCATGCCGGGCTTGACGAGCAGGCGGCGATGCGCGAAGTCGTCATAGAGCGCGACCTCCGAGGCACGCTGAGGACGCGGACCCACGAGGCTCATATGACCGAGGAACACGTTGACCAGCTGGGGCAGCTCGTCGATGGAGTGCCTGCGGAAGAAACGTCCGACTCTGGTGATGCGCGGGTCGTCGTTGATCTTGAACAACGGCGTGCCGGCGGCGCCCTGCAGGTCGAGAAGCGTCGCCAACTGATCGTCGGCGTCGGCCACCATCGATCGGAACTTGAGCATGCCGAAGGTGTGTCCTCCGCGGCCGATCCGCTCCTGACGGAAGAAGATGCTTCCGGGCCCGTCAATGCGGATCGCGATGGCCGCGACGAGGAAGACCGGCGACAGAGCGGCCAGCAGCAGCGAGGATCCGACGATGTCGAAGGCCCGCTTGAGGAAGCGCTTGGCGCCTTCCATGCGTGGGAAGTCGACATGTACGAGGGGCAGGCCGGCGACGGGTGTCGCGTGCATGCGGGGCCCGGCGATATCCGTCAGCACCGGGGCCATGATGAGCTGGATGTCACGGTCGGACACCGAGTAGCCCAGGCGGCGCATCGTGAGCGGGTCGAGGTCATCGGATCCGACGATGATCAACGCATCGAAGCGCACCTCGTCGAGCACCCTCTCGACATTCGCGATGTCGCCGAGCACCTCGAAGCCCGAGATGTCTGCAGCGGAGGTCTTCTCGGTGATCACCCCGAGGATCTCGTACCCGCTGCTCTTCGCCCGTCGGATCTCGCGCCCCACGAGGGCGACCTTCGACGGCTCGCCGATCACGACCGCCCTGTGCAGATACTCGCCGGTCTTCTGCCGCCCGCGCAGCCACTGCCGGCACATCCATCGCGACAGCAGAAGGAGCAGCAGTCCCAGCGGGAAGACGACGGCGACGAGCGCTCGGGAGAGCTCCATGCCGAGGAAGAAAGCGACGGCGATCGTGACCGCGAACACACCGATCGACGCGTTGAAGATGCGACGGTACTCGTCTGCTCCGTGTCCAACGGTGTGACGGTCCCGTGAATCCGCAACATCCAACGCGATCAACCAGAGGAAGCCGATCGACGCGAGCACCACGACGTAGGGCACTCGGGGCCCACTTGGCCACGAGACACCTGTCAACAGGCCCGGAAGCACAACGAGAGCAGAGATGATCAGCGTGACGAGCACCACGATCACGTCGTTGTAGAAGAGACGACTCGCGTACAGGCGAGTCCACGCTGCACGCCGGGTCTTCTTCACGCGAGCCTGGGCCGTATTCGTCGACTCACGCGAGGCACTGAAGCCACCGTGCTCAAGTTGAACGACGACGACTCTCACCCCCTCGGCTGTACTGACGCCAGAACGCGAGCAAGTATATCGGTCTGCCCGGAGCCCGGGACAGACCTCAACCGCCGCAGCCGTCGGTGACGACGGGCTTCGCGCCCCGCACCATTGGGTTGGTCCTCACCTCTAGCGGGCCGTAGTCGCCATCCCCACCGACGAACGTCGCTGTGACATCGACCGAGTCGCCCGGGTCGAACCAGGCCTCGAACGCGACGACCGGCCGACCGAGATCATCGATGTCACGATGCATGACCGACACCTCGTCACCGTTGAAGGTCGCATCGGCCAGTGTGGTTCCCGGAGGGCCGTAGACGAAGATCCAGTCGCGGAACCGAGCGCCGAAGGTCATGCTCTGCACATAGCGCGGCAGCGCTTCAGCCTGCCGCTGAGTCAGGGGCAACGTCAGAGATGCGGTGGCGGTGAAGGTCGCCGCGTCTGCCTCGCACACTGCGGTGGCCGTCGTGGCGGTCTCCGTGAAGTAGTCGATCTTCGAGCCGTTGCTGTTGTTGAAGTAGATGCCCATGGTGGTCACGTTGGCGTTGTCGGCCGGAAGCACACCGCTGATCTTGGCACCTTCGATGGCGTCGGCGACCTGCTCGTCATCACTCCAGACCAGCACGCTGCCGTGCGACGCGCTCTCCGTGATGGCCCACAGCATGTCCTTCAGATCGAAATCACCGGTGGCGATCTTGTCGAAGACCGCGGCCGCCGTGTCGGCGAAGAACCCGTCGACGAGCTCGGGCTCCTTATAGGAGTCCCAGCGCCCGTAGACCTCGCTCAGCAGCAGCGACACCGCGTTCTCCTCCGAGAGGACTTCGCCCGAGGCCAGCTCGATCGGTCCTGTCGCCTTGAGGATACGCGACAGCGCCAGCGGATCGATCGAGACCACGCCCGCGATCTCGTCGTCGGCGATGTCCCGCTGCCACCAGGCACGCATGATCTTCGCCGCGGTGGGGAAGTCGGGGCGGCTCATGCTCGTGTTGATGTGGTCGACGAGATAGCTCGTGTAGAGCTCGGTGGCGCTCGGGGGCACGTCGACATCGACCGCGACGCCGTTCTGGTAGTTGCCGCTATCGCCCTGAGCGCCGATCGAGATCGACCCCTCATCGACTTTCACGAGAGTCTGTGCGGCAGCACTACCACCGAGGGCGAGCGTCTCGGCGTTGTTCTGGAAGACGAGCAGATACTTGCGCTGGCCCTCGCCTCCGAGCAGCGTCGGAAGAACGCCGATCATGGGGGCCGCCGCTGACATCACCTCGTCGACCTGATCGACGCCCTCGCGCACGACCGAGACGAGGAAGGGGGACTTGGAGACGTACTCCAGCCCGTCGGCGAGTTCGGTGATGTGCGTCGCCTGATCGTCGGTGGCCTCGAGAAGCCGCTCCGTGATCGATCCGGTGGAATCCTCATTGCCCATCACGGGCAGCGCGACATCGTTGACGAGCGCATCGAGCGACTGCGCCGCGAGGCGCACCCCCTTGAGGTTGTCGCCCACCACCGGGATCCACTCCATGACCCACCACACCGGGTCGGATGCCGCGGCGCCCGCGCTGGCGGCGCTCTCGGACAGCTCGGGGAGCACATCATCGACCTCGCCCTCACCGTCTTGGACCTGACCGATGAGCTCCTGGCTCTTGATCAGCCCATCCTTCACGGTTATGGCTCGCAGCCCGACCCAGCACACAGCGAGGAGGAACGCGATGACGATGAGAGCGAAAATGATCCAGATACGACGTCGTCGACTTGGACGGCCCGACTTTGGTTCGTCGATGCTCTGCGCATCCTGACTACCTGCGCTCATGGACGACTTGCCTTTCGTGCTGGAGTGATCTGGTGAATTGTATCGGCGACGCCTGAGGCCGTCTCGGCGGCACTCACTCCGTTTCCGATGAGATGAAGACCGGAGACGCGCCGAGGGTCAGCGTGACCTGACCGTCTTCCGGCGCGACCGACGTCGTGCGCCCGGACATGTCGGTCACCGTCAGCGGGACGTCGGACGCGAAGATGCGCTGCACCTCGCCCTGCTTAGCCCACGCGATGCGGGTCTCGTCGTCTCCCGACCCGAACACCTCGACCGTGGTCGTGTCATCCGATTCGTCCGAGGCGAACGCCTTGTCGCGCAGCTGCGTGATCATCAGAGCCTGGGCGAAAGCCCCGGGCTTCGGTGCCAGAGCGACGACATCCGCCCGCGGCGAGTTCTCATACAGCCCGAAGTTCGCCTCGCCCGCGGCGGGGTCGGGCGTGTCATTGACCAGGTCGTACCAGAAGTACTTCTCGACACCGTTCGCAAAAGCCAGAGTCTGATTGCGCACCATCATCTGCCCCTGCTCGAGCAGGGAGACACCGTCGTAGTGCGTGGGGAAACCCATCTCGGTGACCCACACGGGTCGCGTCTCGCCCGCGTACTGCTGCATATCGGCGTAGGACTGCTGCACGGTGCCGGCGATCAGATCGGCGTCGCGGTTGATCCACGACTCATAGGGGTGGTAACTCGCCGCGTCGGTCACGGCCATGCCGCCGGCCTGCCAGAATCCTGCGAACCACTCGCTGTCGTAGAGGGCTGTGGACCCCGTGACGATCGGGAGATCCGGATACGCCGGGCTGACCTGGTCGCGGACGGACTGCGCGATCGGCACGTAGCAGGCGGGAGCCGGGCCGCACGCGGTGTCGTTCTCGCGATGGTTGAACTCGTTGAGCACCTCGAGACCGACGAGGTCGAACCTGTCGGCGACGGCCTTCGCATAGGCGCCGTAGGCCTGGATCGCGGCCTCGTTGCCTGGCGCCTTTCTGGCGCCGTAGAGCCTGTTGCCGTACACGACGAGGCCCAGCAGCTGCACGTCGTTCGCGTGCATGCGCTCGAACTCCCGCACGTAGTTCTCGTCCCACACGTACTGGCCGGCGACCTTCTCGTTGCGCTCCCATGAGATGTCGTTGCGAACCTCGGCGAAGCCGATCGCGGCTGCCAGGGAACCTGTGCCGATGAAGGGATCCTTCTCGACGTGGGCTCCCACTCCGAAGCGTCCGTCCTGAGTCACGGAGAAACCATCGGTGTCGATCACCGCGACGTCCGTCTGGATCTGCCGACCTGCGGAATCGTTGACGGCGACCGTGTAGTGCCCCTGCGATACGCCGGTCAACGGCAGAGCCGACAGCGGGCCCGTCGACCCGAACTCGCCGGTGATCGGCTCACCGCCCGCCGTCGACGTCGCACTCCACTGTACGGGTCCCTCGGCGAGCGAGACGGCGAGCACAGCGGATTCGTCGGTCATGACGAGAGAGTCGTTGACGATGCCCGCCGGAGTCTGCACCGCTTCGAATGAGCCGTTCGGAACGAGGTTGTCGCTGCCGACCGCGGTGATCGAGACGTCATCGATCCCGAACCCTCGCACAGCGCCCGAGAGCACGACATCGAACGTCGATGCGGCTGCCTGATCGGCCGCCGATGTGAACGGGAACTCGAGCGTCTCCCACTCGGCATCCAGCTCGGGAAGCGTGAAGGTCTGGCCTGCCGCGGTCAAGCGGATGCCCGTCTCGGTCTTCTCCTCGGCGAGCACCCGCACCGAGACGCTGAGGATGTACTCGGTGTCGGGAGCGAGCGCGACGGGAGCGGACGCAGCGACGATGTCTGGGTCGTCGGCCGGAGCATCCACCCGCAGCGACACAGCGCCCTGTGCGGCATCACCGACCTCAGGAAGAACCGTGCCGACCACTCCCCGGTCTGCGAGCGTCCATCCGTCGATCGATGCCCGCGCGACGTTCGTGACCGGAACCACGGCCGGCGGTTCGGTCACGACCGGCTCGGGAGTGGACTCCGGCGACGGCGATGCGTCGGCACGAGGCTGCGCCTGCTGTCCGGAGATCACCATCGCAGCCGCGGCGCCCCCTCCGACCAGGAGCACGGTGACCGCGCTCGCGATGATGATCGTCTTCTTCGTCGCGCGCAGAGCCATCATGTCCTTTCCCCCCATAGTGTTCGCCTCCCAACATATCGGGTCGAGTCGAAACGAAGCTGACAGCCCTTCGCAGCTGCGCGGGCAGAAGTTCCCTAGACTCGACGCATGCTTGCAGAGGCTCCGCCGACACTGCGCGCCCGCGCACGACGTGGTGCGAGGTCGGCGCTGTGAGCGGTGTGCTGGTGCACGAATGGCTCGCTCCGAGAGGCGGCTCCGAGAACGTCTTCGAGGCACTCAGCCAAGTGTTCCCCGACGCCGCACGCTACTGCCTGTGGAACGAGAGCGAAGGCCGCTTCGTCGTCGACGGCGAGACGTGGTTGGCGCGCACGCCGCTGCGCGGACGCAAGGCGGCGGCCGTCGGGCTGATGCCGCTCGCCTGGAGGACCCTTCCGAGCGTGGAGGCGGACTGGATCCTCACGAGCTCGCATCTCTTCGCGCACCATGCGAGATTCGCGGGCGCCGGGCGCAGCGCCCCGAAGCTCGTGTATGCCCACACCCCCGCGCGGTACATCTGGAACCCCGAACTCGATGTGCGCGGCGACTCGTTCGCCGCGAGGGCCGCAGCGAAGATGCTGAAGGGGCTCGATCGCAGGCGGGCCCAGGAGCCGATCGCGATAGCGGCCAACAGCGTGTTCGTGCAGAAGCGCATCGCCCAGGCGTGGCATCGCGAGAGCACGGTGATCCACCCTCCCGTCGATGTGACCGGCTTTCTCCGTGCACCGGAACCGGACGAACGCGACCACGAGGTGCTCGCAGGCCTGCCGGCGACCTTCCTCCTCGGCTTCTCTCGGTTCATCCCCTACAAGCGGCTGGATCTCGTGATCGAGGCCGGCATCGCCGCAGACGTGCCCGTCGTGCTCGCGGGTGCGGGACCGGATGAGGCCCGTCTGCGCTCCTTCGCCGAGGAGCGCGCACCCGGTCGGGTCTTCTTCGTGCGGTCGCCGGGCGCGGAGCTCTACCGGGCGCTGCTGCAGCGCTGTCTCGCCCTCGTCTTCCCCGCGGTCGAGGACTTCGGCATCGTCCCCGTGGAGGCCATGGCAGCAGGCCGGCCTGTGATCGCCGCACCCGTGGGTGGCACGGCCGAGACGATCGTCGACGGCAGCACCGGCGCGTTCGTCGAGCACTGGTCGCACGAGGAGCTGCGCCGAGCGGTTGAGGTGGCCGCCGGCGTCCCACACGAGGCGTGCCGAACGCAGGCGAAGAAGTTCTCTGAAGCGGTGTTCGCCGATCGCATCAACGAGTGGGTGGCGGAGTCGGTGCACGGCGCCCGCCAGACCGAGACGAGGAGCGCATGACCGTTCTCGTCGACGACCGGTACCGCGGCGCGCACGGCATCGGCCGCTACGCCGCGGAGGTCCTCCCCCGGCTCGCCCTCCCCTGGGAGCCCCTGCACCTCGGCGGCACCCCGTTCTCTCCGGTGGACGCGTTCCGCTCGGTGGGCGCGGCGGCCGCTCCCGATGCCCTCGTCTACTCACCGGGCTACGGCGCTCTCGTGCGCGCTCGAAAGCAGCTGCTCACGCTGCACGATCTCATCCAGCTGAGCAGCCCGGGTCTCGCCCGCTGGAAGTTCGCGGCCTACTACTCCGGTCCGGTCAGAGACGTCGTCCGCCGAGCAGGAGTCGTGCTCACCGTCTCCGAGACGTCTGCCCGAGCGCTTCGCTCGTGGGTGAAGGATGACGACGTCGAGATCGTCAATGCCGGGAACGGATGCTCGGACGCCTTCCACCCGCGAGCCGGCGCGCTGCAGCAGTCGGACCCCTACGTGCTGTTCGTCGGCAACGGCCGGGCACACAAGAATCTCGACGTCGTTCTCGACGCGCTGGTCTCGGCGCGCGACGTGCGCCTCGTGGCTGTCGTCCCCGAGCGCGAGATCGCCGACCTCGAGGCCAGGGCGTCGCACCGGCTCGTCGACGCCAGAGTGCGCTGGGTGAGCGGCGTCGACGACGAGAAGCTCGCGGATCTCTACCGCGGCGCTGTGGCGACCGTGATGCCCTCGACACTCGAAGGGTTCGGGCTTCCCGCCCTGGAGTCGATCCGCTGCGGCACTCCTGTCGTTCACTGGACGGGATGCGAATCGGTCGCGGAGATAGTCGGAGATCGCGGTCATGCGGTCAACTCCCCCGACGATGCGCAGGAGTGGGCGAACGCGCTGACCGGGGCCGTCGCCGCCCCGCGACGGGTCGCGCCACCCGAGGGCTACGACTGGAGTCGCACCGCGGGGATCGTCTCTGAGACGATCACCCGACTGCTCGGCTGACTAGCTTCTGCGTCGCTCGACCGACCAGAGGAAATCCTCGAGCGAATCGGTCTTGCGCTCCCACGATGCGGAGGATGCCGCGTCCATGCCGGCGCGGTTCGGCGACGTCTGTGCGAGCGCGCGTTCGAGCGCGGCATCCGCACCTCGGTCGTCGTCGTACACCTCGATGCCGAGATCGGATGCTGCGCGGATCCCGGGGGTCTCGCGCGCCACGACGGAGAGCCCGGCAGCGAGGTACTCGTAGAGCTTCATCGGGCTGCGGCCGGCGTTGAGGGGGCTGTCGGAGAGCGGCAGCAGACCGACGCGCGCCGTGTGAAGCAACGCGGGGAGCTCTGCGTAGGGAACGGGCCCGACGATGTCGACGTTCGACGGCACGGGCCGCGGCGGGCGGGCGTCGGGACCGGCGATGACGAAGTCGACGTCCGGCCGTGCTCGCGCCCAGGCCTCGACGCGTTGCCAGTCGAATCGGGCGTCGAGCGCCCCGACATAGACGCACCGCGCCGCACGGGGACCGTGTTCGGCGACCTGCGGTGCGAAGCGGGCGACCTCAGCCCCGTTCTCCAGCACGAGCGAGGGGACGCGCAGCGCTCCGAGTCCTCGCAGGACTTCGTCCGATGTGGCGATCACACCGTCGACCTCGTCGAGTATGCGTCGCTGCAGCGAGTGCTTGACCCCGTCGGGATACAGGTCCGTGGGTCGATAGATCACGCGATCCGAGAGCGAGCGCACCGAAGCGTCCCACAGCAGCGGCTGATCGATGAGCACGGCATCGAATCCTGCGGAGATGCCCTCGCGCTTCAGCATCCGAGCGACGCTGGGCGCTCCGACCGGCGCCGGCAGGGTCGTGCGCGGGACGACCTGCAGCACGCCGTCGTCGTCGCGCCGAGCGCGACCAGGCACGCCTGCCAGGTGCTGTCGATCCACACGTCCGGTCAGCCGATGGAGGAGGGAGATCGGTGTGCTCAGGTGCACGACATCCGCTCCGCGCGCGGAGAGCACACGGGCGTAGTGGTGGCTGCCGACCCGGAAGGCACCGAACGGATGGCTGTGCGAGAGGAACAGGATGCGCGCGGGCGGGGCGCTGGCTCGCGCCGCAGCGTCGGTCATGCTCGCACCCTGCGCACAGCGTCGCGGATCTCGTGCTGAATACTTTCGAGAGTCGCCGCCGCGATGCGCACGCGCTCGGAGACTTCCGCCGCGCGGTCCGGCGTCGGGAGAAGCGCCGCGCGCATGCGCGTCGGATCGCTCGCAGACGAGTCGACGGAGACGCCGTGCAGCCCGATGGCCGCGAAGGCCTTCGTGATCTTCATCGTCGGTCGGGGAACCAGTTCGAGGGGAACCGCCCCGCTCAGAGCGGCGAGCACGAGCACGTGCATGCGGTCGCTGATGACGATCTGCGCCGCGTCGTAGCGGTGACGCAGGCGCTCCTCCTGCACGAGGGGATCGGTGTCACCCCAGGCCTCGAACTCACCGCCGAGCAGCTGGGCGAGCTCACGCGCTCGGCTCTCGTCTTCGCGCACCTGCACGACGGTGCGGATCGCGAGCCCCGCACGCTCGGCCGTCTCACGCACCGCGCTGAGCCACTCTGCATCCGGCAGCGGGCGCGCGCCGCGCAGACTCACGAGCAGCTCGGAGCGCTCGCCCCACGGGAGTCCGGGGCGCGCGCCTGCCGAGAATCCGATGTCCGGTGCGAGGCGGCCGCATCGGGCAGTCGCCAGCGTCGACTCGTCGCGCCACAGCGTCACCTGCGAGAGACGTGCTGCCAGGCGATGGATGGCGAGAGCGGGCTGCGACGGCGCACGGATCCCCCGCGGCGGACGGACGACGACCCCGCCCTTGAGGCGGACGATGAGAGTCTCGGCCAGGAACACGAGCTCTCGGAGACCGTTGCCGCGGTCGAGCGGGATCTCACCCGCTTCGAACACCAGCACAGGGTGACGCGGAGCGAGAATGAGAAGCCGGAGCCAGCGCGGCACCGACTTCTTGGCCCGCAGCACGAGCGCGTCAGCAGGCACGCCCAGTTGCGTCAGCCACACATCGGGCGCATCCCCTGTGTACGCGACCAGCCCGTCGCTCGTGCCCATCGCCCACCGGAGGGTCTCGCGTCGGATCAGCGCGTCACCGATGTTGCCTGCGGGGCCCGTGAGCGACACGAAGGTTCGGGGGGCGCTGGGCGCTCTGGACGATCGTGAATCCCGGCGGCGCATGAGGCAAATCTAGTCGCTTCCGCGATGCGGGCCGTTCGTGTAAGCCGGGCGGCCGAGCAAACCGCGACGATCAGGGGAGGATCGTTGCCGGATCTACTCCGGTTCCGGGGTCCGTGCCGGTTCCAGGGTCCGTGCCGGTTCCAGGGTCCGTGCCGGTCCCAGGGTCCGTGCCGGTCCCAGGGTCGGTCGGCGGCGCCGGTGTCTCAGTCTCGCCGGGAGGTGCGGGGTCGGACGGAACGACCGGGGCAGGCTCAGGTTCGCTCGGCTGCGAGGGACGCGGTTCGGGCCGGGGCTCCTCGTAGTCGGGTTCCTCAGTCTCGACCGGCAGCACGCGCGTGACTGTGACGGGGGCACTGACTCGCACGCCATCCTCGTTCTCCGCGGTGACGGTATAGACGACGGCCTCCGCAGCGCACGAGAAAGGAACGGCGCGATCGGTGAGATTCGCCGGCAGCGCTGCGGCGATGGGAAGCTCGAGCGCGTCGACCTGCGCATCTCCTGCCCCGATCGCGACACTCTCCGCGTCGTCGATCTGCCAGCTCAGCAGCACCTGTCCGTCTTCGGCCTCTTCCGAGGCGCATTCGACCGTCGCCGTATTCGCGGTGAAGCTCTCGATCACCGGATCTGCAGCAGCGGTGGGCGGCGCGGCTGTCGGAGGCGTAGAGGGCCCCGGGTCCGCCGGTGCCGCCACGCTGCTGAGCGTTCCGATGATGGCGCCGGCAGCCACCGCGAGAAGCACCGCGACGCCGGAGAGCACCATCAGCAGGACGCTGCGTTTCCTCGTGCGCTGCTCAAGACGACGATGACGCTCTCGACGGGCATGAGAACGCGGCTCGTCTGAACCGGACGATAGAGCGACGGGCGACGAATGCGCTCTCGACTGGTCTTCATCCTCAACCGCACCCGCGTCGAACCCGACGGCGATGGGCGCGTTCTTCGTCGCTGGTCTTGCTGCCGACGCTGCGCCGACGGCGCTGGCGCCGGGGTTCCTGGTCCAGGTGAGGTATTCAGAGATCACGTCGTCCGCGGGGCCATCCGCGATGAGTTCGCCTTTGTGGACCCACAGCACACGCTCGCAGGTCTCCTTGAGCGAACCGACGGAGTGGCTGACAATCATCACCAGACCTGCGCTGTCGCGCAGCTCATTGATGCGCTTCTCGCTCTTCGCACGGAATCGACGGTCTCCTACCGAGAGAGCCTCATCGATGAGCAGAATGGAGTGAGCCCGCGCTGAGGCGATGGCGAAGCGCAGTCGGGCCGCCATGCCCGACGAGTACGTGCGCATAGGGTGATAGATGAAGTCGTTTAGCTCCGCGAAGTCGGCGATCTCGTCTACTTGAGCCGCTGCTTCGTCCGGTGCGAATCCCATCGCCAGGAGCCCGAGCCTGATGTTGTTCTCGCCGGAGAGCTCCGGAACGAGAGCCGCGTTCACTCCGAGCAGCACCGGCCGCTCGCGCGCGAAGATGGCACCCTCCGATGGCGGGATGAGACCACTCATGGCCCGAAACAGCGTCGACTTTCCCGAGCCGTTGTGACCCACGACGCCGATGGACTCGCCCTCGCTCGCCGTGAAGCTCACCCCTCGGAGCGCGGGCACCGTCTGGAGATCGCGACCTCCTCGGATGGAGCTGACGCTCATCAGAGACTCGCGGGCGGTCATGCGCTTGCCGGCGGCGTAGACGCGATAGTTCACGTGCACGTCATCGGCGATCATCATCGCGCGAGGGGCTTGAGCGGGGGAAGCCTGCTGCGTAGGCAGGAGGAGATCAGTCACTGAGCCCATACCTCGGTTCGCCGCGCCAGAAATAGAGCAAGCCGCCTACGAGCATGACCAAGGCCCAAATCGGCGCGGCCACCCAGGCCAGCAGAGGGGCCGAGTAGCCAGACAGCAGCACGTCACGCGCGAGCGAGATGAACTCGTACGTCGGAATCAGATGAACGATCGTGAGCAGAGTCGGGAAATCTGCTAGCGCGCCGTCGACATTGAAGAAGATGCCGCTCGCGTAGAAGAGCACCCTGTTGATGATGGGGACCAGCTGCTGGATGTCCCGCGTCCGCACCGCGATTCGGGCAACCACCAGCGCTACGCCGAGATTGAACGCACCCATGACCGCGAGAATCGGGATGATGAGAAGCCACGACCACGTGATCGGCTCACCGAGTATGAGCAAGAGGATCCCGAGCAAGAGCACGACGGGAATCATCCGCATCGCTTGTTCGGCGATCACCGATACCGGCAGCAGGACGCGCGGGAAGCCGAAACTCTGAACGAGCTTGGAGTTGCTCGTGATCGCCTTCGACCCACTGCCGAAGCACCCGGTGAAGAACTCGAAGACGAAGACGCCGACGATGAGGTACGGCACGAAGTTCGCCGGACGAGCGGACCCGGCGAGAATGAAGTTGAAGATCGTCCCGTAGACGATTGCGAGCGCGAGCGGCTTGAGGACGATCCAGAGGACGCCAAGACGGTTCGGCAAAAGGCCGGAGATAAGGCGGCTGCCGGCCAGCCGCAACGCGAAGGTGCGAAGTCGCCAGGTCTCCGCGAGGTAGTCGCCGAGCCGGGGACGCGTCCCCACCTCAGTCAGACCGGCGGTCGCGGGCACAGCCATCGCTCCCATTCGGAATCCTCTACCTCTCTCTACCCTGGTGCGTGGTCAGTCTCCACCCGGGCGGCATATCGGATTATGTTACCTCACACGGCGATTCCGTCGCCCGGGGCGACTCAGTCGCGGCCGTAGATGTCCCGCGTGTAGATCTTGTGGGCGACGTCGTCCAGTGCTTCGGTCGCGCGGTTGGCGATGATGACGTCGGCCCGGGCTTTGAACTCGTCGAGATCGCGCACGACCTCCGAGTGGAAGAACTCGTCTTCGTCGAGGGAAGGCTCGTAGACGACCACCTCGACGCCCTTCGCCTTGATGCGCTTCATGATGCCCTGGATCGACGACGCGCGGAAGTTGTCGGACCCGGACTTCATGACGAGGCGATAGACGCCCACGGTGCGGGGCTCTCGCGCGAGGATGTCGGTGGCGACGAAGTCCTTGCGTGTGCTGTTGGCATCGACGATCGCGGCGATGAGGTTCTGCGGCACCTCGGAGTAGTTCGCCAGCAGCTGCTTGGTGTCTTTCGGCAGGCAGTATCCGCCGTAGCCGAAGGAGGGGTTGTTGTAGTGCGACCCGATGCGCGGGTCGAGTCCCACGCCCTCGATGATCTGCTTCGTGTCGAGTCCGTGCACGACCGCGTAGGTGTCGAGCTCGTTGAAATACGCCACGCGCAGCGCCAGGTAGGTGTTGGCGAAGAGCTTGATCGCCTCTGCCTCGGTCGACTCGGTGAGCAGCACCGGCACATCTGTGGCGATCGCGCCCTCGAGCAGAAGCGCGGCGAAGGCCTCTCCGACTGGGCCCCTGTCGCCCACGACGATGCGCGACGGGTAGAGGTTGTCGTGCAGCGCGCGCCCCTCTCGCAGGAACTCCGGCGAGAAGACGATCGTTGCCCGCGGGTGCTCCGCGTTCATCCGCGCGGTGAATCCCACCGGCACGGTCGACTTGATCACGATCGCGGCGTCAGGGTTCACCGCGAGCACGGTGTCGATGACGTTCTCGACCGTCGAGGTGTCGAAGTAGTTGGTGACCTCGTCGTAGTTCGTCGGCGTCGCCACGACGACGAAGTCGGCGTTCCGATAGGCCTCGTCGGCATCGACCGTCGGTGTGAGGTCGAGCTCGTGCGTGGCGAGGTAGTCCTCGAGCTCAACATCGGCGATGGGCGAGACCCGGCGGCTGAGCATCTCGACCTTCACCGGGTCGATGTCGACGGCGAACACCTCGTGGTGCTGGGCGAGGATGACGGCGTTGGACAGGCCGACGTATCCGGTCCCTGCAATGGCGATCTTCATGCCCTCAGGCTATCCCGACCCGCGGATAGACTCGTCCGCGATGACTCTGCGCCCTCAGCTCACCATCGTCATGCCGGTCTCGGGTGACGACGCGACCGTCGCGACGGCTCTCGAGAGCGCCCTCGCACAGACCCTCGTCGACATCGAGATCGTCTGCGTCGACGACGCGTCGACCGACGGCACCGCGGCAGTGCTCGAGCGATTCCGGCAACGAGACGCACGTGTGCGTGTCGTGCGTCACGAACGCAACCTGTCGGCGTTCCAGGCGCGCCGCACCGGCGTCCTCGCGGCGAGCGCCGACCTCGTGATGTTCCTCGACGGCGACGACGAGCTGACGCCGCACGCCGCAGCGACCGCAGTCGCGCAGGCCGAGGCGAGGGATGCCGACATCATCGGTTTCGGCGTCACTGTGGTCGAGCGAGACGGCCGCACCGGCAGTCCCTACGAGGTGCGGCTGCAGCCGCCGCAGCATCCGCTGGCCGGCCATGAGGTGCTGACCGGTCTCTTTCCCGTCGGCAAGCCGGCACAGGGCCAGCTCTGGCGATTCCTCTTCCGCACGAGCGTGCTGCGCGAGGCCTACTCACTGGTCGCCGACGACCTCTCGCTGGCCCGCGTCAACGATCTTCCGCTGCTCTTCCTCGCGGCGGCGATCGCGACGAGCTATGCCGCCGTTCCCGACAAGCTCTACCGCTACCACTTCGGGCGCGGCGGCAGCGGGCACCGTGTCGACACCGTCGAACGCGCGCAGTTCTACACGGGGGCGATCCGTTCGGTCGATGCGATCGGTCCGGCCGTCGAGGTGCTCGCCGCTTCTCATGCCGAGCCCGGCCTCGTACGCGACACCTACGAGTCGGTGCGACTGTCGATCATCGGGTACGTGTGCTTTCAGCTCGTCGAGCACAGCGATGATGCAGTGCTCGACAGCGCTCTCGCGCACCTGCACACGGTCGCCAGCGGGCAGGACATCGTGCATGCGGCCGCGCGGTTCTATCCGGCCACACTCAAGGCCCTGAAGTTCCATACGACGTGGCAGGGCCTGCCCGAGCGTCCTGTGCGCAGCATCGTGCTCGTCACGTCGACGCTGCGCACCGGGGGCGTCTCCGCAGTGCTCACCTCCCAGGCGCGCTACCTGCACGAAGCGGGTTACCGTGTGACCGTCGTCGCTCGCAACGGCGGGAGCGACGCAAGCGCACTGCCCGCCGGCATCCAGTTCATCGAGCTGGCCTCACGCGCGCTGCCGACCCAGCTCGCGCAGTGGGCTGAGCTCTGCCGAGCGCACGAGGTCGATGTGATCATCGACCATCAGGTGCTCTACATGGACACCTGGCCGGAGTTCGCCCTCGTAGCGCGAGCAGAGGGCGCGGCGACGATCGGCTGGCTGCACAACTTCGTCGCTCGGCCCGTGTACGACGGCAACGACCGGCTGACGCTCATCGAACGGTGCAGCCCGACACTCGCTCAGCTCATCACGCTGTCGCCGCTCGATGTCGCCTACTTCCGGCTGCGCGGTATCGAGCACGTCGCCTACCTGCCCAATCCCCCATCGCCCCTGATGCTCGAGTCAGCGGCTCACTCGAGTGCGAAACCCGCGCCGTCGAGTCGGCTCGAACTGGTGTGGTGGGGACGACTCGAGCAGCGCACCAAGCAGGTGCGTGAGCTCGTCGAGGTGGGCGTCCAAGTGCGGGCTCTGGGCGTGCCTTTCGCCCTCACGATCATCGGCCCCGACTGGGACGACGTCACCGCGAAGAAGCTCAACGCGCTCGCACGGCGGCGGGGCGTCGGCGACGCTGTCACCGCGGTCGGACCCCGGCGAGGAGCTGCTCTAGTCGCCGCGATCGACGCTGCGGATGCGTTCGTCTCGACGAGCATCATCGAGGGATACCAGCTCACGATCGCGGAGGCACAGGCTCGAGGGCTGCCCGTGTTCATGTACGAGCTGCCCTGGCTCACGCTCGTGCAGGATAACCAGGGCGTCGTCGCCGTACCTCAGGGCGACGCACGGGGGCTCGCCTCCCAGCTCGCCGAGACGCTCGCGGATCCCGAACGCTATGCGCAGCTTTCGCTCGCCTCGTTGGATGCCGCGTCACGGGCGCGCGAGGACGACTTCGCTCGGCTGTATGTCGAGCTGGTCACCGGTGCGCTCCCGCCGAGATTCTCACCGCGGCCGACACTCGACGACGCCAGCCAGCTGCTCGGCCTTCTGGTGTTCTTCGCCGAGCGGGCGGAGGGTCGCACCGTCGCGTCCACGGATTCGCCGACCTGGGGCAAGCGCATGTGGCATTCCGCGGCACCACTCGGGCGAGCAGCTCTTCGGCGCCTCCCAGGACTCCAGCCGCTCGCGCACCGCGCGAAGGGGTGGCTCGGCGCGCGCTGAGGCCCGACCGCGGGCGTTACGCCACTGCGTCCATCGCCGCACGGATTCGCGCGGTCAGGTCTGCGATCTCGGCGCGGGCGACGTTCACCGCCGGTGCGAGCGTCGGAAGGTGGGTCTCGAATCGAAGGGCGAAGTCGCCGAACTGGTCGTACCGACCGACGAGGTCGCCGAGACCCACCGCCGCCAGCAGGCGGGAGATCTTGTGCGGGTCGCTTCCCGAGCCGATCGGGTACGCACCCTCGCTCGCGCCCATGATGAGGCCGTGCGCTCGATCGCTGATGACAGCGAGCGACTGCCTGTACACCGCGCGCACGTACTCGTCGAGCGCGTCGTGGCGCATGCTCGGGGGCTCCAGATAGTCGCCTCCCAGCACTTCAGCGAGACGCACTGCACGGGGAGAATCGCGCGCCACCTGCGTCACCGTCACGATGCGGGTCGACGTCGCACGAGCGAACGCCCTCACCGCCGAGAGCCACTCATCGCCCGGCCACGGCCGGTCGAACCGGAACGTGACCGCGAGGAGCGGCCGCTCGTCGGGCTTGGCCCAGTCAGCGGTCGCCCGACCGAGCGAGTACGCCCAGTCCGGTGCGAAACCGCCGAAGCCTGCGGCATCCCGTGAGCCCTGGTCGCGCCACGACATGACCGCGGCGTCGCGGAACGCCGGGTCGAACTTCACGGAGCTCACATCCTGAGCGTTGCGGATGCCGATGCCCGTGGCGAGCACGATGCCGCCGTTCGACACCGCGCGCGTGGCTTCCTTGACCAGGCGCGGTCCAGGGAAGACCCCTGGACGCGGGTTGATCTCGCCCGCGTTGAACGCGTAGACGGGGCGCGTCGTCGCGTTCATCGCACGAGCCCATGACACCCGGTCCTCGTAGAAGGTGACATCCGATGTGGTCGAGAACCGCGCGGAGTAGTCGGTCGTGGGCGTCGCGAGGAAGACGTGCACATGCCTTCCCTGACCGCGAAGGGCATCGAGGTACGCAACGCGAAGCTCGGAATCGCCGAGGTTGTCGTCCTGGCCGCTCAACTGCGCGAAGACATTCTGAGTAGTTTCCATGTTCACCGAGGTCAAAGTCTATTGTTAGGAGTGTGTCGTTCGCGTTCAGGTCTCTCGTCGCCCGCACGCAGACCCGTTTGGGCCGTGTGAGTCCCAGCGGGGACGAGCGAGACGTGAGTCTCAAAGTACTCGTATCCGGACGTCCTCCCTCGCATCGTCTCCGTTATGTGGATCAGATTCTGGGAGACAGCTCGGTTTCCAGCCCTCCCTTCGGGATCGATTTCGAGTACCGAGACGCCCCGAGTGGCCGCGACTCAGTGGACGTCGTTCATCTCACCGACTCGGCCGCCGTCTTGGGGAACCGCCGCGTGCCCGAATCCGAGAAGGTCGCCCGAGCGACTGCATTCACACGGGCTCTCAAGCGACGGCGAGTCTCACTCGTGCGAACCGTGACCGCCGACGTCGACCGAGATTCACGAGGATCCCGAGCCGAAGCCATCCTCGACAGAGCGACGTCGACGTACATCACCCACAGCGCGCATCGCACGGTCCCGCAGGGGCGCGAGGCGACACTCATCCCGCATGGTCATCTGCGCTTCCGGTTCCTGGGCTACCCCCGCGGCGTCGCTGAGTCCGGCCGTCTGCTCTTCGTCACTCCGGATAGCTTCCACAGCGCCTACGAGGCGGCGATGAAGGTCTTCGCTTACGCAGATCTTCCTGCGCACACGCTGCGCATCGTGGGCAAGATTCCCTCGCGGCTCGCCTCGTCGTTCGCACGCACGATCAGCGTGAACAGCAAGACCATCACGCTGCTGGACGACACAGTCTCAGACGCCGCTCGGGTCGAGGAGATCAGCAGAGCTGCGCTCGTGATCGTCGAGGCGCCGGAGACGGACGAATCGATGAGCACGATGCTGCTGGCGCTGTCTCTGGACCGCCCTGTGCTGGTCGAGGACACACCGTTCACGAGGGATCTCGCTGCAGAGGTCGGAGACTCGTGGGTACGGCTGCACCCAGGGCGCCTCACAGCCGTCGAGCTGGAGAAGGCCCTCGCATCGTTCACGAAGTCGCCCCCCACCGGAACACCGGATCTGGACGCGCGCGACCCTGACACCGTCTCGCAGCAGTTCACCGCCGTGTACCGGTCTGCCGCCGCGTCGCGGTAGTCGACGCCTCTTGAGAAGTCGGAATCGCTATGTCATCGCCGTCGCCACTCGTCACCATCGTCGTCCTCATCCGCTCGGACACTCGATGGACCTCAGAGACGGTCCAGTCATGCCTCGATCAGACTCTTGCTCCCCTCGAGATCCTCTGTGTGGTCGACCGCGCGTCTGCGCAGGCGACACGGGACCTGATCCCGCGAGACGACCGTGTCCGCGTCATCGAGCATGAGGGCGACGGGAGCACGAGAGAGGCGCTGCGCGCAGGGGTCGCCGCCGCGAGCGCGCCGTATGTGATGTTCCTCCGACTCGGCGACGAGTTGCACCCGGACGCTGCCGTCAAGGTCCACGCACACGCCACTCGTTTCGACGCGGATATCGTGGAGTTCGGTATCGAGACCGCGGAGTCGCCAGCCGGTAGCGGTCCGTCCTCTGCAACGCTGGTCCCGGAGCATGCCCGCCTCAACGGGGTCGAGATCCTCCGTAGGCTGTTCCCCCCGTCTTCCCCCACCGACACCCGACTGTGGAGGCTCGCGTTTCGCGTCGAGAGGTTGCGAGCAGCGTGCGCCGCGTTGCCTCCCGCTGAACTCTCGGAGTCGTGGGCCGACGATGTGCTCGTCGTGCTCCTCGCAGCTGCCGAGGCAGACACCTACGTCTCCTTCGACACTCGGATCTACCGGCATTTCCCCTCACGCGGGAGTGACGGGCTCCCCGTCGCCGCCGACGACCGGATGCGCGCGGCGGTCGAGACGATCGCGGTCCTCGATGCGGTCGCTCCCCTCGTGCGGAGCGCGGCACGCCACCACTTCAATCCCGAACCGCTCGTGGATGCCTACGAGTCGACTCGACTTGCTGCGATCGGCCAGGCGGTGGCCCTTTCGGAGCGCTCGACGCAGGAGATGCGCGGCGAGGTCCGAGGTGCCCTGCGCAGCAGCGTCAGCTCCGCCGACGTGGTCACGGCGGCCGCCGCGTTCGCCCCGGACGCGCTCGCCTCCGTCACCGAGTTCGCTGACCACCCTCCTCTTCGCGGGCGGAACGCGCGGAGCGTGCTCCTGACGACGAACGTCCTGACGATGGGCGGAGTGTCGAGCGTTCTCATCTCGCAGGCACAGGTCCTGCTCGCCGCAGGCTACCGCGTCACCATTCTCGCGCACCGTCGCGGGAGCGACATGTCGCTGGTCCCCGAGGGCGCGACGCTCGTGGAGCTCCTCGGCTCCGGCAAAAGCGAGCGTCTCCGTCAGTGGACGGCGCACTGCCGCGAGTTCGAGATCGATCTCGTCATCGACCACCGCATCATGTACTCACGGGACTGGCCCGCGTACGCGCTCGTCGCCAACGCGCTGGACGCAGCCACCATCGGGTGGATCCATGCGTTCTCCGGACGCCCGACGTACAACGGCACAGATCTGCTCTCGCTGCTACAGGACAACCTCGGTGCGCTCGCTCAACTGGTCGTGCTCTCGCCGCTCGATGTCGCCTTCTGGAAGCTGCGCGGTGTCGAGCACGTGGCGTATCTCCCGAACCCGCCCTCGTCGCTCATCGTCGACTCGCTGGGCACTGTCGCACCTCGGTCCGCGCCGCGTTCACGGCGGATCGAGCTCGTCTGGTGGGGACGGCTGGACGAGACCACCAAGAAGGTCACGCATCTCATCGAGGTGGCTGTCGCGCTCAAGCGTGCAGGTGCAGACTTCCGATTGCGGATCGTCGGTCCGGATTGGAATGACACCACTGCAGCCAGCCTGACCACCCTCGCCCGGAAGAGGGGTGTCGAGGGCGTTGTCGAGTTGACGGGGGCGCGGCACGGACAGAGTCTCGTCGACACCATCGACTCCTCGGATGTCTTCATCAACACCAGCATCATCGAGGGATACCTGCTGACGATCCCCGAGGCGCAGTCACGCGGCCTCCCGGTCGTGATGTACGAGCTGCCCTGGCTCCTGCCAGTCCAGGAGAATCCGGGCGTCATCCCGGTGGCGCAAGGGGATGCCCGGGCGCTCGCGAATGCCGTACTCGCGTTGATCGACGATCCGGATCGCTATGAAGAGCTGTCTCGCGCGTCCATCGACGCAGCCGAGCGCATCGGAGCGGTGGACTTCGACGATCTCTACCAGAAGCTCGTCCTCGGCGACCTCCCCGACGAGTTCTCTCCCGCTCCTTCGATGGAGTCAGGACAGCAGATCCTCGACCTGCTGATCTTCTTCGCCGAGAACAGGCCCGCACCCGCGCCGACCGGAGGTTCCGGGAGCAGGAGGCGAGGGCGCACGGCGAGCACCGCCGGCAGACGTCACTCTGCGGGACCGCAGACCCTGGCCGCCACGATCGAACGGCGGCTCACCGGTCCAGGACAGCGTGCCATCGATCGTGCTCCGTGGATCCGCCCCGCTGCGCGACGCGTCAAATCCGCACTCCTCCGTATCGACACATGGCGGGCGTCCCAGGGCCGAGGGCGGAAGTCATGACCATGCGAGTTTCTCAACAGGGTGAAAGCAGAATGGAATCCACGCCACTCGTATCGATCGTCATTCCCGTCTACAACGACGCCGAGGTGATCGCCGGAGCTGTCGAGAGCTGTCTTCGCCAGACTCTGCAGACGGTCGAGGTCATCGTCGTCGACGACGGATCCAGCGATGGGACCGCTGAGATCGTCGAGCAGTACGCGATGCGAGACGCGCGCGTCCGGGTCATCCGGCAGGGTCAGAACCTGTCTGCGTACCAGGCGCGGAGAATCGGCATCCTCGAGGCACGGGCCGCGCATCTGCTCTTCCTCGACGGAGACGACGAGTTGGCCGAGGTCGCTGCGGAGCGGTCCCTGGCGAGGGCCGTCGCGACCGGTGCTGACCTCGTGCAGTTCGGCATCGACGTCGTGAGGAACGACGGCGCGACCGGCGGCGGCTTTGAAGCACGACTGCAGCCCACGCAAGACGGACTCACCGGGACGGACGTTCTTCGGGGCCTCTTCCCGGTCGACCAACCCGCTCAGGGACAGCTCTGGCGCTTCCTCTTCCGCACACAGGTCCTCGCCGACGCGTACGCGCTGATGCCGGACGACCTCGTGATCCCGCGTGTGAACGACCTGCCCATCACCTTCCTCGCCGCGGCGCTGGCCACGAAGTACGCTTCGATGCCGGACCGCCTGTATCGCTATCATTTCGGCCGAGGGGGCAGCGGGCAGAAGGTGGCGGACCTCAGCTGGGCGAAGTTCTATGCAGGAGCGATCGACGCGATCAACACCATCGCGCCCGCCGTCGATCGGATCTCCGCGCGGAGCGACGAATCCGATTTCATCATCGACACCTACCGGGCCGCTCGGTCATCGATCATCGGCTACACGACCTACTACCTCGCCGAGCACACGGCCGAGCATCTGCTCGATGCCACGTTCCAGCATCTTCTGACCCGTGCGCCCGCGCGCGATATCGTCAAGGGAACCGCGCGGTTTTGGCCAGCAGCCCTCGACACGGCGGCCCGTCACCTCGGTGTCAGGCACCTGGGCGAACGAGCTGTCCGCAACGTGCTGCTCACCACCAACATCGTGCGAACCGGCGGCGTGTCGGGGGTTCTGCTCTCGCAGGCGAGATTCCTCGTCCAGGCGGGCTATTCGGTGACCATCGCGGCGCGAGAGCCCGGGAGCGACGAAGCGATGGTTCCGCCCGGAGTCGAATTCGTAGAGATCGACGGCCCTGATCTCGCTTCGAAGCTCGATCAGTGGGCGGAGCTGTGCCGCACCCGCGAGGTCGATGTCGTGATCGAACACCATTGGCTCTACACGCGGACGTGGCCGGCGTTCGCCCTCGCGGCGAGTGCCGAGGGAGCGGCGACCATCGGCTGGGCCCACAACTTCGCGGGCCGGTCACTTCTCCTCGGTCTCAACAGCCTGGACTTCCAGGCTCGCCATGTGTCTGCGCTCTCCCACCTGATCGTGCTGTCTCCGCTCGATGTCGCGTTCTGGAAACTGCGCGGCATGCCCAGAGTCTCTTACATGCCGAACCCGCCTTCCCCGCTGCTGCTCGAGTCATCGGCGGTCGCGGAGCCCAAGCATGCCCCGGAGCGGCGTCCGATCGAGCTCATCTGGTGGGGCAGACTCGAGCAGCGCACGAAGCGTGTAGCAGAACTGGTCCTGGTCGCGGCAGAGCTCGACCGTCTCGGCGTCGACTTCCGGATGCGCATCGTCGGCCCGGATTGGAGCGGCATGAGCGCTGAGAAGCTGATGGCCCTCGCGTCGGAGCACGGTGTCGCCGACCGCGTACACGCTGTCGGCCCCCGCCACGGCGACGAACTAATCGCTGCCATCGATTCCAGCGATCTCTTCGTGAACACCAGTGTCATCGAGGGATACCCGCTCACGATTCCCGAAGCCCAGTCACGGGGCCTGCCCGTCGCGATGTACGAGTTGCCGTGGCTCGCCGTCACCGAGGACAATGCCGGTATCGTCACGTCCGGTCAGGGCGATGCCGCAGGTCTGGCGATGAGGATCGCCGAGATCGCTGCGACGCCCACGATGTACGACAGTCTCTCACGGGCCTCTATCGAGGCCGGTCGCCGCGAGCTCACGTACGACTTCGCGTCTCTCTACGAGCAGCTGGTGAATGGTGACCTCCCAGCCTCACATTCGCCCTCCCCCACCACGGACGACATCCGTCGGCTCGTCGACCTCGTGGTGCTGTTCACCGAGCAGAACGCCAAGGTCCGCAACGCGGCGGCGAAAAGATCCGCGCCGTCGAGGCGGGGCCGCCCGGCCGCGGGACGCCGGGCGACTCCTGCTCGTTCGCGCACCTGGCGTCTCGTCGCGCACGTGACGCCGGCTGCCCATGTGGTGCTCGACATGGCGCCGTGGTTGCGTCCCACGGCAGCGCGGGTGAAGCATGCGCTCTTGAGCCGCTGACAGGGGTCGCTCAGGAGCGGAAGCGGTGCGCGGACGGCGTTCCCGCTCTCGCCCGTCGCCGGCGATGCGAGTCAGGCGGGAGCGTCGCTCGTCGCCAACGACCGGAACACCTCGGCATACCGTGCGGCGGTTGCGCCCGCGTCGCGCCTGCTGAGATCGGGATGTTCCGAGCGCGGCGTGTTACGGACCGCATCCACGACTTCGTCCAGCCGCTCGGCGGTCACTGCCCCCGCGTGGTGATGCACCCAGCCGGACCCGACTTCTTCCGCCAACAGGCGGGTGGCCGCCGACTCAGGAACGAGGACGGGCCTGTCGAGGCTCAGCGCGAGCATGAGCATGCTCTCGTCCACCAAAGTTGCGTTGTCGGGAAGAATGACCAGCTCAGAAGCGCTGATCTCGTTCACCATCATCGCGTCGGAGACGAGACCGGTCACCGCCGATACACGCTCAGGGTGACGACCCAGGACCTTCTCGAGCAACGCATCGAGGGCCGCATTGGGCTGCCCCATCACGCGGAGGGAGAGGCCCGGAGTATTGGTGAGCGGAAAGATCTTCAGCGGGCCGGCCGCCACCTTGACGAGGCGATTCGGTGAGATGGCGAGGAGTCGACCAGGGATCTGCTCCTTGCGCGGGTACCCGACGAAACGATCACGATAGTGCGCATGAGGGATGACGGTCGTGCGCCCGGGGGCAGGGGTCGAGGTCGCCTCGTCGAGGACGATGAACATCGCTGTGGCATCGTCGAACGCGCGACGCCACTCGGCGCCCGCACCCTGGTGGGGACCGTACAGCGTCTGGACGAGGGGAAGCTCGCGTCGTCGCAGCTCAGCGACGACCGCCTGTGCGATGTCGGCACGCTCGTCGTTCGTCGTGCCCGCTCCGCCAAGCAACCGGACCGCCTGGTTGACGTGGACGACATCCACGTCCAGGTCTCTGAGCTCGCGCGCGAAATGGGAGAACTTGATGCCGTCGACGCCTTCACCGATGATCTGATCGATGTAACTGACGTTGGCTTGCGGTGAGCGGTGATCCGTCAGCACCACGAGGGGATCGATTCGACTACCGGGATTCGCAAGACGCACTCGACAACTATATGCTGGACCGTGATGAGCGCCAACAGACCCCAGGATCTCTTCTTCCACCTGGCGGGGCAGGACGACAACCTCGGCGACTCGGCCCTCCGGCTCGCTTATCTCAACGCCGCTCGCGGCGAAGGCCGGCGCCTGCACATCTACTTCGGTGCAGCCACCCCCGACTACACCTCCGGCTTCGCGCTCGGCAGGCGCGACCGCATCTACACGCACCGGCCGACCTGGCTGGCCGCCGGTGATGCCGCGCGTCGTGGAATTCACTTCCTCAACGCGGGAGAGATCAATCCGCCGCCAGGACTGTTCCCGAACATCCACCGCACCCGCGAGCTGCGCCGCACCGTCGACGCCGGCGGCGTGTTCATCGCGGCCGGTTTCGGGATCAAGGACCCCTCGTCGATCGAGCAAGTGGAGTTCGACGATGTTCTTCGCAACGCGGCGATCGTCTCCTGGCGCGATACTCCTTCTCGTGACGCCGCAGGATTCGGCGACGTCGCACCCGATTGGGCGTATTCCCTCGGAACGCCGACGAGCCAATGGACACCGGCGGATGAGCGTCCTCTGCTCGCGGTGACGCTCCGATTCGATCGTCCGTGGCCGGGTTCGCGATGGATCGCATCCGTCCGCGATCTGGCTTCGCGCACGTCGACGCGGATCGTCACTCTCGCTCAGGTCTCGCGCGACGCACCTCGGGCGGTCCGTCTCGCCGAGGAACTCGGCGGCGAGTACCTGATGCCTCCCAGCATGGACCATGCCACTCTCGACGCGCATGCACGCGGCGCGTTCAAGATGTCCCGATTCGTGGTCAGCGATCGAGCGCACGGCCTCATCATCGCGGCATCCGAGGGAGCATATCCCATCGGCTCGGGCGCCGACCCGCAGAAGATCCATCGCCTCCTGGCCACCGCCGGTCTCGGCGAGCTCGTCGGGCGCTACGACCAGATCGATGAGTTCTCAGCACGGCTCGACGAGCACCTCCCTCTGCTCGCGCCGTCGATCGACACCGCGCGCGATGAGTTGGCAGCGCTGACCAAGCGAATCCACGACGTCATCGACGCCGACTGACACGGCCCTTCTCACCGTTCCCATCGCCGACGGGCCCCGGATGGAGAGCGGCAGGAAGACAGCGACGGGCGCCCTGCAGGTGGCGAACCAATATACTGCACTAATGGTGTTGACCGTCGGCGACCGATCCAAGATCCATCAGCGCGTCTCTTTCTCCCACAGCGACGATCGCCCGATCACGATCGGCGACGGGGCGAACTTCTACCGAGGCACCGAGATGCTCGGCCCGGTCACGATCGGGAACAACGTCTTCATCAACAGAGACGCGTACATCCGCCCCAACACGTCCATCGGCGACGGCGTGCGGATCGGCCCCTTCGTTCGCCTCATCTCGGACACTCACGAAGTGGGCCCGCCTTCCCGCCGCGCGGGCAAGTCCCGATTCGATCCGATCGTGATCGGCGCAGGAACATGGATCGGGGCATCGGTGACGGTATTGGGCGGCGTCACCATCGGCGAGGGATGCATCATCGCCGCCGGCGCGATGGTGACCAAGGACGTTCCGGACAACACCCTCTACGGCGGGGTCCCCGCTCGGTTCATCCGCGATCTGCCGATCGACGATCGATCAGGAGGGTCCGCCCGCACTGCCTCGACGGAACCGACCGACACAGCGTCGTAGCGCCACCAGCCGACAGGTGCTCCAGTCCTGATCGGAGCACCAGTCGGTTCTCCGATCAGGCAGCGGTCAGCGTTCTCGAACCATCTTGTTGAACTTGTGCGCCGTCGGCCGCAAGCCCGGCATGATCTTCAGGACCACGCGCCCGAGCGGCCGGATCATGCCGACGAGCAGCGGATCCGGTTGTACCGGAGGGGCGGTCTTCGCTCGCGTCGACGCCTGAGCGGACGGCGACGGACTCGTCGACTGCCGTGAGATCCTCGCCGCAGTCGGTGTCGCACTCTGAGTCCGCTCCCCCGCCTGTCTCGTCGCGCTCTTCTCCGCGGCCTTGGCCGCGATCCTCGCTGCTTTCCTCGCAGCCGCCTTGGCTGCGACTGCGGCCGCCTTCTTGGTCGCCGCCGCTTCTGCGGTGGCCTTCCTCGCGGCCGCGACTGCCGCCGTCTTCTTCGCCCTGAGACCGGCGTTGCGCTCGGTGAAGAAGATGAGCAGATCGATCAGGCGTTGTGCATCGTCGAGCGTGGGCTCAGGTGAGAAGGCAGCAGGCAGCTCTCCTTCGACGAGCTGACGGTACGTCTGACCGAAATCGAAGTCGCGCTTCCTCTTGGCCACCGCCAGGGATTCACGGGAGAGCTCGTCGTAGCGATCGGGACTCTCGACGATCGCGACGACCTCACGTGCGAACGCCGCCGGGGTGGCCTGAGGAACGCTCACGATCCCCCCGTTGTCGGCAGCGAGAGCCAGCCAGGGCATGTCGTACATGACCACGGGAAGGCCTCGCGCCTGAGCCTCGAGAATCGTCAGGGGATATCCCTCGATGACGCTGGTATTGACGAAGATATCCGCGGCATCGATGGCGGAGAGCAGATGCTCGCCGTACAACGGTCCCGGGACCGACACCTCCTCCAGCCCGAGCTTGCGGGCCTCTGCCTCGAGCATGTGCGGTTCCGTCTCCGCCCACCCCGGCCCGATGATCTTCATCTCGAAGGCGACGCCGAGCTTCCGGAGTTCTGCCGCCACGAGCAGAAGTTGGCGGACCTGCTTCGTGTGCTGTTCGAGACGCCCCCACCAGAGGAGTCTCACCGGGCGTCCCTGAGGCGCCGTCTTGACGATGTTCTCGATCGGCGCCTCCAGGATCATCGGAGACGGCGGATTCGGGAGATACGCCACATGTCGAATGCCACGAAGCTTCCAGAATGCGACGTCAAGCGGTGAGAGAGTGATGAGCTGAGCGAGCGCGCCGAGATGATCGGTCATCAGGGAGGTGAGGTCGTTGAGGTCGTAGACCGGCCTGGCAGCGAAGTTGTGGACCCATCCGATGGTTGCTGCCCCCAGTGAACGCGCGATAAGCGCGTACGCAGGCCAGTCCCTGCTGTAGAGGATCTGATGGTCGATCACGAGATCGATGGACTCCCGACGACAGATCTCGCCCCATTGAGTGACCTGTGAGAGGAGGCTCCCCTCGCCGATCTCGACGAACTTCGCGCCGTACGGGACTGCGTCCGCCGAGCTGCCCGGCCGTCGCGCTGCGATCGTGACGTCGTATCCTGCGTCCAGGAGAACTCTGGCCTGCGTCAGGAGAACGCCGGACACCCCGCCTGTCGTGAGCGACTTCGTCGTCAGCAGTACGCTGCGGATCGGGCGGCTGCCGAGCTCGATCCGATCGCTGCTCTGCGCCAGGAGCGCGAGCGCCCCGGGGCAGAACCCCGTCGCCGCCAGAACCACATCCTCTTCGGAGACGCGCTCGCGCAGCAGCCCGAGGCAGTCGGCCCGAACGCCCTCCGCTGTGTTGTTGATCAGGTAGTTGAGCAGGTTGCCGATCACCGACAACCTGGCGGACGCATAGCTGTCCATGAGGGGATCCGGGTCGATCCGCTTGCGCGCCTGCTCGCGCACCGCCGGAGCGATGCTGTCGATCGAGTCGATCGCGCGCAGGTAGAACTCGAACTGCGAAGCCTCCTCGACGCGGTGTCCGCTGATTCCTCGGCCGAAGTTGTAGCGGTACAGCTTCGCTGGCAGTGAGACGTACCGCTGCGCCGCCGCGATCGCAAGATATGCGATGGGCAGATCATTGGCTCGGTAGAGCTCGAGGTCGGGTGAGAGCTGCGCATAGGCGACACGGAGCAGACCGACGTGAAAGAGGTAGCGCCAGATCTGCCCGCGCGCGGGCACTCCGACGGGGAAGAGACTCGGAAGAATGGCATCGTTCTCGAGGAGCTCGTGGGATGGCTGCAGCCGCTTCTCGAAGCCCCCACCGCTGCGCCCGTCTGGAGTCACGACCTCGACACCGAAGCCGACGAGATCCGCACTCGTCTTCTGCGCCTCAGCCGTGGCCTTCTCAGCGGCATCCGGAGCGAGCTCGTCGTCACCGTCGAGGAACAGCACATACGGAGCCGTCGCGGCCATGATGCCCGCTCGTCGAGCCTGGAAGGCCGAGCGATTACGGTCGAAGGAAACGAGGCGGATGCGCGGGTCGACGGCCTGGTAACGCTCGACGATCTCGCGGCTGCGGTCCGTGGAAGCATCGTCTACACAGATGATCTCGATCGCGCTCAGCGTCTGACGCATGCAGCTTTCGACTGCCGCGGCGATCCATTCCTCGTCGTTGTACATGGGGATGATGATCGACACATGAGGAGTCGGCAGGAGAACAGGGGATTGCATACCAGTATTACTCTCGCTTCACAGCTCAGCGTCGGCACCCGATCGAGGCCGTTGGACGGTCGGATCAATCCTAACCACGTTGAGTGTCGGTCGTGTTTCGTGTCCGTCCGGCGGGGGATGCGCCCGCTCAGTGCATCACGCGTCGGTGGACCAGAGCTCCTGGTCCTCGAACACGATGTATGCCTGTTGGGTGATCACATTCGCATAGGCGGTTCGGTTCTTTCCGTTCGCCGGCAAGATGGTGATCTCCCCGAGGACCGGGCCGCTCGGCGTGTTGAAGAGATCGACGCGACAGAACGCTCCCACCTCACTGCCCAGCCGCTCCGCGACGCTGATCATTTCGCTCAGGTTGTCGGGCTCGCGCATCGCGTTGCCCAGGGTCCGGCCCAACTCCAGCGGGTGCGGCAGAGGGCGCCACGTGACCGAGTAGGGCCGTCTGGATGGTCCAGGGTAGTTGCGGTCGAACACTTCGAGGAACCCGGCGATGCCGCGGAACACGTAGAACTTGTAGTCAAGGGGTATGACGTTCGCTTCCGGCGCGAAGCGGTCCGCGACGAACTCCTCGACGATGTACATATCGACCCGGTCCGTCTCGCTCGCGAGCTTCAGCCAGCTCGCCACGATGCGATCCGGCGAGATGGGTTTGCCGGTGAACACGTTGACACCGCTGGATACGGCAAAGACTCCCTTTGCCGATGCCAGACCGTCAGGCTTGGCCACGTAGCGCTGCGGAAGGTCGAGCCGCAGCAGCTCCTCCGGGTCCGAGAAATGTGCGATCTGACGTGGAATCTCGACGAGGTTCTCACGTGCGAACGCGTGCATCGCGTCCTTCTTTTCCAGCCGACTCTGCCAGAAGGAATGGTTGCCGCTTTCGAACCACTCATGGCGCCGGTCGGTCATCAGCTGCTCGAATGTCTTCACGCCGGTGTAGCGCGACACGGCTTCGACCAGTCCGGTATCCACGCCGAACAGGTCACGGTTCAACCGAAACTTCGCGCGCGCCATTCCGATCGCTTCGTCGATCTCGCCGGCACTCGCACGCGCGAGAATGCTCCGGAGTTCGTCGTCGACATCACCCTCCACGCTGGGAATGTCATCCGATGCCAGAACCCACGGCTTGCCCGCCGGTGTCGCGAACGCCAACCGGGTCGTCGCCAGAGTGCGAGTGGCCGTCGCCTGTCCATCGGTCGCCACCATGGCTCGTACGGTGAACTGCTCCTCATCACCGGTGAGCAGCGAGGCAGGCAGCACGAATCGAAACCCGATCGAAGGGTTGCGCCCTTCCTCTGTCGCCAGATCTTTTCTCTCTCTGTCCGCTACTACTGAGCCGAGCCGCCGGGACTCCGCGAAGACCTCGACGACCACCGGTACGCTCGGAGCGTCGTCATCGACGGCCCAGCCTTTGAGGAAGTCGCCCACGACTCCGTCCAGATGTACTCGTACAGTCATTCTGAAGCCCTACGTAATTGGAGAAGCTACCGGTTCGCCCAGACTATCGGACGCGCAGAGTACGACCCCGATCTACACAGGAATCCGCACGGTAGGCGCGTCCCCGGTCTCCCAGAAGTCCGCGTCCAGCACGCGGGTCACCGGATCAGGCTCCTCGGCCCACGCCGGCGCAGACTGCACCGGCGACGCCTGACGAGCGGCCGCACGCGCCGCGTTCTGGCGCTGCAGTTCGGCTGCGGCGGCGCGACGCTCCCACAGCTCGCGTTCGATCATGGTGCGGTCGCGGGCGTGGATCATCGCCCTCAGGATCATCGCCAGCAGCAGACCCCCGTATCCGCCGATCGTGTTCGCGAGCACGTCGAGCACGGTCGATACGCGCTCATCGAGGGCGACGCCCTGCGTGAACTCGATCGCCCCTGAGAAGGCGGGAAGGAGGAAGATCGCGAGCCACCATGCCTTGCGGGCGAGTGCCAGACCGAGCAGGAAGCCGAGCGGCACGAACATGCCGATGTTCGCCACGAACTCCAGCTCGTTGTAGCCGAACCGTTCGGGCACGCCGAGGTTGTGCAGCGCACGGAGCACCCGCGCTGCGATGCTGTCGAACTCGAGCTGCTCAGGCTGCGGCCACATCGTGACCAGCAGAACGAACGCGGAGTACACGACGAGCAGCAGTGTCGAGATCCACAGCCGCGCATGGCTTCGCGGCGGCGGGGGGCCTACCTGGATCTGTGTCATGGTCGCGTTCCTCTCTCATGCCCGAGGCCGGGCGACAGCATTGCCCGCGGCGGGCTCGGGCAATGCTATCCATCGCGAATCACGTCTCACCGCGAAGTCGCCCAGAAACGCACGTCTACACGATCTGTCCGCGCCCGGGTACGACAAAGGGGCCGGACCCGAAGGCCCGACCCCTGTGCCAGAAAGCAGATGCTTACTTGATGATCTTCGTGACCGTACCGGCGCCGACGGTGCGTCCACCCTCACGGATGGCGAAGCCGAGGCCCTCTTCCATGGCGATCGGCTGGATCAGCTCGACCGTCACGTCAGTGGTGTCGCCGGGCATGACCATCTCGGTGCCCTCAGGCAGCGTGATGACGCCGGTGACGTCGGTGGTGCGGAAGTAGAACTGCGGGCGGTAGTTCGTGTAGAACGGGTTGTGACGCCCACCCTCATCCTTCGACAGGATGTACGCGGTACCGGCGAAGTCGGTGTGCGGCGTGACCGAACCCGGCTTGACGATGACCTGACCGCGCTCGACGTCCTCACGCTTCGTGCCACGGAGCAGGAGACCACAGTTCTCGCCGGCCCATGCCTCGTCGAGCTGCTTGTGGAACATCTCGATACCCGTGACCGTGGTCTTGACGGTCGGACGGAGTCCGACGATCTCGACCTCGGAGTTGATGGCCAGCGTGCCACGCTCGGCGCGGCCGGTGACGACGGTTCCACGACCGGTGATCGTGAAGACGTCCTCGACGGGCATCAGGAACGGCTTGTCCTTGTCGCGCACGGGGTCGGGGACGTTCTCGTCGACGGCCTCCATGAGGTCGAGGATCGACTGGACCCACTTCTCGTCGCCCTCGAGGGCCTTGAGAGCGGAGACGCGGACGACAGGAGCGTCCTCTGCGAAGCCCTGCGATGCGAGCAGCTCGGAGACCTCGAGCTCGACGAGCTCCAGGATCTCCTCGTCGTCGACCATGTCGGACTTGTTCAGCGCGACGAGCAGGTACGGCACGCCGACCTGCTTGGCGAGCAGAACGTGCTCACGCGTCTGAGCCATCGGGCCGTCGGTGGCGGCGACCACGAGGATCGCGCCGTCCATCTGAGCAGCACCGGTGATCATGTTCTTGACGTAGTCGGCGTGGCCGGGGGCGTCAACGTGCGCGTAGTGGCGCTTCGGGGTCTCGTACTCGATGTGCGAGATGTTGATGGTGATTCCACGCTGGCGCTCTTCCGGCGCCGAGTCGATGGAAGCGAAGTCGCGCTGCACGTTGGTGTCAGACGGGAACTTGTCAGCAAGCACCTTCGAGATCGCTGCGGAGAGCGTGGTCTTGCCGTGGTCAACGTGACCGATGGTTCCGATGTTGACGTGCGGCTTGGTCCGCTCGAACTTGGCCTTAGCCACTGGGTCCTCCTCAGGACGTCATGTAGAGGGTGCCGGGCACTGGTTTGCGACCGGTTCTCTACGGGTGTGAATCTCAGTTTAGTAGAGAGGGAATGTGAAGTTGTAGGTGACCTGGGAGCCGAGCCGGAACCCGGCTCCCAGGAAAGTGTTACTCGCCGCCCTGGTGCTTCTGGACGATCTCGTCGGCCACAGCGCGGGGAACCTCAGCGTAGCTGTTGAACTCCATCGAGTAGACGGCGCGACCCGAGGTCTTCGAGCGCAGGTCACCGATGTAGCCGAACATCTCGGACAGCGGGACGTGTGCACGGACGACCTTGACGCCTGCGGCGTCTTCCATCGACTGGATCTGGCCGCGACGCGAGTTCAGGTCGCCGATGACGTCGCCCATGTACTCCTCGGGAGTACGCACCTCGACCGCCATGAGCGGCTCGAGGAGCGCCGGGTTCGCCCGACGCAGGGCTTCCTTCATACCCATCGATCCTGCGATCTTGAACGCCATCTCCGAAGAGTCGACGTCGTGGGCCGCACCATCGACGATCGTCGCCTTGACGCCGACGATCGGGTAGCCGGCGAGCACGCCGACGTTCATCGCATCCTGGAAGCCGGCATCGATCGAGCCGATGTACTCACGCGGGATGCGACCACCGGTGACCGAGTTGACGAATTCGTACGTCTTCTCGTCGTCGAGGTCGAGCGGCTCGATGTTGAACTGGATCTTCGCGAACTGACCCGAACCACCGGTCTGCTTCTTGTGCGTGTAGTCGTACTTCTCGACGGCCTTGCGGATCGTCTCGCGGTACGCCACCTGCGGCTTGCCGACGTTCGCCTCGACGTTGAACTCGCGCTTCATGCGGTCGACGAGGATGTCGAGGTGCAGCTCGCCCATGCCCTTGATGGTCGTCTGACCGGTCTCGGGGTTGAGCTCCGTGCGGAAGGTCGGGTCCTCCTCAGCGAGCTTCTGGATGGCGACACCCAGCTTCTCCTGGTCGGCCTTGGTCTTCGGCTCGATCGCGACCTCGATGACGGGCTCGGGGAACGTCATCGACTCGAGGACGACCGGCGAGGTCGGGTCGGTGAGAGTGTCACCGGTGGTGGTGTCCTTCAGACCGATGACGGCGTAGATGTTGCCCGCCGTGACCGAGGGAACCGGGATCTCCTTGTTGGCGTGCATCTGGAAGATCTTCCCGATGCGCTCCTTCTTGCCCTTGGTCGAGTTGACGACCGCAGCGCCGGAGTCGAGCTGGCCCGAGTAGACGCGCACGTAGGTCAGACGACCGAAGAACGGGTGCACCGCGACCTTGAACGCGAGGGCCGCGAACGGGTCCTTCGCGTCGGGGTGACGCTCGATGATCGTGTCGTAGTCCTTGGGGTCGTGCGCCTCGATCGAGCCCACGTCGAGCGGGTTCGGGAGGTAGTCGACGACGGCATCCAGCATCGGCTGCACACCACGGTTCTTGAACGCCGAACCGCAGAGGACCGGGTAGATCTCGGAAGCCACGGTGAGCTTGCGGATCGCGCCCTTGATCTCGGCGACGGTCAGCTCTTCGCCACCGAAGAACTTCTCGAGCAGAGCGTCGTCGGTCTCGGCGACGGTCTCGAGGAGCTGCTGACGGTACTCGTCTGCCTTCTCCTTGAGGTCGGCCGGGATCTCCTGGATCTCGTAGGAGGCGCCCATGGTGACGTCACCCTTGGAGTCACCGGCCCAGACGAGCGCGCGCATCTCGACGAGGTCGATCACGCCGATGAAGTCGTTCTCCGCACCGATGGGCAGCTGGATGACCAGC
Source organism: Microbacterium sp. K2 (assembly GCF_051365005.1). Classification (NCBI taxonomy): domain Bacteria; kingdom Bacillati; phylum Actinomycetota; class Actinomycetes; order Micrococcales; family Microbacteriaceae; genus Microbacterium; species Microbacterium sp. K2. Next base: position 60,392 of record NZ_JBLWII010000006.1, on the reverse strand, counting down.
GGCTTGGCGCCGAGGCGGTTGATGATGGTGTCGACGGTGAAGTAGAAGTCCGCGCCGAGCTTGTCCATCTTGTTGACGAAGCAGATGCGGGGGACGTTGTACTTGTCGGCCTGACGCCACACGGTCTCGGACTGGGGCTCGACGCCCTCCTTGCCGTCGAACACCGCGACAGCACCGTCGAGGACGCGGAGCGAGCGCTCCACCTCGACCGTGAAGTCCACGTGACCGGGGGTGTCGATGATGTTGATCTGGTTCTTGTTCCAGTAGCAGGTCACGGCGGCAGACGTGATCGTGATGCCGCGCTCCTTCTCCTGCTCCATCCAGTCGGTGGTCGAGGCACCGTCGTGGGTCTCGCCGAGCTTGTGGTTGACGCCCGTGTAGAACAGGATGCGCTCGGTGGTGGTGGTCTTGCCGGCATCGATGTGAGCCATGATGCCGATGTTCCGAACCTTGCTCAGGTCGGTGAGCACGTCTTGTGCCACAGGAGTGTCCTTATCTTTTTGGCAGTCGTACTGCGAAGAGGGGGTGCCTGCCCCCGGCGTGTGGCCGGGGGCAGGCGAAGCTGTTTACCAGCGGTAGTGAGCGAACGCGCGGTTCGACTCGGCCATCTTGTGCGTGTCCTCGCGGCGCTTGACCGCGGCACCGAGACCGTTCGACGCGTCGAGGATCTCGTTCTGCAGACGCTCGGTCATCGTCTTCTCACGACGACCCTTGGCGTAGCTGACGAGCCAGCGCAGCGCGAGGGTGTTCGCGCGGTGCGGCTTGACCTCGATCGGAACCTGGTAGGTCGAGCCACCGACGCGGCGGCTCTTGACCTCGAGGGTGGGGCGCACGTTGTCGAGCGCCTTCTTCAGAGTGGCGACGGCATCCTGACCGTTCTTCGCCTCGACACCCTTGAGGGCGTTGTAGACGATCGACTCTGCGAGCGACTTCTTGCCGTCGACCAGGATCTTGTTGACCAGCTGGCTGACGATGGGAGCGCCGTATACCGGGTCGTTGACGACGGGACGCTTCGGGGCGGGACCCTTACGAGGCATTGGACTCAGCCCTTCTTTGCGCCGTAGAGGCTGCGAGCCTGCTTACGGTTCTTGACGGCCTGGGTGTCCAGGGCGCCACGGACGATCTTGTAGCGAACACCGGGGAGGTCCTTGACACGACCACCGCGGACGAGCACCAGGGAGTGCTCCTGGAGGTTGTGACCCTCACCCGGGATGTAGGCGGTCACCTCGGTGCCGTTACGGAGCTTCACACGAGCGACCTTGCGCATCGCCGAGTTCGGCTTCTTCGGGGTGGTGGTGTAGACGCGGGTGCATACCCCGGCCTGCTGCGGGTTCGACTTCAGGGCAGGCGTCTTGGTCTTGGTGACCTTCGGCGAGCGACCCTTGCGAACCAACTGCTGAATGGTTGGCACGTTCTCTCCTCATAGTGCTGCACGGTGACAGCGTGATGGGTTTCACCTCATGACCCACCGGCACGCCGGAATCGACGAGCCTTTCATGTGGTGGGTATGCCGTGGGGGCGGACCGGCATGGTGCCGACGCCCAGCGCGCACGTCGAGACGTGCACACACCTGATCAAGTGTAATGCCACGTAACGTGGTGGTCAAATGAGGGCCGGTCCTCGACCCCGCTCAACGCAGGTCTCGGACGCGCGCGGCCACACCGCTCCCCTCTCCCGTTCGACGTTCGGCGGTGACCGCGATGATCAGCAGCACCGCGCCCATCACCGCGAGCGTGATCCACCACGGCATCGACTCCACACCCCGGCCGATCTGCACCGAGAACACGAACACGTTCTCGATGGGCAGCACGACGAGACCGAGCAGGAACGGGGCGGCGAGCTGCTCGCGAGAACCTGCGAGGATCGCGATCAGCGCGAGCATCATCACGAGGATCGCCCGCCAGGTCAGAGGGTCGGTGAAGGTCGCGACGATCGACGCGATCATCATGGTGACGATGCCTGGCGCGAGCAGCGCCCACGATCCGGTCCAGCGACCCGGCCAGCTGTCGATCGTGGGACGATCCCCGCCCTGCTCCGACGGCTGTCGACGGAGGGCGATCACGCCGGCGAGCAGGAGGAACGCCCCCAGCGGCAGGGAGAACCATTCGACACGCAGATCCCGCGGGCTCCACGCCACGACGGCGGTCGCGAAGGCGATCGCGAACAGGAACCACACCGGTGGCGCCGTGGTCCCTCGCTGTGTCACGCGGTGTGCGATGACGACGGTCGCCACGAGGTAGCCGAGCATCAGCATCCACATCGGCCAGACCGAGAACCAGTCGCGCTCGATCGCGAACCAGGTGCCGACGGCGAGGGCGAGCGCGGCGGGTGCGCCGAGCCACCTCGCGGTGCGCAGCGCCGAGCGGTCGGCGGCGGCGCGTCTGATCCCGCGGCCCGCGAGCATCAGAGCCGCGGCGCCTGCGGCGCTGACGCCGAAGCAGCAGAGGAAGAGCGCCAGACCGTGCACCGAAGGCAGGTCCCAGCCCAGTCCGATGCGGATGCCCTGCAGCGGTCCGACCGTCGCCGCGAGTGCCGCGGCTGCGAGGATCGGGATGCGCAGAGCACGGACGCGATGCAGCCGCGACCCCGCCCGGACCCGGCTCAGCAGCATCTCCGAGATCAACAGTGCCCAGGACGCGGCGAGGAGTCCACCGATCCGCCATGCGACGGCGGGCTGATCGGCATCGGCCCCGGCAACGGCGACGGCCGCGAGCAGCGGAGCGATGGCGACGAGGAGTCCTGCGGAGAACAGAGCCGTCGAGCGGCGGCCGCGGAGCGTGAGGAGCAGCCCGACGAGTGCGGCCCCGAGAGTCGGCGGCAGCAGATAGGCCTCGAGCACGGCGACGCCCGCGATGCCCCAGGTGCACCAGAGAGCACCCGTGAAGGCCGCCCCGGCGACCGCCCACGCATAACGGCGAGCGGCGAAGAGGGCAGCGGCCACCGCCCCGACGCCGATGATCAGCAGCACGAGCAGGGCCGTGCCGAGCCCGGCCGCATCGCGGGCGAGAGCGAGCGCCGTCGCGATCGCCCCGGTGAGCAGCGCCGAGGCCTCGATCGCGATGCGAGCGGTGTCCGCCGTGCGGGCGGAATGCCCCCTGGTGACGAGCACCCCCTTCACGAGCGTCGAGGAGGTGAGCGCGAGTGCGACCACGACGGCGACGATCGGCAAGACGATCGGCGACCCGCTCGCGGCCAGGAGCTGCGCACCGAGACAGACGACGACCACGGAGAGCGTGGGCACGAGCATCCCCGCCGCCGTCGTGCGCACCAGCAGCGTGAGCCCCGGCCTACGGGTGAGCAGCAGCGTCATCGCCAGCACGAACATCAGCCCTGTCGACAGCGCCGTCCAGCCGCTGCGCTCGATGACGACCTGCAGCACCCCGATGCCGAACGGCACAGCCGAGACGACCAGGATCGCCTGCCAGGTGCGGGCGTCGATCGCGGTCAGATAGGTGGCCGCGATCGCGACCAGCAGACCCGAGGATGCCGTGAGGCACAGCTGTGCGATGCCGTCGACGCCGCCCTCTGCGAGGGCCGTCGCGACCAGCACCAGGCCGTATGCGAACCCACCGCCCACGTAGAGGAATCGCCAGCGCGCAGGTCGCACAGCGGCGAGAGCAGCGACAGCGAGAAGGGTCGCCACTCCCGCTGCCGGGACGATCGGGGCCTCACGCCAGGCCACCATCACGGACGAGGCGAGAGCCAGATGAGCGGCGATGAGCAGGATCGGACGGATGCCCGTGCCTGCCGTCCGGTGCGGCATCCACCGCAGCATCGCCGAGATCGCCAGCACCGTCACGATCAGCACGGCAACGGACGCCGGCAGCACGAGCAGACCGCCGCACCCGAGCACGAGCATCGCGATGGCGGCGAAGGCGAGTGCGAGTCGCGAGGCGGACACGGCGAAGAACCGCGCGCCTCCACGTTCGCGGGCGAGCGAGGCGTAGGCGGCCAGGCCACCTCCGACCGCGGCGAGTCCGATCGGGCCTCCCCAGCCCGCGATGCCCTCCCCGGTCAGGCCGGGCCCCTGTCGGAGGAAGGCGATCACGGTCGTCCCGCCGGTGATTCCGGCGAGCATCAGCAGCACGGCCGACGGCACGGCGAGCACGGTCAACGCACCCGCGACGGTGTAAGCGCGCGGCACACGAGACGGCAGCGGCACCAGCACGCCCACCAGCACCAGCGCGACGGATGCCACGGCGGGGGCGATCGCGAAGTGCCACGACATGTCGAGCTCGCGGATGCCGGGGACTCCGTAGACGCCGAGCATCAGCGCCGCAGACCCTGTCGCGCCGGCGGCGTACGACCACAGGGGCCTGAGCATCCGCCGTGCGGCGATCACGGCGTGCATAGCGATGAGGAGCAGCAGTGCGCTCGCCGTCGGCAGCGTCGTCGTCATGTCGCCGTCGATGCGCACCAGCAGCAGGAGGGCGCTCACGACGGCGATCAGCTGCACCGCGACGAGGGTGGTGCGCTCGACCACGGGCAGCGTGCGCCACTCGACGATCACCGCACCCGCGAACGCGGCACCGATCGCGCCGACGGCGCCGGAGAGCGCCGTGCCGCCGGCGGCACCGAGCATCGCCGGGGCGATCGACAGCGCCACCACTGCGACCCACTGCCAGATCCGGATGCCGAAACGCCTGCCGGCGGCGAGCACCACGAACGCGGCGGCAGCGGTCGCGACCGCCGCGGTGCCCCAGGGCTCTATCTGCGGCGCCGCGAGCTGGGCGACCGCGTGCACGTCGAGGCCCGCGAACACGAGACCGAGACCTCCGACCGCTTCGGCGGAGAAGCGCAGACCTCGGCGGGACAGCAGCCAGGCTCCTCCGAGGAACAGCAGCGTGATCAGCCCGACGATCACGCTGCGCAGAGCGCGGTCGGCGAGATCGGGGTTGAAGTAGGTGAAGACGATCGCTGCGACGGCGAAGAGCCCAGCCCCGGCCGTGGCCAGCACCGATTGCAGCGTCGCGCTGCTCTGGGCAGGAGTCTCGGCACTCCGCGCACCCTTGCCGGGTGGCGGCGACGAGGGCGGCCCTGCCACGCCCGCCGAAAGCGGCGCGTCTGGCAGCGGGACGGCCACCCTCGTGGTGGCGACGGACGTGTGCACCGTGGGGACGCGACGGAGGGTCTCGTCGCGAGCGCGGATCGCGACGGCAGCCGCGAGCGACGCCTTCCAGATCTCGATGCCGACCGGGCCGCGAAGGTCGGAACCGCATCGCGCGCAGCATCCGCCCTCCAGCGCCCACTGGCACACCGGACAGGTCCCCCCGTCGAGCAGATGCCGCGCGACGGCCTCACCCCAGGTGATCGACGACGCATCTGCGCTCGGGGCCGATGTTGCGGTCATCACTGCTCCTCGGAGTCGGGAACCCAGCGCAGGATGTCTCCCGGTTGGCATTCGAGCACGCGGCAGATCGCCTCGAGGGTGGTGAAACGCACCGCCTTGGCTCGACCGTTCTTGAGCACGGCGACATTGGCCGGGGTGATGCCGATCGCGTCGGCGAAGTCCTGCACGCTCATCTTCTTGATCGCGAGCTGGACGTCGAGGTCGATGACGATCGGCATCAGACGACCTCCGACATGTCCTGCTCGAGCTCGAGAGCCTTGCGCAGCAGACCTCGCAGCACGACCACGAGCAGCGCGAGCGCTGCGCTGACCACGACGCCCAGCACCGCAAGCAGCGAGAGAGACAGAGACACCGAACGGCTGGCGACGATCACCAGGTACGACGCGAGAATCACGACCCCGGCCGCGATGAGAGCGCCGAGGATGATGTCGACGTATCGGAATGCCTCGACACGGAAGATCCGATCGTCCTGCACGAGTGAGAGCAGGAACCAGATGCATACGAGCGTCACCTGGATCAGGGCGAGGAAGAGCACGGCGCCGATGATGCCGGGAACCTCGAGCCAGGCGACGTCGGGATTGCGGACGGCCGTGATGCGGGCCACCTCGGGGATGACCAGGGTCTGGCTCGCCAGCAGGAGTGCGAGCAGAACGATGATCAGCGCCTTGAGAACGCGAGTGACACGAGGATGCATGTTTGCCCTATCGATCGCCAATGGGTATCTATCGAAAAACGATACCCAGCGCGCACGGGTGAACGCCAGCGGCGCTCGCAGCTCTCAGCGGATCCGCAGGCAGAGCCGTGGTCGCGCTGGTGCGTGCGCAGCGGGTTGGCCCGCGACGCCTACGACTGATCGGCGTCGAATGGGGAATCGAGCGAGTCGGTGAGTTCGGCCAGCAGCGCCTCGATCTGCGGTTCGACGTGCTGCGAGATCGCTGCCTGGATGTAGATGCGGTGGCGCAGCAGGATGCCGCAGATCTCGCGGCCCACCATGTTGGCGTACTCGTCGGCGAGGGCCACCTCCTGCCGCAGGGCGACCTTGGCCTCGTCGCTCAGGGGGGGCAGGGGCGGCAGGTCGGCGACGGCCTCATCGGCCATGCCGGCGATCGTGAAGAGGAACGGTGCGCCCGGAATCGGCTCGGGATCCAGCGGCAGCCCGTCGAACTCGGGATCCAGACCGTCGGCCGGGCGATAGCTGCGCGCCCGGTTGCGTGCGGCCTGCTGGTCGAGTTCACGCTGCAGCATCGGCAGGTTCCTGGCGGTGTACTCGGCCACGGCGTGATCGACGATCGTCTTGATGCGCGTCGAGAGTCCGTGCTGCACACCGTGCGGTGTGTTCGAGCCGATACCCGCCGCAGACAGGATCGGCGACCCCAGGCAGCGTCGGCAGGGCGCGACCCGACCACGATGGGTCGCCGGCTCCCAGCGCGGCACCCAGCGCAACCAGGCCTCGACGGCCTGGTCGACCTGCGTCTCCAACGAGCGCTCCACACCTAGAGCGTACGGCGCGGGCGCCGCCCACGCGGAGATTTCCGCGTCACGGCGGGGCGTCACTCGTCTTCTTCGCGCTCCCAGGGCCACTGCGGATGCTGAGCGCGCGTGCGCCGGAGAGCGATCCCGCCCCAGGCCGCGATCACGGCGGCGGCGAGGAGCACCGCGCTCGCTCCCCCGCGCACGAGATCGCCCGCGACGACCGTCGCGACGATGACGTCGCCGCGTACGGCGGCGACGGCGATCCACACGACGACCAGGTGCGCGAGCGCCGTGGCCAGTGCGACCGCCGGTGCCGACACGAACGACGGCTGCGTCCGCTTCAGCGACGACCGGAGCGACAGCGCGAATGTCACCACGGCGGCCAGCATCCCGATCGCACCGGGCAGCGGACCGAGACCTCGGACGGCGATGATGTCGGTGTCGGTCACGATGCTCACGGCACCGAGACCGAACACCGCGAGAGCGAAGAAGCTGACCGTGGCGAGCACCAGCGCCAGGATGACCGAAACCCCCGCGGACTCGGGTCCACGGGGGTTCGGCGATGACATGTTCGTGACTACCTCGCCAGCGTCGGGCCGGCTTCGAGCGTGCGCTCGTACTCGCGCTGCGCCTCGGCGTTGAGCTCGGTCTTGCGCGCACCGCTGCGGGCGACCCAGGCTCCGAACCAGATGGTCAGCTCACGAGCGAAGACGAACGCCGCGATCGCGAGCGGGTGGAAGAGCTGCGCGCCGATGAGCTCGCTGCCTTCGTGAGCGGTCAGCAACCAGAACGGCGCCTCGAAGAGCGCACCGAGGATGTGCGCACCGTAGGCGACGAGACCGACGATGATGCCGAAGACCACCCAGAGTCCCCAGCGTCCGCGGTTGATGAACGCGCCGAGCAGCCAGAAGCCGAGGAAGAACCCGACGACCGGAACCCAGTAGCCCCAGGTCATCAGCGGAGCGAGGGCGGCTTCGCCGATGTTCTCGCCCGTGATGTCGCCGGCGACGGCGCGGAGGCCGAGCGTCGCACCGAGGTAGAGGATCGCGAAGGCGATGGTCGCGAGCAGACCGATCGCGCCCGCGGTGCCGCGGTTGCCGCGTTCGCGGGGCGGCTCGGGAGCCTGGACGAAGATCGGCTGCTGCTGGATCGGAACGACGACGGGCTCGGCGGCTGCCGGCTCCGGGGGGACGATCCGGGTCTCGGCCTGGTCGGTCGACGAGTACGCGGCTCCGGCCAGTGCGGACTGCTCGTGAGCGGCCGGCGGCGTGTATGCGGCAGTCGCGTCGGCATCCGTGTTCCACGACTTCGTCGCGTCAGCATCCGTGTTCCACGACTTCGTCGTGTCGTCTGCGTCGTCGAGATACTTCGGGTCGTTGAGCTCCGGCGTCGCGAAGGTGCCGGGGTGGTCGTTCTCCGCAGCCTCGAACGCGGCGACATCGGGATCGACGGCGGACTGGGTCGGAGCGGGAGCCGACGTCTCGTGCGTGGGGTCCGCGGGCGTGCCATGCACGCCTGCACCCGCTGCGGCGGCGGCGTCGAGTCCAGCGTTCGCGCTGTCGACGACGTCGTTGACGTCTTTCGGCCGCTCGGGCTGGGGAACCTCGGGGTCACTCATGGGTGCGCCTCTCATCGGATGTGTGCTCTGCGAGATTACCGCCGCCCGACCGCGCCCCGACGGAGGCGTGCCGACGTGTCGCCGAGCCCGTGATCGCGCGCCTCACTCTCCGGCCGACGCGTGACGGCGCCGCTAGCGAAGAGTGGAGCGGAGGACGTCGCCGACGAACGAGGCGACGACCGGCACGATCGGCATCGAGAACCAGATCAGGGCACCCACCACACCGATGCACAGCACTGCGGCGATCCAGCTGATCACCACGTTCCGCCCCGCGACACGTGTCATGCCATCACGCTACGACCGCCGCTGCCGCGCCCGGCATCGCAACGCCGGGATCGATGCGACGAGGACCGTCGATCAGCCCTTGGTCGCGCCGGCCGTCAGCCCTCCGACGATGTACCGCTGCAGGAACAGGAACAGGATCATCACGGGGATGGCCGCCATGACGGCGCCGGCCGAGAACGCCGACCAGTCCGCGTAGCGCGGGTTCGCGACGAGCTTCGTCAGACCGACCACCAGCGTCTGCTGGTCGACATCGACGAGCATGACGCTCGCGATCACATACTCGTTGACCGTGCCGATGAACGACAGCAGCGCGACCACCGCGAGGATCGGCGCGACCAGAGGCAGGATCATCGTGAAGAAGATGCGTGCGTGCCCGGCTCCGTCGATGCGGGCGGCCTCGTCGAGCTCCATCGGGAGCGTGTTGAAGAAGCCGTACATCAGGTAGGTGTTCACGCCGAGCGCGCCGCCGAGGTACACGAGGATCAGGCCCGTGTGCGTGTTCAGTCCGATCGCGGGGAACCAGTCCCCCAGCGTCGACATCAGCAGGAAGATCGCCACCACCGCGAGCAGCTGCGGGAACATCTGCACGACCACGATCGTGACGAGGCCGATACGACGACCGGCGAAGCGCATGCGCGAGAAGGCATATGCGGCGAGTGCGCCGATGAAGACGGTCACCGCACCGGTGACCACGGCGATGACGAGCGTGTTCAGAAACCACAGACCGTAGGGGTTCTGCGGATCACTGAGGATGCGCTCGTAGCTGTCGAACCCGAACGCCGAGAACAGCTGGTTCGAGCCGGTCAGCGTGCCCTTCGGATTGAGCGACGCCGAGACGACGTACAGCAGCGGGAAGAGCGCGAAGGCGCTCACGACGATGGCGACCACATGGCGCCATCCGGTGTCTGCGAACCACGCGCCGAAGCTGCGGCGACGGGGCGCGAGCTTCTGCGCGACGGCGACGGGGCGGGCGGTGCCGGTGTCCGTGGTGCTCATGTCAGTTCAGCTCCTCGAGGGCCTTGGTCTTGCGGAAGCTGATGATCGAGATCGTCGCGACCACGATGAAGATCAGGATCGTGAATGCGGAGGCGAGACCGTAGTCGCGGGACTGACCCGTGAACGCCACCTTGTAGACCATCGAGATCAGGATGTCGGTGTGCCCGACCGGAATGCTGACGTCCTCGAAACGCGGCCCGCCCTTGGTCAGCATGTAGATCAGGTTGAAGTTGTTGAAGTTGAACGCGAAGGACGAGATCAGCAGCGGCGCGACCGTCACGAGCAGCAGCGGCAGCTTGATGCGGCGGAAGACCTGCCACGGGTTCGCGCCGTCCATCACCGCCGCCTCGTTGACGTCTTCCGGGATGCCCTGCAGGGCGCCCATGCAGACGAGGAACATGTAGGGGAAGCCCAGCCAGAGATTGACCAGGAGAACCGACACCTTCGCGAGGTTCGGGTCGGTGAGCCACGGGATGTCCGCTCCCCCGAAGATCACCTGGTTGATGAATCCGAAGCTCTCGTTCATCATGCCCGCCCAGACGAGGGCCGACAGGAACGCGGGGAACGCGTACGGGAGGATCAGGATGATCCGGTAGCCGTTGCGGAACCGCATCCGCGTGTTGTTGAAGACCAGCGCGAGCAGCAGTCCGAGAAAGAACGTGGTCGCGACCGAGAGCAGGGCGAACACGAACGTCCAGATGGTCACCGAGATGAGCGGACCGCGGATGTTCTCGTCGGTCACGGCGCGCACGAAGTTGTCGAACCCGACGGTGGTCTGCCAGCCGGGCAGCAGCTCGGCGCCGTCCTCGGCGATGAACGACCCCTGACCGGTGTCGGAGTACACGGCGCCGGTCGTGGTGTCGGTGATGGTGTCGGCATCCGCGTCGTACTCGAGCGTCGAGACGTAGAGGTAGCCCTTCTGGCCGTCGGGGGCGCGCAGGCTGCCGTCGTTGGGGTCGTCGCTGAACGGCACCGAGAGCTTCTCGAGCTCTTCCGACAGGGTGAACACCTTCGCGAGCGGGAGGGTCGTCCAGCCGTCGACGGCGACCGCCTGGTCGCCCTGGAACTCGGCATCGACCTCTTGCAGCGGCTGCTCAGCGGTGCCGAGCAGCGCGTCACCCGATTCGGGGTCGGTGACGAGCAGGCCATAGGTGCCGAACTGCTCGACGACCGTGACCGGATAGGTCGCCGAGTCCTCGACGCGCTCCTGGGCCGAAGCGAGGAGCGACGAGATCGCCTGGTCCTTCGTGCCGTTGTGCCCGGTGCCGTAGTTCGTGAAGCCGATGTACCCCGTGTACAGCAGCGTGAACACCTGGAAGATGATCAGGAAGATGATGCCGGGGGTCAGGTACTTCGCGGGGATTCGCTTGCGCGAGAAGTAGATGTAGTTGACGAGCGCGGTGACGGCCACGACCAGGCCGAGCACCAGCCACTCCTGCTGGCCAAAGAGCACGAATGCCGCGTACAGCGCGATGGCGTCGACGATCGCCAGCAGCAGGATCTTCAGCAGCATCCAGCCGATGGGACCGGATGCCGCCTCGGCGATCTTCGCCGCCTGGCGCTGGCGCTTGTTCAGTGGAGCCGTGGGCTCTTCGGTCAGTGTCATCTCGTCCCCGTCGTCGAGCTGCCGGGGCGGACGAGGTCCGCCCCGGCAGGGGTTGTGCTGGGTGTCTTACTGGATTGCTGCGGTGACGTCGTCGACGAGCTTCTGCCACGTCGTCGTCGGGTCGGAGCCGTTGATGACCGCAGCCTCAGCCACGCCCCAGAACTCCCAGACCGAACCCATCGCGGGGATCGCGGGCATCGGGACCGCATCCGCACCGACGGCCTGGAAGCCGGCGATGATCTCGTCGGAGGCTGCGGTGTCGGCGGCGGCCGTCAGAGCGGGCAGGACGTTGCCGGCCTCGAACAGCGCGAGCTGCACCTCTTCGGTGCCGATGTAGTTCACGAGGAAGTCGTTCGCGGCGACCTTGTTCTTCGACTCGGAGCTCACGAAGAAGCCCTTGACGCCGGCGAACGGCGAAGCGGTCTCGCCCGTGGGACTGGGGATCGGGTCGATCGCGACGTTGATGCCGGCGTCGGTCGCCGCGCCGACGTTCCACGGGCCGGTCAGCCAGAAGGCCGCGGTGCCGTCGAGGAACTGCTGCTTGGCGATCTCACCGTCGATGTCGGTGTTCAGCGTGCCCGCTGCGCCCTGAGCGGCGAGCCACTCGGAGAACGCGAAGCCGCCCTCGCTGCCGAGCTGGAGGTCGGCGGAGTCGTAGCTGCCCGAGTCGTCGGTGCCGAAGACCGGGGCGCCGAATGCCGTCTGGAACGGGTACAGGTGGTACGGGTTGCCCTCAGTGCCCTGCTCGACCACGAAGGTGCCCTTCGAGACCATGTCGTCGAAGCTCGTCGCGGCGGCGGGGACCATGTCGGCGTTGCGCAGCACGGCGATGTTCTCGACCGCGTACGGAAGCATGTAGACGGTGCCGTCGTAGGTCGCTGCCTGGAGTGCGACCGGCAGGTAGTCGGCCGACGAGTCGCCGAGCTCGAGCGGCGCGACGACGCCGTTGGTCGACAGCTCGCCGAGCCAGTCGTGTGCGCCCATGACGACGTCGGGGCCCTTGCCGGTCGGCACCTGCTGGATGAAGTCGTCCTTCATGTCGTCGACGGACTTGCCCACGAGCTCGACCTTGACTCCGGTCTTGTCCTCGTAGGAGTCGGCGGCGCTCTGCAGCGCGGCGACGCGCTCGGCGTCGACCCAGACGGTCAGCGTTCCGCTGCTCTCGCCCTCGGCCGAGTCGCCGCCATCGGTCGCGGTCGAGCAACCGGCAAGTGTAAGAGTCGAAACGATCGCGATGACGCCGGCGGCGACGATGCCCCTCTTGTTCACCTTCATTGGTGTGTGCCTCTCTGAAGTGCTGGTGGCCTGCAGGACTGCAAGCGCTTACAGTATGCAACGAGATCGGCAGGAATGGCAATGCAAGAAGCCTTCGATATCAAGCTGTAACCGCGGAATGTCCGGTGAGGTTTGATGGAAGCGCTTCCAAGCGAGCGTGAAAACGGCGGTGTCGATACACTTCCCTTATGGCTGACAGTTCCTTTGACATCGTCTCGAAAGTGGATCACCAGGAGGCCGAGAACGCCCTGAACCAGGCGCGCAAGGAGATCGAGCAGCGCTACGACTTCAAGGGCACGGGCTCCTCCATCGCCTGGAGCGGCGAGCAGATCCTGATCATCGCCGGCACCGAGGAGCGCGCGAAGGCGGTTCTCGACGTCTTCCAGTCCAAGCTCATCAAGCGAGGCATCTCGCTCAAGAGCCTCGAGTCGGGCGACCCCTTCGCGAGCGGCAAGGAGTTCCGCATCGTCTCGACCCTCAAGGACGGCATCTCGTCGGAGAACGCGAAGAAGATCAACAAGATCATCCGCGACGAGGGCCCCAAGGGCGTGAAGAGCCAGATCCAGGGCGACGAGCTGCGCGTCCAGTCCAAGAGCCGCGACGACCTGCAGTCCGTGATCTCTCTGCTCAAGGGCTCCGACCTCGATCTCGACCTGCAGTTCATCAACTACCGCTGACCTCTCAGTTCGAAGGGGGGACGGATGCCGAGGCATCCGTCCCCCCTTCTGTGTGCCCGCCAATCGCATTCCGATATATGGGCCGGAGTGCCCGAGACTGGATGCAGTCGCGTCCCGAACGCGACAGACGATGCGGCGATGCATGACGCGCTGCCGAACCACGGCTCCGCGCTTCGCGGATCGCGGTTCCCGCCTTGTGGGGACTGGGCGCAGTGCAGCTCCGTGCACGCCATCGTCTGTGGCCGGCGGGTGTCCCAACACCCGTCGGCCACAGAAATCACCCGTACCGAACTCTGCGACGACGCCCCGAGGGCGAGCGCCGATGTGCTCGCCCGAGAACTCGTCTGTGGATTATTGGCATCGCGATCGACTTCGTGATGTAGTGGCCGTCCGGGCACATCATGGGGAGCCCGGATCTGGAAAGCAACTGGGGGCAGTCCATGAACAACAACAACTCGATGACGAGTGTCAGAGAAAGCAAGCAGCTCTTAGCGGAGGAGGTTTTTCAGCACATCGGCGCACAGATCGTGGACGGTGTGCTCGAGCCGGGCTATCGAATCCGCGATGTCGATGTCGCTGAAGAACTGCACGTGTCGCGGACTCCGGTGCGAGAGGCGTTACAGCGCCTCGAGCGTCTCGGGCTCGTGACGATGTATCCGAGCAGATACACCGAGGTCACGGCGGTCACACCCGAGACCGTCGAGCAGACGCTCGAGTTCGCGGGGTATCAGGCGGGGATGGCGGCGCGGATGGGCGTCGCGCGCATGAGCCAGGAGGAACGCGAGAGCCTCGCGGAGCTCGTCGAAGAGATGTACACGGCGCTCGATGACGACGTGCACATCTCCAACACCCGGTGGGCGGTGTTCTCGTTTCTCAGTGCACGGAGTCGGAACGCGCAGCATCAGGTGCTGATCAACGACGCGAGCATGGCGTTGTTCCGCAACCTCCGCGGCTGGAGCGTTCCCGAGAACGACCGGGAGCGCATGCTCCAGGTCTATCGGAGCTTCCACGACGCGGTGCTGCGCGGCGATGCCGACGACGCCGAGCGCCAGGCGCGCCTGATGCACTACGTCTGATCACGGCGTCTGAGCGCTCGCAACGCGCTGTCAGCGCGCGGCCGTCCAGCCTCTGACCCACCGGTCGAGGCGGCGATACGCTTCCTCTCTCGCCTCGTGGCGAGAGAGGAAGACATCGTGCAGGGCCCCGTCGATGCGCTCGACGGTGACGGACGGACCGAGCTTGAGCGCCGCCCGCGCGATGTCGTCGACGACCAGCACCGAGTCCGCTCGAGTGAGGTCCTCGGACCATCGCGTGGGCGTCGCCGAGCGCGCGGAGAGCAGCACGCACACGGCCGCGTCGATCGACAGCCCTGCCGAGACCTGGGCGTGTCCCGTGAGGATCGCGTGGAACCATCCTGCATGCACCGCCATCGTCTGGGCCGGCCGCCACAACAGGTTCACCTCGACGGGATCATCGGGGTCGGCGACCTCCTGCTGCGCGCGCGTGTAGAACCCGAGATCGACCTGCGGGGCCACCTCCCGAGGAGCCCACCGCGCCTGCAGTTCGGCCATCGGCGCGATCAGCGGGCGCGCCGATGCGACCTGGAACTCGAGCCACGGGCTGTTCAGGATCACCGCGTCCGCCGTCTCGGGGTGCCGCGACGCCCACAGGCTCAGGATGAGCCCACCGGTCGAATGGCCGAGAAGCACCAGGCGGCGCGCGGACGCGGTGGCCTCGGGGCCGCGGCCCATCGCGTGCAGCGCCGCGGCGATGTCGTCGTCGTACGCGACGAGGTCGGTGATGTAGCCGGGAGTCTGACCGTCGCGCAGGCTGCGTCCGTACTTGCGGAGGTCGAGAGCGAAGAAACGCGCGCCTCGCGAGGTCCAGAAGCGAGCGAGCCGCTTCTGGAAGAAGTAGTCCGACCAGCCGTGCACGTAGAGCACGTCGACGTCATCGAGCGGAGGACGGCGCCCGCTCACGCGATCCCACCAGGGCCGCTCCCTCGGCAATGCTCTCACGAGAGTGGCGACCAGCGGGCCCTCGTCATCCTCACCGAGTTCGAGCGTGAGCTGCGCGAACTCGTCGCCGAGAACGTCCGGTATCCACTCAGCCATGCCGCCAGGCTAGCCGACGGCGTGCGGGCTACTCGGGAGCGGTGTGTCCGACCGTGAGGTTGCGCGCGACCGTCTCTGCCAGCGGAGCCGGGTCGGCGGCACCGGCTCCGTTGTCGAATGTCACCATCCGGATCCAGTCGAGACCGACGCGCATGTCGAGGATGTTGTCACCGTGCTCACCCGTGCTGGCTTTGGCGGCATCGGCTCCCTCGACCTCGACGGGGTCGCCATCGCGCTTCTCGAACGCCCAGGCTCCTGCGGGAAGCGTCGTGAGCATCAGATAGCTGGATCCTTCGTACTCGCTTCCGGCCGACTTGAAGTAGCAGATGCGTGAGCCGTTGACGACCTCGTACACCTCAGCAGGGATCCCCCAGCCGCCGAAGTCGGTGAAGAGAGCCGCGTCAGACACACCGAATGCGGCGTTCACCTGCTCCGGCGTGAGGAAGCGCTCACACGGAGCGCCGACGATCTCACTGTCGACGTACTCGACCTCGCGCGTGCTCGACGCCGCCGACGCGGCGATCCCCCGCAGTGCTTCCTCGATCCGGGCGGTGTCGGCCGAGCCGAGATCGGGATCGACGACGCTGGCCGACAGCAGCACGTCTCCGTCGGGCAGCTCGAACCCGCAGCGTCCGTCCTCGCAGCTCGCCGCTTCGCCCCAGAAGCCCTGGCGCTCGGTCGCACCCGCGATCACAGCCTGCGCGTCGGGAACGATCGTGACCTCCCAGCTGCGTTCCGTGTCGCCGGTCGAGCAGGCGATGCCGCCCGCCCGCTGGAACATGTGCTGCCCCGGACCGGGAAGCCACCCCATCGCCGACACCACCGAGAGCACCGGCTCGACCGGTGTCGCCGGCTCGCCCAGAAGATCCGCCATCGTCGCGGCGACATCGTCGCAGGTCACGTCGAACGCCGCCTCCGGCTCGACCACTGCCGCGGGCGTCGGGGTCGCGGTCGGCGTCGCCGAGGCCGACGCCGACGGCGAGCCCGTGGGGTTCGGCGTCGGCTCGGCCGTGCACCCTGAGACGAGCAGCAGGGCGGTGCCGAGGACGATCAGAGAACGCAGTCGCATCCGATCAGCCTAGAGACGCTCGCTCTCCGACACACGAGGTGCCGACAACGATCCGGTGTCGGTCACTCTCCGCGAGAGACGCGCACCATCTCGTCACGCGGCACGACCTTGACGCGGGCACGCTCGTGCGGCGCACCGAGCGCGACCTCGTGCTCGTCGAGTCGGTGCCAGCCCTCGAGGTCGGTCCACTTGACGCCGCGTTCCTGCAGCAGCGCGGGGATCGCCTCTTCCGACGGGTCTTCCGGGTGCCACCACGAACCCTGGTCGTTGATGATGTGCCGCACGGTCTCCATGGCGTCCGACTTGGTGTGGCCGATGAGGCCGACCGGTCCGCGCTTGATCCAACCGGTCGCGTAGATGCCGGTCATCTGCTGGTTCGAGTCCTTGGCGAGCACCTGGCCCTCGCGGTTGGGGATCACACCGTGCTTCTTGTCGAAGGGCACACCCGGAAGCGGCGAGCCGAAGTATCCGATCGCGCGGTAGAGCGCCTGCAGCGGAACCTCACGCATCTCACCGGTGCCCACGGCGCCACCCTGTCCGTCGGGCTTCGTGCGCTCGTAGACGAGGGCCGCCACGCGGCCGGCTTCGTCCTTGCGGACCTCGACCGGGCGAGCCCAGAAGTGCAGGTGCAGACGACGGGATGCCGTGCCCCCCTCGTTGTTCGCATCGCCTCTGGCGTCATTGACGGACGGGCGCTTGCGCCACGACTGCAGGATGCGGTCGATGACCATGACCTGCTTGTTGCTGGCGACCGCGTCCTTCGACGCCTCGTCGTAGTCGAAGTCCTCGTCGTACACGACCATGTCGACATCACGCAGCTCTCCGAGTTCGCGCAGCTCGAGCGGAGTGAACTTGACCTGCGCGGGGCCACGGCGACCGAACACGTGCACGTCGGTGACCGCACTCGCCTTCAGCCCCTCGTAGACGTTCTCGGGAACCTCGGTGACCAGCAGGTCTTCCGCGTGCTTCGCCAGCATGCGGGCGACGTCGAGAGCGACGTTGCCGTTGCCCAGCACACCGACGGATGCGGCATCCAGCGGCCACTCGCGCGGCACGTCGGGGTGTCCGTCGAACCAGCTCACGTAGTCGGCGGCGCCGTAGGAGGCGACCGCGTCGATGCCGGGGACGTCGAGGGTGGTGTCGCGGATCGCGCCGGTGGCGAAGATCACCGCGTTGTAGTGGTTCTTCAGGTCATCGAGCGTGATGTCCTCGCCGAAGCGGACGTTGCCGAACAGACGGATGTCGCCGCGGTCGAGCACATCGCGCAGCGCATTGATGATGCCCTTGATGCGGGGGTGGTCGGGGGCGACGCCGTAGCGGACCAGGCCGTAGGGTGCCGGAAGCTGCTCGAAGAGATCGATGGAGACGTCGAACTTGCGCTCGGCCTTCAGCAGGATGTCGGCGGCGTAGATGCCGGCGGGGCCCGCTCCGACGATGGCCAGTCTGAGCTTGGTCATAAGGGATCCTTTCGTATGCCGTCACATCCGGAGCGCGCGACCCTGAGGCCGCGACACATCAACTGGAGCGTTCGACGAGGGTCTCTGCGAAGCGGGTGAGCGCTTCGCGCACGGTGCCGCGCGGGAGCGGGGCGAGCGCATCGATCGCATCCTGGGTCCAGGAGTGCGCGAGCGCGAGGGTCTTCTGAGTGCCGACGTGATCGCGCAGCTCGGTGAGCGGCCCGTCGAGGATTGCGGGGTCCGCACCCTCGGCGATGCGGGACACGCCCTCGTCGATGCGGCCGGCGAGATCGATCGACGCATCGTCGGTCTCGGCCTTCAGCAGCAGGTAGGGCATGGTCGGCACTCCGGCGCGCAGATCTGTGCCCGGCACCTTGCCCGTGTCCTCGGGCTTCGCCGACAGATCGATCACATCGTCGAGCAGCTGGAACGCGACGCCGATCTTCTCGCCGTAGACGCGCAGCGGCTCTTCGTACTTCGAGGGCGCGTTCGAGAAGATCACGCCGCCCTGGGTCGCCGCGGCGATCAGGGACCCGGTCTTGTCGGCCAGCACCTGGAGGTAGAACTCGATGGGGTCGTCGCCGGGCTGAGCGCCGATCGTCTCGTGCATCTGCCCCAGGACGAGACGCTCGAAGGTGTCGGCCTGCAGACGGATCGCCCGCTCGCCCAGTCGGGACATCAGCTGGCTCGCACGGGAGAACAGGATGTCTCCGGTGAGTATGGCGATGTTGTTGCCCCACACCGTCTGCGCCGCGGGCACACCGCGACGGCGGTCGGCCCCGTCCATGACGTCGTCGTGGTACAGCGAGCCGAGGTGGGTGATCTCCAGAGCCTTCGCGACGTCGATCACCTGGTCGGTGTTGCCGTCGCCCAGCTGTGCCGCCAGAAGAGTCAGCACGGGGCGGATGCGCTTGCCCCCCGCCTCGTAGAGGTAGCGGCTGGCCGCGTCGGCGAGTGGGTCAGCGACGCGCACATCGTCGGCGAGACCGGTCTCGACACGCTCGAGACCGTCTTCGATCGCCTGAGCGATGCGTCGCCCAGCCGTGCCGATGAAGACACGGTCGCTGAAACCGAGACGGCTCGCCAGTCGCGAACCCGGGGCTACGCGGCTCGAAGTCACGCTCTCAGCCTACCGTCGTCAGCCGTGGAGGTTCGCGCGTCGTACTCACGCGGCCTTGAACGCGCGGTGCAGTGCGACGATCCCGAACGAGAGGTTGCGGTATTCGACCTCGGTCCACCCGGCCTCGCGGATCCACGCGGCGAGCTTCTTCTGATCGGGCCAGTCGCGGATCGACTCGTTCAGGTAGTCGTAGGCGTCGCCGTTGGTGCCGGCGACGCGGGCAACCCGCGGCAGCACCTGCGAGTTGTAGAAGCGGTATCCGGCGCGGAACAGGGCACCGGGCGGGGTCGAGAACTCGTTGATCACGAGGCGGCCACCCGGCTTCGTCACGCGCAGCAGCTCGCGCAGCGCCTTCTTGGGGTCGTTGACGTTGCGAAGGGCATACGACATGGTGACGGCGTCGAACTCGCCGTCCTCGAAAGGCAGATCCGTGGCATCCGCCTGCACGAACGAGAGATTGCGGATGCTGCCGTGCCGGCGTTTGCCCTCGGCGAGCATGCCGGGCGAGAAGTCGGCGGCGACGACCTGCGCTCCGCTGCGGGCGAGGGATGCCGACGACGAGGCGGTGCCCGCACCGAGGTCGAGGATCTTCTCCCCCGGCTTCGGGGCGACGGCCCTGGTCGTGGCTGCGCGCCAGAGCGCGTCGTTGCCGACCGTCATCGCCGTGTTCGTGCGGTCGTAGCCCGCGGCGACCTGGTCGAACATGCCGCTGACGCGGGCGGGGTCCTTGCCGAGATCGGCGCGGTTTGCTTCGTTCGAGGTCACGTGCCCAGTCTAGGCGCGAGGCGCAGCGCGTCGAGGCGATCGAGCCAGAGATCCGGGGTCGCATCGTCGAAGGGAGCGGTCTGCTCGCGCACGCGCTGCTCGAGGTCGAGCGCCAGGGCCTCCAGCCTGGTGATGATCTCGGCGGGGTATCCGTATCGCACACTGTGCTCGGCCCACTCGTCGCGGTCGTCGACCCAGATGCCCCGCGGTCCATCGACCCGCACGACGTCGAGATCCATGTCGATGCCGACCGCCAGCAGCGGGTCATCGGACCAGCGCACATCCCATCCGATGTCGATGTAGACCCGCATGCCCTTCGGGTGATCGCGGTTCACCGTCAGGGCGAAGTCGGGCTGCCGCGGCACGAGCGTGACGTTGGGGGTCTCTGCGGTGAAGGCCGCCCCAGGTCGAGCACTCGGCCAACCGACCGGCTGCCCGAGCCAGTCGCCCCACTCGTCGGCGCCGAGATACACGCACTCATGCCGCCAATGCGGCGAGCCGTCCCACTTGCGCCACTGGAAGATCATCTCGGTGCCGGGTTCGGGGCGGGCGTCGCTCATGCCCTCAGCGTAGGCGGGGTCTCTCACATCCTGGTCGGCGAGCGACGAACTAGGCTGGAGACGTGAGCAGCAGGCTGGTCGTGGAGACCCGTGAGATCGATCCGGTCGAGGATCTCCTGGCCTACGCCGACCCGTCGCGGCCCCTCGCATGGCTGCGGCGCGGCGACGGCATCGTCGCCGTGGGCGACGGCGTGGTCGAGACGATCCGCATCCCGGCGGGCGCTGCGCCCATGCGCTCGGCCGCCATCGCCGCCGCCTGGCGAGACCTGGCTCAGGATGCCGAGATCGACGACGAGCTCGCGCTCCCCGGCTCCGGTCTCGTCGCCTTCGGCGCGCTGACCTTCGACGAGGGCTCCTCCGCCGACAGCGTTCTCGTCGTGCCCGCGCTCGTGATCGGCCGACACCACGGGCGCACGTGGCTCACCCGCATCCGCTCGTCGTCGACGTCACACCCTGCGCTCGACCCGCAGTCCGAGGCATCGACGATCGGCTACGGCCCCCACTGGGCCGGCACCGTGGGCCCCGGGGCGCAGAGCCCGCAGGGCTACCAGGATTCCGTGCGTCAGGCGCTGGCCCGCATCGCCGACGGCGAGCTCAGCAAGGTCGTGCTCGCTCGCGACCTCACCGGCAGCATCCCCGCCGGATCCGACCTGCGCCGCCTCGTGCGCGCGCTGTCGACCGGATACCCCGACACCTGGGCCTTCGCGGTCGACGGGTTGATCGGCGCGAGCCCCGAGACGCTCGTGACCGTGCAGCAGCGGACCGTCACCGCCCGCGTGCTGGCCGGAACCATCGGACGAGGAGCCGATGCGGATGCCGACACCGCGGCGTCGGCTCATCTGGCCTCGAGCACCAAGGATCTCGACGAGCACGAGTACGCCGTGCAGAGCGTGCTGGCCTCGCTGCGTCCGCACACTCGCGCGCTGGCTGCGAGCGAGCAGCCGTTCCTGCTCAAGCTGCCGAACCTCTTCCACCTGGCGACCGATGTCGAGGGCGAGTTGGCCGACGGCGGTTCGTCGCTCGATCTGGTCGGTGCCCTGCACCCGACGGCCGCCGTGGCGGGAACCCCGACATCGGCCGCGATCGCCGCGATCCGCGAGCTCGAGCCGTTCGACCGCGGTCGCTATGCCGGTCCGGTCGGATGGGTCGACGCGGCCGGCAACGGCGAGTGGGCCATCGCGCTGCGCTGCGCGCAGTTCACTCCCGCCGAGACCGACATCGCGGTCACCGCCTACGCGGGCGCGGGGATCGTCGCGGGCTCGGACCCCGAGTCGGAGCTGCTCGAGACCCGTGTCAAGTTCCGCCCGCTGGTCGACGCCCTCGCCTGAAGCTCGGCCTGCTCAGCTGGCCGCGAGACGCTTCTTCTCTGCCTCGACGTCGAAGTCGGCGGCCGGCCACTGCGGATCGATCTGCTGCAGTGCATCGAGCAGCAGCTCCTGCACGGCGAGGCGGGCGAACCACTTGTGGTCGGCCGGGATCACATGCCACGGCGCCGCAGCGGTCGACGTGCGATCGAACACCGTCTGATACGCCGCCATGTAGTCGTCCCAGAGCAGTCGCTCGTCGACATCGCCCGGGTTGTACTTCCAATGCTTGTCGGCCCGCTCGAGCCGCTCCATCAGCCGGGACTTCTGCTCGTCGGGCGAGATGTGCAGCATGACCTTGATGATGCGGGTGCCGGATGCCGCGACCTCGGCCTCGAAGTCGTTGATCGCGTCGTACCGGCGTTCGATCTCGTCAGCCGGGGCCAGCGACCGCACCCGGCCGATCAGCACGTCCTCGTAGTGCGAGCGGTCGAAGACGCCGATGAATCCCGGCTCCGGGAGCCGCTTGGCGACTCGCCAGAGGAAGTCGTGCGCGAGCTCTTCGTCGGTCGGCGCCTTGAACGCCGTGAGCGCGACGCCCTGCGGATCGACGCCTCCGACGACGTGCCGAACGATGCCTCCCTTGCCCGCGGAGTCCATGGCCTGCAGGATCAGCAGCACCGAGTCCTTCGCGACTCCGACTCGACTCTCCGCGAACAGCCGCTCCTGCAGCTCATTGAGCTCGTCGAGGCCGGCCGCGAGGTCGCGCTTGCCGTCGGCCTTCGCACCGCTGTACCCGGGAGTGCTCTGCGGATCGACGTCGGCGAGACGGAATCCGTCGCCGACCTGGAGGGTCTTGGCCCACTCGTGCGCTGTCATGCGTTCATCCTGCCACTGCGGACGCGCGCCATGCCGAACGAGATCAGCGCGCGAGCGGCACCTCGATCAGCTGACGACCACCGGCGGGGGTGGTGAGGGCCTGGTCGAGCGCCGTACGTGTCGTGACGCGCTGGTACTCCCAGCCGTAGGCGAGGGCCAGCTGCTCGAGGCGCACCGTGTGCGGGGTGTAGAAGGCTCTGTCGAGGTCGGCGCGCGCAGCCGTGCCCGCGACCTCCAGGCCGTCGAAGATCGTGCCGCCGCCGTCGTTGCCCACGATGACCTGGATGCGCGGTTCGTGCTCGTCCGGCGGCAGCAGCAGCGCTCCGACGTCGTGCAGGAAGGCGAGGTCGCCGAGCAGCACGCGGGTGACCCCCGGAGCTCCCCCGGCCTGGCTCGCGAGAGCGATGCCGGTGGCGGTGGCGATCGTGCCGTCGATCCCGGCGAGTCCGCGGTTGGCGTGCACCGGGACCTTCTTGCCGCCCAGCACCGAGTCGGCCACCCTGACGAGACGTGAAGACCCGAACACGAGCCGGTCGTGCGGCCACGTCGCCCGCCAGACGGCGTCGGCGAGGAGCTCACGATCGAGCGGACGGCGCACCGCTGCCAGCTCGGCCTTCACCGCATCGCGTCGAGCGGACGGATCGCTGGAGGTGAGACCGTCCTGGTCGGGAGCGCGCTCGCTGAGGTCGACGGCGTGCGCTGCGGATGCCGTGAGCCAGGCTCCGAGCCACTCGCGGTCGGCGGGGCTGGCGGCGACCGCGACGGATGCCGCGGGCCTCGTGCGGCCGTTGAGGTCGAGAGCCTCACCGCCGCGGCGGACGGCGATCACCTCGACGTCGGCCCGCGACAGCAGACGGGCCACCTCGCGGCTGAGAGTCGGATGCCCGAGCACGACGGCGCGCTCGATGCGACCGCCCAGAGCGTCGTCGCTCAGCAGCGCGCGATAGCCGTGCACGACCTGGCGTCCGAAACGGGCACCGCTGACGATCTCGGCGATCAGCGGCCAGGATCCGGCGTGCGCGACCTCTTCCGCATCGGAGCCTGCATCGGCGCCCGCGATGACGACGGTGCGCGGCCCGCGCTCGAGCACGAGCGCGTCTGCGTGGGTGGGTCGCGGAGCCTCGCCCGGTGCGATGTCGACAGCGGGCACATCGCCCGACAGCGGCTCTCGCGACGGCAGATTCAGGTGCACGGGGCCTGGAACTCCGGGGAGGCCGTGCGCGGCATCCGCTCCCATCGCTGCCGAGACGGCTCGCATCGCGAGCCCTGACCAGTCGCCGTCGCCCGGAACAGCTGCATCGATCTGCTCGCGCACCCAGGCGGCGAACATGCCCGGTTGGATGGTCGCCTGGTTGGCTCCGACGCCGCGCAGCTCGGGCGGCCTGTCGGCGGTCAGCAGCAGCAGCGGCACACCGGAGTGGAAGGCCTCCATCGCGGCGGGAAGGAGGTTCGCGGCGGCGGTTCCCGAGGTGCAGAGCACTGCGGTGGGAACCCCGGTCTCACGCGAGAGGCCCAGTGCCGTGAACCCGGCGACGCGCTCGTCGATGCGCACGTGCAGGCGCAGGTGCCCCTGGTTCGCGGCGTGCACTGCGGCGAGCGCGAGCGCCTGAGAGCGGGAGCCCGGCGAGAGCACGAGATCGCGCACACCGTGACCGATGAGGTCGGCGATCAGGGATGCCGCGGCATCCATCGCCGGCGATGCTGTCACGGACGCGTGTCCGGCGCTGTGCCGTCGGGTGCGGTGCCGTCGTCGGTCTCGTCTTCGAGCTTCGCGAGTTCCTCTTCGAGGCGGCGGATGCGGGCGTCCTGCTCGCTCTTGCTGATGCTGCGGAGGAACTGGGGGTCGTCGTCGGGGGCGACGATCCGGATCGCTCCCCCGTTGTCGTTGGCGCGGCGACGGCCGAGCGCGAACCAGAGGATCCCGCCGATGACCGGGATGAAGACCACGATGGCGATCCAGGCGGCCTTGGGCACGCCCCGGTGCCGCGTCGGCGGCTGCACTGCGCAGTCGACGATGCTGAACACCCAGAAGATGGCGGCCAGGAAGCCGCCCACGATCAACAGTCTCGCCACCCCTCTAGTGTAGGCGGGTCTGCGCGGCGTGGGCCCGCGGGGCGCCTGCAGGCGGGCGCCGATGCCCGATTGTTAGACTGCGCGCACCATGCCTGCCCCGTCGATGCGACTGCGCCACCAGGGCGTCGAGCGGATGCTGATCCTCCGGGTCGGTCTCGCGCTCGGCCTCGCCCTGCTGCTCGTGATCGGCGCGTGGTCGACATCGCACGGCAAGGCCGATGCGCACACGACACTGTGCCTCGCGCCGGGCGCGAGCGTCGCGTCGGTCTCGGGCCACCATGACGACACGAGCGTGGTCGCAACCACTCCGTCGGACGCCGGCATCGTCGTGATCGCCGCGCTCTGCTGCTTCGTGCTCGTGCTGCTGTCGCTGCGGTCGGCCAGAGGCGCAACCCTGATCCGCCGCGCAGTCGCGCTGCGCGCATCGACGCCCAGCCGTGCTGGACCGCGCCGGCATGTGCCCGCTCTCACCCTCACGCAGCTCTCGCTCTCCCGCACCTGACTTAGGCCCGCCGCTCGTCGGCGACCCCGGCCGCGCCCTCGTCGCGGTCTCATCACCCTGCCTGATCCGAACCGTTGGAGAACCCCATGAAGACCCCTGTCACAGCGACCCTGATCGCCATCGCCGTAGCGATGATCCTCGCGATCGTCGGCATCGTCTACACCATGTCGCAGCAGGCCGCCGATCCTGCTCCGCCCGAGGGCGAGAAGCTGCAGACCGTCCGCACCGACTCGCACGTGCTCGACGACGGTGGGCCCGACGCCGTCACGGTCGTCGAGTTCCTCGACTTCGAGTGCGAGGCGTGCGGCGCGTTCTACCCGATCGTCGAAGACCTGCGCGAGCAGTACGACGGCGAGATCACCTATGTGGTCCGCTACTTCCCGCTGCCGGGGCACATCAACTCGACGCAGGCCGCTCTCGCCGCCGAGGCCGCGGCAGAGCAGGACCGCTTCGAGGACATGTACCACCGGCTGTTCGAGACGCAGGCCCAGTGGGGCGAGCAGTCGGAGGAGACGCCGGAGGTGTTCCGGGCGCTCGCCGACGAACTCGGACTCGACATGACGGCCTACGACGCCGCGGTCGCCGACCCGGCGACTCTCGAGCGGGTGCTGGCCGACAAGAGCGACGGCGAGCAGCTCGGAGTGCGCAGCACGCCCAGCTTCTTCATCGACGGCGAACCCGTCGTGCTGGAGGCGTGGGGCGATCTCGAGGCCGCGATCGAGAAGGCCGTGAACGGCTGAGTCAGAGAAGGCCGCGTGCGACGAGCGCCCACTCCGCTCCATGTTCAGCCCTCGCGGTCATCTCCTGCCCTGTCCGATGTCCTCGGTACCCTCGATGACATGTCGACAGACCGTGACGGGATGCTCCCCTATCGCCGCGCACCACTCGGCACGAACGCACTGAAACGCCTCGGCGAAGCGATAGCATCCGGGGGCGAACTCACCGCTGACCATCGTGACCTTTATGAGGCGTTCATTCGGGATGCAGATCAACGCCGTGCCATCGTGCAGTCGGCAGTGAGCTCGCTACTCGCCGGGGCGGCTGATCAGTTGCCGAGAGCATCCGTGGCCGCCACCGGGCGAACGAAAACTCTGAAGACACTGCGAGAGAAACTCATTCGATCACCGCACGAGAAACTCCCAAGCATCCGCGACGTCGCAGGCGTCAGAATCGTCGCCGACTGCTCGATACTCGAGCAGCGCGTGGTAGCCGGGGTTATCGGACAGGCACTGAGCGAAAACGGCATGCTCGGTGAACTCGGTTTCTCCGGCGCCCCGCAACTAATCGATCGGCTCGAAACACCGATGCACGGGTACCGCGCGTTGCACCTCGCTGTGCGGCTCGACAACACCCCGGTCGAGATCCAGATTAGGACTGCTCTGCAGCACTCTTGGGCGGCGCTCATGGAGCTGCTATGCGACCGTTGGGGTCGTGAGCCACGATACGGGGAACCTCTTGTCGAACCTGATCCGGAGCTTCGCGCCCTGAAGATGCGGATTCTTGACGAGATGGACCAGATCTCGCTCGAGATCGCGGAGCACGAGGAAGCTGCGGGCCCGTTCGGCCTTGCAAGCATCAACCTCGACTGGTCTGAGGCGCTTGCAGGAACGGAAGCGGATCGGGTTCGTTCGATCGTCGCCGCTCATCCATCCGTCGAACCTGCTCTGGTCGCTGCCAAGCGGAATGTGCAAGAATCGCTTGCCAGGCTGCGCACGACGATTGCGGAGCTTGATCGACGTCGTGGAGAGAAGCCGTCATGATTCAGTATGTGGTCGTGTACGATCGCGCGACCGGAGAGACCTCGATTTCGGAGTTCAGCGGACCATCGGCGTCGCAGGAAGCCTTGTCGGCGCGATTCGCCGCAGAGCGGCTTGCGCGGTCGAACCAGGAAGTCGCGATCGTGAGCGCTCGCTCTCGCGATGCTCTTGCTCGCACACACTCTCGGTACTTCAAGGGAGTCGCCGGCGCGATCGACGACCTCGCGGCGGCGACCGCGTAGTTCCTGCGATCTAGTCGAGGTCGAGTCGGAGGATGCGGTCGTCGCCCTGCGAGGGGCTGCCGCGTCCGTCGGTGTTGTTCGTGAGCACCCAGAGCTCGTCGTCCGGACCGACCACGACATCGCGCAGGCGGCCGAGCTCGCCCGTGAATCGGTCGGTGCCTGACGTCAGGTCGTCGAGCGGCACGGTGCGCAGGCGCTCGCCCCGGAGGTTCGCGATCACGATGTCCGAGCCCGTCACGGCGATGCCGCTCGGGCTCGCGGCATCCGGACGCCACTGCTGCACGGGGTCGATGTAGTCGCTGTCATCGGCGATTCCCTCGACCTCGGGCCAGCCGTAGTTGCCGCCGGGCTCGATGACGTTGAGTTCGTCCCAGGTGTCCTGCCCGAACTCGCTCGCATACATCGCGCCCTCGGCATCCCAGGCGATGCCCTGCGGATTTCGGTGCCCGTAGCTGTACACGGGCGAGTCGTCGAAGGGGTTGTCGGCGGGCGCCTCGCCGTCAGGCGTGAGTCGCAGGACCTTGCCCGACAGCGCGTCGAGATCCTGAGCGCTGTCTCGATCGCCCGCGTCGCCCGTCGTGACGTACAGCATCCCATCCGGCCCGAAGGCGATGCGTCCGCCGTTGTGGTTGCCGGCGGCCGGGATGCCGTCGATGACCACCGTGGGTTCGCCGAGCGACAGCCCACCCGCATCCCCGACGATCGCTCGCCGCTCGACACGGTTCTCTCCCTCTGCGGTGAAGTACGTGAAGAGCTCGCCGTCACTCACCGCGAGCCCGAGCAGTCCGCCCTCGCCGCCGGGCTCGACTCCGTCGATGACAGCGACCTCGCGCACCTCTCCATCGGCGGAGACCTCGAGCACGCGGGCGCTGTCACGCTCGCTGACCAGAGCGACATCGCCGTGGAACGTGATCGACCACGGGGCGTCGAGGTCTTCGACGAACGACTCCGCACCCGACACCGGCGTCGCAGGCGACGGCGACGTGCAGGCCGTGAGCAGGGCGATGGATGCTGTCGCGAGCGCGATCGATGCGCGCCGACGTGCGATCGGGGAGCGGAGGGATCGATACGCGGGCATGACTCCATCCAACGCGATGCCCCGTCGCACCGCCACCGCCACATTCCGCTCCGGAACATGCGCCGCCCTCGCTACGCTGAGCGCATGACCGAGGCGCGAACCCCCACATCGCATCCTGTTCTCGCCGTGCTGCGACGCATGCCGGCCACTCTCACGATGGTCGCGGTGATCCTCGTCGTCGGCGTGGTGTGGCAGGGCCTGTGGCGTCCCTTCGAGCAGACCGACCTGTTCGACACCGTCGCGTACGGCCTGCCCAACCTCGCTCAGGGCATGTGGTGGACGCCGCTCACCGGCACGTTCTTCGTCAACGCGCCCTGGGTGTACGTATTCACGATCTCGGGATTCTGGGGCATGGCCTACCTCGAGTACCGCCGTGGGACCCGGGTCGCGCTCGCCTACTACTGGGTCGGGCAGCTCTTCGCGATCCTGGCCACCGCACTCGTGCTCTTCTTCGCCTCGCAGCTGCCGTGGGCCTGGGCTCAGGAGCAGGCTCAGGCCCTCGACGTCGGCGCCTCCGGCGGCACCATGGCGTGCATCGCCGCGGCGATCGGACTCTTCCGCGCACCGTGGCGGGTGCGCGGCTGGCTCGTGCTGCTCGGTTTCGTGTTCATCGCGATGCTGTTCTGGGGTGCGGTCGCGGATCTCGAGCATCTGCTCGCCGTGCTGCTGATCCTGGTCGTCGACCGCTCCCTGCGCGTGCAGCGGACCACCGTGCGCGAACAGCGCCTGATCGCCGTGATCTCCCTGCTGGTGCTGGGAGCGGTCGAGATCATCACGACCCTGATCGCGACGGACGGTCCGTTCGGTCCCACCGAGCCCGCATCCGGAGGATTCATCGACCTCGCGATCGACATCGTCGTGATCGTCGTGCTCGTGAACGGACTGCTGCGGGGTCGACGCTGGTCGTGGGTGCTCGTGATCCTGCTCGGACTCTTCAACATCCTGATCGCGGCGCTCGTGCTCGTGCTGATCACGGTGTTCTCGCAGGCCCAGGTCGACTTCCGCTGGGACGGCGAGACCGAGCTCGCCCTCGCCAACGGATTCCTCTGGGTGATCCTGCTCGTCTACCTGATCGCGGTGCGTCGGGCGTTCCGGGCGAAACGCAAGTCGCCGCTCGGCATCCAACCCGCCCCGACGGTCGACGACGTCAAGGCCGAGCTGCGCGCGCACGGCGGCGGGACGCTGTCGTGGATGACGACGTGGGAGGGCAACAGCTACGCGCGCAGCACCGCGGGCATCGTCGCGTATCAGCGTCGAGCCGGCGTCGCGCTCGCGCTCGCCGACCCGATCGGGCCGTCGGCGTCACGTGCCGACGCCGTCGCGGAGTTCATCCGCACCGCCGAGCTCGCCGGCCTGGTGCCCTGCTTCTTCAGCGCCGACGACGCCACGCGGGATGCCGTGCCCACGGGCTGGCGCAGTCTGGTGGTCGCCGACGACACGATCGTCGACCTGCCGGGGCTGGAGTTCACGGGAAAGAGGTGGAACTCGGTGCGCAGCTCGCTCAATCGGGCAGGCCGGGAGGACATGACCTTCCGTCTGACCCGCCTGGGCGATGAATCGTGGGGCGTGCGTCAGCAGCTCCGGGCGATCTCGGAGGCCTGGGTCGGCGACAAGGACCTCCCCGAGATGCGGTTCACGCTCGGCACGCTCGACGAGGCCGAGGATCCCGAGGTACGACTCGCCCTCGCGCTCGCCCCGAACGGCGATGTCGACGGATTCCTGTCATGGCTGCCGGTCTACGGCGAGGGCGGAACGGTGCGCGGGTGGACGCTCGACCTCATGCGGCGGCGAGACGGAGGCTTCGGGCCTGTCATGGAGTACCTGATCGGGTCGTCGGCGAAGCAGTTCTCGGAGGAGGGCGCCGAGATCATGTCGCTCTCGGGGGCTCCGCTCGCCCACGACTATCCGCCGGATGCCGGCATGATCGCCGTGCTCAGCGATCGCCTCGCCGAAGCGCTCGAACCCGTCTACGGCTTCGCGTCGCTGCACCGCTTCAAGCAGAAGTTCCACCCGCGCTACGAGACGATGTACCTGCTGTTCCGCGATGAGAGCGACCTCGCGGCGGTCGGCACGGCCCTGACGCGGGCCTTCCTGCCGGATGCCACGCTGCGGCAGTTCGCCGGCGCCGGTCTCGAGCTCGTGCGGGGCAGCAAGGACTGATTCGGCTCGTCAGCCGTCGCGCGGCGGCTTGCGCAGTCTCTTGACGTCGGTGCGCTGCTTCTTGGCCGTCAGCCGTCGCTCCTTCGATCCGCGGCTCGGCTTGGTCGCCCGGCGGGGAGGTGCGGGCGGACGCAGCGCCTCGCCGACGAGCGCCGCCAGCCGCTCTCGCGCCGCGTCGCGATTGCGCAGCTGCGCGCGGTGCTCGGAGGCGGCGATCGTCAGCACGCCGTTCACCAGCCGGCCGCTCAGCCGGTCGAGCAGACGCTCGCGCTGATGCGGCGACAGCGCGGCGCTGCTCGCAGCATCCCAGACCAGCTCCACGCGGGAATCCGCGGTGTTCACACCCTGCCCGCCGGGCCCCGACGAGCGCGAGAAGCGCCACGACAGCTCTGCCTCGGGGATCGTCAGACCCGCCGAGACCCGCAGACCGGGGCGATGAGGGGTGGGCATGCATCCATCATCCCCCGACGCGGGGTCTGCGTATCAGCCGCGGGTGTCAGCAGGCTCGAGCGGACCGCGGTTCGCGGTGCCCGCCGACTGCTGCTGCCCGACATCCTTCTTCGCGGTGTTCACGATGTGCGCCCTGCCGACGACGATCGCGGCGACGACCATGAGCCCGGCACCCAGCCAGTACGGCGCCGCATGGCTGACGGTGACGTAGAGCGCACCGGCGATCAGCGGTGCGGCCGTGTTCATCGCGGCGTTGAGGGATTGGGTCGCCCCTCCGAGCCACCCCTGCTCGTCGTCGCCGACCGCATTCGACATCGCACCGTCCAACGCGGCCGTGGCGGCTCCCTGACCGGCGGCGAGCATCAGCGCACCGACGATGAACACCCACGGCTGTGCGAGGACCGAGGCGACGACCGCGAGGCCGACGAGTCCGATCGTCTGCGCCACGATGCCGCTGATGATCACACCGCGCTCGCCGATGCGAGGAAGCAGGATGCCGAGCAGCACGCCCTGGATGAGGATGTCGATGATGCCGACGCCCGCGGTGAGGAGACCGATCTGGGTCGGCCCCCAGCTGATCGAGTCGAGCGCCAGCACGCTGAAGTTGTTGACGAAGAAGCCGAACGGCAGCGCGAGCAGACCGAAGCCGATCATCAGCCCCCGCAGCTCTCTGCGGCCGAACACTTCCGTGAAGACGCCGAACGGCTGGATCTCGCGGATCGAGATGCGCTCGATGCGGTTCTCGGGCGCGAGACTCTCGGGGAGCAGGAAGATGCTGAGGATCGCGATCGTGAGAGCGACGGCCGCGGTGAGGAAGACCGGAAGCTGCAGGCTCACGGCCGCGAGTAGTCCGCCGATCGCCGGGCCGATCATCATGCTGATCCCCGAGAGGGCACCGAGCAGGCCGAACCGCTGAGCGCGCTTCTCGGGTGGGGTGATGTCGGCGAGGTAGGCGAAGAGTGCCGGCAGGTCACCGGCGGTCGCCCCCTGGATGACGCGTGCGAGGACCAAGACCCAGATCGCGCCGCCGATGCCGAAGAGGGTCATCGCGAACGCCGCTCCGAACGCGGCGGCGATGATCACCGGGCGTCGACCGAAGCGGTCGGAGAGGCGACCGAGGAAGGGGGCGACCAGGAACGCGCACAGGCCGTTGACCGCTTCGAGCACACCGACCCAGATCGCGAGATCCCCTTCGTGC
Organism: Microbacterium sp. K2; assembly: GCF_051365005.1. Taxonomy (NCBI): domain Bacteria; kingdom Bacillati; phylum Actinomycetota; class Actinomycetes; order Micrococcales; family Microbacteriaceae; genus Microbacterium; species Microbacterium sp. K2. The sequence goes on along the minus strand of NZ_JBLWII010000006.1, from coordinate 28,384 downwards.
GACACGTACTGCAGCACGACGAAGGGCAGGACGGGGAGCACGACGGTCATCCCGATGACGGTGAGCATCGTCAGCACGATGAGCATGATCCAGGCGCGCTTGTCGCTGCGCGCGGGCGATGTTTTAAGTGAAGTCACTCCGAAACTGTATCAATACCAGTTTTGGTGTCAAGCCAGTTTTGGATCGAATGCGCGATACGGTGGGGGCATGACGAATACCGAGCCGCTCGGACGCCGTGAACGCAAGAAGGCGGCGACCCGCAAGAACATCTCCGACGTCGCGACGAAGATGTTCCTCGAGCGGGGGTTCGACAACGTCAGCATCCGCGAGGTGGCCGATGCCGCGGACGTCTCGCCCACCACCGTGTTCGCGCACTTCCCGCAGAAGGAGGCGCTCGTGTTCGATGAGGACGACGAGCAGCGCGACCGGCTCGTCGCCGCCGTGCGCGACCGCCGGGACGGGATCACGATCAACCGGGCGATCCACGACTTCTACGCCGCCGAGGTCGGCGCCAACATCGACGAGCACGGCGACGACGTGGCACGGATCTTCATCCGCTTCCTCAACGAGACACCGGCCTTGCGCGACTATGCCGCGAAGATGTGGCTCCGCCACGAGGACGCGCTGTCGGATGCGATCGCCGACGAGCTCGGGCTCACCGAGCCGACGGCGGAGATCCGGGTGTACTCGCGATTCGTCCTGCAGATGCAGCTGCTCGTTAACGAGCACGACGACCAGCTCGGAATCCTCGACGCCGGCTTCACGGTGCTCGAGAACGGGTGGGCTCCGGTGGAAGCGGGGATCGTCGAGAGCAACGGTCGATAGGCCCGCGGCTCGGAGCACAGCGTGAACTCCTACCGACCGGATGACTGGGACGCGAGCTCGGAACATCCGTCGACGATCCGCGCGCCGTACGATTGCGTTTTCGTAATAGGTGGGTCTCGGTCGGCGATGCCAGGATGGTGACATGGCATTCGGGATGGCCCGTGACGTGCTGCGCCCCACGGACACTCCGCGCGCGGATCGAGTGACCTATGTCGAGCTGTTCTTCGACCTCCTGTTCGTCCTCGCGTTGACGCAGCTGTCCGCCTACCTCTATGAGAACCAGACCCCTCTGGGCGCCTTCGAGGGGGTCATCATGGTGTGCGCACTGTGGTGGGCGTGGGTGTCGACCACCTGGGTGACCAACTGGCTCGACCCCGTGAAGCTCCCCGTGCGCGCGGCGGTGATCGCGCTGGCTTTCGTGGCGCTCGTGATGAGCGTCTCGATCGCAGAGGCGTTCGGCGAGCGCGCATGGGCCTTCGCGATCGCCTACGTGGTCTTCCAGGTCGGGCGCACGGTCTTCATCGTGTGGGCGACAGCCCGTCACGACCCGCGGGCGGCCCGCGATTTCTCGCTCATCCTGTGCTGGACGGTCGCCGGTGGCGGGCTATGGATCGTCGGCGCACTCCTGCCCCTCGGATGGCAGCTGCCGCTGTGGGCGGCAGCGCTGGCACTCGAGCTGCTGGGCACCGTGCTCGGTTTTCCGGTCCCCGGATGGGGGAAGGTTCAGCTGCGCTCCTGGGATCTCTCGGGCCCGCACATCGCCGAGCGCACGTCCCTCTTCGTGCTCATCGCGCTGGGCGAAGGCTTGCTGGTCACGGGCTTCGCGTTCGTCGACAAGGAGTCGTCCGTCGCATCCATCGCTGCGATGTCGACGGCGTTCGTGGCTGCAGCGGCGGCCTGGTGGATCTACTTCGATCATGGTGAACGCGTAGGCGCCGAGGCGATCGAGGCGTCGGATGAACCGGCCCGGCTCGCCCGCACCGCCTACACCTGGGTGCATCTTCCGATCATCGCCGGCATCGTTCTGATGAGCGTGGGCGACAAAGAGATGCTCGCGCTTCCCGACCAGCGCGGCCTCGCCGCGACGGTCGTGGTCGTCGGCGCCCCCGTCCTCTTCCTCGCCGGCACCGCGCTGTTCCGTCGCGTGCTCGAAGGGCGCTGGGTGCGAGCTCAGCTCGCCGGACTGGCGGTTCTCGTCCTGCTCGCCGGTGTCGGGTTCGCAGGTGTCGTCGTCGACGCACTGACGCTGTCGATCACGACCGCGGTCGTTCTCGTCGGTGTCGCGGCCGGCGAGACCGTAGAACGCCTGCGTCGCGGTCGCCGCTCGGGGGGCTGACCGCAGACGAGTCCAGGGCGAGCATCCCCGGTCTGCTCGCGAAGCCGGACGGAAGATCGGGAGTTCAGAGCCCGAGCAAGTGGACGCGACGGCGGGAGTCGAACCCGCAACGCCTTCAGGTATGAGCTGAGGCCCGGGACCGCCCGGATCGCCGCGATGGGAATGACGCTACCGGGGTGCGATCAGGAAGGCCAGGATCGTTGCGGGGATTGACAGAGTGAGTCCGCGCATGACAAGGGTCGTCACGCCGCGTCATACGGCGGCGTCCGACGAGCGGTGTAGCGTCGCGGACATGGCAGCCGCAGACACTCCCGCGACGACCCCGCAGAAGACCCACCGCTACCTCCGTCTCTCGCTGGTGCTGATCGTGTTCACGCTGCTCGTCGCCGTCGCGCTGCAGAGCGTCGTCGTCCTGTGGGAGCCGCTGATGTTCGGCTGGAACCCGCTCGACTCGATCAGCCATGCGGTCTACACCCCGACGCGCGACGTCTTCGTCGGAGCGCTGATCGCGGCATCCGTCGTCCTTCTCGCTCTCTCGGGTCGCAGCCGCGCCACGACTCTGCTCGACGTGTGCGCAGTCTTCGCGCCGCTCATCGCGATCGTCCCGACCGGGCTCGCCGACACTCGTGCGGTCGGCCACATCCCGTGCCCGGTCGCGACGGACTGCATCCCGGCGGGCTACGTCGGCAGCGCCAAGGCCGGCATCGCCGTCTACGCCGTGGCGGTGGTGGCCGTGGTGATCACGATGGCCGTGATCCGCCGCCGCACGCGCACCCCGAACCGGGCAGCTGTGCTGGTCTCGGCGATCGCGCTCGTGACGGCCACTGTGGTCGCGGCCCTCGCCTTCGCGCCGGCGCTCAACGAGAACTTCCCGTTCAACTTCTGGCCGGTGCACAGCATCCACTTCGCGGTGACACTGGTGTTCTTCGGAGTGTTCGCGGCGGTGCCGATCCTCTACGCGGGCGGCCCGCTCGACCCCGGCGAGACCCCGCCCACGCCCCGCCAGCGATCGATCTACCGATGGATCGCGGGACTGCTGATCGCCGACCTCATGCTGCTCGTGGTGGCGGTGCTCTTCCGCCAGACCTTCGGCGAGACCCCCGTCGTGCTCATCGGCGAGACCGTCGCCCTGATCCTGTTCGGGGCTTTCTGGTGGGTGCAGACGTTGCAGCGGTGGAACGACCCGAACCCTCCTTCGGTCGCCGCACCCCGCCCCTAGTCGCGCGAATCGGGCGACGGCGCATCGAGCGCCCGCAGCAGCCGCTGCACCGACTCCCGCAGCTCGGCGCGATGCGGCTCAGGGAAGCTGGTCGTGTATTCGACGCCCTCGGGGATCCAGAGCAGCGCGTACATCGCCTCGCGCCAGTCCGAGCCGCCGAAGGGCCAGCGCGTGCGATTCTCTCCCTCGGGAGTCGCGCCCTCCGACCAGGGCCCGAACATGTCCTGCATCTCGGGGAACGGCAGCTGCATCACGGCATCCGCCTCGATCTTCTGCGGCGACCACGACGCGGCGATGAGCACCCGCTCGTCGATCTCCTCGGTCGAGATCTCTCGTCGCGTGAACAGCACCCTGGTGTGCTCGACCGAGACGATCCGGTCGACGCGGAAGGTCCGCCAGTCATCGCGGTCGAGATCCCAGCACAGCAGGAACCATTTGCGGCCCGAGGGAGCGAGCGCGTGCGGCTCGACCCGACGCGCGCTCTCGGCCCCCGCTCCGTCGACGTAGCGCATCCGCAGACGCTCGTGGTCTCGGGTCGCGAGAGCGATCTCCCCCAGCACGACGGGCGAGACCACCGGGGAGTCGCCGATGCGCGGTGGCTGCACGGCGGCGGCGAGCGCATTGACCCGCTGACGCAGCGCGGACGGCAGCACCTGCTCGAGCTTCGCGAGCGCCGTCAGGGTCACCTCGGCACCGCCCACGAGCTGCTGCGTCGCCGCGACCCGGAGACCGATCGCCATCGTCACCGCCTCATCGTCGGTGAGCAGCAGCGGGGGCACCGCGCTGCCGGCCTCGAGGCGGTATCCGCCTGCGGCTCCGGGCGTCGACTCGACGCGGTACCCGAGCTCGCGCAGCCGGTCGACGTCGCGGCGCACCGTGCGCTCGGTGACGCCGAGCCTGCTCGCAAGTTCCGTGCCCGGCCAGTGCCGGTGCGTCTGCAGCAGATTGAGCAGGGCGAGGGCTCGGGTGGTGGTGTCGGACATGTCTCAAGAATCTCAGACAACGAGGACAGAATCTGTCCTGGTTGCTTCGTACTCTCTGAGTATGTCGAACGAATCCATCATCGAAACCGAAGGCCTCACCAAGGTCTTCACCGTCAAGAAGACGTCGGTCGAAGCGGTCACCGACCTCTCCTTCACCGCGGTGCGCGGCGAGCTCGTCGCGTTCCTCGGTCCGAACGGCGCGGGCAAATCCACGAGCCTGCGGATGCTGACCACGCTCATCCCGCCGACGTCGGGGACCGCCCGCGTCGTCGGCCACGACATCCGCACGGATGCCGCCGGAGTCCGCGCACGCATCGGCTACGTCGGTCAGCTCACGAGCGGCAGCTTCTCGCAGCGGGTGCGCGATGAGCTGCTCAGCCAGGGCGCGTTCTACGGCATGAGTCGGCGCGACAGCATCCGTCGCGCCGACGAGCTGATCGAGTCCCTCGATCTCTCCTCGTTCGCGACCCGCACGGTGCAGCAGCTCAGCGGAGGACAGAAGCGCCGGCTCGACATCGCGCTCGGCCTCATGCACGCGCCGCCTCTGATCTTCCTCGACGAGCCGTCGACCGGGCTCGACCCGCAGAGCCGCGCGAACCTCTGGGAGCACATCCTCGATCTGCGCACCCAGCACGGCACGACCGTCTTCCTCACCACGCACTACCTCGAGGAGGCCGACCGCTACGCCGAGCGGGTGATGGTCATGGACAAGGGCCGCATCATCGCCGACGACGACGCGGCAGCGCTCAAGGCGACCCTCGCCGGCGACGTGCTCACCTTCGGCTTCGCGAACGACGCGGATGCGGCGAACGCGCGCGCCGTCGTCGCCCGCCTCAGCGCCGCCGAGGTGTCGCTCGACGGCGAATCGCTGTCGCTGGCCGTGCCGGACGGCGACCGACTGCTGCCGGTGATCGTGCGCGAGCTGGATGCCGCCGGCATCCTCGTCCGTCGGGCGACCGGCGTGCCGCCCACGCTCGACGATGTGTTCCTCGCGCTCACCGGGCGCACACTGCGCGAAGCGGGCGAGGGCAGCGCCGATGCACCCGAATCCGACGCCGAGACGGGTGTCGAGAACGACAAGACAGGAGTCCTCTCATGACCATTACGACCGACACCCTCGTGCGCGCGAACCTCGTGCGCGACACGAAGAACGTGCTGACCCGCGAGCTCAAGCCGGTGCTGCGCGACCCGTTCACACTGATCTTCAGCCTGCTGCAGCCGCTCGTGTTCCTGGGCCTGTTCGCGCCGCTGCTGATCGGCGGCTCCGGTCAGCCCGCCGGAGAGACCCTCGCCTGGTTCGTGCCCGGCGTACTCGTGATGATCGTGCTGTTCGGCACCGGCGCCACCGGCTCGAACCTGCAGTACGAGATGATGACCGGCTCGCACGAGCGCACGCTGGTCGCGCCGCTCGCGCGCTCATCGCTGCTCGTGGGTCGTGCACTCAAGGAGATCGCGCCGATCGTGGTGCAGGCGCTGATCATCGTGCTGATCGCGTGGCCGTTCGGGTTCGCGATCAACGTGCCTGGGCTGCTCATCGGGCTCGCGCTGCTCGCGGTCTTCGGCGTGGGCCTCGGCTCGCTGTCGTACTCGCTGGCACTGGCCACCAAGGACCGCGAGTGGCTGTTCTGGGGAGTGCAGCAGTCGCTGATCTTCCCGCTGCTGATCCTGTCGGGCATGCTGCTGCCGCTCGACGACGGGCCCGACTGGATGCGGGCGGTCGCGTCGGTCAACCCGGTCAACTGGGTCGTGCAGGCCGAACGGGCGCTGTTCGCGGGCGACCTGGGCGATCCGACCGTGCTGTGGGGGTGGATCTCGGCGCTGGCCGTGGCGGTCGTCGGGCTCGTGGTGGGAGTACGGGCTATCCGTCGCAGCAGCTGACGCGACACGTCCGCACCGCCGACCCGATGTCCGGGTGGGCGGTGCGGACGTCGCGCGATCAGCGCTCGAGGGTGGCGACGATCTTTCCCCGGCTACCCCCGGACGCGAGATCCGCGAGCGCGGCGGGTATCTGCCCGAACGGATAGGTCTTCGCGACGACGGGCCTGAGCGCACCTCCGTCGACGAGGGCCGCGATGCGACTCAGCTGCTCGCCATCCGCGCGCATGAAGAGGAACTCGTAGGTGACTCCGAGCCGCGTCGCCTGACGTCGGATCCGTCGGCTCAACACGGCGACCGCGAGGCGCACCATCACGCCCAGCCCCATCCGCTTCGCGAACGACGGGTCGGGTGGACCCGAGATGCCGATCGCGAGACCGCCAGGCTTCAGGACCCGCAGCGACTTCTCGAGATTCTCGCCACCCAGACTGTCGAGCACGAGGTCGTACTCCGAGAGGATCGCCTCGAAGTCCTCCGCGCGGTAGTCGATCACGACGTCGGCGCCCAGCTCGCGGACGAAGTCAGCGTTCGCCGCGCTCGCGGTGGTGGCGACGATCGCGCCGAGGTGCTTCGCGAGCTGGATGGCGATCGAGCCGACTCCCCCTGCTCCCGCGTGGATCAGCACCTTCTGTCCGGGCCCGACGTGGCCGCGCTCGACCAGGGCCTGCCAGGCCGTGAGCGCGACCAGGGGCAGCGACGCCGCCTCAGCCATCGAGATGCCGTCCGGAATCAGTGCCAGATCCGCTTCCGCCACCGCGATCCGTTCCGCGAACGCCCCCATCCGGCTCTGATCCGGCCGGGCGAAGACCCGGTCGCCCGCTCTGAAGGACTCCACCAGGCGGCCGACCCGGATGACCGTGCCCGCCACGTCGTTGCCCATCACGACGGGCAGAGAGTACGGCAGGATCTGCGCGAACTCGCCTGCCCGGATCTTCTCGTCCAGCTGGTTGAGGCCGACGGCCTCGACCGCGACCAGGACGTCTCGCTCCCCCACCTGCGGCTCTTCGACCTCGATGAGTTCCGGCGGCTGCTTGTACTCGGTGAGCACGACTGCGCGCATCGTCTTTCCCCTGTTCGTTCTCGTTCGACCGGGATCAGCCGGCCGCGGCCTGGAGCTGCGGGTAGACCGCCTCGAGCGGCGCGCTGAGCCCGGCCTTGAGCTGCACGGAGATCTCGTCGGCGAGCACCTCGTACTCCCCGCGCTCGGTCGCGTCGAGGATCGCACGCACCAGCTCGGCGGGGTCGGTCTTGGGGTCCGACACGTGCTCTGCCATCGCCGTGTCGACGTAGCCGACGTGCACGCCGACGACGTGCACGCCAGAGGGAGCCAGCTCGAGACGGAGCGAGTTGGTGGCCGACCACAGCGCCGCCTTCGTGGCGCTGTAGATGCCGCCGACGGCGAACCAGGCGAGAGCGGAGTGGATGTCGATGACCGTCGCTCCGTCGCGACCCGACAACAGCGGGGCGTAGGCCCTGGTCAGGAAGAGCGGTCCGAGGAAGTTCGTCTCGACGTTGTGGCGGATCTCCTCGTCCGTATGCGTGAGGATCCCCGCGGTCGGCACAGAGGCGCCGGCGTTGTTGATGAGCACCGTCACATCAGGTGCCGCCTCGATGACGGCGCGGATCGACTCCGCATCCGTGACGTCGAGTCGCAGGGGCACCACCCGCTCGTCGGCCCACTCCCGCGGTGCCCGCGCCGTGGCGTAGACCTTCGAGGCACCGCGCGCGAGCGCCTCCTCGACGAAACGGGTGCCGATGCCCCCGTTCGCTCCGGTGATGAGGACGACGGCGCCGTCGAGTGAAGGCATGGAATGCTCCTTGATGTTTGGGACAATGTGGTGTCTGCTGAGTTCGCACGTAAGCGACTCCAGTCATAACTGAGCGCAATCAGTTTATATTCCCGAGAGGACGAGATGTCGACCCCAGCACCGCCCCTCGGACGCCGCGAGCGCAACAAGCAGCAGAAGCTCGAGCGGATCGCCGCCGCCGCGGCGGAGCTGTTCGCGCAGCACGGCATCGACGACGTCACCACCCAGCAGATCGCCGAAAAGGCAGATGTCGGCACGGGCACGCTGTTCCTGTACGCCAAGACGAAGGGCGAGCTGCTGCTGCTCGTGCAGAACGCGCACTACGCCGTCGCGCTCGAGACCGGACGTGCGGCCGCCGAGGCGACGCCGGACACGCTCGAGGCCGCGATGGCTCTCCTCCGCCCGATCATCGAGTGCAATCGCACCCAGATCGAGAACGGCCGCACCTACCTCCGCGAGATGGTGTTCGGCAATCCAACCGACTCGCACCATGCCGAGGCTCTGCGCATCGTGGGCGACACCGAGAACGCGCTGGCGGACATCCTGCGGCGCGATCCGACCATCGACGACGATCGGGCTGCCGCACTCGCCCGGATCGTGTCCGCGGTGATGTTCGTCACGATGGCGGCGAGCGTCAATGCGGAGGCGAGCATCGACGAGATCGCCCAGGACGTCAGGACGCAGCTCGGCGCACTGCTCGACGGCTGAGCCCGAGCGCCGGCAGGTGCCTCAGCGCCGGATCGAGTCGTGGAACGGGTTCGGCTCGAGCGTGAAGTCGGTGGTCGCGTCAGCCCAGGTCGCTCCATCGCCGGATGTGCGCCCACGGCGCAGCGCGGCGAGCAGCGCCGTCGCGGGCACCCCCACGGCGAGAGCAGCAGTGCCGCCGAGCGTGCGATCCTTCGAGCCGAGCACGCTCGCGCGGTGCCATGCCTCGTGCATCGCTCCGCCTCGCGCTGGGGGCACGAGCTTCGCCGGCAGAGCGCCGGCTCTGCGCAGGGCGACGAGCTGCTCGACGTGGTTCCACCAGGTCGACTCGGCCGCCGGGTGGAAGTAGTTGTCTCGCAGCCAGGCGGGGTGCGGATGCCGGAATCGACCGGCCACGACCTCGTTGCGTCCGCCGAGCAGGCCGCTGCCGACGAACACGGTGTTGAGCAGGCTCTTGCTCACGCCGAACGAGTCCAGCGCGATCACGGGCACCCCGAGCGCCACGGCTTCGACGGCCGCGGTCGAGCTGACGGTGACGAGTCCGGCCGCCGTCGAGAGCGCGGCAGCCATCGAGGAGTACGAGACCACGAGATTGTCCGGGCGCCGGGCAGGCAGCAGCTCGAGATACGGATCGCGCTCGAGGTGGGTCTCGGACTCCCCCGGACGCGAGCGCAGCTTGACGACGACTCGACGGTTCGGGTCGGCCTCGGCCGCCCTGACGAGGGTCGCGGCGATCTCGGCACGTTCTTCGCGACCGACCGGCACCAGCGCCTGCGCCGCGAACACGACGTCGGTCGCCGGCATGCGCACCGCGCTCGGAGCGGCCGGGCGTTCGGCGATGAGGGTGCCGGCCGGGTGCCCCGCATCGGCCCCGAGCACGCGCGCCCGGTCAGCTGCGAGCATCCGCGATCGGGATCGGGCGAACGGCAGCGTGGCCAGCGCCGTCGGCACCTGCACGCCGATGCGACGGCCCAGCTCGGCGAACGCGCGTTCCTCGCGATGGGAGTGCACGACGAGCAGGTCGGCGTGCCGTCGGTAGTCCAGAGCGCCGCGCTGCGCGGGGATCGCCATCCCCGGCAGCCCCGCGACGACCACAGGACGGTGCGAGAGCGTGTCGATCAGGCGTCCCATCAGGCGCACGAACGGCCCCCGTCCGGCAAGCAGGACCACGTCGGGCCGCTGCCCCTCGAGCCACGCGGCCGCCTGAGCGAACCCGATGCGGGTGACGTCGCCCGACAGCATCCCGGTGCCGGCCAGCGCCGTGCGCTGCTGATCGACGCTCGCGGTCAGCGGGGTCTGCACCAGCAGCAGATGCGGACGGATGCCGGGCACGCTGCCGAGCAGCGACGCCGACCACTTCACGAAGGAGTCGGCGTCGGCGATCGCGACGACCCGCAGAGCGCCCGATCCGGTCATGCCCGGTTCGATCATGCCGAGACGCGACGCAGCTTCGCCATGGGCGCGCGCTCGCTGTCGAACACGCGCTTGACGCCGTCACCCAGAGCCATCTCGATCACGCGGATGTCGCGCACGAGGTGCTCGAGGCCGGTGGGCTCGAGGGATGCCGCGTGGTCGGAGCCCCACATCGTGCGATCGAGGGTGATGTGGCGTTCGACCGCGACCGCGCCGATCGCGACCGCCGCGAGAGAGATCTGCAGACCGCGCTCGTGGCCCGAGTAGCCGACCGGCACTCCGGGGTAGCGGTCGCGCAGCGTGGCGATCGCGCGGAGGTTGGCCTCTTCGGGCTCGAGCGGGTAGGTCGACGTGGCGTGCATGAGCACGACGCGGTCGGTGCCGAGCGTGGCGAGGGCGCGGTCGATCTGCTCGATCGTCGACATGCCGGTCGAGAGGATGATCGGCTTGCCGGTCTCGCGGAGGGCGACGAGCAGCTCGGTGTCGGTGAGGCTGGCCGAGGCCACCTTGTGGGCCACGACGTTGAGGTCTTCGAGGAAGTCGACGCTGGGCACGTCCCACGGTGAGGCGAACCAGTCGAGACCGAGCATCGTGGCGTGGTCGCCGATGGCGATGTACTCGTCGCGGCCGAACTCGACGCGGCGGCGGTAGTCGAGGTAGCTCATCGTGCCCCACGGCGTCTCACGCGGAACATCGCGCATGTGCTCGGGGGTCGAGATCTCGGGGGTGCGCTTCTGGAACTTCACGGCGTCGGCACCCGCCTTGGCTGCGACGTCGATCAGACGCTTGGCGATGTCGACGTCACCGTTGTGGTTGAGGCCGATCTCCGCGATGACATAGGCGGGGTGGCCGCCGCCGATCACGCGTGAGCCGATGCTGACAGTCATGGTTCCTCCGGTCGTCGAAATGGCCTTCTCCCCTGAGTACGCGCCGAGAGTGAACGCCACACGACAGGAGGGTTACCGGCACCGGTCAGGCGGGCAACACCCGTTCGATCAGCTCTCGGACGGCCCCATGGCCGCCGCTGCGACTGAGCACGACACGGGCAGCCTCGAGCACGAGCGGATGCGCGTCGGCCACGGCGACCGGCCAGCCGACGATGCGCAGGGCCGGGAGATCGTTGACGTCGTTGCCGAGGTACGCGATGTCGGCGAGCGGGATGCCGACCTCCTCCGCCCACCCTCGCAGCGCCGACTCCTTGTCGTCGATGCCGTGCAGCACCGGCACGCGGAGCTTCTCTGCCCGAGCCCGCACGACGGCATTGACCTCGGTCGAGAGGATGAGCATCGGGATGCCGGCACGCCGCAGCAGCGACACCCCCATGCCGTCCTCGCGACTCACCCGCACGCGTTCGACACCGTCGGCGTCGACTGTGGCGGTGTCGTCGGTGTGTACCCCGTCGAAATCGGTGACGATCGCTCGCACCGGCACCCGCTCAGGGCTCTCGTGGAGGGCTGCGAGTGCGCGGGCGATGCGGAGCTGCTGCTCGTCGTCGATCTCGATCGCCGTCCACTCCGGCACCTCGGCGATGCGGATGCGACCGAAGAACCGATGCCTCGCCTCGCGGAAGCCATCCGCTCGGAACACATAGAACGCCCCCGTCTCGAGGAAGTGCGGCTCTCGGTCCTGACGCCGAGGACGATGCGCGGCGTCGTGGTTGAGTGCGACGGCCGCGTCGGCATCCGTCCGCCCTGCCCCGCTCGTCTGCCCTGCGTCGCCGCGCGACCACAGGAACCCGTAGGTCTCGTGAGCCGCGAACACGCTGTCGGCCCTGCGCTCGCGCACCTCGCGCACCGCACCGGACAGCGCGTCCCGCGCGATGAACGGCGACGTCGCCTGCAGGAACGCCACCACGTCGGCCCGCTCTCCTTCGGCATCGAGCACGTCGAGCGCATGCAGGATCGCGGACTCCGACGAGGCCGTGTCACCGGAGATCTCGGCCGGTCGCCGCACTACTCGCGCCCCCGCCGCCTCGCTCACCGCGGCGATCTCGTCGTCATCGGTCGAGACGACCACGAGATCGATGCCGTCGGTCTCCGCTGCGGTGCGCACGGCACGCTCGATGAGCGGCACCCCGCCGACGCGCCGCAGGTTCTTGCGCGGCACGCCCTTCGATCCGCCCCGCGCCGGGATGATCGCGATGACCCTGCCTGCGTCCGCCCCCTGGTGTCGCCCGGTCATGTCGCCCGTCCCCTCGCCATCGTCGTCCCTCATCGCCCTCATCGCGCTCATCGCCCTCTGAGCACCCGCCACGCACGTGCGAGTCTGCGCCGCGCTGCGAGCACCGTGAGCCTCGCCTGCTCCACCCGGCCGATGCCGCCCACGGGGCGCAGCGCACGACGCACGGCCGTCTCGCGCGGAGCTCCGGGGAGTCGCAGCTCGGCCAGCCTCTCGGGCGCGAAGTACCGATCTCGGTCGGAGGGACGGATGCCGGTGAGCAGCTGCTCGGCCCGACCGCGGAGGTGCCCGGCGACGACGGGCTGCATGGCGTAGCCGACCGCGTCGATCAGCAGCTGCATGCGCTCGGGCTCGCGATACGGGGAATCTGCGCGGGTGAGCGCATCGACGATCGTCGCCGGCACTCGATTGCTGTTCTCGTACGGGGTCAGCCTCGCGAGCACCGTGTCAGCACCCACCGCATCGATCTCGCGGCCGAACAGAGCCTGCACGGTCGGCAGGGCGGTCGAGAACCCGGCGATCACTGCTGTCGCATCGAGTCGTTCGGCCAGCACCTCTGCGGCGAGCGCGCCGCGGTACTCGCGGAAGTCGATGCCGTGCACCCGTGCCCGGTCGCGCAGAGCGTCGCTCAGCCGAGGCGGGGCGGAGGGGTGCGGCTTGAACGCGATGTGCTGCGGTCGCCGGCTCGCCGCGCGGTCGATCATCTCCTTCTGCAGCGCGATCTCCTCGACCTCGCTGACCAGGCCGAGAGCCGACAGGTACTGGCCGAGCACGAGCACGGTCGACTCGCCGCCGAGAGCGCCCTCGAGCTCAGCCGTGTCGTCCACCGCCGCAGCGGTCTCGGCGAGCACCGCGCGGAACAGGTCGGGCGAGACCGGCACGGGCGTCGCCGTGGGCGACCCCACCAACGGGGTCACTCCGGGCACCACGTCGACGTGCACGACGCGACCGATCCGAGCGGTCACCGTGTGCGGCATCCGCACCCGCATGGGCGCGTACGTCATCAGCCCGTCGCCGATGATCGTGAGCCGCGCATGAGGGAACAGCTGCATCAGAGTGCGTGCCGGGGCGACCTGCGGGCTCTGCACGAGCAGTTCGAGGTCGCCCGGGTCGATGCCCCACGCCCGGATCAGCAGTCGGCGCAGCAGCGGCAGGTCAGAGGCATGAGGCTTCCACGCGCTCGGATGCAGGGGGCCGAGCAGCGCATCGAGGTCTTCGATGCGATCGAACCTGTCGCGGAGGCTCGCCAGCGCGGGGTCGGAGGCGATGCCCACCGATGTCTCGGGCACTCGCGATGACACGAACGGAACGAGGATCCGCTCACCGTGGTCGCCGAGCAGTCCGCCGTCGAGGGCGCCGGCTGCGGTGGCCAACCCGTAGGCGCTGTGCACCGCGAAGAGCTGTGTCATGCCGCGAGCCCCAGAGTGCGCAGCAGGGGTGCCAGCACTCGGCGCCGGGGTCCGTCGAGACGCCCGAGCACGGCCGATGCCTCACCCTCGGGCAGGCGGGCGAGGAGCCCTCGGATGCCGGCCCGCATCTCGCCGCGCAGCGACGGGGTCATCCGTCTCGACCGCACGAGATGACGAGAGGAGAGCGCCATCACGCTCCACACCGCCTTCGGCAGGAACCGGTCGGATTCGGCATCCGCATCGACGATGTCGAGCACCTCGCCCATCGCGCGCACGAAGTCGAGCTGACGCCGGTCGCGCACCTGCGTGAGCGACGTCGACACCCCGCGGCGGTAGAGCAGCGCCGGGGCGTCGACCACCGCGAACGATCGGGCCTGCAGGTGCAGCCGCCAGATCCACGGTCGGTCCTCGGCGGTGAAGAGGCCGGGGGTGAAACCCGCGAGTCCCTGGTCGATCAGGCGACGGTGCATGATGCCGGCCCAGGCGAACGGGTAGTCGACCATGGTCGGTTCGTTGTCGGGAAGGATCGCGTCTCGGGGTGACGCGACCGCCTCACGCCACGGGTACGGCGCCGGCACGAGGGTGCGCACGCCCGCCTTCACGGTGACGTGGTCGGTGCGGACGAAGTCGCAGCCGAGTTCGTCGAGTCGCCGGGCCAGCACCGAGAGCCGCTGCGGCTGCATCCAGTCGTCTCCGTCGAGGAAGCAGAACGCGTCGCCCTCGACATGCTCGAGCCCCTGATTGCGGGCGCTCGCCAGGCCCTTCGGCCGGGGGTTGACGATGACCTCGGCGTGCGAGAACCGCTCGGCGTATCGCCGCATCAGTATGCCGGTGTCATCACGAGAGCCGTCGTCGATCGCCACGAGCTTGAGCGAGGAGGGGTCGTCGAACTGCCGCGTCAGCGTCTCGAGCGTCGTGCCGATGTAGGCGCCTGCGTCCTTCGCGGGCAGGATGACGGTGACGAGCGGTGTGCGCACAGAACTCCCCCCGGGTCGACGGTCTCGGAATGCTCTCAGGCGCTCCTTGCCGATCGGGGACCGGCGGGTGAACACGCGGTGACGCGATCTCTGTCGACGCCCCGTGCGCGCTGCCGGATTCGCACCTCACCCGACGTTCGGCCACGATGGGAGCATGCTCTGGCCGTTCGGAACCACCTGGCGCCCTGTGCGCCAGAAGCGCCGCACCACGGTCGACCTGCGGTGGCTGAGCGCCCGCACCTGGACGCGCCGCTGGTATCCGCAGGGCATCGACCTCGGTCTGTGGCACGGGCGCCGGACACTCGCCGTGAGCTGGTTCCGTCAGCGGCTCGACGGCCACCATCTGGCGTCTCGCGTCGCGTTCGTCGACCTCGAGCGCTCTCGTCATCTCGACGTGCTGCTCGCGGTCGACGAGGGCGGCGAGCTGCAGCCCGCCCCGATCCACGCCGGCGGCCTCGCCTGGTTCGACGATCGGCTGTTCGTCGCGGCGACCGGGCGCGGCATCTGGGAGTTCGACCTCGCCGACATCCGCCGCGTGCGGGGCGCCGAGGCACGACGCGTCGCCGGTGCGCGCGGACGAGGACTCCGCGCCACGGCACTCGTCGCGGTGCGCACCCGCGTGCATCCGATCGAGCTGCGCTGCTCGTACCTCGGTCGCGTGTTCGACGACGACAGCACGCCCCTGCGGCGAGTGCTCATCGGCGAATACACGAAGGACGACACGGGGCGGATCGCGGAGTTCACGGTGCCCGACTCCGATGACGACGGCTTCCGCGAAGAGAGCCGCTTCACGCCCGGCATCGCGCAGATGCAGGGAGCGGCGCGCTGGGGCGACCGGCACTTCATCTCGCAGTCCGACGGCATGCGCCCCGGCGCGCTGTGGACCGGCACCCGCGATGCCCTGGTGCGCGATCGGATGCCGCTTCCGGTCGGGTGCGAGGATCTCGCCCTCGACCTCGATGCGAAGCTGCTGTGGTCGCTCGGCGAGCACCCGTGGAAGCGCGTCGTACGCGGCATCCCCTTCCAGTCACTCGGCCTCGACGGCTGACAGCAGACCCCTCAGCTCGCGAACGTAGACTGTGCGGGTGAAGAACCGTGCACCTTTCCTCGTCTACACCGTGCTGCGTCTGCTGGCCTTCCTCGTGCCGCTGGCGATCATGTGGTTCTTCTTCCCGATCTTCCGCGAGTACTGGTGGCTCGCCGCGATCTTCGCCGCCCTCATCGGCATGAGCATCTCGATGCTGTTCCTGCGCCGACCTCTCACCGATGCCTCAGCGCGGATCGTCGAGCGTCGCGGAGGCCGCAGCTCCGCCGCGCAGGACGATGCGGATGCCGAGGACGAGGCGATCGCCGGCGAGGCCGGCGCCACCACTCGTCGCGAGGACTGACTCAGCCGGCGAGCGCCCAGAAGAACGCGCCGGCGTAGAGCAGTGCGGTGAGCGAGGTCAGCGCCAGCGCGACGACGAGCTCCTTCGCCTGGCGGTAGGTCCAGACGATGAGGATGGCCGGGAGTCCGGCGAGCAGCGCGAGCAGACCGATCCACGCGATCGGGTAGAGCAGTGCGATCAGCACGAGGATGCCGAAGGGCACGATCACGAACAGAGTGAACAGCACCTGGGTCGCCCGCTTGCCGATCAGCACCGTCAGGGTGCGCTTGCCGACGACGCGATCCTGGTCGATGTCGCGCAGGTTGTTGGCGAGCAGCACAGCACAGGCGAAGAGACCGGCGGCGATCGCTCCGAGCCACGCCTGCTGCGGCAGCTCGAAGACCTGCACCCACGTGGTGCCGAGGGTCGCGACGAGTCCGAAGAAGATGAAGACGAACACCTCGCCGAGCGCGTTGTACCCGTAGGGTCGCTTGCCGCCGGTGTAGAACCAGGCGGCGATGATGCAGGCCGCACCGATCGCCAGCATCCACCACTGCTCGGTGCGGATGACGATCGCGACGCCGACCACCGCGGCGAGCGCGAAGAACACGAGAGCCGCGACGAGCACGGTGCGCGGCTTCACCCGACCGGATGCCGTCAGTCGAGCCGGCCCCACACGCACGGCGTCCGTGCCGCGGATGCCGTCGCTGTAGTCGTTCGCGAAGTTGACGCCGATCTGCAGCAGCACGGCGACCGCGAGGCACGCCAGGGCGATCACCCAGTGGAACTCCGGACCGGTGCTGCGTGCGGCGCCGGTGCCGATGACGACCGGGGCGACGGCGAGCGGCAGCGTGCGCAGACGGGCGGCGCCGATCCAGTCGCCCAACGTCACGGGCCCGGCGTCGATGACGGCCTGGCTCGCGGGGTTGCCGCTCGCCCGCTTCGCGGGATTGCCGCTCACACGGGTCTGGTTCTTCTTGCGCTTCGAGGATGCTGCCACGCAGGGAATCCTACTGGGGCCGCCGATGGACGACGCGCGGACGATGCGGCGGGCTCAGCCCCGGCGGAAGGTCAGATGCGTGACTCCCGACTCGGCGACCTCGGACTCGACGTCGTAGCCGTTCTCGATCCCGCGCAGACCGTCCCAGATGCGCTCGCCTCGGCCGAGCACGAGCGGGTTCACGGCGAGGTGCACCCGATCGACCAGTCCCGCCCCGAGGAACTGCCGCACCACGTCGATACCGCCGCCGATGCGCACATCGCCCCCGTTCGCGGCGTCCAGAGCACGCGGCAGCACCTCTTCCGGGCTCCCGGCGACGAAATGGAAGACGGTGCCGTTCGCGAACTCGATCGAGTCGCGCGCAGTATGGGTGAGAACGAAGACCGGCACCTCGAACGGCGGTTCATCGCCCCACCAGCCGCGCCACTGCGGATCGTCCGGGAACTGGTGCAGACCGAACATCCCGGCGCCCATGATCTCGGCGCCGATCCCCTCGAAGTAGGCGTGGGCGTACTTCTCGTCGACTCCGGTCGTGCCTGCTCCTGAGTCGTCACCGAGCACGCGGCTGCGGAACGTCCGCGTCGCGGCGTAGGCAGCGACCAGACGCGGCCAGTCGTCGCCGAAGGGGTTCTCCGGCGTCTGGTCGGTGGTGGTCGCGAATCCGTCGAGGGAGACGTTGAGATCGACGCGGACGGCCATGATTCTCTCTCTTCTGTCGTTTGCCGGGAGACGCAGGTCAGGGGTTGGGGTTGCTGTCCTTGCCGTCGAGCCACAGGGTGTCCGACGCGTCGCCGTGCGCCCCACCCTTGCCGACGTGCTTGTCACTGATCTTCGGGCCTTTGAGGATCACATGCACCATCGCCTGCGCGTGACCGTGGCCGAGGCTGTAGTCCTGCTTGAGCCAGTTGAGCACGACGGTCGATTTCGTGGTCTCGTCGAACCCCTGTTCCTTGGCGAGTTCGATGAACTGGCGAGGGGTGAGGCCGGTCTGGGTCTCGACCTTGTCGAGGTATGCCTGGAAGGACATGGATGCTCCTGTGCGTGGTCGTTCAGTCGTCGGAGAGGAAGGTCTGGATGATCGTCGCCGACGCATGGATGCCGATGATGCGCAGCATCCCCTCGCCGACGTTCGTGAAGCAGTGTGGCACGAAGGCCGGGCCTGTCGCGGTGTCGCCTGCGGAGGCGACGATCGTCTCATCGCCGACCGTGATCCGCGCCGTGCCCTCGAGCACCACCCAGGTCTCGGGGTAGGGGTGCCAGTGCAGGCCCGGCCCCTCGCCGGGCTGATTCTCGACGTAGAAGTACGAGATCCCCGCACCGTGATCCGCGCCGACGAACCTGCGGCTGCGTCCGGTGCCGATGCGGATGTCCGCGGCGGTGACAGCTTCGAGAGCAGATGACGTGGTGTTCATGAGCCCAGTCTCGACAGGCGCGCACGCTCGTCCTAGAGTTTCGATGTGGATCGAAACTCACACGCGGGTCGACCCGATACGCCGGTCGAAGGCGTCGAGCACCCCGACCATCGCGTGGAGTTCCACCTCAGCCCCGGCGACATCCAGTCGGTGCGCTTCGGCATCTCCCCCGGCCACGAACTCGCCCACGCCGTGCGGGTGCTGCTGCGCCCGGAGCAGCACCCGCTGCAGTGGGGGTGGCTGCGGGCCGTGCGCGATCGATTGCCGCGCGAGAGCTTCCAGCTGCTCGCCGCGGTGATCGGCGACGACGGCTATATGCCCGACTTCCTCACGGCGGCGCCGGGGTGGGACATGACGCCCGAGGCCGAGCTCGCGGCGCTGCGCATCACACCGCTGGATCCGATGCGGGTCGACTTCGGCAAGATGGTGATCCGCTCGTCGGGATCCCGCCGGCGGGCGCTGCGCGAGATGCAGGAGCAGCCGGCCCGTGCCCGCGAGATGGTCGCCGACGCCTGGTCGGAGGTGTGGGATGCCGCGCTCGCTCCCGTCTGGCCGCAGCTCGAACGTCTGCTGCGATCCGACATCGCCGTGCGGTCGCGGGTGATCGCCACCTCGGGGATCCGAGAGATGGCGGGTGGACTGCATCCGACCGTGAGCTGGGGCGACGGAGCCGTGCGTGTCTCGCTTCGCCGCCACAGCGAGCTCGTCGACTGCCACGGCAGCGGACTGGTGCTGGTGCCGTCGGTGATGTCGTCGTGGGGATGCATGGTGCTCACCGAACCGCCGGCCCAGCCGACCCTGTTCTATCCCGCGCGGGGCGTGACCGCCGGCTGGTCCCGCGACGCGAGCGAGATCGCCACGTCGCTCGGCGCCCTCCTCGGCCCGGCGCGCGCGACGATCCTGCTCGAGGCCGGCGTCGCCCGCACCACCTCACAGGTGGCTCAGGATGCGGGGATCGCCGTGTCCACGGCATCCCACCACCTCACGGTGTTGCGCGACGCCGGCCTGGTCTCGAGCGAACGCGACGGCGCAAGGATGCTGCATCTGCGCACGCCCCTCGGGGAGGCGATGGTCGGCGCGCTGCTGTGATCGGCTAGTCGGTTTCAGGAGCGACCGAGATGATCGGCCGGTGCTCGTAGTAGGTCTGCAGCACGACCGTGGTGCGGGTGCTGACGTTCGCGGCGAGCCGGATGTCGCGCACGAGTTCTTCCAGCGCGCGCGGCGACGCGACCCTCACGAACAGCATGTAGCTGGCGTCACCGGCGATCGAGTGGCACGCTTCGATCGCGTCGAGGTGCTCGAGAAGCTCAGGGGCGTTGTCGGGCTGAGCCGGGTCCAGCGGCGTGATCTCGATGAACGCCGAGAGCGGGGTGCCCACCAGCTCGGGGTCGAGGATCGCCCGGTAGCCGGTGATGATGCCGCGCGTCTCGAGGCGGCGCAGTCGCGACTGCACAGCCGACACGGAGAGGCCGACGGCGTCGGAGAGCTGAGACAGCGTCGCGCGCCCGTCTCGTGAGATCTCGGCCAGGATCGCGCGGTCGACAGAGTCATCCATGGATGTAATATTATCGTCAGGATTCCGTATATGCCGGAATCTTTCCGTCAAACTCTCCGATCGGAGGTCCCGATGTCCATCATTTCCGCCAACAGCTCCGCTGTACAGGCCATCGTCGGCGAACCCGAGGTCGTCGAGGACGCTTCGACCGCCGAATCCTCTGCAGCGTGGGCCCAGCTCAAGGACGCCGCGATCGCGATCCGCGAGATGCAGGTCAAGGACGGCTCGATCCCGGATGCCGCGCACCACGCCGCCGCCCGCGATCTCGTCGCCGCGATCACCGCCGGCATCCGCGCTCTGGCCCCCGCCTTCCCGCACGACGCCGACTACCTCGCCGCGTCGATCGTCGACTTCGACCGCTGGGTCTCGGAAGGGTTCGGCGTGCCGGACTTCCTCGACTCGCTCATGGCGTTCCAGCCGCAGCAGCATCGGGTCGACGGCATCCGCCACCTGGTCGTCTTCCCCATGTACACGCAGAACGGCTCGAGCGACCGCCTCGTCGAGGCGCTCATCGTCGAGACGATCTGGCCGGAGTTCATCGCGGCCCTGGAGGCCGGCGACTACGGCAACAAGCTGTTCGTCTCGCTGCGGCTCGTCGACTTCACGCCCGGATACGACACGAACTCGGCCGTGCTGTTCCCCGAGACCGTCGCGATGCGCGAGATCCCCTCGTTCACGTGGGGCGCGATCTTCCAGGACCGTGAAGCGGCCCGCTACCGCCGCGTCACCCGCGCAGCCGCCGAGATCACCAAGCTCGAGCTCCCGGAACGGGCCGCGGCGATGCTCGACGACCAGGCGCTGACCGAGCGCGCGTTCGTGATGTGGGACATCATCCACGACCGCACCCACATGCGCGGCGACCTGCCGTTCGACCCGTTCATGATCAAGCAGCGGATGCCGTTCTTCCTGTACTCGCTCGAGGAGCTGCGGTGCGACCTCACCGCGTTCCGCGAGTCGGTGAAGATCGAGCGGTCGTTGCGTGCGCGCACCGAGGCCGGTGACAGCCTCTCGGACTCCGAGCAGGAGATGCTCGACCACGCGGATCTCGTGCAGTACGCCGTGATCTTCGACCGCATCTTCCGCTTCGCCATCACGGGCTCGCGGGTGCGCAACTACGACGGTCTCGGCGGACAGCTGCTCTTCGCCTGGCTGCACCAGCGCGGAGTGCTGCACTGGACCGACACCGCGCTCGCCTTCGATTGGGCAGCGGTTCCCGACGCGGTCGTCGCCCTCGGTGACGCGATCGACGAGCTCTACTGGCGCTCGATCGACCGCCCGAAGACGGCGCACTGGCTCGCCGCCTACGACCTCGTCCGCTCCGTGCTCACTCCGAATCCGGCCTCGCGCTGGGCCCGCGGCCTGCCGGACGAGATTCTCGCCGGCGCCCCCAAGGGCTTCACCGACGCGGTGCTCGACGACGAGTTCCCCCTGTCCATGTTCTTCGAGGCCCTCGACAAGAAGATGAAGCCGGTCATCGAGTCGACCGTCGGCATCCGGGGCACCGACGACTGACTCGCGCATTTCTGGGGTCCGGTCGCGGGGGCGATCGGACGCAGCGTCTGCGGCCATTCCTGCCCGGGGGTGGCCGCAGAACTGTCTCTATACGAGAGTTGAGCACATGAGCGTCACCGATCGAACCGTCCTTCTCGCCGGAGCCACGAGTCCTTCGGGGCTCGCACTCGCTCAGGCACTCGTCGACGCCGGGGCACGCGTGATCGCCACCGGCCGCTCGGCCGAGCGACTGGAGTCGCTGCAGGCGATCGGAGTGCGGGTCGAGGTGGCTGACGCGACCTCACTGGAGTCGATGACAGAGCTGGCGTCGCGGATCGACGCGGTGGATGCCATGATCCCGCTGGTCGGCGGCTGGCGCGGGGGCGGCGGGCTCGCCGGGCAGTCCGACGACGACTTCCACGCTCTCCTCCCCGCGCTCGATGCGGTGCGCGCGACGAGCCGTGCGTTCGACAGCGCGCTCCGCGCGTCGGATGCCGGACGTTTCGCGATCGTCTCATCGACCGCGGTGGGGCGCCCCCTGGCGGGAGGCGCGAACTATGCGGCCGTCAAGGCGGCGAGTGAGGCGTGGACGCGCGCGGTCGCGCAGGGTTTTGCCAAGGCGGCGCGGGATGCCGGAGAGCCGCTGCGCGCGGCATCCGTGGTGTTCCAGGCGAAGGCGCTCGACCCTGAGTCCCTCGTGCCCCGAGTGCTGGCCCTGTGGGACGCGGACGCCGCCGATCTCAACGACCAGATCATCACGCTCGACTGACCGTCTAGCGCCGAGACTCAGGAGCCTCAGGAATCTCGGGCGGCATCCCCCGCAACGGCGCTGGCGCATCCGCGAACCGCCGGCTGTCCGGGGCCACACTGTCGGCCGTCACACTGCCACCTGTCATCGTGTCGCTCGTTGCGCTGTCGCTCGTCGCCCTGTCGCTCGCCTCGCTGCCCTCGGCTGCGTCGACGCCTCCTTCCCCTGCACCCTCGGCGTCTTCGCCGTTCGGGTCCTGCGCCGGCGCATTCGCATAGAGCTCGGTGAGCTTGCGATACGACTTGGTGAAGAACGCCAGCGTGGCGGCGATCACCATGATGATGCCCGCGAACAGGCAGATCAGCGCGATGCCCCGAGCCTCACCCTCGCCGAGCAGCCACTCCCACTGCTGCTGCCCCTCGGAGGTCTTCATGTACGGGATGATCAGGAACTCGGCGATCGGCGCGATCAGGAAGGCCGTGATCGGAGCGGCTGCGGCTTCCATCGCGGCGGCGACGCCGAACACGCGCCCCTGCCTGTCGTAGCGGACCACCTTCTGGATGATGGTCTGCTCGGCCGCCTCGACGGGAGGCACGAGAGCCATGTAGATCCACATGCCGATCACGTAGAGGGGCCACCACTCGCGCAGCATGAAGACCGAGCCGAGGATGCCCATCGCTATCACGACGAGCAGGAGTGTGCGCATCGGTTTGGCGCCGAGGCCGAACTTCGCCACGAGCCCGCCGCCGATCAGGAATCCCGTGGACGCGAACGCCAGCGCGAAACCCCACATCTGCGCGTTGAAGAGAGTGAGACCGTAGGGGTCCATCAGCGCCATGTACACGCCGCCGATGAGGTTGTTGAACGTCGAGAAGATGATCAGGGCGAACAGTCCGGGTGCCAGCCTGATGGCCGCCACGCTGCCGCGGAAGTCGAGCGCGCTCTTGGCATCGGGATCGGGCTGCGGCGTGCCCTCGGGGATGCGGATGAACAGCAGGTGCACGAAGGTCAGCACCATCGCGCCGATCGCGATCGCGAGGGTCCACCCCATGCCGAGGAAGCCGATCGACAGCCCCGAGAACACGCTCGTCACGAGGAAGGCCAGCCCCTGCACCGTGCCGACGAGTCCGTTGGCATTGGCACGGCGGTCTTCGGGCACGAGCAGCGTGACCGTCGTCGAGAGTGCGATGTTGCGCAGCTGCTCGATGACCCCGCCGAACAGGATGATCGCCGAGAACAGCCAGAACCACGGGCCGCCGAGGTCGAGCAGAGCCGACTCCGGCTGCCACACGTAGATCACGCCCGCGATCAGGAACGCGACCGCCGAGATCACGCTCGAAAGCAGCATCACCGTGTGCTTGCGGTTGCGATCGACGATCGTGCCGAAGATCATCGCGAAGAAGGCGATGAACAGCATGTAGGCGCCGCCGATGATTCCGGTCGCGAGAACCGACTGCGTCTCGATGTAGACCCAGAAGGTCAGCGCGAACCAGAGAAAGCTCGTCGTCACGTTCGCGATGAGCGTGTTGACGAGGACGTTCGCGAAGGCTGTCTTCGCTGCGGTGCGCTCCATGAGTTAGAGGGTAGGCGTGGCCTCGGACATTCGGTAGAGCGGGTTGCCTGACGCGGCATCCGACACCGGCATCGGCCCGTAGGCTTGTGCGGTGAGTATTCAGCATGACCCCGCCGTTCGGGGCTTCGCCAGCGACAACTATTCCGGCGTCCACCCCGAGGTCCTCGCGGCCATCGCAGCAGCGAACGGCGGCCACCAGGTCGCGTACGGCGAGGATGCCTACACGGCGCGTCTGCAGGAGGTCTTCCGGGGCCACTTCGGCGAGGGCGTGCAGGCGTTCCCGGTGTTCAACGGCACCGGGGCGAACGTCACCGGGCTGCAGTCGATGCTGCCGCGCTGGGGCGCCGTGATCTCGGCATCCACCGCTCACATCAACGTCGACGAGGGCGGTGCCCCCGAGAGGATCGGCGGATTCAAGATCCTCGCCGTGCCCACCGACGACGGCAAGCTCACCCCCGAGCTCGTCGATCGCGAGGCCTGGGGCTGGGGCGACGAGCACCGCGCACAGCCGCTGGTGGTCTCGATCACGCAGTCGACCGAGCTCGGCACTCTCTACTCCGTCGACGAGATCCGCGCACTCGCGGACCACGCGCACGAACGCGGCATGAAGCTGCACCTCGACGGCGCACGCATCTCGAACGCGGCAGCGGCCCTCGACGTTCCGCTGCGCGCCTTCACCCGCGACGCAGGCGTCGACGTGCTCAGCTTCGGCGGCACGAAGAACGGCGCCATGCTCGGCGAGGCCATCGTGGTGTTGAACCCCGAGGCGTCGACGGGTCTGCAGTACTCCCGCAAGTTCAACATGCAGCTCTCGTCGAAGATGCGGTTCGTCTCGGCACAGCTCATCGCTCTGCTCGAGGGCGACCTGTGGCTGCGCAACGCCCAGCACGCGAACGCCATGGCCCAGCGGCTGCGCGGCGAGATCGAGGCCGGCATCACCGCCGGCGAGATCACCGGCGTCTCGTTCACGCAGCCGACCCAGTCGA
Source organism: Microbacterium sp. K2 (assembly GCF_051365005.1). NCBI lineage: Bacteria > Bacillati > Actinomycetota > Actinomycetes > Micrococcales > Microbacteriaceae > Microbacterium > Microbacterium sp. K2. Next base: position 3,524 of record NZ_JBLWII010000006.1, on the reverse strand, counting down.
ACGGCGTCTTCGCGACCCTGCCCGACGGCATCGCCGACCAGCTGCGCGAGAAGTTCCGCTTCTACGACTGGGATGCCGCGCGCAACGAGGTCCGCTGGATGTGCGGCTTCGACACCGAGGAGTCCGACGTCGACGAGTTCGTCGCCGAGCTCGCCCGCCTCACCTCGCGCTGAGAAGCCGGTCGCGGCGCGCGCGACACACGAAGAGACCCACCGTCAGAAGTCATGACGGCGGGCCTCTCGCGTATAGCGTGGATCAGCCGTCAGCGGAGAAGGCCGAGGTTCGCGAGGGCCAGTCGGATGAGCGTGCCGCGCCCACCCTCCATCTCGGCGGCCACGGTGTCTGATGCCGCGGCCTCCGGCGAGAACCAGGTGACCTCGAGCGCATCCTGTCGCGGCTCGCACGTGCCGGTGACCGGCACCACGAACGCGAGCGAGACGGCGTGCTGACGGTCGTCGTGGTAGGCGCTGACCCCCGGGATCGGGAAGTACTCGGCGACCGTGAAGGGCAGCGGCTGGGGCGGGAGCAGCGGGAACGCCATCGGGCCCAGGTCGTTCTCGACGTGGCGGAACAGCGCGTCGCGGATGGTCTCGCCGAACCGGACTCGACCCGAGACGATGGTGCGCGTCATCTCTCCCATGGGCGTCGACCGCAGCAGGATGCCGATCTCGGTCACCTGCCCTGAACCGTCGGTGCGCACCGGGATCGCCTCGACATAGAGCATCGGCAGGTGGCGTCTCGCCTCTGCCAGCTCGTATTCGCTCAACCACCCCGGATTGGAGTCGCCCGAGGGCTGTGCGGAGCCGAAGCCCTCGAGGCCGTCGTCGGGCTCGGGATCGGGATCAGGTGTGCGGACGGACATGTCTCCTTTCTACCAGCCGCATCCTCGACCGAACACCGACTTGCGGCCACGACCGGCATACGATCCGACGATCAGCGCCTGCGAGTGTCGGAGGGCGCTGGCAGGATGGACGGGTGAGCGAAGAACTGATGATCGACGGGCTCCTCACGCGCTGGTCGACCGACGACCGCGCGGGGATGCCGCTGGTGGTGCTGCTGCACGGATACGGCGCCGACGAGCACGATCTGTTCGGGCTGGTCCCGTACCTGCCCGAGGGCATCGCCGTGGCATCCGTCGCCGCCCCGCTCGCACCCCCGTGGCCGATGCCAGGGCGCTCCTGGTATGCCATCGAAGGCCTCGACGGCCGCAGCGCCGCATCCGTGACGCTCGCAGCGGAGGCGTTCCTGCGCTGGCTCGACGGTGCTCGGGCGGATGCTCCTGCGGTGGCTCTGCTCGGCTTCTCGCAGGGCGCCGCCGTCGCACTGCAGGCCATGCGTCTCGCCCCTCAGGACATCGACACCGTGGTGGCGCTCAGCGGGTACGCCGCCGCCGGCGAGCTGCCGGGCGACGAAGCGCTGACCGAGTCGCGACCGCACGTCTTCTGGGGGCGAGGCACGAACGACCAGGTGATCCCCGACGCGCTGGTCGCGCACACCGCGGAGTGGCTGCCGGCGCACTCAGAGCTGTCGGGGCGGGTCTACACCGGACTCACGCACAGCATCTCGGAGGAAGAACTCCGCGACGTGCACGTCTTCCTCACGAAGTGGCTCGAGCGCACCGCCAAGGCCTGACCGATCCGCTCGCCGACCGCGACACGCCCGGGGTTGCGAAAGTCCGACACGCCCGGGTATCGTCGTGGAGCCCTGTCCGCCGTGTCTGGAAGTCCTTTGATCTGATCCGTCGCCTCCGCGCTCACCTTTCCGCGCGCTGACCCGACGATCGCCGACTCCACGGCAGACCACGCCCGCTGTCCTCCGACAGCGCCCCGCTCAGACGGGCCCTCGGGCGACCGGTGTCAGTGCACCCTCGCACTCGACAGGAGACACCATGTCAGTACCCACCCTCCACGCGTCGGTCACCCTCGACCGACTCACCTTCACCTGGCCGGACGGCACCACCGCGCTCGACTCGGTCTCGGGATCGTTCGGCTCCGGTCGCACCGGGCTGGTCGGCCGCAACGGCGCCGGCAAGTCGACGCTGCTCCGCCTCATGGCGGGCGAGCTGAGTCCCACGACCGGATTCCTCACCACGACTGGCGAGGTCGCGTACCTGCCGCAGCAGCTCACGCTCGACGTCGACCGCCGGGTGTCCGAGCTGCTCGGAGTCGCCGAAGCCCTCGATGCCGTCCGAGCGATCAGCGCGGGCGATGTCGACCAGGCGCACTTCGAGGCGGTCGGCGACGACTGGGACATCGAGGCACGAGCCGAGCAGTCCCTGGCCGAGGCGGGCCTCGCCCCCGAGTTCCTCGACCGACGTGTCGGCGAGCTGTCGGGCGGTGAGGCGGTGCTGGTCGCGATCGCCGGCATCCGTCTGCGGCGTGCACCGATCACCCTGTTCGATGAGCCGACCAACAACCTCGATCGGGACGCCCGCGCGAAGCTGGCGGCCATGGTCAGGTCGTGGAAGGGCACGCTCATCGTGGTCAGCCACGACCTCTCGCTGCTCGAGCTGATGGACGACACCGCCGAGCTCTACGCCCAGACGCTGAGCGTGTTCGGGGGCCCGTACTCCGAATGGCGAGCCTGGCTGGATGCCGAGCAGGAGGCCGCCAGGCAGGCAGAGGTCACGGCGAAGCAGGAGTTCCGCAAGGAGAAGCGTCAGCGCATCGAGGCCGAGGTCAAGCTCGCGCACCGGTCGCGCACGGCGAAGAAGGCGGAGATCGAGAAGCGCGTGCCGAAGATCATCGCGCACGGTCGCAAGATGGCCGCGGAGGTGTCAGCGGGAAAGCTGCGCACCGAGGTCGGCGCGAAGGAGGATGCCGCTCGCACCGCGCTCGATGAGGCGGGGCGCCGTCTGCGCTCGGATGCGTCGATGAAGATCGAGCTTCCCGACCCGCAGGTGTCGCGCTCGCGGCGCATCGCCATGATCGGCGACGGCGAACGGTCATGGATCGTCCAGGGCCCCGATCGCGTCGCGCTGATCGGGCGCAACGGCGCCGGAAAGACGACGCTGCTCGAGCGGTTGGTGGCCGGAGCCGGGGTCGGCGGCGGCGTCGGCGTCGGCGTCGGCGAGTCAGCACCGATGCCGACGATCGGTCCGGATGACGGCTCTACCGCCCAGCCGGAGGAATCCCTGCTGGATACGGAACGGCCGGCGCTGACGGCGACGGCGCTCACCGACCGCATCGGCTACCTGCCGCAGCGGATCGACGGGCTCGACGAGAACCGATCGGTGTTCGAGAACATCGCGGATGCCGCGCCCCAGGTGCCCGAGAAGGAGCTGCGCAACAGGCTCGCGAGGTTCCTCATCCGAGGGGCGACGGCCGAGCGTCCTGTCGCCGCGCTGTCTGGCGGCGAGCGCTTCCGGGTGGCGCTGGCGAAGCTGCTGCTCTCGGATCCGGCACCGCACCTCGTGGTGCTCGACGAGCCGACGAACAACCTCGACATCGACACGGTCGACCAGCTCGTCGAGGCATTGCGGGCATACCGCGGGGCCGTGCTGGTCGTGAGTCACGACGACGCGT
>NZ_JBLWII010000005.1:0-184782 GCF_051365005.1 Microbacterium sp. K2 | reverse complement strand
CGCCACCTCGGATCGCACCTACCTCATCATCGTTCCTGCAGACAACAGTCGCCCCGATGTCGGTGGCACGGGTGATGATGGAGGGATGGGTGACGTGCTCGACCGCTTCACCCCTGCCACGCAGGACTGGTTCAGGGGTGCCTTTCCCGAACCCACTCCCGCACAGGCCGGCGCGTGGAACGCCATCTCCGCCGGCAAGCACGCGCTCGTCGTGGCCCCGACGGGGTCGGGCAAGACCCTCTCGGCCTTCCTCTGGGCGATCGACAGCGTGTTCCGCGAGCGCACCGAGCAGCCCGCGCGTGGCACAGACAGCTCGCGCACGCGCATCCTCTACATCTCGCCGCTGAAGGCTCTCGGCGTCGACGTCGAGCGCAACCTGCGCTCTCCACTCATCGGCATCGGGCAGTCGGCCAGGCGCCTCGGCGTCGAGGCCCCCTCCGTGACGGTCGGCGTCCGCTCGGGCGACACCACCTCGAGCGACCGCCGCAAGTTGGTCTCCGACCCGCCAGACATCCTCATCACGACCCCCGAGTCGCTGTACCTGATGCTCACCAGTCGCGCCGGCGAGACTCTGCGCGACGTGCACACGGTCATCATCGACGAGGTGCACGCGGTCGCCGCGACCAAACGCGGGGCCCACCTCGCGGTGAGCCTCGAGCGTCTCGACGCCCTGCGCCGCACTCACGGTCACGACGAGCCGGCCCAGCGCATCGGGCTCTCGGCGACCGTGCGCCCGATCGACGAGGTCGCGCGCTTCCTCGGCGGCGCGGCTCCGGTCGAGATCGTCGCCCCGCCGGCATCCAAGACGTTCGAGCTCGGGGTTGTCGTCCCGATGGACGACATGACCAACCCGCCACCGCCTCCCGGCGCGCCGAACGGTGCCGGCGATGCGGCGGATGCGGAGTACACCGAGGTCACGGGCTCCGTCTGGCCGCACGTGGAGGAGGCGATCGTCGACCGCATCCTGCAGAACAAGTCGACCATCGTGTTCTCGAACTCGCGACGGCTGGCCGAGCGCCTCACAGGGCGCCTCAACGAGATCTACTCCGAGCGCATCGGCGTCGCCCTGCCCGAGGCATCGGTGCCCGCGGCCATGATGGCGCAGGCGGGCGCGACAGCCGGAGCCGACCCCGTGCTCGCCAAGGCCCACCACGGCTCGGTCTCTAAAGAGCAGCGGGCCCAGGTCGAGGAGGAGCTGAAGTCGGGCGTCCTGCGGTGCGTCGTCGCGACGAGCAGCCTCGAACTCGGCATCGACATGGGCGCGGTCGACCTGGTGATCCAGGTCGAGGCGCCGCCGTCGGCCGCCTCCGGTCTGCAGCGCGTCGGCCGCGCAGGGCACCAGGTCGGCGAGATCAGCCGCGCGGCACTGTTCCCCAAGCACCGGGGCGACGTGCTGCACACCGCGATCGTCACCGAGCGGATGCTGGCCGGCAAGATCGAGGCGATCCAGGTGCCGCGCAACCCGCTCGACATCCTCGCTCAGCAGACGGTCGCGGCCAGCGCCCTCGGTGAGATCAGCGTCGAGGAGTGGTTCGAGACCGTACGCCGCTCGGCACCGTTCCAGTCCCTCCCCCGGTCGGCCTACGAGGCGACGCTCGACCTGCTCGCCGGACGTTATCCCTCCGACGAGTTCGCCGAGCTGCGCCCCCGCCTGGTGTGGGACCGAGACGCAGGCACGCTCACGGGGCGCCCAGGCGCCCAGCGCATCGCCGTCACCAGCGGCGGCACGATCCCCGACCGCGGACTCTTCGGCGTCTTCGTCGCCGGCGAGAGCACCGGCGCGCGCGTCGGCGAGCTCGACGAGGAGATGGTCTACGAGTCGCGGGTCGGCGACGTGTTCACGCTCGGTACGACGAGCTGGCGCATCGCCGAGATCACGCACGACCGGGTCAATGTGATCCCCGCGTACGGCCAGCCGGGCAAGGTGCCGTTCTGGCACGGCGACGGGATCGGCCGCCCGTTCGAACTCGGCGAGGCTCTCGGCAAGTTCTCCCGGGAGGTGTCGGCGGCGACTCCCGAGAAAGCGGCTCAACGGCTGATCGAAGCCGGTCTCGACGAGCAGGCCCGGATGAACCTGATGGCGCACCTGGCTGAGCAGCGAGAGGCGACCGGCACCCTGCCGACCGACCGCACCCTCACGGTCGAGCGCGGGCGCGACGAGGTCGGCGACTGGCGGGTGATCCTTCACTCCCCGTACGGCATGAAGGTGCACGCGCCGTGGGCCCTGGCGATCAACGCCCGCATCCGCGAGCGCCTCGGAGTCGAGGGCTCGGCGGTCGCGAGCGACGACGGCATCATCGTGCGCATTCCGGATGCCGAGGCCGAACCGCCGGGCGCCGAGCTGTTCGTGTTCGACCCCGACGAGCTCGAACAGCTGGTCACGCAGGAGGTCGGCGGCTCGGCGCTGTTCGCCTCCCGGTTCCGCGAATGCGCCGCCCGCGCCCTGCTGATGCCGCGGATGAACCCCAACAAGCGCACACCGCTGTGGCAGCAGCGGCAGCGCTCGGCGCAGCTGCTCGAAGTCGCCCGCCGGCATCCGACGTTCCCGGTGATCCTCGAGACCCTGCGCGAGGTGCTGCAGGACGTCTACGACCTCCCGTCGCTCCGCAAGCTCGCGGTCTCGATCGCCGACCGGCGCATCAGACTCGTCGAGACGCAGCCGTCTCAGCCCTCGCCGTTCGCGCGCGACCTGCTCTTCGGCTACGTGGGCGCATTCATGTACGAGGGCGACTCGCCGCTCGCCGAGCGTCGGGCGGCTGCCCTCTCGGTCGACCCCGCATTGCTCGGCGAGCTGCTCGGCACGGTCGAGCTCCGCGAACTGCTCGACCCCGACGTCATCACGCAGTTCGAGCGCGAGGCGCAGCGACTCGACCCCGAGCGGCATGCGCGGGGCCTCGAGGGCGTCGCCGACCTGCTGCGGATGCTCGGCCCGATGGATGCGGCCGAGATCGACGCGCGACTCGACCCCGAGACCGGCTCGGCCTCCGAACACCTCGACGCGCTGATCGACGCGCGCCGCGCGATCCCGGTCACGGTGGCCGGCACCACGCGCGTCGCCGCGATCGAAGACGCCGGGCGCCTGCGCGATGCGCTCGGCGCGGCGCTGCCCACCGGCATCCCCGTCACGTTCCTCGAACCCCTCGCCGATCCGCTCGGCGATCTCGTCGCGCGGTACGCCCGCACGCACGGACCTTTCACGACGGATGCCATCGCGTCGCGCTTCGGCCTCGGTGCGGCCGTCGCCCGGCACACCCTGCAGCGGCTGGAGCACTCGGGTCGGCTCACCAGCGGCTACTTCCTGCCCGAGGCCTCCGGCACCGGCAACGAGACAGAATGGTGCGACACCGAGGTGCTGCGTCGACTGCGGATGCGGTCGCTCGCCGCGATCCGAGGCAGCGTCGAGCCGGTGTCCCCTGAAGCGTATGCGCGCTTCCTGCCCGATTGGCAGCACCTCGGCCGTCCGCTCGAAGGACTCGACGGCGTGCTCGCCGTGATCGAGCAGTTCGCCGGGGTGCCCATTCCCGCCAGCGCATGGGAGTCCCTGGTGCTCCCCTCCCGCGTGCGCGACTACTCCCCCGCCCTGCTCGACGAGCTCACGGCGTCGGGCGAGGTGATCTGGTCGGGCCACGGCACGCTGCCCGGTCGTGACGGCTGGGTGTCGCTGCACCCCGCCGACCTCGCGCCCTTCACACTTCCCGAACCCGACGACGAGATCGCCGCGGATTCGCTCGAGGCCCGGGTGCTGGCCGCGCTCGAGGCGGGCGGGGCCTACTTCGCTGGCCAGCTGAGAGAGATGGCGGCCGCCGAGAACGAGCAGTCCGTGCTCGAGGCGCTGTGGTCGCTGACCTGGGCCGGCCGCGTGACCAACGACACCTTCGCCCCGATCCGGTCGCTGCTGGCAGGGGGGTCGCAGGCCCACCGGGTGACCAGACGCGCCCCGCGCACGCGCACCTACCGGGGCATGTCGCTCGCCCGCACCGCGGCGCGCCCGTCGTCGATCGGCGGACGCTGGTCGCTGCTGCCCTCCGTCGAGACGGATGCCGCTCGGCGCGCGACCGTCACCGCCGGCCTGCTGCTCGACCGCTACGGCGTCGTCACACGAGGCGCGGTGCAGGCCGAGGGCGTGCCGGGCGGCTTCGCCCAGACCTACCGGGTGCTCGCCGGCTTCGAAGAGGCCGGGCACTGCCGTCGCGGCTACGTGATCGAGAGGCTCGGTGCTGCGCAGTTCGCGGCATCCGCCACCGTCGACCGCCTGCGCACGTTCGCCGGACTCGCCGACCCGCCCCCGCGCAAGGCCGTGACGCTCGCCGCGACCGACCCCGCCAATCCCTATGGCGCGGCTCTCGGGTGGCCTAAGCGCGACGAGGTGTCGCATCGCCCCGGGCGCAAGGCCGGTGGCCTGGTGGTGCTCGTCGACGGTTCGCTCGTGCTCTATCTCGAACGGGGCGGGCGCACGGTGCTGTGCTTCACCGACGAATCCGAGGTGCTGCGAGCCGCGGCATCCGACCTCGCCGCGACGGCACGCGCCCGCCGTCTCGACACCCTCACGGTCGAGAAGGTCAACGGAGAGGGCGTCTACGGCACCGAACTCGCCCTCGCCCTGCAGGAGGCGGGGTTCGTCGCGACACCCCGCGGCTACACGCTGCGCAAGGCGATCTGAACGGCCGCGCACGCACCACGACGCCGCCGATCCGCACCATGGCACAGACCGACGGCGTCGCAGGGGCGACTCAGCGCGTCAGCTCAGCAGCGTCAGCTCAGCGGCGTCGATTCCGTGGCGTCCGACGATGAGCGACGGGCCACGAGACGACGAACCAGGAGGATCCCTCCGCCGAGCCCGAGGAGTCCGAGTGCGAGGATCCAGGTGACGCCGGGGTCGTAGCCGGTGGTCGCAAGGTCGCCGTCGGCCGCACCCCCGTCCGAACCGGAGCCAGAGCCCGCGCCCGACCCCGAGCCCGAATCAGACCCCGAGCCGGAGCCCGCCCCGGGATCGGTGCCCGGTGCGTCGTCCTCGATGCGCACCAACCCGTCGACCGCCGCCCGGATCGCCACTGCCATGGCATCCACCTCGGCCTGGTCGGCTGCCGTCAGCTCCCGCTCGACGGCGGAGATCGCGCGGTTCAGCGCGGCGACGCTGTCAGTCGTGAAGGGGCTGAGGTCGGCCGGCACCGCAGCGAGCGCCGCGTCGACCGCGGAGTAGTCCGCAGGACGCTCGGCGACCGGAACGATGTCTGCCGCATACGGCGTGAGCGGGTTGTGGATGGTGACCTCGCGGATCTGCTCATCGGCGAAGAAGTCGAGCGCCTTGACCACGATGCGGTCGCCGTACGACTCCACGATCAGGCCGTTGTTGACGTCGCCGATCGTGACCTCGCTGATGCCCTCCGTGTTCTCACCACGCGCGTCCCACCCCACGTGCATCGCCACCGTGTTGACCGACCAGAAGCCGTCGGGGTGTCCGTCCGCCGTGCGGCGCTGCACCGCCCAGTCACCCAGAGTCGCGGGGTAGTGGGTGTGGCCGCTGAAGACGACAGCGTTCGGGTAGTTGCCGAGGATGCTCGTGAGGCGGTCGTTCATCAGGTGGTGGTCGTGGTACCAGGGGATCCACGATGCAGAGACGGTGTCGCCGAGCGGGAAGTGCGTGTTGACGATCACCTGCGAACCCTGCGCCGTCCAGTGAGCGAGGCGCTCCTCGAGGAACTCCACCTGCTCGTCGGTCATCGCCACGTCGGACGGGCCGCTGATCTCCTGACCGATCGTGATCACCGGCACCTGACCGCCCGGACCGCTGAGCACGTATTCGGCGTACGCCTTGTCGCGCTCGGCGAACGCGAGGAACCGCTCGAAGTTCGACGCGAAGCCTCCGCTCGCATAGCGCTCGTGATTGCCGATCGACGCGACGGTGGTCTCGGGTCGGATCGCGGTCGTGTTCTCCATGACCTGGTAGATCTCGTCCCATTCGGTCGAGGTGCCGGAGTTCACGAGATCTCCGACGATCAGCAGACCCGCGGGGTCGGGAGCGAGCTCGTGCAGATCGTTGAGGCCGTGTTCGAAGTCCTGGGGGTGACCCTGGATGTCAGACACCGTCCAGAGCGTCGTCGCCTCCTCCGCGGTCGCGAGCGCGCCCTGGCGCACGGTCACCGAGTCGATCGCCCAGTAGCGGGCGTCCGCATCCGGTGCGTCGAGCTGCCACTGGAATCGCACCTCGGCAGCGCCGACCGGAACGTCGATCGCGATCTCCTGCATGTAGTTCAGCTGCAGCGGGTCGTAGCCGTCGGCCACGGATGCGGAGTCGAGGCGCAGCACCTCCGCCCAGTCGCCTCCGTCGAAGCTCGCGCGGACGACGCCTGTCTGCGTGGGAGCACCGCGATAGTGACTGTCGAACGAGAGCTCCAGCGAGCGCAGGTACTCGACGTCGACAGCGGCGCTGGTGAGCGTCGAGGAGAAGGGCTGCGCTCCGAACTGCTGGGCGTCGGCGACCGCGAAGCCGGCGAGCGGGCGGGCGAAGCGTGCGCGCATCTCGTCGACATCCGCCGTCCACTCGTCACGCGTCGTGGCGGACCAGCCTCGGTAGTCGGCGGTGCCGACGCCGTCCATGGTCGAGGCGGACTCCACCGACCAGCTCTCGGGCAGCCCCGCGTCGAAGCCCTCGCGCAGCAGCACACCATCGGTCGCGACGCCCGTCGTCACAGATTCGATGTCGACGGCGGCCGCGGGATCGCCGGGGCTCAGCTCGCCGCCGGCAGCGCTCACGGTCACGGTCTGCTGTTCGGCGAGAGGCTCGTAGCCGTCTGCGGCGAGGAACCAGAGCGTGTAGCTGCCGGGAGCGGCAGGAACTTCGAGATCGATGGATCCCGATGCGCCGGGGGCGTACTTCCAGGCGACGGAGACCTGACCGTCACCGCCGGGCACCTCACCGTCGCGGTAGAACCCGATCCAGTTCGTGCCGTCGGGGCTGTCGGTCGCGTACTCGATGCGCACCGTGCTGCTGGCGACGAGGGCGCCGGTCGGCACCTGGAACGACGACTCGGCGGCCGCGACCACCTCGTGGGGCACCGTGGCCGGCACCTGCGCGCTCGCGGCGATCGGGCTGGCGACCAGCACGGCGGACAGTGCGACGCCGACCAGGGCGACACCCCTGGTTCGGGTCTGAGGTCGGGAGGGATGCATGGGTGTCGTCCTTTCGAGACGAGTGGGCTGTTGTCTCGAGCGTCGCCGCGGCCACCCAACCGCGGATGCACGGAAGGTGAACGGACGGCCACATCCGGCCTCCCCGACCGGATCCTGCTGGACGCGTGCGCACAGCAGTCCACCGCAGAGAAGCCCGACCGGTTCGAGAGCCGGGTCGTCGGCTCGTCTCAGTTGGCCTGTCTCGTCAGAGAGGTGCCCTGCAGAGATGCCTGCACCTGGAACGACATGGTGTCTGCCAGATACCGGTCATCGCCCGCCTCGATGGCGCGACCGTCTGCCGCGTAGCTGACCCGGTTCACCCGGAGCAGAGGACTCGACCGTCGTACCTCGAGCAGTCGCGCGTCTTCGCTGGATGCGGCGATCGCATCGATCGAGTGCTCCCCGTGCACCATGCGCACGCCGTGGTGCTCTTCGAGTGCGCCGACGACCGACGATTCCTCAGGCGACAGAGCTTCGATCATCGGCGCGATCCATGCCGGATAGGCCGTGCGCTCGAGCATCACGACGCGTCGATTGAGCAGGCGCAGTCGCACGACCTCGAGCACGTCGCCGGCGCGGGACCCACCGCGCAGCTGCCGCAGCTCGAGGGCTGTGGGTGCTCTGCGGCGCTGCGACACCACTCGTCCCCCCGGCTCCATCCCGCGGCTCCGCGCCCACTGCGCGAAGGATCGCATCTCCGAGAGGCGCTGACTCTGCACGGTGGTGCGCACGAGCCAGCCCGATCCGCGGCGCGGCGCGATCGCTCCCTGACGGGCGAGCAGCACGAGTGCGTTGCGCACCGTGCCGCGGGAGACTCCGTAGGTGCGCGAGAGCTGTTCCTCGGGCGGCAGCATCCCGCCCTCGTCGAACGCCCCGTCGATGATCTGGATGCTCAGATCGCGCGCGATCTCTCGATAGCGATGCATGTGACGTCTCCTCCCGACCTCGCCGCCCGGAACAGGGCCGGCACGCCGCCGTCAGCGTATCCGCGCTCGGCCGGCGGAGAGTCCTCTGCCGGCCTGCGGCTGCACACGTGCACGCACCTGTCCACCGGACTTCAGCTGCCGGCCGACTGTCGTTCACCTCAGGTTCGCGGACGGACGCCGCACTGCTCGTGTCGTCGGGTCGGATGGGCTGAGCGATCGCTCGAGGTCGCAGACCGGAGGACGCCCCATGCCCGACCGCACACCGCACTCAGCCGATGCGACACCAGCCGGATGGGCCGTGCTCAGCGACATGGACGGCACGCTTCTCGACACCGAGAGCACCTGGCTGCTCGTCGTAGAGGAGTTCGTACGGCGGTACAGCGGTGCGGACGACCCCGCTCTCGTGTCAGCCCTGCAGGGCTTCGACCTCGACCGCGCGGCTGCGACGCTGCGCAGTCACCTGTCGCTCGAGATGACGACGGCAGCGGTCGCCGACGAGCTCGATCGTCGGTCGATCGAGGCGTATGCCGGGGGCGTCTCGTGGACTCCCGGCGCTCGATCGTTGCTGGCTGCCCTCGCCGCAGCGCGGGTGCCGCTGGCCCTCGTGACCTCCTCCCCTCGGCACTGGGTGCAGCGATTCGCGCAGACCGTCGACCTGTCGGTGTTCGACGTGATCGTGACGGCAGACGACACCCCGCGCACGAAGCCCGCGCCGGATCCCTACCTTCGCGCCGCCGCGAGTCTGGGCATCGCCGCACAGAGATGCATCGCACTCGAGGACTCCCTCGTCGGCGCGACATCCGCCGTGGCCGCCGGCTGCACGACCGTCGTCGTCGGAGCCGGGAAGGGGGTTCCGGACACCCTTCAGGTCGCCTCGCTGATCGCCGTGGATGTTCGGATGCTGCGCGCGGTCGCCAGAGGATCGATGCCCTCCTAGGCTGGACGAATGATCGGGGAGTTCTTCTACGGCATCCGCACTCTGCTGCGCGGCTTCGGCACGTGGCGACGCCGGCCCGGCCCCATGGCCCTCGGACTCGTGCCCGGACTCATCGCGGCGCTGGTGCTGCTCGCCGGTCTCGTGCCGCTCGCCCTGTCGCTCGCGCCGATCTCCGACGCCGTCACGCCCTTCGCAGACGGCTGGATCCCCGCTTGGCGATCCGTCTTCAGAGCCGCCGTGGGCATCGTGATCTTCGCCGCCGCACTCGCCCTCGCGAGCGCCGTGTTCAGCGCACTCGCCCTGACGATCGGCGACCCGTTCTACCAGCGGATCTGGCGTGCGGTCGAGGCCGATCTCGGAGATGCACCGCCCTCAGACGGCGGCGGATTCTGGATGGCGGTCGGCGAGGGCCTGCGTCTCGTGGTCCTGGGCATCCTGATCGCGATCCTGGTGCTGCTGCTCGGACTCGTGCCGCTCGTCGGAGGGGTGCTCGGGGCGGTCGGAGGTGTCGTGCTGTCGGGGCGGATGCTCGCACGCGAACTCACCGGGCGGGCCTTCGACGCCCGCGAACTCACCCCCGCCGACCGTGCCGTGCTGTTCCGCGGCAGTCGCGCGCGGGTGCTCGGCTTCGGTGTCGCGACGCAGCTCTGCTTCCTTATCCCCGGCGGCGCGGTCGCCGTCATGCCCGCCGCCGTCGCGGGCGCCACGACTCTCGCGCGCACCATGCTGGAGCGCACTCCCCTGGCGCAGACTCCCCCGCCTCCCGCTCAGCCCGCACCGCCCGCACCGCCCGCACCGCCCGCACCGCCCGCACCGGGCAGCGTCTCCGCGCCCCTGCCGCCGCCCGCCGGATCAGGGCACGTCTGATGCCCGAGGGCGACACGGTCTTCCGCACGGCCAAACGTCTCGACGAGGCGCTGGTCGGCGCCGAGGTGGCGCGCTTCGACCTCCGCGTCCCGCGCTTCGCGACCCTCGACCTGACCGGTCAGCCGATCGTCTCCTCGATCGCCCGCGGCAAGCACCTGCTGCTGCGCATCGGCGACAGCACACTGCATTCCCATCTGCGCATGGACGGGGCCTGGCTGGTGTACCGGGCGGGTGAGAAGTGGCGGCATCCGGCGTTCAAGGTGCGCGCGATCGTCGGCACCGCACAGCGCGAGGCGGTGGGCATCGACCTGGCCGAGATCGAGGTGGTGCCGACTCGCGATGAAGACGAGCTCGTCGGATATCTCGGGCCCGATCCTCTCGGCCCCGACTGGGACGCCGCCGAGGCCGCGAGGCGCGTGAGCGCCGACTCACGCAGCATCCACGTCGCCCTGCTCGACCAGCGCAACGTCGCAGGGTTCGGCAACGAGTACGCCGCAGAACTCCTGTTCCTGCGCGGGATCCTGCCGACCACGCCCGCCCCCGAGGTCGACGTGCCCGCACTGCTCGACCTCGGCGTGCGCACGATCCGAGCGAACCGCGATCGTCGTCACCGCACCTTCACCGGAGTCGATCGCCCCGGTCAGGGAACCTGGGTCTACGGCCGTGCCGGCAAGCCCTGCCGCCGCTGCGGCACCCTCATCAAGCGGGGCGAACTGGGCGCGGATCCGACCCGTGAGCGCATCACCTTCTGGTGCCCCGTGTGTCAGCGATGACTCGGATCCATGCTCGGGAATGAAACCGGCACACCCGTGGTTATTGATATATCCGGAGAACTCCGGAACACGGGGAGGAATCGTGGGCAAGAACTACGTCGACATCGAGAACGACCAGGGCGCGACGCTGCGGTATCGCAAGCACGCCAACGGTCGCGGTCTCGTCGCGCATGGCGCGAAGGTCCATCCGAAGGCGCATGTTGAAGCGGGCGCCTACATCGAACCCGGCGCGCGTATCGGCGCCGGCGCGACCATCGCCCGCGGCGCATGGATCGAACCGGATGCCGTGATCGGCGAGGGTGCGCACGTCGATGCGCACGCACACATCGGCCAGGGCGCTGCCGTCGGAGACGGCGCACACATCGGAGTCCGCACCGAGGTCGGGGCCGGCGCACGGATCGTGCGCGGTGCTCGCATCGGCGACGACGAGACGGTCGCCGCCGGTCTGACGGTCGCCACCGACCCGAAGGGACTGTGGCTCGCGGCCTGATCACGGCCGCGATCTCAGACCGCCTCACGGCATCCGCCGGGTACCCTGGAGCACATGGCGACTCAGGGACGACGACCGGCAGGGCGTGCCGGCAAGGGCTCGCCCGTGCGACGCAACAGGGCGGCACCGGCGCAGCGGTTCCCGCCGCCCAAGCCGCCGAAGAAGACAGCCAAGGTCGTGTTCGACGCAACGGAACCCGAATCCGACGAGCCCCGCACGTTCCGGCTCGGAGTCGTGCCCGGCGCCACACCCGGCAAGTGGATCGACGCCTGGAAGCAGCGGATGCCGCACGTGCCCGTCGAGATCGTGCCCGTGGAGGTCGCCGATCAGCGCGAGGCGCTCGACGACCTCGATGCCGCCCTGGTGCGTCTGCCGCTGAGCGACGAGAACCTGCACATCATCACGCTGTACGACGAGGTGCCCGTCGTGGTCGCCTCGATCGATTCGCACCTGCTCGCAGCCGACGAGCTGACCATCGCCGACCTCGCGGGGGAGATCGTGATGATCCCCACCGACGACCCGCTGGGTCCGATCGACGTCCCCGGTGCCCTCTCGCCGTCGTTCGCACCGCTGACCGTGGCAGAAGCCATCGTGACCGCTGCCACCGGAACCGGGATCGTGATCCTGCCCATGTCTCTCGCGCGCATGCACCACCGCAAGGATGCCGGCCATCGACCCCTGGTCGACGGTCCGACGTCGACGGTCGCCCTGGCGTGGCGCCGCGACCACACCACCCCCGACGTCGAGACCTTCATCGGGATCGTGCGCGGTCGCACATCCAACTCGTCACGATGACGCGAGCGTGACGCCCCGACGACGGCGGTGACGGCGACCCCCTCCGGTCGTCGTTAGACTCTCGTGGTGGTCTCGCTTCTCTACGTCTGCGTGCGCCCCGAGCTCGGGGCGGCGGATGCCGAGCACGCCTCGTTCCGACGGGCGCTCGGCGTCGACGTCGTCGACCGCCTCGACCTGCTCGCCGAGCCCCTCGACGCCGCCCGCCTCGCGCGGTACAGCGGCGTCGTGGTCGGCGGCTCGCCGTTCAACGTGAGCGACGTCGAGAAGTCGGCGGCGCAGCTCCGCGTCGAAGCAGACCTCGAGCACATCGCCCGGCTGTCCATCGAGGGCCGGATCGCGGTCTTCTTCACCTGCTTCAGCATCGGCGTGGTGACGCGGATGCTGGGCGGCGAGGTCACGACCGACACCCCTGAGCCGGCCAGCGCCACCGTGATCGAGACGACCGAGGCCGGCGCGGTCGATCCGGTGTTCGGCCCGAGCTCCCCCGCACTCACCGTCTTCACCGCCCACAAGGAGAGCGCTGCTGCTCTGCCGCAGGGCGCGGTGCTGCTCGCCACGAACGACACGTGCCCGGTGCAGGCGTATCGGGTCGGCACTCACCTGTACACGGCGCAGTTCCACCCTGAGCCGACCCCGAGGGACTTCGCCGACCGGATGACGTTCTACCGCACCACCGGATACTTCGACCCCGACGAGTTCGACGAGGTGCAGGGGCAGGTGCTCGCGGCATCGGTCACCGAGGGCGCTGCACTGCTGCGCCGCTTCGCGCAGACGTTCGCGGCAGCCTGACCCGACCCTGTCTCCGCGCAGGTCAGGAGCGGCCCGCCCGCAGGCTCAGCCGCGCAGCAGCTCCACCCGTTCGCGAAGGTATGCCTCGAGCGGCATCCATCCGCCGGCGCTGCTCCATCGCACCGACGGCACGGAGTCGATCATCGCGAGCGGTCCCGATTGCCCGCCCGCATCCACGGCGTCGAGGTCGATCACCGTCCACCCGATGTGCACGACCTCGCCCTCGTCGAATCCGCCGCGCAGCGCCAGCGCACGTCGCTCGGCGCGCTCACGCGCGGACTCGGCCGTGTAGCCGCGGCGTCCGGGGTCGGCAGCGCGCAGCACCTCGGCGGTAGCCAGGGCATGCGTCTCGGTGAGCAGCAGCACTCCGATGTGCCAGGCGGCGCCGACGCGCACGATACGGCGTCCGCGCCACCGTGAGTCCCGCTCTTCGCCCAGCCCTTCCTGCGGCAGGCCCGAGAGCGCACGCACGGCGTCGGCGATCAGCGCGGATGCCGTCGTCACAGCTCTCCCTGGGGTCGCGCCCGAACCAGCGCCGGGTCGACCAGTCGTGCGGCGTCGCCGCGGATCAGCATGCCGAGCAGCGGGAACAGCAGCACCGACAGCATCCCCGCGCCGACGAGTGCGGCGGCCGTGCCTGTGTCGATCATCTTCTGGTCCACCCCGATGGCCGTGACAGCGACGATGATGGGCAGCCCTGTGGCGGCCAGCAGCCCGAGCGCCGTGCGGTCTCTCACGCTCGAGCCTGACGGGGCCGAGAGCTGTGCGGTGGTGCCGCGGAGCACGAGCAGCGCGACGAGGAACAGGGGCAGCATCAACATCGCCGCAGACGAGCCGGTGAGCGCCTGGAGGTCGAAGTTCACGCCGGTGTAGAGGAAGAAGATCGGCACGAAGAGCCCGAACGCGATGGCCTCGAGTTTGGTCTCCATCGCTGCGGCGTCCTTCTCGGGCGCCCGCGCCATGATGATGCGCCACACGGCCCCAGCGACGAAGGCGCCGAGCAGCATGTCGAGGTCGAGCATGACGCTGAGACCGACCAGCGCCGCGATGAGCAGCACCACGAAGCGCACGCCGAACTGGTCAGAAGTGTGCAGCGTGGCACGGACGAACGCGTGCAGGCGCCCGTGCTGCATCCGATGGGCCATCAGCACGGCGAGACCGGCCAGAGCCACGAAGGCGAGCAGCACGGCGGCGGCGAGCGGTGTGGTGCGGGTGCTGAGGAAGAGCGAGATCGCGATGAGCGGCAGGAACTCCCCGACGGCCCCGATCACGGTGACCGCGCGGCCGAACGGGGTGTCCGTCTCCTTCGCATCCCGCAGGATCGGCATCAGCGTGCCGAGCGCGGTGGAGCTGAGGGCGATGGCGATCACGACCATCCCCTCGCCGGGCGCGAGGAAGAAACCGATCGCGATCCCGAGCACGACGCTGATGATCCAGCCGACCGAGGCCCGCACGAGCGGGCGCCCAGAGACGGCCCGGAAGTCGATCTCGGATCCGGCCACGAAGAAGAGCATCGCCAGGCCGAAGTCGCTGAGCTTCTCGAGGATGGGCGTCGGCTCGACCCAGCCGAGCACGGCCGGCCCCGCGAGTATTCCGAGCACGAGCTCGAACACGATGATCGGCACCCGGATGACGGGTCGGATGCCGCGCGCGAGCAGCGGCGCTGCCACGGCGAGCAGCGGGATCAGCACCAGTCCGAGATCGCCCGCGTCCACGCTCTCAGAGTAGCGACCCCGCAGCGACGATTCGCCCGGTGGTCGCATCCACGGCAGAATCGATGCACACCCCCGAGGAGCCCCCATGTCTCAGCCCGACACCGCCCGCCTGCTGATCGCCTGCGACGATCAGCCCGGCATCGTCGCCGCCGTCGCCGGAGTGCTCTCCGCCCACGGAGCGAACATCATCTCCCTCGACCAGCACTCCACCGACTCCGAGGGCGGTCGGTTCTTCCAGCGCACCGTGATCCACCTCCCCGGTCTCTCCGCCGCGCGCACGGCGCTCGAGGCCGACCTCGCGCCGATCGCCGAGCGCTTCGGCATGGAGTGGTCGCTGCACGACACCGCCCGCCGCAAGCGCGTCGCGATCTTCGTGTCGAAGTACGACCACTGCCTGATGGAGCTGCTGTGGCGCACGCAGCGCGGCCAGCTCGACATCGACGTGACGATGGTCGTCTCGAATCACCCCGACCTCGCCGAGTCGGTGCGGTCGCTCGGAGTGCCGTTCGTGCACATCCCCTCGGGCGACAAGCAGGCGATGGAGCAGCGCCAGCTCGAGATGCTCCGCGGCAACGTCGATCTCGTCGTCCTCGCCCGGTACATGCAGATCCTGACCGATGAGTTCATCACGGGTCTGGGCGCCCCCGTCATCAACATCCACCACTCGTTCCTGCCCGCCTTCATCGGGGCCAACCCGTATGCCAGGGCGAAGGACCGCGGCGTGAAGCTGATCGGCGCGACCGCCCACTACGCCACGGCAGACCTCGATGAGGGACCGATCATCGAACAGGACGTCACGCGCGTCACGCACTCCGAGTCGGCGGCCGAGCTGCAGCGCCGTGGTGCCGACGTCGAGCGCCTCGTGCTCGCGCGCGCCGTGCAGTGGCATGCCGAAGACCGCGTGATCGTGCACGGCCGCTCGACCGTCATCCTCTGAGACAGGCGTCTCGGCTCAGGCCTTCGCGGGCACTCCCGCCACCAGCTCGGCGAAGGCCTCCGCCGCAGTGGAGTAGCGGGCGAGCGGCGCTGCCTGCCCCATCCAGAGCGACTGCAGCTCGCCCAGATTCTGCTCACCCGCCGCGGCGCGGAACTTTCCGGTGAGCCAGTTCTGCATCGGGAACGGGGCGATGAATCCACCCGCCTCGATCGCGCGTACCGCCCGGTTGCGCACTCCGCGGGCCAGGCGCCCGCTCATCGCCCGCGTGAGCACGGTGCCGTCAGCGGCTGTCGAGCGGATGGCGTCGCGATGCGCCTGGTTCGCCGCCGACTCGGTCGTCGACAGGAAGGCCGTGCCGACCTGCACGGCCGAGGCCCCGAGTGCGAAGGCGGCCGCGACGCCGCGCCGATCGGCGATTCCGCCGGCCGCGATGACCGGCAGGTCGACGGCATCCACGACCTGCGGCACGAGCGAGAAGGGGCCGATGAGCGACTCTTCGGCCGGGCGCAGGAACGACACGCGTTTGCCTCCGGCCTCGGAGCCGGTCGCGACGACGGCGTCGACCTCCGCCTCGGCGAGGGCGACGGCTTCGCCGACGGTCGTCGCCGTCGCCACGACGCGGATGCCCCGCCGATGCGCGTCCTCGACGAGGTCGCCGGAGGGGATGCCGAAGACCGTGCTGAGCACGGGCGGCGCCGACTCCCAGATCGCGTCGAGCTGCTCGTCGAGCGGGGGCATGTACCGCTCGGGTCGCTCCGGCACCTCGAGACCGACCGCGTCGTAGAACGGCTGAAGCGCCTGCGCGAACACGGTGTGCTGCGGGTTCGGCTCGACCTCGTCGCCGGTCGGCAGCCAGATGTTCACGGCGAACGGGCGCGAGGTCGCCTCCCGCAACGACGCGACGGTCGAGCGGATGCGGTCGCCGTCATAGCCGTACAGGCCGTAACCGCCGAGTCCGCCCGCTTCGCTCACGGCCGCGGCGAGCCCGACGGACGAGAGCCCTCCGAACGGACCGAGGAAGATGGGGTGTTCGATGCCGAGCAGCGCACGCAGGTCAGTCATGTATCGAGGCTATCTCCGGTCCCCCTCCCCGAGGCAGGCGCGGGCGCCTGATCCCCCGGTCGGATGCCGGTGATAACCTCGGCGTGAGGGATCAGGGAGGCGCGCATGAGCGAGTGGTTCGGGCAGATGCTCGGCTTCGTCGCGGCCGCGCTCGGGATCATCGCGGTGCCCGATGCCGCTGCCCTCGGTGTCGCCATAGCGCTCATCGCCCTGACGACGCTCACGATCGCCGTCGCGCTGAGCCTGGCACCGCCCTCGCCGAGCAGCGCTCCGCATCCGCTGCGGGCGATCGACGTCTCGACGCTGCTCGCGCAGAGCGACCCTGATGCCGCCGGTCACCCGCGCCCTCGTGCGCCGGGAGTCGCCGTTCCCGCGTAGTCCGTCCTCGTACGGGACTGCGCGGCTTTCGCCGACCCTTCCCGACACACGAACGGACTTCCATGGACATCTTCGCCTTCCCACCCCTCACTTTTCTGCTCGATGCGGCGTACGGCGCCCTCGCCGGGCTCTCCTCGCTGCTCGAACCTGTCGCCGGAGCATCCGCCGCAGCCCTCGCTGTGGTGCTCGTGACGATTCTCGTGCGCGCCCTGCTGATCCCCGTCGGCGTCTCACAGGCGAAGGCCGAGCAGACCAGGGCGCGCCTCGCGCCCCGGCTGCGCGAGCTGCAGCGCCGACACAAGAAGAACCCCGAACGCCTGCAGAAGGAGATGCTCGAGCTCTATCGCTCCGAGAACACGTCTCCGTTCGCCGGCATGCTGCCTGTTCTCGCGCAGGCGCCGGTCGTCGGCATCCTGTACACGCTGTTCATCCGCCCGGACATCGCGGGGCACCCGAACGACCTGCTCACGCACGACCTGTTCGGTGCGCCGCTGGGAACGAGCCTCGTCTCGGCCGTCTTCGGCGGCACGGCGACGCCTGAGACGCTGCTGGTGTTCGGTGCCCTGATCGCCGTGATGATCGCGGTGGCAGAGATCACGCGGCGGGTGTTCCGACCGGCCGCGGTCGACGACGACTCGCCGCTGAACTCGCCCACCATGCTGAGGGTGACGAGCGCTCTGCACTACCTGACAGCCGTGTTCGCCGTGTTCGTGCCCCTCGCGGCCGCGCTCTACCTGACGGTCACCGTCGTCTGGACGCTGGTGCAGCGCATGCTGCTGCGGCGACGCTATCCCCTGCCCGTGCCGGCTGCGGTCACGGGCTGACGGTTCGGGTGATCAGTCGGGCAGCGGGATCGGGGCCGTGAAGGGCCCGGGCTCGTCGTCGCGGTCCGCGTCGTCGGGTACGGCATCATCGTGCCGCCCGGCTGCGGCCTCGTCGCGACGCCGCTGACGCCGCACCCCCAGAGTCGTGCCCACGCTCGCCGCGACGACGAGTGCGATCGCGAGCATCCTCAGCGGAGTCGCCGACTGGCCGAGGATCAGCCATCCGGCGAGCGTCGCGAACGCGGGCTCGAGGCTCAGCAGCACGCCGAACACACGCTGCGGCAGGCGACGGAGCGCTGCGAGCTCGAAGCTGTAGGGGATCACCGACGACAGCACGGCGGTGACGGCGGCGAGCAGCAGCAGCTGCATGTCGCCCGCGACGGTGACGGCCGCCGGCACCCCGACCGGGATCAGCAGCACTGCAGCCACGACGAGTCCGACCGCAAGGCCGCTGGTGCCGGGGATGATCGCACCGACTCGCGCGCTCATGCGGATGTACATGGCCCAGAAAGCCGCTGCTATCAGGATGAAGACGACGCCGAGGGGGTCGAGCGGCTCGGCGCCGATCAGTCCGTCGACGCCGAGGAGCACCATGCCGAGCAGCGCGACGCCCACCCAGGCGGCATCGGCCAGGCGCCTGGTCAGGACGGCCGCCAGCACCAGCGGGCCGAGGAACTCGATCGCGACGGCCGGCCCGAGCGGGATGCGGTCGATGGCCGCGTAGAAGAAGCCGTTCATCGCCGCGAGCGCGACTCCGAACAGCACGGCGGCGAGCCACTGCGCCCTCGTCCAGCGCACCGGCCGCGGGCGAACGATGACGACGAGCAGCAGCGCCGCGATCGCGACGCGCAGCGACGTCACGCCCCACGGACCGAGCACCGGGAACAGCTGGGCCGCGACGGCCGCGCCGAACGGCAACGACAGGCAGGAGCAGATGACGAGTGCGACGCCCACGAGCGGGCGGGACGACGCGGACTGCTTCACCCCGCAAGCCTACGGCCGGCGGAGATCCCGGTGAACTCGGGCGGTCAGAGGTGCTTGCCTCCGGTGACCGCGAGCACTGCCCCCGACGTGAACGACGACTCGGCAGAGGCGAGGTACACGTACGCGCCGGCGAGCTCGGCCGGCTGTCCCGCCCGGCCGAGAGGCGTGTCGGAGCCGAAGGTCTTCACCCGCTCGTCGCTCCACCCGGTGGCCGGGATCAGCGGCGTCCAGATGGGCCCCGGGGCCACGGCGTTCACACGGATGCCGCGCTCGCCCGCCTCCTCGGCGAGCGCCTTCACGAACGCGACCTGCGCGGCCTTCGTCATCGCGTAGTCGATGAGGTTGGGCGACGGCTCGAAGGCCTGCACGGACGACGTCACGATGATGCTCGCGCCCGGCTCCAGATGCGGGTACGCGGCCCTGGCCGAGTACAGCAGACCGAACAGGTTCGTCTCGAACACGCGGCGCAGCCTGTCGGTCTCGAGGTTCTCAAAGCCGTCGATGTCGTGCTGGTAGGCGGCGTTCAGCACCAGGATGTCCAATCCGCCGAGGCTGCTCCTCGTCTCGGAGACCACCTCCGTCGCGAAGGCCTCGTCGCGCAGATCTCCCGCGAGGCTCAGCCCTTGCCTGCCCTCGGCGCGGACGAGTTCGATCGTCGCATCGGCATCCGACTGCTCCTCGGGCATGTGCACGATCGCCACGTCGGCTCCCTCGCGGGCGAAGGCGATCGCGACGGCCCGGCCGATTCCCGAGTCGCCGCCCGTGATCAGGGCTCGACGGCCCTCGAGCCGCGCGTGTCCCACATACGACTTCTCACCGTGGTCGGGCACAGGGCGCATCTGATCGGTCAGCCCCGGCTGGTCCTGCTGCTGAGCGGGGAACTCCTCCTGGCGGTGCTGGCTGCGGGGGTCGGGCGTGCTGTCTGCCATGGTGTCTCCTCTTCCTCGCGACGGGCGACCACCGTTGGTGGCGCGAGTCGGGCGTCAATCGAGAATCGCGGCCTCTCGACGCCCTCGGCAGGGGGTTGACAACCTGCGCCTCGATCGACGATCGGGGCAGCGAGGATCGGGGACCGGAAGATCGGGGAACGGGTGAAGACCGCGGCCGAAGTCAACCCCCTGCGAGCGAATCCTCGGTCGCATATCCTGACAGGGACTGCGAGGAGACCCACCATGAACGCACGACACATCGACGACCGTTCCGACGAGGGCTACACCCCCACGACTACCCACGCCGAGTTCGGCGAGGGCAACCCCCGGCTGCGGGTCACCCGCGACGGAGAGCGCACGGAGTTCGCCCTCGAGGTCGACGTGGTGCGCATCGGCTCGGCCGCCGACAGCGAGCTGCGGCTCGAGGGTGCCGACCCCGTGCATGCGACGATCACGCACGACGACCGCGACGAGTACGTGCTCGAGCTGCACGGCGAGGGCGAGATGAACAGCAACCCCGACGCCACCGCCACGCACCCGGGTGACCGTTCCCAGACGCTGCGCACAGGTGCGCGCTTCACTGTCGGAGAGTGGGAGCTCGTCTACGCACGCGACGAGTTCGCCGACCACGGTCGCCCCTTCGGCGGACGCCTCGGTGGCGAGTACTCCGACCAGCCGCTGCAGCCGCCGCGGCCCGACTACTCCGACGAGGCGAACATCGAGTCGGACGCACCGACCCACGCCGACTCCGCTGACGAGAAGTGATCGCAGAGCAGTCGTCGCTGGATCGACTGAGCGAGGTCGCCGCTGAGCGCGAGCTGCGCATCTGCGTCGTCGAATCGCTGACCTCGGGTCGTCTGGCGAGCGCGATCGGCGCGGGCGACAATGCCGGCGACTGGTTCGCCGGCGGCATCGTCGCCTATCTCACCGACGTCAAAGAGAACCTGCTCGGTCTCCCACCGGGAACCGATCCGTGCTCGGCCGAGTGCGCCGAGCACCTCGCCGAGAGCGCGCGACAGCTGTTCGACGCCGACGTCTGCATCTCGACCACCGGCGTCGGAGGCCCCGAGCCCGAAGGCGGGCACGATCCCGGCACCGTCTTCCTCGGGTGGGCGACGGGCGACGGAGTCGGTCATCGGATGCTGGCGCTCACCGGCGATCCGCAGGAGGTCCTCGACGAGACGGTCGACACCGCGATGCGGCTGCTCGCCTTCCACGCCGAGGGCATCAGGCCCGCAGGCCCCCGTCGCTCAGGGACGTCGTCGTCCGTGCAGGACGAGCGAACCGACTGAGAGCCCTCCGCCCTCCGTCGGATCCCCGCTGAGTTCAGCCCTGAGTTCAGGGCCGGGTTCAGCGCCGGGTTCAGCGTCCCGGCACAAGTCCGATGCGCAGCGGCGCACCGGGAGCGGATGCCGCGGCGATCGCCTCGTCGATGGCTGCGAGCTGCCGCACCTCGCCGACCGCATCCGCGAACGGGTAGGCGCGCCCTCGTCCGGCGAGGAATCCGACGGCCTCGGCCAGTTCGGTTCCGGTGTAGTTGTGCACGCCGGTGACGGTCACGAGTCGACGCACGATGCTCTCGGCGTCGAAAGGTACGGGCTCTGCGGGGAAGACGCTTCCGACGAGCACGACCGTTCCCCCGGTGCCGACGCCGGCGATGGCCTCGGACACAGCATGCCCCGAGGCCTCGATCACGATGTCCGGATCGCGGTCGATGCGGCCGGCGCCGAAACGTGCGGCCAGCGCGAGTCGTGCGGGCACGGGGTCGAGCACCTCGACCGTCGCGCCCTGCTCCACGGCGATCGCGGCGGCGGAGAGTCCGACGAGTCCCGCTCCGTGGATGCGCACGGCTGCGCCCTCGAGGTCGTGGTCGCGCGCTGCTCTGGCGACAGCGGCCCAGGCGGTCGCGGTCGCGCACGATGCCGGCGCGAGCACCGAGGCCGGCAGCGACTCGGGCACCCGCACGATCGCGGTGCCCGCGCGCACCTGGACGTGCGTGCCGAAGGCCCCGGTGAGGTCGCCGTGCACGCCTATGCGGTCGTGGCCGTACTTGCCCAGCGTGCGGCACTTCTGCGGCACGCCCTGGGCGCACCGGTCGCAGGCGCCGCAGGAGATCGTGACCGACCAGACCACCCGGTCGCCGATGCGCACGGATGTGCCGTCGACGGCGAGCGCCCCGGCGTCGCCCATGGCGATCACACGCCCGACGCTCTCATGGCCGAGCACCAGCGGCACAGGCGCCGATCGCCGCCCCTGCACGGTGTGCACGTCGGACCCGCAGATGGTCGACATCTCGACCGCGACCAGCACGTCGTTCTCGCCGAGAGCGACACCGGGCACCGCGATGGTCTCGTGCGGGTGGCCTTCGCCGATCCACACCATCGCGGTGGCTGCGGGGCGCAGGGCGACGTCGCGGCGATGGCCGGGGGGTCGGATCAGCACGGTTCCCATGTCGGCCCCTCAGGCGGTGGGCACGAGCGGAAGCAGCCCGCGCTCGGCGAGGGCGCTGCGAAGACGCGTCACGTCCGGGAGCACGACATCGGCGCCGGCGAGCTCGAGAGCACTCGAGTCGTGGGCACCCGTGAGCACGCCGGCCACGAAGCCGGCACCGGCACGGCGTCCTGATTCGACATCGCTGACGGTGTCTCCCGCGACGGCGATCGACGCGACCGACGAGGTCTGAGTGCGCAGCAGCGCCGTGAGCACGAGGTCGGGAGCAGGGCGGCCCCGCCCCGCATCGACCGGCGAGAGCGCCAGGTCGACGAGGTCGTTCCATCCGAGACCGTCGATCAGCGCATCGCGGGTGACCGGCGCGAACCCCGTCGTGAGCACGACGGTCAGACCGGCATCCTTCAGGCTCTGGATCGCGTCCGCAGCCCCGGGGATCTCGGTGACCCCCTGCTCGGCCACGATCTCGGCGTAGGCGCCCTCGAACGCCGCCGTCGCCTGTTCGGCTGCCGCCCGGTCGCCGCCCGCGAGATGGGTGAAGACCTCGATCTTCGACTGCCCCATGGTCGCGCGCACGTGGGCGAGCGCGTCGTCCCATGGCATCCGATCGGCGACGCCGGTGCGCTCGGCGGCGCGCTGGAACGCCTGCTCGACGACCCCGTCGTCGAGCACGGTCGTGCCTGCCATGTCGAGCACGACGAGTTCGAGTGCCGGAGGTGCGGAGAGGTGAGTGGTCATGAGGTTCCTTCCATTGCAGGTGCCCACCCGAAGGCGGCGGTGACATTCTCTTCGGCGAGCCCCAGACCCGTGGTCATTCCGATGCCGGTGGTCGCGGCGAGCACTAGCACCCCCTCCTCGACCCTGTCGATGAGGAAGTCGTGCGGCGCCTTGGCATAGACACCCTGCCAGCGCTCCAGCACCCGCGGTGCCGGCATGTCGAACAGCGCCTCCGCCTCGGCGAGGAACGCGGTGAACGCCGCCTCCGGCTGGAACGGCTCCGGTGCGCTCGATGTGGCGTGCGAGTCGCCGATGATGAGCGTGCCGTCGGGCAGCTGCGTGTACATCTGATTCAGGTCGAGTGCCGCGAGATCGGGGCGCTCCGAGTGCAGGCGCTCCCGGAGGGCACCGGTCGCGGCACCGTCGGCGAAGCGTCCGTACCGCACGAGCGACCAGCCGGTCAGCAGCGGGGCCGCGAGCGGATGCCGGAACGTCACCGCCGCGCGCATCATGTCGAGCGCACACCGCTCCACGCCGGCGCGCTCGGCCACCTCGGGCAGCAGCTGGTCGACGTCGTGATTGGCCGCGACGACGACAGCGCCGGCCGTGATGGCGCCTCTCGTCGTCTCGACGCGTCGTCCCGTGACCGACGTCACCGCGGTGCGGAAGCGGAAGTCGACCCCGTGCGCGGCGAGGTGACGGACGATCGTTGCTGCGGCGGTGCGCGGATCGGTCTGCAGGTCGGTCTCGATGTGCGCGCCGCCGACGAGCGCCTCCGCACGCAGCGGGGCGAGACGCAGCAGCTCGTCTGTCTCCAGCATCCGGATGCCGCCGTCGGTTGCCGCCTGCTCGAGCACGGCGATCTCGTCTGCGTGACGAGCGGCGACCAGCGTGCCGGATTCACGCAGCCAGAAGCCCGCATCGTGAGCGAGGCGCAGCCACAGGTCACGGGAGAGGTCGGCGTAGCGGCGCGCATCGCCGGTCTGCGCACCGATGCAGAGATGCCCGAAGTTGCGGATCGTCGCACCGACCGGCGCATCCGCCCTGTCGACGACGATCACCGTCAGGCCGCGTCGAACCGCGGCATAGGCCGCGCCGAGCCCGATGATGCCCGAGCCCACGACGACGAGGTCCGCGCTGTGGTTCGCTCTGGTGTCGCGGTTCATCGGAACACCTTCCGCATCCACATCGCGAGTCCTTCGACGACGAGCACCGTGACGAGGATCATCAGCACGATCGCGGTCACCGTCTCGTAGCGAGAGCCCTGACTGGCGTTGAGCAGGTAGTAGCCCACGCCTCCTCCGCCGACGATGCCGAGGATCGTCGCCGCACGGATGTTCGTGTCGAGCATGTAGAAGCTGTGCCCGACGAGCGCCTGCATGCCCTGCGGCACGGTCGCCGACGTGTAGGTCTGCAGACGGGTGGCGCCGACGGCGCGGAGCGCGCGCTCGGGTCCGCGGTCGACCTCTTCGAGAGAGTCGGCGATCAGCTTGCCGAGCAGGCCGATGCCGCCGACCGCGAGGGCGATGACTCCCGCCTGCGCGCCGAGCCCGGTGATCACCACGAGCACGATCGCGAGGATCAGCTCGGGGATGCCGCGGATGCCGACGAGCAGGAACCGGGCGACGCCGCGTGCGCCCGGGCCGGGTGCGACGTTGCTCGCCGCGAGCGAACCGAGGATCAGCGACGGCAGCAGGGTGAGCACGGTCGCGGCGAGTGCGATGGCGATCGTGTCGCGCATGGCGGCGATCATCGCCGACGCCTCGTAGCTGCCGAAGGACGGCGGCCAGAACTTCGCGGCGACCTCGGGGAGCTTGCCCCAGAAGGTGAAGAAGTCGAGCCAGTTGATCTGACTGACGACGACGCTGCCGATCACGACGAGCACCGCGACGACGACGCCGCTCGTGTTGCGCACGCGCTCCGCCGTCCACGGCCGCCGCACCGCGGTCTGAGGGCTGGCTGCCCATGCGGGGCGTGCTGTCGTGCTCGTGTTCTCCGAGCCGCTGAGTCGCGGGTGGATGATGCGGTCGATCCACGACCGGGTCTGCCGCTGCTGGCCGAGCATCGCCCCGCGCACCAGACTCGAGACGATCTCCATCACGACGCACAGGATGAAGATGACCAGCGCGATGCCGAGTCCCTTGCCGTAGTTCAGCGATTTGAACGCGTACGACATCTCGAGCCCGAGGCCCGCCACGCCCACGTAGCCGAGCACCACACTGCCGCGCAGGTTGATGTCGTTGCGGTGCAGCACCGTCGCGACCCAGCTCGGCAGCACCTGGGGAAGGATGCCCGAGGCGAACTCCTGCATCTTCGATCCGCCGGCTGCGCGGATCGCGAGGCGGGGCCCCTCGTCGATCTGCTCGATCGCGTCGGCGAACATCTTCGAGATCATGCCGATCGAGTGGATGCCGATGGCCAGGATGCCGGGAAGCGTGCCGAGCGAGAACATGAGCACGAAAGCCATGGCGAGCACGACGTCCGGCAATGCACGGGTGAGGACTCCCACGAACCGGGCCGCGGCCCGCCAGCCGTTGCCAGGGGTCGTGTTGGAGGCAGCGAGGTAGGCGATCGGCACCGAGAGCACTGCGGCGAGCAGCGTGCCGACGAGCACGAGCCCCACGGTGAGCGCGATCAGCCACGCGAGATCGGCGGGCTCGGGAAACGAGAGTCCGCCGACACGGGCCATGAAGTTCTCGGCGTTGCCCCAGCTCTGCACCATCGCCGGGATCGAGATGCCGACCTCTTCGACCGCGAGGATGCCGAGCACGAGGAGAGCCACCAGGGTGAGTCCGGCGGCGATGCGCTCGGCCGAGATCGGTCGCCGCGGGGCGCGATCGGAGACGGTGGAGTATCCGGGAGTCGCGGGCGCCGCGGGTGCGTCCGAGAGCACGCTCACGAGACCCGGGCCTTGTCGATGTCGGCGATGTCGACCGTGATCTCGGTGAGCTCGTGCTGCACGGCACGGATCTCTGCGGTGGTCGTGGCGACGCGACCGTAGATCTCCATGACCTCGGCCTTGGTCAGGTCGCCGGTCGGTGTGTCGAGCACGATCTCGCCGTGGCGCAGACCGACGATGCGGTCGGCCCACGAGATCGCGAGGTCGACCTGATGCAGGCTGCAGACGACGGTGAGGCCCTCGTCTGCGGCGATCTCGCGAATCAGCGCCATCACCTGATCGCTCGACTCCGGGTCGAGCGAGGCGACGGGTTCGTCGGCGAGCAGGATGTCGGGCTTCTGCATCAGAGCGCGGGCGATGGCGACGCGCTGCTGCTGACCGCCCGAGAGGGTGTCGCTGCGCTGGTAGGCGCGGTCGAGGAGTCCGACTCGGTCGAGGTGCTCGAGGGCGCGCAGCTTCGCCGCTTTCGAATAGCCCCAGAGCCCGAGTCGCGGTCCGCGGATCTCCGACAGCGATCCGGTGAGCACGTTCTCGAGCACGGTGAGCGAGGGCACGAGCTCGAACTGCTGGAAGATGAATCCCACCCGACTACGGAGGCGGCGCAGCGCCTTGCCCTTGAGCGTCGGCACCTGGGATCCGAGCACCTCGATGTCGCCGGACGTAGGGACCTCGAGCCCGTCGAGATGGCGCAGGAGTGTGGACTTGCCCGAGCCGGAGAGTCCGAGCAGCACGACGATCTCGCCACGCGACACCTGCAGCGACGCATTCTTGAGCGCCGTCGTCGAGCCGAAGGTCTTCGTCACGCCGTTCAGGCGGATGAGGGCATCGGATGCCGTGTTCATGTCAGTTCTCCAGTGTCTTCGCGTCGTGCTCGGGGCTGGTCGAGTCTCGGGGGGTGTGCTCGGGGGAGCTGGTCGTGCTGGGGCTTGCGTGCTTGGGGTGCTGGTGGGGTGTGACGTCTGCGGGTGAGCGCCCTTCGTCTCGGTGCTCGCGTGGAGCGAGGCGATGAGACGAAGGGCGCTCGGCCGACTGCGGGTCAGCGACCGGGCGTCAGCCCTGGCACTGCTCCGCTTCGGTCTCCTTGCAGATGTCGCGGATGAGGTCGTAGTACGCGTCGTCGACCGGCTTCGTGGCGAAGAACACGCTGCGGAAGGAGTCGCTGTCAGCGCTGTCGATGCCGGCGGCGATGATGTCGTCGATCGTGATCTCGGAGAGGCCGTCGACGAGTTCCTTGGCGACGTCGTCGGGCAGCGCCGACGCGTAGACGAGCGGAGCACCGGGCACCATGGTCTCGTCGATGACCTTCACGGCATCCGACTTCGCCACCTCGGAGTCCTCGGCGAAGCCGACCTCGCACTCGACGCCCTCGCCGACCTTCTGCACGCTGACGTCGTGCTTGCCCGCGAAGACCGGGGTGATGTCGGTCTTCGGGTCGATGCCCGCCTCGAGCAGGTTGTACGAGGGGAAGAGGTAGCCCGAGGTCGAGGACGGATCGACGAAGCAGACCTTCTTTCCCTTGAAGTCCTCGATGCTCGAGATGTCGCTGTCGGCGGGCACGATCGCCTGCGAGTAGTAACCGGGCTCCTGGCCCTCTTCGGTCACGATCGACGAGATCGGGGTGAGCTTCGCACCGTTGTTCGTGGCGGTGACGTAGGTGAAACCCGAGAACGAGGCCACGTCGACCTTTCCGGCGACGGAGGCTTCGATGAGTGCCGCGTAGTCGGTGGACTCGTGGTACTCGACCGACTTGCCGGTGATCTCGGCGATGTAGTCCATGAGCGGCTGGTAGTTCGTCTCGGTGTCGACCGAGTCGGGCACGACGCCGAAGACGAGCGTGTTCTCGTCGACTGCGAAGCCGCTCGTGGTCGACGATGCGTCGGCGCCGGACGCGTCGGTTGCATCAGCCGAGCCTGAACAGGCCGCCAGACCGAGCGCGAGGATCGCGGCACCGGCGAGTACGGGGAGAGCGCGGAGCTTCATGAGGACCTTTCAGAGTGGGAGGGGGTGATCCACGAGCAACTCTGACAGGACAACGGTCGAGATATATACCTAACTTGCAAGAGTTCAAGGTCCGTTCACCCGGTTGTTCCCCGGATGAACATCGACAGAACGTGGCACCCCCCTTCGAGGCCACCAAGTAGTATGCCTATGTGGCCGAAGCTGTATACACCCAGATCGCAGACGACCTGCGCGCCCAGATCGCGGCGGGCGCTCTGCGCCCCGGCGACGACGTGCCCACCGAGTCGGAGCTCGCCGAACGCTGGCACACGTCTCGCGGCCCCATCCGCAACGCCCTGGCGGCTCTGCGCAGCGAGGGCCTGATCGAGACCGGACGCGGCCGCCCCGCTCGCGTCGTCTCCCGCAAGGCGAGTCAGGCCGTCGACATGTCGGTGCCGTTCACGCGCTGGGCCCGCGAGCTCGGCGTGACTCCCGGCGCGCAGACGCAGGAGCTGAGCCTTCGCCGGGCAGGCGACCGCGCCGAGCTTCTCGGCGTCTCCCCCGATGACACGATCGTCGGCGTCGTGCGGCTCCGCCTGCTCGACGGTCGGCCGACGATGCTCGAGCGCCTGTTCTACACCGAAGCCGTGGGGCGCCGACTGCTCGACGTCGACACCGACGCGATCTCGATCACCGAGTACCTGGGGTCGGTCGGGCACCCGATCGTCGGACTCGAGCACCAGATCGACGCGGTCGCGGCCGATGATCAGGATGCCGCTCTGCTGCGGGTGCCACAGGGGACGCCGATCCTTCGGCTCAGCCGGATCTCTCGCGACGCGAGCGGACGCATCTTCGAGGCGTCCGAGGATCGCTACCTCAGCGAGGTGGTGCGGTTCACGGTCGCAGCGTCCGGGATCTCGACGGACGGGCACTACATGCGCGCGGTGGGCGGCTAGGAGCCAGCCTGTCGACGTCGATTCCTCGACGGGGAGAATCCTCGGAGGGAAGAACCCTCGGAGGGAAGAAGCCGATCGCGAGCGCGCTGGGGATCAGATTCCAGAGATCGCGCTCGCGATCACAGCGCTGGGGATGCGCTATTTCTGGGGTATGCCCAATGTATGCTCCCGGCTACACCATGGAACACGGTCTATAGTCGAGACCTACCCTGGACTTTCGTCTACTCATTTAGCCAAAACCCGCGGAATTCCGCGGTTCTGCTTCCAGAGTACCGGTATACCAGTTGGGAATCCGGCCGAATCTTGTCGCCGAGATGCCGGAATACCGGTTCGGTCAGACGATCGGCAGCAGGGCTGACACGACCCAGCGTCCGTCTGCTTCTCCGGCACTGAACTCACCGCTGGCGCCGAGGACGCGCTCGGCCATGCGCCCGACGCCGGTGCGGCTCGACGAGAGCTCGCGACGCGGCGTGACAGAGAGAGGGCTGCTCACCGTCAGCTTTGCGGAGTCGTCATCGATGTCGAATCGGATCAGGACTTCGCCCTCGCCTGCGTACTTGAGGACGTTGGTGGCCGACTCACGCAAGATGCGCGCGAGGATGATCTCGGCCGCGCGTGGGATGCGCTCGTCAGAGGGGTCGCCGTCGACGATCACGGCGTGACCCGCGGATTCGAACTCCTGCTGGGCTTCGTCGACGGACGCCGCCAGATCACCCGAGGGCATGCCCTCGGACCGGGGTCCGTCGTCTGCGAGGTCGATCACGAAGCGGAGATCGGTCATCGCCTTGCGTGCGGCGATGCGGATCGCCTCCTGCGATTCGCTGCTGGTGCGATCGTCGTCGAGCATCTGCACGTGCAGCGCCACCACCGTGAGGTGGTGCGCGATGCTGTCGTGCAACTCGCCGGCGATCCAACGTCGCTCAGCGAGTACTGCCTGCCGTTCCTGCTCGGCCTTCTCAGCCAGCTGCACCTCGAGCGTCCGCCCTCGGGCGAACGCGATGCGAAGTGCGAAGCCGACGGCACCGGATACTGCGGCGCCGACCAGGAAGATCGCGATATTGAAGGCATCCCTCGAGTCGCCAGTGACGACCAGTGCGGATGCGAGGAGGAAAACTCCGGCATAGGACAGGACCAAGGAGGTCCATCCCAGACGCACGATCAAGCCTGCCGCGAAAGCGGCGGTCGTGAGCACCTGGGCTTCGATGCCGGGGATGAAGGAGAGTGCGAACACCACGCCGAGGGCGTATGTCGCGATCAGTGGCGACCAGAGATACAGGGCCAAGACCGCGGTGGATGCGATCCCGAGTGCCGCCGTCAGAGGATCCAATCCCGGAGGAAGGAACAGTCCGACGATGTCGAAGGTGACGATCGTTCCGACGACCGCCAGTACGGCGATCCGTTCGATCGTGCTGAGCTTCTCGCCCTTTCCGAGTCGAGTGACGTCTGCGCGTTCACCCGCCGGAAGACTTGAAGCCATACTTCAGTATCTCCTTTCCGCCATATAGATTAACGGTAGAAGCCGAAAAAGAGTCCAACCTGGTTCCAGAAAGACATAGAGATTCACCTCCTTTATTGCACTTTTGACTAGCGATGTACTCATCTTCTCGGTGATCTTCTCGCACCACATCTGCCGCACGTCTAGACCTCGATAGCCAAAGGTCTAGGAGATCGCGCCGCAGGTCCACCCCGGTTAGGCTTCGTCCATGTCCCAAATCCGCGTCGTGATCGTCGATGACGATCCCCTGGTGCGCTCAGCGCTCTCTCACTTCGTTTCACGAGACCCCGAGATCACCGTGGTCGCTGAGGCGGAGTCCGGGCTCGAGGGCATCGAGGTGGTGGGGCGCGAGCATCCTGATGTCGTGATGATGGACGTGCAGATGCCCGAGATGAATGGGATCGAGGCGACTGCTGTCATCAGTGAGCGATGGCCCGAGGTGAAGATCTTGGCCGTCACCACGCTCGACGGCAGTGACACCGTGCTCCCTATGCTCAGTGCGGGTGCATCGGGGTATCTGCTGAAGGATTCCAGCGCTGCGAGCATTCTCGAGGGTGTGCGGGAGGTCTACAGCGGAGCGAGCTCACTGTCCCCGCGCATCGCCTCGCTGCTGATCAAGCACGTGCGCGACACGGAGCCGGTCGGTGGAGACGACTCGCTCGAGGCGCTCACCGATCGCGAGCAGGAGGTGCTGCAGCGTCTGGCCCAGGGAATGTCGAATGCGGAGATCGCTCGCACACTGATCGTGTCAGAGGGAACGGTGAAAGCGCATCTGGGCCGCATCATGTCGAAGTGGCACGTTCGCGATCGAGTGCAGATCCTGGTCACGGCAGCGCACGCCGGCCTCGTCGACTTCCGCTGAGACCGGATTCGCTGAGACCGCGTTCCTCCGAATGCGGGCTGCGCTGAATGCGGGTGCGCTGAGATCACGTCCCGCCGAGCTCGCGTTCGCTGCAGTCTGAACGGTCTCCGGGGGCGCGACACAACCAAGACCAAGTGGCACGTCAACCCGCTCGGGCGAGGTGCGCCTGGGGCAGGTCGGCGGGGAGGCTGAGTCGTGGGGTGCGCCAGCGCTGTTCGGGGTCCCACCATGCCGGTCCCCGCACCTGTGGAAGCCCGTCGTTCATGCGGATCTCCCACCCGGAGGTGCCGAGGGATCGGTGATGCCACCAGCACAACGGCACACCGTTATCCGTGTGAGTAGGCCCGCCCCTGGCGTGTTCGGTGACGTGGTGGATCTCACACCACGACGCCGGCACATGGCATCCGGGGATCAGGCACTCCTTGTCGCGGGCGATGATCGCCCGGCGTTGGTGCACCGTGAACACCCGGTCGGTGGTCGTGATGCCGATGATGCGGCCCTCATCCATGAGGACACGCTGGATCGCTCCCGAGCACGCGACCTGCGCGGCCACCGAGACGGGGACGTGGGCGCCGGATCCGGGGATCGTCGCCCACCCACCGTTACCGGCGGCGGCACCCGCACACGCATCCGCGGCGCCTGCACCTGCACCTGCACCGAAGGCCGACCCATGGGCGAGTTCTTTCGCGTCGACGGTGACGACGAGCACCGGTGATGCCCCACCCAACGTGGGCACGTCCTTGTGTCGGGCCGCAATCGTCAGCGCAGCTGCGAGCGCATCATGGCGTTTCTGGGCCGCGGTGCGGTCATCGATCACGCTCCGCTCGTCCGTATTGAACGGGTCCACTCTCCCGTCCGAGCCGGCGTCTGCGTCTGCTTCGGGAGCGGCGTACGGGGCTCTATTCGGCCCGGCATCCGCGCCGAACCTCTCAGGGACACCATGCGAGTCATCGTCAGCACCCGCACCCGCGTCTGCGCCGGCATCAGCGCCGGATTCCGTGCCGCCGCTGGGGGTGAAGAACACCCCGGGCATGGGTGGGCCGTCACCCTTGGGGTTGAGGAGCGCGTCCATGATCAACTGAAACTGGGCCGCGACCTCCGGGGTCAGATACCCGCGGATCGCATGCACACCGTCCTTGAGGCGGCCGATCGTGATGCCCCGACGCCGCTTCGCGTCCTCGTCTTTGGGTTCTTGCCCATCGGGGTCGAACATCGACGCGAGATCCTCCGCAAGAGCTCGCAGATCCTCCGTCGTCGGCGACGGACCCGCCGCATCCGGGTCGGCATCCGGGCCTGCGTCCGGGTCGGAATCGACCTCGAGACCGTGCCCGCGGGCGCACCCCGCCAACGCCACATCGGCCGCCAACCGCTGGTCGACCGTGAGCCGATCCCACACCCGCTCGATCGGGCCGGTCGCGGCAAGGAACCCATCGACCCCGACAACCCCGTCCAGCAGCGCCGTCCGCAACTCCGGCCACCGGGCGGGAAGCCGCTCCCCCGACACCAGACTCACATCCCGCCGCACCCGGTCGATGACCTTCCCCACCCGGGTCGCACCCCGCGGATCGACGAGCATCGTCCGCTGCAACAGCTCGTTCTCACCCCGGCAGCCCGCCGCATGCGGGAAATCACCCATCTCCCCCGTCGCTACAGTCTCGACGACCACCGCCTCCACCCGCCGAAACGCCGACCCCGCGGCCACCAGAACGCTCACCCGCTCCGCATCCGACAGCCCCGTCAACGCGTCGTCGGACAACACCGAATCGAGGTCGGCGATGACCCGATCCAGAAGCTCTGCGGTGCTGTTCATACCTCTCATCCAACCCACCGCCACCGACATTCGAGGAGCAAAACTGCCCCGATTCACCCCAGATCAACGCCATATTCCGATCTACCGATACAGCGCGGAACAGGGCGCCCGTCCGGGGAGGACGAGCAGGAAAAGCGGGGAGATGAAGAGCGAGAGAACAGGGCACGGAGAACGACGAAGAAGAGCGAGAGCAGGGAACGGAGAACGACGAAGAAGAGCGAGAGCAGGGAACGGAGACGGAGAAAGGAGAGAAAGAGAAGGGGAGATCGAGAAGGAACATACGTCGCCAGGCGGCGCCGTGACCAGAGGTCGGCAGCACCAGAGGAAGGCATCACCGTCAGGCGAGTTCTGCCTTCATGAAGACGTCGACGGCGTCTTCGCTCTCCAGAACGAAGCCGTGCCGCTCGTACAGTCGCCGTGCCGCGCTGGCCTGCAGCACGTTGAGCCGGAACGGCCGCGTGCCGTCGCTCTCGGAGAGCAGGTGGGCGAGCACGGCTGCTCCTATCCCGCGGCCCTGAGATTCCGGCGCGAGATAGAAGTGCTCGATCCAGAGAGCGTCCGTTTCGCGCCTCACCGCCACCAGACCGACGTCTTTGCCGTCGACGACGATCACGCGGGTGTTCTCGGGAACGAACGCATCGAGGAAGCGCTGCCGCACGCGCACCGGGTCATATCGGCCGAGCCGCTCGAGGTCAGGTCGCATCACGACCGCTCTCAGCTCCGCCATCCAGACGGCGTCCGAAGTGCTGCTCGCTCGAAGACTCCATCCCGCTGACACAGGATCCATACAACCATCAGGAGCAGCACTCTCAGACCGACACCCACCGCGCACAGCATCCGTACCACGAACACCGCGCAGGACCAGCACCAGCACCACCGCGCAGGACCAGCACCAGCACCAGCACCCGCACACGAACACTGCGCAGCACCAGCACCAGCATCAGCACCAGCACCAGCAGCAGCAGCAGCAGCAGCAGCAGCACTGCACAGCATGCTCGCCGCCCGCAGCTACAGCGCGAGCAGCACGATCCCACCGGCGACGACCGCGGACGCGGCCAGAC
This sequence comes from Microbacterium sp. K2, assembly GCF_051365005.1. Lineage (NCBI taxonomy): Bacteria > Bacillati > Actinomycetota > Actinomycetes > Micrococcales > Microbacteriaceae > Microbacterium > Microbacterium sp. K2. The sequence goes on along the minus strand of NZ_JBLWII010000005.1, from coordinate 151,020 downwards.
GCCATCCTGGCCGGCTCTCCTTGAGGGCGAACACCCCGAAGAGGCTGACCAGCACGACGCTCACCTCGCGCAACGGTGCGACCAGGGCCACCGGAGCGATCTGGATGGCCGTGAGCACCAGGATGTACGACAGCGGCGACAGGATGCTGAAGGCCACGATACGTCGCCACTGCGTGCGTCCGAGGGTGCGGACTGCCGCCCATCGGCCGCGAACACCGAAGGAGTAGAACGGGATCTCGAGCAGCATCGTCCCGACCATGAAGGCGACGGGCGAGAGGTTCCAGGTGCGCACCGCGTTGGCATCCCAGATCGTGTAGACCGCGATCGCGACCCCGGTGAGGAGACCGAACACGAGGCCCGGATCGAGGCGTCGAGACCGTTCGGCGCGTCCTCGATCGACGAGCCCGATCGCCACGACCCCGGCGATGATCGCGGCGACGCCCACCAGGGCGAGGGCGGAGGGCCGCTCACCGAACAGCAGGATGGCGACGATCACCGAGAGGAACGGTCCGGTTCCCCGGGCGGTGGCGTAGACGGTGGAGAGATTGCCCTCACGGTATCCGCGCTGGAGCACCGCCATGTAGGCGACGTGGAGCACCCCCGAGACTCCGACGCCCAACAGGAACGCGAGCACGTCGTCGGTGCCGAGGCCGCCGGTGAACGGGACGACGCCGATCCAGACGACGGTTCCCCCGACGGCTCCCCACCACAGGAACGGCATGCCCGCCCGGCTCACGCCATGGGCGACGATGTTCCACGCGGCATGCGTGACGGCTGCGGCGATGACGAGGGCGAAGGCGAGAGCAGACAACAGAGACCCTTCCGTGCATCGCGGGCGCGACGAACAGGGTCCTCCGGGCTTTTGTCCTGTCAGATGACGGCGCCCCTGCGGAGGGACACCGTGGCGCCGCTCGGACCAGACGGGACGAACCCCGGAACCCTAGGCGCTATCGAGAGCGACAGTACCTGCCGTGAGTGACCGGGAGGTGAACGGCACCAGCCCGGCACCCGACGGAATCGCCGTCAGGCGAACCCGATTACGATCGAAGGACCGCCCCTTCAGGAAGGTCCCCCATGCCCGTCACCCCGGACGCTCTCGCCCACGCCGAGGATCTCGCCGACTTCGTCGACGCCTCGCCCTCGAGCTATCACGCCGCCGCCGAGGTGGCCAGGCGACTCGAGGATGCCGGGTTCGCGCGCCTCGAAGAGGAAGAGGCCTGGGAGGTGACCCCCGGCGGACGCTACGTCGTCGTGCGCGACGGCGCCGCGATCGCCTGGACGGTGCCGGCGGATGCCACCGCCACCACACCCGCGCACGTGCTCGGCGCTCACACCGACTCCCCCGGCTTCAAGCTCAAGCCGCAGCCGACCACCGGGTCGAAGGGCTGGCTGCAGGCAGCCGTGGAGGTGTACGGCGGACCGCTGCTGAACTCCTGGCTCGACCGCGAGCTGCGCCTCGCCGGCCGACTCGCCCTCGCCGACGGACGGGTGGTGCTCGCCGACACGGGAGCGCTGCTGCGCCTCCCCCAGCTGGCGATCCACCTCGACCGCGACGCGAACACGGGCCTCGCACTCGACAAGCAGTTCCAGACGCAGCCCGTCTGGGGCCTCGGCGACCCGACGCAGGAGGACATCCTCGCCGAGCTCGCAGGGTCGGCCGGAGTCACGGCATCCGACATCCGCGGGTACGACGTCGTGATCGCCGACACGGCACGCGGGGCGGTGTTCGGCAAGGATCGCGCGTTCTTCGCCTCAGGCCGTCTCGACGACCTCGCCTCGGTGCACGCCGGCGTGGTCGCACTCGAGTCGATCGACACGTCGGCGTCCGGACCGATCGCGATCCTGGCGGCCTTCGACCACGAGGAGCTCGGCTCGAACTCGCGCTCCGGCGCGGCAGGTCCCTTCCTCGAAGACATCCTCGGACGCGTGTACGACGCGCTCGGCGCCGACGCCTCCGAGCGCCGCCGCGCCCTCTCGGCGTCGTGGTGCCTGTCGAGCGACGTGGGCCATTCGGTGCACCCCAACTACGTGCACAAGCACGACCCGGTGGTGCAGCCGGTGCTCGGCTCCGGTCCGATCCTCAAGCTCAACGCCAACCAGCGGTATGCGACGGATGCCGTCGGCTCCGCCGCCTGGCGCGACTGGTGCGACAGCGCCGACGTGGTCACGCAGGAGTTCGTGTCGAACAACAACGTGCGCTGCGGGTCGACGATCGGCCCGATCACGGCGACGCGTCTCGGCATCCGCACGGTCGACGTCGGCATCCCGATCCTGTCGATGCACTCGGCCCGTGAGCTCGCGGGAGTCTCGGATCTGCACGACCTCGCCCGCGTCGCGGGGGCGTTCTTCGCCGGCTGATCGTCGCTGACGCCCCCGCCGGCCCTGCGCAGTGCCAGGATGATGGCATGACGGACATCAAGCCTGGCCTCATCGAGCGCGCGGGCATCGAGATCATCCCCGAATCCGAGCGCACGGCGAAGCCTCGCGACCTGTTCTGGCCGTGGTTCGCGGCCAACGTGTCGGTGTTCGGCATGTCGTACGGGTCGTTCGTGCTCGGCTTCGGGATCTCGTTCTGGCAGGCGACGATCGTGTCGGTCATCGGCATCGTCGTGTCGTTCCTGCTGTGCGGACTCATCGCGATCGCCGGCAAACGCGGTTCGGCGCCGACCATGGTGCTCTCCCGCGCCGCCTTCGGTGTGCAGGGGCAGAAGGTGCCCGGCATCGTCTCGTGGCTGACGTCGATCGGCTGGGAGACCTTCCTCGCGATCATGGCCGTGCTCGCGACAGCCACCGTCATCACGCAGCTCGGCGGTGACGGCGACAGCATCGCGCTGAAGATCACGGCCACCGTGATCGTCGCCGCACTCATCGTCGTGGCCTCCGTGCTCGGGTATCACACGATCATGAAGCTGCAGTCAGTGCTGACCTGGGTCACGGGTGCCGTGACGATCCTCTACATCGTCCTCGCCGCGCCGAGCATCGACCTCGCCGCCGTCATGGCCCGCCCCGACGGCGGCCTCGGCCAGGTCGTCGGCGCCCTCGTGATGGTCATGACCGGCTTCGGGCTCGGATGGATCAACATCGCCGCCGACTGGTCGCGATATCAGAAGCGCACGGCATCCGATGGTGCGATCGTCGCGTGGAACACGATCGGCGGCTCGATCGCGCCCGTGATCCTGGTCGTCTTCGGTCTGCTGCTCGCGGGGTCGGACGACGAGCTCAGCGCGGCGATCGCCGCCGACCCGATCGGCGCCCTCGCCACCCTCCTGCCTCTCTGGGTGCTCGTGCCCTTCCTGCTCACTGCGGTGCTCGCGCTCGTCTCGGGCGCCGTGCTGGGCATCTACTCCTCGGGCCTCACGCTGCTCAGCCTCGGCATCCGCATCCCCCGCCCCTCCGCCGCGGCGATCGACGGCGTGATCCTCACGATCGGCACGATCTACGTGGTGTTCTTCGCCACCGACTTCCTCGGCCCGTTCCAGAGCTTCCTCATCACACTCGGCGTGCCGCTGGCCTCGTGGGCCGGCATCCTGATCGCCGACATTCTCCGGCGCAGGAAGGACTACGACGATGAGGCGCTGTTCGACAGCCGCGGCCGCTACGGCGCCTGGGATTGGATCTCGATCGGCACCATGGTGGTCGCGAGCGTGATCGGCTGGGGCTTCGTGCTCAACGGCTTCGCCGATGCCGCCCCGTGGAACAACTGGCAGGGCTATCTGCTCGGCCTGGTCGGGGGAGTCGACGGAGACTGGGCCTACGCGAACCTCGGAGTGTTCTTCGCCCTGGTGCTGTCGTTCGTCTTCACCTGGTTCGCTCGCGCCGGACGCATCCGCGCGCAGGAGGCAGCTGCGTGAGCAGGGAGTCCTGGCTGGTCGTGATCGACCCGCAGACGATCTTCGCCTCACCCGACTCGGCCTGGGCGTCGCCGTTCTTCGACGACGCGATGCCCCGCATCAGCGCGCTCGCCGAGTCGTTCGGCGACCGTGTGATCGTGACGCGCTGGATGCCGACCGCCGACCGCTCGACCTCGTGGGGCGCCTACTTCACCGCGTGGCCGTTCGCAGACCAGCCACCAGAGGACCCGCTGTTCGACCTCGTACCGCAGGCCGTCGGCCTGTCGCCGCATCCGACCCTCGATCTGCCGACGTTCGGCAAGTGGGGCGCCGCGATGGAGGCGATCACCGGCAAGGGAGCGCACGTCGTGCTGGCGGGAGTCGCGACAGACTGCTGCGTCATCTCGACAGCCCTCGCCGCAGCGGATGCCGGGGCGCACGTCACGATCGCCGCCGACGCCTGCGCGGGATCGACCGCCGAGAACCACGAGGCCGCGATGCGGATCATGGGTCTCTACCCGCCGCAGATCACGATCAGCGATACCGCGGCGGTGCTGGCGGAGCGCTAGCCGGCAGCGCGCACAGCCGCCGCGATGTCGGCGGGCGACCCGCGCCAGGGTGCTCCGTGGCCTGGTAGCACCCAGGATGCCGACAGAGCGGCCAGTCGGTCGAGAGACGCGGTGGCCTCCTCAGGCTCGTCCGTGAACGGCGCGGGCTGCGGGCCCACGCGCCCCGTCAGCACATGGCGCGTGGTGAGCGCGTCGCCGACGAAGACCGCATCCGCCGCGGGGATGTGCACCGCGATGCTGCCGGGCGAGTGCCCCGGCATCCCGATGACGACCGGGGATCCGGGGAGGTCGAGCACCTGGCCGTCGGCGACGGTCACGACCTCGGACACGTGCCGCGTGCGCAGTGCGTTCTTGCGCAGGCTGTAGGCGAAGAATCCCAGCATCGGACCGATGCGTGCCGGCCCCATCGGGGTCTTCGGCTTCTCACCCGTGCGCACCCGATGCGCATCGGCACTGTGGACGAAGACCGGCACATCAGCTTCACTGCGCAGTCGCTCGGCGAAGCCGATGTGGTCGCCGTCGCCGTGGGTGAGGACCAGACCGCGGATGTCGGAGAGCGGTCGGCCGAGCTCGGTCAGCTTTCGCTGCAGATCGTTCCAGTGACCGGGCAGACCCGCGTCGACGAGCGTGATCCCCTCCGGCAGGTCGACCAGATATGACGCGACGACGTCGTTGCCGAGTCGATGCAGGTGCGGTGCGAGCTTCATGGTCGTCCTTTCGTGGTGGTCTATGATGGCTACATTACGTAGCTATCATAGCTATTGTCAATAGCCATGAAGGAGCCAGATGCCGACCCCCGAACGAACCTCCTTGGCGGCCATCGTCGACGCCGGCCGCGACATCCTCGAAACAGCCGGCCCCGCAGGGCTGACGATGCAGGCTGTCGCCGAGCGCGTGGGCGTGCGGGCACCCTCTCTCTACAAGCGGATCCGTGATCGAGACGCCCTACTGTCGGCGGTCGCGGAGGCCTCCGCCGATGCGCTGACCAGCCGACTCGACACCGCGGGTGACGAGCTCCCCCTCCTCGCAGTCGCGTACCGCGCCTTCGCACACGAGCACCCCCAGGCGTTCCGCCTGTTGTTCACGGCGTCCGCGCCCGAAGACGCCCTCCATCGGACGTCCGCTCCGGTGCTGCGCTCCTGCGCCGAACTCGTAGGACCTGAGCATGCGCTCGACGCCGCCCGCCTCTTCACCGCCTGGGCGACCGGGTTCCTGCAGATGGAGCTCGCCGGCATGTTCCGGCTCGGCGGCGACGTCGACGAGGCGTTCGACTACGCGATGGGTCGCATCATCGCCGGGCTCACTGCTGCCTGATCACACGTGCGGGCGGGCGGATGCCGGTGCCGACGGCGTTGCGCATGCCGGTGCCGACGCCTGCGCCGATCCGTCGAGATCGACCGGAATACTGCCAAGATGATGCGCGGAGAGGGGTTTCCATGACCACGAGCGCGCACGAAGACGAGTCCGTCCGCCCGAAGAGGGCTCGACGGCCGTGGCACCGCACGAAGGTGGCGGTGGGGCTGGTGCTCCTCGTCGCCGCCGTGGTGGCGATCATCGGCGCGCTCACCCCATGGCCCTCGGCCATGCTCATCCGCTCGGTGTTCACGAAGGGCGGCGACGAGACCGCCGCCGAGATGGAGAAGCACGTCACCGAGGCGAAGCTCACCGAGCAGCTCGACGTCGCCTACGCCGACAGCGGCGCCGACACCACGATGGACGTCTTCACGCCGGCATCCGCCACCGGGCCGCTGCCGACGGTCGTCTGGATCCACGGCGGCGCCTGGATCTCGGGGTCGAAGGAGAACGTCGACCCCTACATGCGCATCCTCGCGGCCGAGGGCTACACCACCATCGCGCTCAACTACACGATCGGGCCCGAGGGCGTGTATCCGCTCGCGGTGCACCAGCTCAACAATGCGCTCTCCTACATCGACGCGCACGCCGATGAGCTGAACGTGGATCCGAACCAGATCGTGCTCGCCGGCGACTCCGCCGGCGGACAGCTGGCCAGTCAGATGGCGACGCTGATGACGAGCCCCGACTACGCCGAGATGATGGACATCACCCCGGCACTGAGGGCCGAGCAGGTGGTGGCGACCGTGCTGAACTGCGGTGTGTACGACCTCGCGGCGCTCGCGTCACTCGACGGCGTCGCCGGCTGGGGTCTCAAGACGTCGATGTGGGCGTATGCGGGAACCAAGACCTGGGCGGAGGGCTCGACCGGCTCGACGATGTCGACGATCGACTGGGTGACAGAGGACTTCCCGACGACCTACATCTCGGGTGGGAACGGCGATGGGCTGACCTGGCTGCAGTCGATCCCGATGGCCAAGCGACTCGACGAGCTGGGAGTCGACGTCACGACCCTGTTCTGGCCGGCGTCGCACGAGCCGGCCCTGCCGCACGAGTATCAGTTCCATCTCGACATGCCCGACGCCCAGACGGCGCTGCAGCAGACGATCGACTTCCTGAACGCGAACACCACGCGCTGAGGGTCGCGGCGCGGCGCGGCGCGGCGATCTACTTCATCGTGTCGAGGATGCCGACCAGGTCGTCGAACGTCGTGAGCGGGTTGAGGATCGCGAAGCGGGTGTTCGGGCGCCCCGCGTGCGAGCTCGGCACCACGAACGCGCGCTGCGAGTCGAGCAGCTCGTCTGACCAGCGGTCGTAGTCGCCGCGCTCCCATCCCTCGCGTTCGAACACGACGACCGAGAGCTGCGGGTCGCGCACGAGCCTGAGCTCGGTGCGGGCGGCGATCTCGGCGGCGATCCTCTGGGTCAGAGCGAGCGTCGCACTCACGGCCTCGCGGTAGGCGGTCACGCCGTAGGTCGCGAGCGAGAACCACAGCGGCAGCCCCCGCGGGCGTCGAGTGAGCTGGATCGAATAGTCCGACGGGCTGAAGTCACCGGCGTCGGTGAGGGTGTCGAGGTATTCGGCGTGCTGCGTGTGCGCTCGGCGCCCCGCATCGGGGTCGCGGTAGATGAGCGCGCAGCAGTCGAAGGGGGCGAACAGCCACTTGTGCGGATCGACGATCACCGAGTCGGCGCGCTCGACCCCCGCGAAGATGCCGCGGGCCTCAGGGGCGAGCATCGCGGTGAGCCCGTAGGCGCCGTCGATGTGCAGCCAGAAGTCGAACTCGTCTTTCAGCGCGGCGATGCCGGCGATGTCGTCGACGATGCCGAAGTTGGTCGAGCCGCCGGTGGCGACCACCGCGCAGATCTCGTCGCCGTGCTCCGCGAGCGCCGCACGCACGGCATCCGCCCGCAGCATGCCGTCGTCACCCGCGGGCACGAGCAGCACGTCGGCATCCATGACCTTCGCCGCCGACTTGTTCGACGAGTGCGCCTCGACGCTGCACACGATCTTCCACCGGCGAGGGAGCTCCTTGCCCGCCTCGAGCAGCTTCGCCTTCGCCGCCTCGCGAGCGGCGACGAGCGCCGACAGGTTGCCGATCGTGCCGCCCTGAACGAACACTCCACCGGCGGTGTCGGGGAGGCCGAACTCGGAGGCCAGGAAGGACAGCACCTCGTTCTCGGCGTGCACGGCGCCCGCGCCCTCGAGCCAGCTGCCTCCGTAGAGGCCGGATGCCGAGACCACGAGGTCGAACGCGATCGAGGCGATCGTCGGGGCGGTCGGGATGAACGACAGATAAGACGGGTGGCTCGTCGTCAGGCAGGCGGGGGCGAGGATGTGCTCGAAGACGCTGAGCGCGCGATGCGAACCGAGACCGGCGTCGGTGATCGTGGTTCCGACCAGACGATCGAGCTCGGCCGGCGACTGGGGCTTGTCGAGCGGCACATCGGCCGCCAGCATCCGGCGGCGCGAGTAGTCGAGCACCGCGTCGACGATCGCCGTCGATTCGGCCGAGGCCGCGTGCATGCGTTCTGCTCCCATGAGCTGTCCTTACCTGAGGGTTTCTGCGGGCTGTGCGGGCTCGACGATCGGAACGTCGAGCACTGCGGAGAGGGTTCGGCGAGCGAGATCGGCTCGATCGCGCGGCGCCCAGTGCACGAGCGAGTGGGCGCTCATGCCGTCGACCATGGCAAGCAGCATCCACGCCGACGAGTCCGGGTCGACCCGCAGCGGGCCTTCTCTCAGCACCGGGTCTTCGGCGACCGCGCGGGCGATGAGGTCTTCGAGGGCACTGTGCCAGAGATCCATCTCGGCGCGCACCCTGATGCCGAGCGCCTCGTTGCGGGCTCCGAGCGCCCACGACTGCACCCACACCATCGCGACGTCGTCGCGCGAGTCGTCGAGCAGCGTCTCGATGAGCCGCAGCAGGTTGGTGCGCAGATCGACGCTCGAGTCGTACGAGGCGATGACCTCGTCTCGCTCGGCCGCGACGATCGTGGTGAAGACCTCGGCGACGAACGACTCCATCACGGGCCGGTAGTGCGCGACGAGAGCCGGCGTGACGCCGACCCTGGCCGCGACGGCGCGCACGGTGAGGGCTTCGAGGCCGCTCTCCGCGGCGAGCGCGACGGCGCCGTCGACGATCGAGCGTTCGCGCTCCTCGGGCGGCAGTCGGCGGGGCGCGGCGGCTCTTGACGTGCTCTTCATCACGGGCTACCGTATCACTCGTTGATCACGTGTTCAATAGGGATCACGACTCCTCATCCCCGAGGTCGCGATCAGCAGCGAGGGAGACAATCATGGCCTGGCACATGCCCGCCGAGACCGCACCGCACGACCGCACCTGGATGGCGTTCCCCGCCGAGGGCCCGACGCTGGGCGAGACGGCGTCCGAGCGCGACGAGGGCTATGACACCTGGACGGCTGTCGCCCACGCGGTCGCCGAGTTCGAGCCGGTGTCGATGGTCGTCGACCCTGCCGAGGTCGCCCGCGCTCGGCGCATGCTCAGCAGCAGCATCGACATCGTCGAGGCTCCGGTCGACGAGTTCTGGATGCGCGACTCCGGCCCGACCTTCGTGATCGACGACGAGCGGCCCGGTGTGCTCGGCGCGGTCGACTGGATCTTCAACGGCTGGGGCGCGCCGGCCTGGGCGCAGTGGCAGAAGGCGGCGCAGCACGCGCGCATCATCGCCGGGGCCGTCGGCGCCGAGCTCGTGAGTTCGACCCTCGTCAACGAGGGCGGCGGAATCCACGTCGACGGCGAGGGCACCGTGCTGCTCACCGACACCGTGCAGCTCGACCCCCGCCGCAACCCCTACGCCGACAGGGCGCGCGTCGAGGCCGAGATGGCCCGCACGCTGGGCGCCACGAAGGCGGTGTGGCTGCCGCGGGGCCTCACCCGCGACTACGACGACTTCGGCACGAACGGGCACGTCGACATCGTCGCGACGCTCGTCTCCCCCGGTCGGCTGCTGCTGCACGAGCAGCAGAACCCCGAGCACCCCGACCACGCCGTGACACGCGAACTGCGCGAGCACCTCGCGCAGCAGACGGATGCGGCCGGTCGCCGTTTCGAGATCGTCGACCTGCCCGCGCCTGCGACCCTGCGCGACGATGAGGGCTTCGTCGACTGGAGCTACGTCAACCACCTGGTCACGAACGACGGCGTGGTCGCGTGCGGCTTCGGCGAGGAGCAGGCCGACGCCACGGCACGGTCGATCCTCGCCGATGTCTACCCGGGGCGCCGTGTGGTCACGGTCGATGCGCGCCCGCTGTTCGACCGCGGCGGCGGCATCCACTGCATCACGCAGCAGCAGCCGAGCGTGGGGGTGCCCGCATGATCGACGTGGTCGAGGCCTCCATCGCCGAACTGCGGCGAGCGCTCGAGACCGGAGCCGTGACCGCCGTCGAGCTCGTCGACGCGTATCTCGCGCGCATCGACGCCTACGACGGCCCCGAGACCGAGACGGCGCTGAACGCCGTCGTCGTCCGCAACCCCGAGGCGCTCGCAGAGGCAGCGGCATCGGATGCGCGACGCGCACGCGGCGAGACCCTGGGCACTCTCGACGGCATCCCGTACACGGCGAAGGACAGCTACCTGGTGCGCGGACTCACCGCCGCCGCCGGCAGTCCCGCGTTCGCCGACCTCTTCGCACAGCGCGATGCGTTCACGATCGAGCGCCTCCGTGCGGGGGGAGCGATCTGCCTCGGCCTCACGAACATGCCTCCGATGGCCAACGGCGGCATGCAGCGAGGTGTTTACGGCCGCGCCGAGAGCCCCTACAACGCCGACTTCCTCACCGCGCCCTTCGCCTCGGGGTCGTCGAACGGATCCGGCACCGCGACGGCGGCGAGCTTCGGAGCCTTCGGTCTGGGCGAGGAGACCTGGTCGAGTGGACGCGGCCCGGCCACGAACAACGCCCTCTGCGCCTACACGCCGTCGCGGGGCGTGATCTCGACCCGCGGCAACTGGCCCCTGGTGCCGACCATGGACGTCGTCGTTCCGCACGCGCGCACCATGGCCGACCTGCTCGAGGTGCTCGACGTGATCGTCGCCGACGATGCCGAGAAGCGTGGTGACTTCTGGCGCGCGCAGCCGTGGGTGACGCTGCCGCTCTCTTCCGAGGTGCGCCCCGAGTCGTACGACGCCCTGGCCGCAGACGCGGCGACTGCTCTGCGGGGCATCCGCATCGGCATCCCCCGCATGTACATCAACGCGGATCCGGATGCCGGCACCGCCGCCGACCCGGGCATCGGCGGGCCCACGGGGCAGCGCATCGAGACCCGCGCCTCGGTGATCGCGCGCTGGGAGGCGGCTCGTCGCGACCTCGAGGCCGCAGGGGCGACCGTCGTCGAGGTCGACTTTCCCGTGGTGACGAACTATGAGGGCGACAGACCGGGCGCACCCACCATCGCGACGCGCGGTCTCGTGTCGCCGGAGTATCTGCACCGCGAGATCGTCGACCTGTCGGCGTGGGGGTGGGAGGACTTCCTGCAGGCGAACGGCGACCCACGATTGAACACCCTCGCCGTCGTCGATGGGGCGACGATCTTCCCGCACCCGGAGGGTGCACTCCCCGACCGCTACACCGGCTTCGACGACGACATCGCCGAGTACCCCGACTGGGTGCGCGACAACCCCGGCGTCGGATTCGAGGACATGCCCGAGCTCGCCGACGGCCTGCGCGGACTCGAGGAGACCCGACGGATCGACCTCGAGGAGTGGATGGACGAGCACGAGCTCGACGCGGTCGTGTTCCCGGCCGTCGCGGATGTGGGGCCCGCCGACATGGACGTGAACGAGGCCTCCGCCGACCTCGGCTGGCGCAACGGCACCTGGATCGCGAACGGCAACCTGACCGTGCGCCACCTCGGCATCCCGACCGTGACGGTGCCGATGGGGCTCATGGCCGACATCGGCATGCCGATCGGGCTGACATTCGCAGGCCGCGCCTACGACGACGCGGCGCTGCTGCGTCTCGCCGCCGGGTTCGAGGCGATCGGCGCACCGGGCGAGCGCCGCACTGCTCCCCCGCGCACGCCGAGGCTCTGAGAAACCTGGCCCCGGGGTTACGCTGAGCGCATGGACAACGGGGTGATCCCATTCGCGCTGTTCGTTCTGCCGTTCTGGGTAGGGCTCATCGCCGTCGGCATAGTCCTCGTTCTCCTGATCCCGATCGGGATCAATGTCGCGATCCGGATCATCATCGACGGGATCCTCGCCAGTCGGCGAGGCCGACGAGAGCGGCGAGAGCGGCGAGAGCGGCGAGAGCGTGCCTACGTCAGGAAGCACCAGCCCAACATTTCACCATTGTGACGCTCGCCACGATTGTTATATGTTTGGCCTGTCCGCCACGACAGGAAGCGACCCATGAGCACCGACAACAACGAGCGCGAGCTCGAGGCCGGCATCGTCACCGATCTGTCGGGACGCATGACGTACGGGTCGTACCTGTCGCTCGATCAGCTGCTCACCGCGCAGAATCCGGTCAGCGTCCCCGAGCACCACGATGAGCTGCTGTTCATCATCCAGCACCAGACCACCGAGCTCTGGCTCAAGCAGCTGCTGCACGAGCTGTCGTCGGCCCGAGAGCTGCTCGCGAGCGATGACCTGCGCGAGGCGCTGAAGCGGGTCGCGCGGGTCAAGCGCATCCAAGACGTGATGACGCAGCAGTGGGGGATCCTCGCGACCCTCACACCCACCGAGTACGCGCAGTTCCGCGGAGCGCTGGGCAACTCGTCTGGCTTCCAGTCGGTGCAGTACCGCGCCGTCGAGTTCGCCCTCGGCAACAAGAACGAGAAGATGCTCAGCGTCTTCGCCGACCACCCTGCCAACCTCGCGCTGCTCACCGCCGAGTGGCACAAGCCCACGCTCTACGACGAGTTCCTGCGCTACGCCGCGCGCCGCGGCCTGCCGATCCCGGCCGAGATCCTCGACCGCGACGTGCGACTCCCCTACCGCGAGACGCCAGAACTCGTGCCCGCGATCCGCGAGATCTACCAGAACCACCAGCAGCACTGGGACCTCTACGAGGCCTGCGAAGACCTCGTCGATCTCGAGGACAACTTCCAGTTCTGGCGCTTCCGTCACCTGAAGACCGTCGCGCGCACGATCGGAATGAAGGTCGGCACCGGCGGCTCGAGCGGAGTCGGCTTCCTGCAGCGCGCCCTCGACCTGACGTTCTTCCCCGAGCTCTACACCGTGCGCACCGAGATCGGCGGCTGATGCACGCGGCGACCTTCTTCGACGGCGAAGGATGGCGCGACGGCATCGTCGAGTTCATCGGCGAGCGGATGCTGCTGCGCGACGAGTCGCCGGCATCCGATCCGCCCCGGACCGATCTGCCGAGGCTCGACGGAGTGATCATCGGCGGCTTCACCGACCACCACGTGCACCTGCAGCTCGTCGATCACGAGCTGCTGCGCGGGTCGACGCTCGGCCGCGTGATCGACCTCGGTGCGAACCCGACGGTTGTCGCCACGCTTTCCGCTGCCCTGCGCGGGGCTGAGAAAGCAACCGCGAACTCGAGCGGGGCCAAAAATGCACCCGCAGATCCTCGCGGGGTCACAAACGCATCCGAATCGACGGTTTCCGATGCGTTTTTGACCCCGCACGAGATACCGACCCCGCACGAGACTCCGCACCGGACCTCACACCCCGTCTCGGTCGAGTTCGCCGGTGTGTTCCTCACACCCGTCGGCGGCTATCCGAGCGACCGCGACTGGGCCCCAGAGGGGTCCTTCCGCGAGATCGCAGACACCGAGGCAGCCACAGAGGGTGTCGCAGAGATGGCGGATGCCGGAGCATCCTGCATCAAGGTCGCGAGCAACGCCACCGCAGGGCCCGTCTTCGACGACGACGTCTTGCGCGCGATCGTCGAGACCGCCGCCGCACGCGGCCTCCCTGTCGTCGCCCACGCCGAAGGCGCGGGAGAAGCGCAACGCGCAGCCCGCCTCGGCGCCACCTGCCTCGCCCACGCACCGTTCACCGCGCGCCTCGACGATGCCGAGATCGCCGCCCAGGCGGCATCCCTCTCGTGGATCTCGACGCTCGCGATCCATGACGCCGACAGCGCGGAAAGGACCACGACCGTCGACAACGTGCGCCGCTTCCACGCGGCCGGCGGCTCCGTGCTCTACGGCACCGACATGGGCAACGGCCCGACGCCCGTCGGACTGAACCCGGCCGAGCTCGCCGCCCTCCGCGACGCCGGGATCGACGGCGTCGACCTGCTCCGCACGCTCGCCCCGCAGAACCCTCTCGACCCCGCATCCGTGCTCCTGAGACTCCCCGGCACCGACGCCGATCCGACACTCGCCCGCCCGCTGACCAGCGCCGATCTGAAGGCTTGACATGACCGACACCCGCGACGCCGCGACCATCGAACGCTCGCTCCTCGACCTCGCCGGCGCCCTCGACGCCGCCGACCCGCTGCACGCCCACCTCGACGCGTTCGCCGAGGCTCCGGGGGTCGGTGCATACCTCGACGGCAACTCGCTCGGTCGACCACTCAAGGACACTCCCGAGAAGCTCGCCGCATTCGTGCGCGACGACTGGGGAACGAGGCTGATCCGCTCGTGGGACGAGCAGTGGATGGCGCTGCCGATGGAGCTCGGCGATCGCATCGGGCGCGTCACCCTCGGTGCCACCGCGGGCCAGACCGTCGTGGCCGACTCGACCAGCGTGCTGATCTACAAGCTGATGCGCGCCGCCGCCACCGCTGACCCGTCTCGCACCGAGCTCGTGATCGAGGCGGGCAACTTCCCCACCGACCGGTTCATGGCCGAGGGCGTCGCCGCCGAGACGGGCATGACGGTGCGGTGGATCGAGCCCGATCCGGTGCTCGGGGTGCAGATCGCCGACGTGGTCGCCGCCATGTCCGAGCGCACGGCTCTCGTCTCGCTCAGCCACGTCGACTACCGCTCCGGCGCCCTCGCCGACATGCCCGGCATCACGACCGCGGTGCACGAGGTCGGCGCCCTCATGATGTGGGACCTCTGCCACTCGGCCGGCGTGATCCCGATGCAGCTCGACGCCTGGGGCGTCGACATGGCGGTGGGATGCACCTACAAGTACCTCAACGGCGGGCCCGGCTCTCCCGCGTTCGCGTACCTGCGGCGCGAGCACCAGGGTGTCCTGCGTCAGCCGATCCAGGGCTGGTGGAGCGCCGCAGACATCTTCGCGATGGGTCCGCAGTACGCGCCGGCCGGCGACATCCGGCAGCTGCTCAGCGGCACTCCCCCGATCACCTCGATGCTCGCGATGCAGGGGATGCTCGACCTCATCGAGCAGGCGTCGATCGAGGCGATCCGCGAGAAGTCGCTCTCCCTCACCGACTTCGCCGTGCGCGCCTACGACGAGGTGCTGGCGCCCCTCGGCGTGCGGCTGCTCAGCACGCGCGACGCCGAGCGCCGCGGAAGCCACGTCACGATCGGCCACCCCGACTTCCGCGCCGTGACGCAGCGACTGTGGGCCGACGGGATCATCCCCGACTTCCGCTTCCCCGACGGCATCCGCCTGGGACTCTCGCCGCTCAGCACCTCGTACGCCGAGACGCTCACCGGCATCCTCGCCGTGCGCGACGCCCTGGAGTCGCATGACCGCTGAGCTCGCCGAGCATCCCGAGACGGGCCCCGTGCTCGACGACATCGATGCGCGCCCCGGCAGCACGGCATCCCTGCTGCGCACCCTGGTGGGGCTGTACCTGCGACCGCTCGGCGGCTGGATCTCGGCGGCCGATCTGGTCGCGCTCGCCGGCGATCTCGGGATTCCCACGGCGCAGGCGCGCACCGGCGTCACCCGCCTCAAACAGAAGGGGCTGCTGCTCGCCGAGCGCCGGCACGCGGTCGGCTATCTGCTGAATCCGGATGCCGCCACGATGCTCGAGCGGGGCGACCGACGCATCTTCGAGATGCGCGAGATGACGGATGCCGACACGTGGTGCCTCATCTCGTTCTCGATGCCCGAGAGCGCCCGGGCGACGAGACACCAGCTTCGCCGCCGCCTGCAGTGGATCGGGGCGGGCGTCGTATCCCCCGCCCTGTGGATCTGCCCCGGGCATCTGCAGGGCGAGGTGCTCGAGATCGTCGACGACCTCGACGCCAGAGACTGGGTGACGCTGTTCCAGGCCGGCGCACCGACGACCGCGCGCACGCTGCCCGAGGCAGCCGCGGACTGGTGGGACCTCGACGCCCTGCGCGCCGAGCACCTCGAGTTCCAGTCGTCGCTCGACACGCTTCCGGCCGCGCCGTTCGCCGCCTACGTGCGGCTGATCGACCGCTGGCGCGTGCTGCCCTACATCGATCCGGGCCTGCCGCCCTCGATGCTGCCGGCCGACTGGCCGGGCAGGCGCAGCGTCGCCGAGTTCCAGAGGCTGTCGACCGAGCTGTCGGATGCCGCGTGGCAGCGTGTGCGGGAGGTCACCGGGGCGGCGCGGTCGTAGCCCGCACCACCAGCCGCGTCGGCAGGATCACGTGCATCTCGTCGACCTCCTGCCCCGAGAGCAGCGTGAAGACCATGTCGGCCGCGACGGCGCCGAGTCTGCGCATCGGCTGCTGGATCGTCGTGAGCGGCAGCGCCCGTCTGGTGGCCTCGGGCACGTCATCGAACCCGATCACCGACAGATCGTCCGGCACCCGCAGACCCAGCTCGTGGGCGACGTCGATCACCGCGATCGCCGACAGGTCGTTCGCCGCGAAGATCGCCGTCGGCCGCGACTCGGCACTCAGCATGATGCGGGCGGACTCCCTGGTCACATCGAGCTCGTAGCGGCCGATGCCGACGAGTGACGGATCGAGTGGGATCCCCGCGTCGGAGAGTGCCCTGCGGTAGCCGGCGTCTCGGAGCCCGGCGGATCTGAGGTCGGGGCGGCCCGCGAGGAAGCCGATGCGGCGGTGGCCGAGCTCGATCAGATGTCTGGTCGCGGTGAGCGCGCCGCCGAAGCTGTCGGATTCGACCGTGGGCAGGTCAGCACGGCCTGTATGGGGATCGATCGCGACCACCGGGATCTCGGTGCCGGCACTGACGACCGTCGGGGTGACCATGATCGCCGCGTCGATCAGCGTGCCCGAGAGCCTGCTCAGCGATCGCCGCTCCCAGCCGTCGCCTGCGCCGAGATGAGACCCGCTGTAGGCGAGCAGATCGAACGCGGTGTCGTGCACGGCCGAGCCGACGCCTTTGAGTATCTCCGCACTGAAGGGTTCGAAGTCCGCCAGGAGCACGCCGATCACACCCGTGCGCCGTGCCCTCATGCTGCTCGCGACGAGGCTCGACTCGTACCCGAGCTGCTTCACGGCGTCGAGGACCCGCTGCACTGTGGCATCAGCGATCCCGTATCGGCCGTTCACGGCCTTCGAGACGGTCGACACCGACACTCCAGCCGCTTTCGCGACGTCGTGGATCGTCGTGCGTGCCCCCATGAGACGCCAGCGTAGCCGGGTTTCCAGATAGATGGAAACTGTTTTCGAAAACGTTTGACGATCACCTGCTGCGGCTGGAGACTCATGCCACTGCGGTCTCACCTGAGCGTCCGCAGGCGCCCCGCAGCGAAGCGGCGCGCAACTCGATGAGGAGAACGATCACATGAACAGCAGAAGGCTCCCCCTCGCCTCCGCGGTCGCAGCACTGGCCGTCGGAGCGCTCGCGCTCTCGGGCTGCACCGCAGACTCGTCCGGCACCGACGGCGGCGACACCAGCATGACCCTCTGGCACAACTCGACGACAGGCCCCGGAGTGGAGTTCTGGGAGCAGACGGTCGCCGACTTCGAGAGCGACAATCCGGGCGTCACGATCGACATCCAGTCGATCCAGAACGAGGATCTCGACGGCAAGCTGCAGACCGCCCTCAACTCGGGAGACGCCCCCGACATCTTCCTGCAGCGCGGCGGCGGCAAGATGGCCGCGATGGTCAAGGCCGGCCAGCTGAAGGACCTCACCGACGCGATCGCAGGCCCCGCAGCCGAAGAGATCCCCGATGCGTCGTACTCGGCGAACAGCCTCGACGGCAAGATCTACGCCATGCCCGTCGCCGTGCTGCCCGGTGGCCTGTTCTACAGCCAAGACCTCTTCGACCAGGCGGGGATCACCGAGAACCCGACGACCCTCGACGAGCTCGAGGCGGCCACGGTCGCCCTCAAGGGCGCCGGAATCGACCCCATCGCCCTCGGCGCCAAGGACGCCTGGCCCGCAGCGCACTGGTACTACTGGTTCGCCCTGCGCGAGTGCAGCTCCGACACACTCGCCAAGGCCGCCGACGAGATGGACTTCACCGACGAGTGCTGGGTGCGTGCGGGTGAGGACCTGCAGTCGTTCGCTGAGACCGAGCCCTTCAACTCGGGCTTCCTGACGACTCCTGCCCAGCAGGGCGCCGGCAGCTCTGCTGGGCTCATCGCGAACCACCAGGCCGCCATGGAGCTCATGGGTGCGTGGAACCCCGGCGTCATCGGCTCGCTCACTCCTGACCAGCAGCCGCTCGCCGACCTCGGCTGGTTCCCCTTCCCCGAGATCGACGGTGGAGACGGCGAGCCCGGTTCGATGATGGGTGGCGTCGACGGCTACTCGTGCTCGGTCGATGCACCCGACGCCTGCGTCGACTTCCTGAACTACATCGGCACGTCGGACGTGCAGACCGCGTACTACAAGGCCTTCAACGCCCCGCCGGTCAACACCGTCGCGCAGGAGGCCGTCACCGAGCCCTACCTGCAGACCATCCTCGAGGCGTACAACGCGGCTCCGTACGCGACGCAGTGGCTCGACACCGTCTACGGCCAGAACGTGGGTAACGCGCTGAACGTCGCGGTGGTCGACCTGCTCGCGGGCAACAGCGACGCGGAGGACCTGGTCAAGGCTGTGCAGGATGCCGCAGCGAAAGCGTGACACGCGTGCCCGGCTGGAAGTGATGCTTCTGGCCGGGCCCGCCCTGCTCGTCTTCCTCGCCTTCGTCATCTTCCCGGTGCTGATGGCGGCGTACTACGGCTTCTTCAGCTGGCAGGGCTACGGCCCGCCCACCGAGTTCGTCGGGCTGAAGAACTACCTCACGATCCTCCAGGATCCGTTGTTCCACGACGCGCTCGCGCACAACGGCTTCATCCTGGTGTTCTCTCTCGTGCTCCAGGGTCCGGTCGCCATCGTGCTGGCGCTGCTGCTGAACCGCAAGATGCGAGGACAGTCGCTGATCCGCGTGCTGATCTTCGTGCCCTACGTGATCTCCGAGGTCGTCGTGGGCACGGGGTGGAGCCTGATGCTGCAGACCAACGGTGCGCTCAACGCGATGCTGACGAACATGGGTCTCGGGTTCCTGGCAACCGACTGGCTGTCGGACCCCGGGATCGCGATCTGGACGCTGATGGCGATCATCACGTGGAAGTACGTGGGCTTCGCGGTCATCCTGTTCCTCGCCGGCCTGCAGGGCATTCCGGAGGAGCTGAACGAGGCCGCGGCCATCGACGGCGCCTCCTACTGGCAGATCCAGTGGCGGATCACGCTGCCGCTGCTCGCGCCGACCCTGCGCATCTGGGCGTTCCTGTCAATCATCGGCTCGCTGCAGCTGTTCGACCTCGTCTACATCATCTGGGGGCAGTACATCGCATCCACCGCCGGCACCTCGACCATGGCGACCTACATGGTCTCGGAGGGGCGCAACGCCGGGAACTACGGCTACGGCAACGCGGTCGCGGTCGTGCTCTTCCTCATCTCGCTCGTGGTGGCTCTCATCTATCAGCGCGCCGTGCTGCGCAAAGACACGGACGGCGCGCTCACCGGCGCTTCGGGCAGGAAGAAGAACTCCCGCTCGCGCGCTCGGCAGGACGCCGCCCTGCAGGATGCCGGCGCCGACACCGACGCGGCTGCAGACGCCACCACACAGAAGGAGTCCGTCCGATGACCGCCACCTCGGTGCTCGTCACCCAGCGCAAGGCCCGCACGGGTCGCACCGCGAAGCCCCGGCTGCCGTGGGCCAACCCCGCCGTGTACTTCGTCGCGCTGATCGCGGTCGGTCTGATGCTGGCGCCCATCGCCTACATCATCACCGGCGGGTTCCGCACGAACGCGCAGATCACGACCGATCCGTCCGGGTTCCCGCAGCCGTGGGTGGTGTCGAACTACCTCGACGTGCTCACCGGCAGCGTGTTCTGGCGACTGGTGGGCAACTCGACCATCGTCGCTCTCGCGACCACCGTCGGCACGGTCGCCCTGGGACTGATGGCGGCCTACGTCCTCGCGAGGTACCGGTTCGCCGGCCGAGGCGTGCTCTACGCCTTCTTCGCCGCCGGGCTGATGTTCCCCCTGACCGTGGCGATCACCCCGCTGTACATCGTGGTGCGCAGTCTCGGACTGATGAACTCGCTCGGCGGAGTGATCCTGCCCCAGATCGCGTTCGCGCTGCCGACGACGATCATCATCCTCGTGCCGTTCCTGCGCGCCATCCCCGATGAGATCCAGGAGGCCGCGTTCATCGACGGTTGCAGCCGCATCGGGTTCTTCTGGCGGATGGTGCTGCCGCTGTCGCTCCCGGGAGTCATCACCACCGGCATCCTGGCGTTCATCGGCAGCTGGAACGGCTACCTGCTGCCGCTGTTCATCCTCAACGATCAAGCCGCGTACACGCTGCCGCTCGGCGTGCAGTCGTTCGCATCCCAATACTCCGTGGACACCGCGAAAGTGCTCGCGTTCACATCGCTGTCGATGATCCCGGCGCTGATCTTCTTCAGCCTGTTCGAGCGGCGCATCGTGGGAGGGCTGACCGGTGCAGTCAAGGGCTGATGCGGTCGCCGTCGCGACACCCCACGTCGACGAGAACGAGAAAGAGAACATGATGTTGCAGCCCGCAGGCTCCGCGCCGCACTCCCCCCGCGTCGAGGCGCTCCTCGCCCGCATGACCCTGGAAGAGAAGCAGGCGCAGCTCGTCGGCTTCTGGGTCGACCAGGGCATCGAGGTGGTCGCCCCGATGTCGGGCGAGAAGAAGAGCTCGACGCGCTACGAGGACGCCTCCGTGCACGGCATCGGCCACCTCACCCGCGTGTACGGCACCCGACCCGTCGACCCCGTCGAGCGGGCGGCCTGGCTGTGGACCGAGCAGCGCCGACTTCAGCAGCAGACGCGACTGGGCATTCCGGCGCTCGTGCATGAGGAGTGCCTGACGGGTCTCGCCGCATGGAAGGCGGCCACCTTCCCGACGCCCCTGGCGTGGGGGGCGGCCTTCGACCCCGAGCTCGTCGAGGAGGTCGGGCTGGCGATCGGCTCGTCGATGCGGTCGCTCGGCATCCACCAGGGCCTGGCGCCGGTGCTCGACGTCATCCGCGACCCCCGCTGGGGTCGGGTCGACGAGTGCATCGCCGAAGACCCCCTGGTCGTCGGCCGGGTGGGCACCGCGTATGTACGCGGCCTGCAGTCAGAGGGCGTGCATGCGACCCTGAAGCACTTCATCGGATACTCCGCCTCGAAGGCCGGACGCAACCACGCGCCCGTGAGTGCAGGCCTGCGTGAGATCGAGGACGTGCTGCTCCCGCCGTTCGAGATGGCGATCCACGAGGGCGGTGCACGCAGCGTCATGAACTCCTACGTCGACATCGACGGCGTGCCCGTCACCGCCGATGTGCGCTATCTCACCGGCATCCTGCGCGATCGCTGGGGGTTCGACGGCGTTGTCGTGTCGGACTACTTCGCGGTCGACTTCCTGCACAGCATGCACCGGGCCGCCGCTGACTCGGCCGACGCCGCTCGGCTCGCGCTCACCGCAGGAATCGACGTCGAGCTGCCCTCGCCCGATGCCTTCGTCACCCTCGCCGAGCAGGTGCGCGACGGTCGACTCCCCGCCGAGATCCTCGACAGGGCGGTGGGCCGAGTGCTCGCGCAGAAGGAGGAGCTCGGACTGCTGGATGCCGACTTCAGCACCCCGCCGACCGCCGTCGACCTGGACCCGGCCGAGCACCGAACGCTCGCTCGGCGCCTCGCCGAGGAGTCGATCGTGCTGCTGAGCAACGACGGCGCACTCCCCCTCGCACCGACGACGACCTCGCGGATCGCGGTGATCGGTCCCAACGCCGACAGCGCCGAGGCGCTGATGGGCTGCTACTCGTTCGTCAACCACGTGCTCGCCCATCACCCCGACACCCCCGCGGGCATCGATCTGCCGACGGTCACCGCATCACTGCGCCACGAGTTCCCTGCAGCCGAGATCACCTCGACGATCGGGTGCGAGGTCGACGGCTCCGACCGCTCCGGCATCCCCGCCGCGGTCGAAGCCGCCACTGCGGCCGATGTCGCGATCGTCGTCGTGGGCGACCGCGCCGGCCTCTTCGGACGAGGCACGGTCGGCGAAGGCAACGACGTCGACGACCTCGAACTCCCCGGCGTCCAGCGAGAGCTGGTCGAGGCTGTCGTCGCGACCGGCACTCCGGTGATCCTGATCGCGATGACCGGGCGTCCCTACGTGCTCGACTGGGCGCTGCCGGCTCGCGCAGGTGCCGCAGGGACCATGACCGGGCTCGGAGCGGTCGACGCGTCGGCCTCCGCGAACGCAGTGTCTGCGGGGATCCCCGCAGCGGTGCTGCAGACGTTCTTCCCCGGCGAGGAGGGCGGTCCCGCTCTCGCGCGACTGCTGAGCGGGCGCGTCGCACCGTCCGGGCGTCTGCCGGTGTCGCTGCCGCGGTCGGCCGGGGCACAGCCGTACTCGTATCTGCACCCCGTGCTCGGCGGACGCACGGATGTCACGAGTGCCGATTCGACTCCGGTGCGGCCCTTCGGCTTCGGCCTCAGCTACACGACCTTCGCGCACGACGCACTCACGGTTCCCGAGTCGGTCGCCGCGGGCGAGACCTTCCGGGCGACGGTGCGGGTGCGCAACACCGGCGCGGTCGCGGCGACGGATGTCGTGCAGCTGTATGCGCACGACGAGGTCGGGAGCGTGACCCGCCCGCTCGCCCAGCTGCTGGACTTCCGGCGGGTCACGCTCGCGCCCGGTGCAGACGCGCTCGTCGGGTTCGACGTGCCGATCGACCGGCTCGCCTTCACGGGGCTCGACGGCGTCAAGCGGGTCGAGCCCGGCGCCATCCGCCTGTGGGTCGGGGGCGCCTGCGACGACGAGGAGACGGTGGCGCGACTCGAGATCGTGTGAGGGTCAGCTCCGCACCGCCGCGATGAACGCGCTCACGTGCTCCTGCAGCTTGACGATGCGCAGCTCGCGCGCGAGTTCGCGGTCGTAGCCGTCGTAGGCCAGCGGCGGCAGCATCCGCACGTTCTGCGAGCATCCGAATTCTGCGCAGACGAGGTTGCCGATGCTGTCGCCCTTGCGACCGGCAGGACCGGCCTTGCGTGCGACGTAGAGCTGCACGTCGTGGCGCAGGGTGACGTCCTCGCACCACGAGCACTGGGCTCGCGAGATCACGCGCTGCTCGGCGCGCTGAAGGAACACTCCGGTGACGACGTCATCGACCCACGCGACGACGTACGAGCGGCGAGGCAGCTTGGGGTCGACCCAGCCGAGGTAGTCGAGCTTCTCGAAGTCGAGGTCGGCGAAGCCGGCGGGCAGTGTGAGGTCGGAGACCTCCTTGCGGGAGGCGTTGATGAAGGAGGCGCGCAGGGTGCGCTCGTCGATGGGACGCATGAGAGAGGTGCTTTCGTGTGAGCCGCGGACGGCGGCGGAGGAAGAGAGTGGGAGAAGGCATCGGAGTGGATGCCGGGTACGACGCGGCTCCGGGGGCGGGATGTTCCGCCTCCGGCCGATCGTCAGCCTCTGTCCGTGGCGCTGAACGCGCCCACGGCTCCCCACTGCGCTCTATCCGGGATCCGGAGAGCACTCTTCGACAACAGCACCCGGCGAGTCTACGCCCGTTTGTTTCACACCGTGTCGGCGCGGGTTCCGTCTCTCGCGACGCCGACCTACTCTTGCCGGAACGTCCACTCACGAAGGAGACCACCGTGTCCACGCCGCTGAACCACCTTTCGCCCCTCTCGGTGCGTGAGCGTTCTGCGTGCATGTGCCGGCACGGATTCGCCTGCTCCTCGTTCGCGGCGGGTCACGCGCTGCACCTGATCCAGGCGCGCATCGCCTCGGCGACGTCCGCCGAGTGGGCCGACGCGATCGTCGAGCATGCCGACGCCGCGTCCGGAGACCTGCTCGTGCGCACACTCGACGGAACGTCACACGCTCTGTGGAACGCCTCGGGTGCGGCGCTCGAGGCTCCTGTGGGCACGCCGATCGCGGTGCACGTGCGCTACGGCGTGCTGGCCGTCGGCCGCACGCAGTTCAACGTCGCAGTCGGCTGAGCGCGTTTCGTCTCGGGCGGCTTCGCCGTCCTCGCTCGACGACCGGGGTGACCCGCGCCGCTCAGGCGGTCGCCATCATCATGTCCTTGACGGCCATGCACGCGTCCATGCAGTCCTTGCAGGCCTGAGCGCACATCTTGCAGACCTCGCTGTGGTCGGCGTGCTGCATGCACTCGTCCATGCACGTCTGGCACATGGCGATGCAGGCGTCGAGCATGGCCATCATCGACGCGGGGGTCATGCCCTGCATCCGCATCATCGACCGCATCATCGTGTTGCACATGTCGGCGCAGTTCATGCACGCCGGCGAGCAGTCCATCATCTGGGTCGAGCACACCGTGCATGCCTGCTCGCAGGCCGAACACGCATCCATGCAGGCCTGCAGGACAGACATGTCCATCGTCGCCATGTCGGGCATCGACATCATGTTCGAGCGCATGGCGCCCATCATCATCGAGTCCATGTTCCACCGCTTCCTTCGTCGACCGCAGCCGAGGTGAGAGCGGGCAGGACCACCCGCCTGGGGCCAGGTTAGTCGTCTGCGGCGTCTGCGTCGATGGCCGGCAGACGCTGTCACGAGTGTCCGTCGTTGTCAATCCCGTGTGCAGGATTCTCGGCCCGTGCGACGGTGGACATCCATTGATCGACGGATGAAAGGACATGCACCATGAGTGGAGCAGACGACGTCAAGAACGCGGCTGAGAAGGCCGGCGGCAAGATCAAGGAAGGTGTCGGAAAGGCGACCGACAACGAGAAGCTCGAGGCCGAGGGCCGCGGCGATCAGGCGAAGGCTTCGGCCAAGCAGGCCGGCGAGAACGTGAAGGACGCCGCCAAGAACGTCGGCGACAACCTGCGCGACAGCTCCAGGGACTGATCGCGAACGTAGTGAGGCCCGCCTGAGCGGGCCTCACTGCGCGGATCAGCGGGTGCGGTTGCCGGAGATCGCTCGGAT
Source organism: Microbacterium sp. K2 (assembly GCF_051365005.1). NCBI lineage: Bacteria > Bacillati > Actinomycetota > Actinomycetes > Micrococcales > Microbacteriaceae > Microbacterium > Microbacterium sp. K2. Next base: position 126,054 of record NZ_JBLWII010000005.1, on the reverse strand, counting down.
CAACCAGGCGATGACCGCGATGGCCAGCAGTACCAGGCCGACCCACAGGAGGAACTGCAGGGACTGCACGAGCCCGCCGGTGATCGCCAGAATGATGGCGACGACGATGATGATGATCAGCAGGATGTTCATCGGTCTTTCCCTTCTCGGGGCGCGGGGGAGGCACCCATCTACGGTCACCCAACCTAGACCGCTTCATCCCATGCCCTGAGGGGCTTGACTCGGAGCTTCCCGTCGTGCGAAAGGACCATCTGTCATGCCAGGACGCAGGAACAACTCGTTGAAGGATCCGGAGCTCTACGAAGAGCTCCGCGACGACGGCGCCTCGAAAGAGAAAGCCGCCCGCATCTCCAACGCCGCCGCCCGCGACGGCCGAAGCGCTGTCGGGCGCCGAGGCGGCGAACACGGCGACTACGAGGAGTGGACCGTCGAGGAACTGCGCGCCCGCGCCAAGGAGATCGGCCTCACCGGTTACAGCCGCAAGCGCAAGGCCGAGCTCATCTCGGCACTGCGCGACCACTAGGGCTCGCGTACATGACCCGGTTCGGCGTCGAGGAGGAGTTCGTCCTGCTCGATGAGCAGACGCTCGTGCCCGCGGCCATGAGCGCCGAGACGCGAGAGCGGATCCTGAGCGAGGCGAGTGCCGGTGTCACTCCGGAGTATCTGACCTGTCAGATCGAGACGGCGACGCAACCGTGCCTGACGAGAGCGGATGCCGAGGTGCAGCTTCGTCGCACGCGCGGTCTTCTCGGATCGCACGCGAGCGCGCAGTACGCCATGTTCGCGGGGACCGGGACGCCCTTCATATCTCCGAACCGCTTCGCCGTCTCGCGCTCCGCCCACTACGACGCCGTGGCCGGTCAACTCGCCGAGATCACCCGTGAGCACGAGGTGAACGGCCTCCACATCCACGTCGAGGTCCCCGACGAGGAGGAGCGCGTGCGTGTGCTCAATCGCACGCGCGCCTGGCTCCCCGCACTGCTCGCCATCACGGGCAACGCGCCGTTCACACACGGCCGCGACAGCGGGTTCGACAGCTGGCGCAGCGTCCTGATCCGCCGCCTGCCGTCATCGTGGAGCCCCCCGCACTTCCGTGACTTCGACGACTACCGCACGCGCATCGCCGAACTGGTGCAACTGGGTGCCATCACGAGCGCGAGCTCTCTTTCTTGGACCGCGAGACTCTCGGAGCGATTCCCCACCGTCGAGGTGCGCGTGTTCGATGCGCAGCTGTCGGTCGACGACACGCTGCTCGCGGTCGCCCTGACGCGTGCGCTGCTGGTGAGCGATGCGCTCGACGACACCGCCGACGTGGGACTGGACGCGATCGATGCCTCGCTCTGGACTGCGGCGCGGTTCGGACCAGGTGCTCGCCTCATCGACCCCTCCTCCGGCGACGTCGCACCGGCCTGGAGCGTCATCGACGGTCTGGTCGAGAGGCTCCGCCCCGCTCTCGCCGACCTCGGCGACGAGGACTTCGTGATCGACGGGATCACACGTGCGAGAACTGACGGAACGGGTGCGCAGCGACAGCGCGCGGCCTACGCAGAGCGGGGCAGCGCGGGTCTGCGCGACCTCTACCGCGCGAGCACCGCCGTCTCTTGACCGCCCCTCATGTCCCCGGGCGGCAGTAGTGTCAGCCTGTGGCATCCTCTCGCTTCGCGCCGCTGCAGCGGCTCGTGATCTCCGTCGCCGTCCTCGCGTCCTTCGTGACCTTCCTCGACGGCACCGTCGTGACGGTCGCGCTTCCTGCGATCAGCGATGAACTCGGGGGCGGCATCACCACACAGCAGTGGGTGGTCGATGCGTACCTCATCACCCTCAGCGCGCTGATCCTGCTCGCAGGTTCGCTGTCGGACGCCTACGGCCGGGTGCTCGTGATGCGCATCGGCCTCATCGCCTTCGGCGTGGCATCCGTCGCGGTCGCCGCCGCACCTGATCCCCTCATCCTGATCATCGCTCGAGCGGCGCAGGGCGCTGCGGGTGCCCTGCTCGTGCCGAGCTCGCTCGCGCTGATCACGGCGACCATGCGCGCCGACGTGCAGTCACGGGCGATCGGCATCTGGACGGCGTTCACCACCGCCGCGCAGCTGGTCGGCCCGCTGCTCGGCGGACTCTTCGTCGACTTCCTGTCGTGGCGATTCGTCTTCCTCATCAACGTCGTGCCGATCGCCGTCACCCTCGTGCTGCTCTCCCGCCTGAAACTGCAGGAGCACCCGAGCAGAGTCCGCGTCGACTGGCTCAGCGGAGCCCTGTGCGCGATCGGTCTCGGCGCGGTCGTGTTCGCGCTGATCGAGCAGCCCAACCTCGGGTGGCAGTCCCCCGCGATCTGGATGCCCGGCATCATCGGCGCGGCCCTGTTCGCGTGGTTCCTCGTGCGGCAGCAGCGGTCGTCCTCTCCCCTGATGCCTCTGTCGCTGTTCCGGGTGCGGGACTTCGCGTGGGGCAACCTCGCGACGCTCTTCGTCTACGCCGCGCTGTCACTGAACGGCTTCGTCGTAGGCGTGTATCTGCAGCAGGGCGCCGGTCTGAGTGCCACGGCGGCGGGGCTCGCGAGTCTGCCGATGACGATCCTGATGATCCTGCTCAGCTCGCGCGCGGGTTCGTGGGCCGGTCGATTCGGGCCGCGCATCTTCATGACGGTCGGCCCGCTCATCATGGCGGTCGGCGCACTCATGCTGCTCATCGTCAGCGAGGACTTCGACTACTGGTGGCAGGTGCTCCCGGCCATGATCGTGCTGGGCCTGGGGCTGTCCCTCACCGTGGCGCCGCTCACCTCGGCGATCCTCGGCGCCATCGACGAGTCGCGCTCGGGCATCGCCTCTGCGGTGAACAATGCGGTCTCTCGCGTCGCCGGACTCCTCGTCGTCGCGATGCTGTCGACCATCATCGGCGGCACGCTCGACCTCGCAGGCTTCCACAACGCGGCCTGGGTCACGGCCGCGCTGCTCGTGCTCGGCGGGGTCGTATCGTGGATCGGCATCCGTCGCAATCCGGCCGAAGAGGTCGAGACGCCGGCGGCGGACGACGCCCCCTCGCCGATCGGTTGACGATGTCGGTGGGCGCGCGCACACTGGGTGCACCGTCTTCCCGAGCATCCGGAGGTCCACCGTGAGCACGACCCAGACGCCCCTTCCGCCCGTCGTCGACGCCGACACGTGGCGCCGCGAGCTCGATGCGCTGCGCGTGCGAGAGAAGGCGGCGACGCGAGAGCTCGATGCGATCGCGGCACAGCGACGACGGATGCCGATGGTCGAGCTGCCCGACTATACGCTCGTCGGGGCCGACGGGCCGGTGCGGCTGCCGGAGATCTTCGGCGAGCATCGACAGCTCATCGTCTACAACCACATGTGGACCGACGGCAACGAGTGGCAGTGCCCCGGGTGCACCGGCTTCACCTCTCAGTTCACGCGGCTCGACTTCCTCGAGCGGTACTACGACGCCCGCTTCGTGATCGTGACGAACGGCCCGATCCATGAGGCGCTGGCCTATCGCGACCGGGTCGGGAATCGCATGACGTGGTATTCGAGCGCCGACAGCACGTTCGGCGCCGACATGGATGCCGGTCCGAACGAGGGCTTCGGCGTGAACGTGTTCCTCCGCGACGGCGACACCGTGTATCGCACCTGGCACACGAACGGCCGCGGCACCGAGCGCATGAGTCAGCTGCAGGGGCTCGTCGACCTCCTCCCCTACGGCCGGCAGGAGGAGTGGGAGGACTCCCCGGCCGGCTGGCCCCAGCACGGCACGTACGATCAGGGGATGGGTTCGAAAGAGATCGCCGCACTGTACGGGGCCGGCAGCTGAGGCGGGGAGCCGCGGTCTTCACCGCCACCGCATTGATCCTCGCTCTCTCGGGTTGCGTCACGACCATCTCCGACCCACCTGCGTCGTTCTCGCCCCCACCCGCAGGTGAGACCCCTGATTACCAGCTCGGCGGAGCCTACTCACCCGCCGATGGTGTCGGCATCGTGGGGCGTGACCGCTCGGATGAGCCCGCCGAGGGGCTGTACTCGATCTGCTACGTGAACGGATTCCAGACCCAGCCGGGCGAGCTCGACACCTGGTCCGAAGAGCTTGTGCTGCAGAGCGACGGCGAGCCCGTGTTCGACCCCGACTGGCCCGACGAGGCTCTGCTCGACACCTCGACCGACGACCGCCGCGAGCGCATCGCCGAGATCATCGGCCCGTGGATCGAGGGGTGCGCCGAGTCGGGATTCGAAGCGGTGGAGTTCGACAACCTCGACTCGTACACCCGCTCTGACGGCGCGCTGAGCCTCGATGACAACCTCGCCCTGGCGGCGCTGCTCGTCGATGTCGCGCACGACTCCGGACTCGCCGCCGGGCAGAAGAACACCGCCGAGGATGCACCCCTGCTGCGCGAGCGCGCCGGGTTCGACTTCGCCGTGGTCGAGGAGTGCTCGGTCTATCAGGAGTGCGGAGCCTTCACCGATGTCTACGGCGACGCCGTGATCGACATCGAGTACTCCGATGAGCTGCCGCGGCCGTTCGCCGAGATGTGTGCCGACGACGAGGCCCCCGCCTCGATGGTGCTGCGGGACCGCGATCTGGTCACGCCAGCGGACGACGGGTACGTGTTCGAGACCTGCGACCGCTGACTCTCCCGTCCGGGTACGCGCCCTCGCTAGGCTGACCTCGTGAGCAAGACGGGGGATCACGACGGCGCGCCTTCCGGTGCGCCCGCCGCCCGGCCCGCCGTCAACATCGTCCGCTCCGCCGTCTCGCGGTGGACGCTCGCCGTCGCAGCGCTCCCCCGCTGGATCTGGGTGGCGGCTGCCGCACTGGTCGCCCTGGTCATCGTCGTCGCGGCGGTGGGCGGGCTCTCGCGCGCCGAGGCGTCGCCGACCGAGCTCGGCCCCGACGATGAGGCGCGCACCTCGATGTATGCGATCACCGTGCACGACGCCGAGTTCACCACCGAGATCGAGTCGGAGGGGCTCGAGGCAGAGCCGGGCGAGAAGTTCCTCGTGATGAGCACGCGAATGGAGAATCTCTCGGATGCGCCGATCGCGGTCGGTGACGGCACCGGCGCAGACCGCGTCAGTGCAGGACTCGTCAACACCGACGACCCGCTCCTCGAGCTGAAGGGCGTCACTCCCACCGACTCTGTCGACGTGTGGCGCGCCGACGGCTCATCGGGGCAGGTGATCCTGCAGCCGGGCGTTCCCAGCCAGGTGACCTTCGCCTGGACCGTACCCGCTGATGCGTACTCCGATGGCGTGGTGTCGCTCGACGTCCACGAGGTGGAGGTGACGCGCGGAAGGGTCTTCATCACGTCACGCGCCATCACCTGGCACCCTGCCGCACTCAGCGCGCGCATCACGGTCACCGCCCAGGAGGCACCGTGAGACGCAGGACCCCCTGGTTGCTGGGTGCCGCGCTGGTGATCGCCGCCGGTGCCGTGACCGCCGTCACCCCCAATGACGAAGACGTGATCGGACCGATCGAGATGAGCGGATCCTTCGGCGATTCCGTCGAGTCACGCACCCTGATCGCCGCGGCGACCGATGCGACCTTCGCTGATGAGGTCGTCGTGCCGGGTGCGGACTCTGACTGGAGCGCGGACGGCAACTGGCTCGTCGTGACGGTCATCGCGTCGGCCGCACGCACCGAGGTCGACGCCGCCATAAATCTGGCGACGCTGGCCGTCGGCGACCGCGTGTTCCAGGCGAGCGAACGACCGGGCGGGTCGTTGCGGACGCAGTCGCTGCGGGCCGGTATCGACACGGTCGGCATGTTGGCCTTCGAGCTGCCGCCCGATGTCACGTCCGGTCAGGCAGAGCTGCGGCTCACCTCCGCTTATCTCACTCCCGAGCTCGACGATCGGATCGCGATCAAGATCGAACTCCATGATCTCCCCCGCACGCCGAGCGTCGAGCTCGACGACCCTGAACTGAGCGCGCCGTGAAGTGGTGGAGGAGGCAGCGGCGGGCGCTGATCGCTCTGGCGGTCGCCGCCGTGGCCATGCTCGGTGCCACGGTGTGGCTCGACATCCTGCCCAGCATCCGGCCCACCGATCGCGTGATAGAGGCCGAGGAGACGGTCGACATCGCGGGGCAGACGCTCACGCTCGGCCCCACCGAGTGGGATGAGTTCGAGACACCGGAGGGCTCCCAGACGCTCAGCGTCCGGCTGGCGTCGACCGGTGGGTCCGCCGCCGACCGGTGCGGGCAGACCACGCTCACCGAGATCGATTCGGCTCGGACCTGGCTCAGCTCTCGCGACGACCTCGACGTGTCCTACGACGAGGGCGAGAGCTCATGCGTCGCCGAGCCGGGGTCGTACCGCATCCTGCTGACCTTCCTGCTTCCCGACGACGCCGACGGCCCCTTCCTGCTCGACATCGAGGGGAGCGACAACGACCTCGCCCGGTTCCGCATCGACCCCTGAGGGGCGGGTGTCGAGGCCGGAGCGCGGGCGACCGATGACGCCGTCGTACGCCGTCGCGACGATAGCCACCCTCAGCGGCTCGGCCACTGCCGCGATCGCGACGGTGATGAGCGGGAAGACCCCGGCCCAGAACCACCGTTCATGGCCGCCGACGAGCAGCAGCACCCCGCGGGTTCCCGCCTGCTCTGCGAGTGCCCACGCCGCGTAGGCCAGGGCGTACGCGCCGAAGAGCAGCGGCCCGCCCCGCCAGATCACCGTGACGGCCGCCCAGAGACCCTCGAGTCGCATCACGAGCGTGCGCGCGACACTCATCACGGCGCCTCGGGCCGCTCCCCCACCGAAGCGCGAGAACGCCGGCGTCGAGTCGAAGGTCGTGCCGTAGATCACGCCGGCGACCGTGATCCAGGCGGCGGGGACGATGAGCGCGGCGACGAGGATGCCGACGAGCCAGGTCGTTCCCTCCCAGACCGCGGCGATGGGCTCGAGGTTCACGGCGAACCAGTCGCCGAAGCCCCGCAGCCAGCCGACCGCCTGGCGATCGGCGAACCAGTCGAGCACGCTCGTCCACCAGCGCGCGACGAGCGTGAAGAGCATGAAGGTCCACAGCACCTCGGCATAGGTGGCGAGGATGATGGTCCAGCGCGGCAACCGGGCGGCGAAGCGGGTGAGGAGCACACGAGCGGCGAGGGCGATCACGAGCACCGTCACGGGCAGCACGCCGATCGAGATCACTCCACCGCGGTCGCCGATCTGCGTGGCATCGTTCCCGGATTCGGACAGCGCGACGGCGAATGCGATCTGGAAGAACTCGATCTGGTCGGCGTCGAGCAGACCCCACGCGGTGTAGAACGCGAAGAACGGCAGGATCGCCGCGAGGGTGGCCGAGCCGAACTCGCGGATGCCCCCGGCATCCTCCCTCCGGCTGTGCGGCAGCGATGGCCGCACCGTGAGATACATCGCGACGTACGAGACGAGGCGAGCGGCGACCGCCAGCGGCAGCAGCAGCAAGCCCCCGAGCGTGGTGTGCCCGCCGACGAATCCGGCGAACTCGATGAGCACGCGGTGCAGAGCCTCGCCCCCGAGATACCAGGCCATGAGCGCAGGCCAGTGCCGCGCGATGATGCGCCCGAACGTGCGGAGGGCCTGTGACATGTGCCCTACCGTATCGGTCTGCACTCCGAGCCGACCCCCGACCCGGCGCCGTCTACTACCGGTGGAAGGGGCACCCACCCGACGCGGGTGCCGACGCCGACCGCACCTTGCCACCGGAGCGGGGCTTGGTGGGGAGCCGACGCCGGTTGACGTCGAGGCCCTCGTCGAGGATTCGCAGATCGGGATCGCTGAGCACCGTGATCGCTGCGGCGAGGCCCGCGATCGCGAGCTTCTCGCCGGGGCACCGATGACCGGTCGCGACGTCTGCTCCGCCATGCGGGATGAACGCGGCGAGCGCCTCGTAGTCTGCGCCGACATCGCGGAAGCGCTCCGGGTCGAACCGCTCGGGACGCGCCCAGAAGCGCTCGTCGGTGTCGGTGCCGAGGATGTCGAGCACGACGCGTCCGCCGGCATCCACCTTCTGCCCGTCGAGCTCGACGTCGGCGATCGCCCACCCGGGGAGCATCGGCACGAACGGGGACGTCCGTCGGATCTCCTGAGCGAACATGATCGACAGCGGTCCGCCGACGAGTGATCCCCGTTCGACGGCCTCGGCGGCGATGCGCTCACGCCACTCCGGGTGCTCGGTGAGCGCCTTCGCGGCGAACGCGACGAAGCGCGCGACCGCGATCATCGGGCGGGTGCTGTTCTGCAGCTCGACGCCCGCGACGCGGGCGGGCAGCAGCTCGCCCTCCTGATCGCGGTGGTGGGCCCACTGCTCGAGTGCGGTGCCCGGTTCGGCGCTGAGCGCTCCGTGCCGCACAGCTTCGATGAGCCGCGCGGAGTGCCGGTCCGACCACCACCGGTTCGCCAGAGCGGCCACGTACTCCGGCGAGTACGGCGACCCGGATCCGTCGACGATCTGCGCGAGACGCGCTGCCCACCGCGTCTTGGCTGCGGGTGTGCCCGGCACACCCGCCCACCCCATGATCGCGCGGCCCAGCGCGCCGACGGCCGCGTCGTAGGCGCTGCGTGTGCCGCCGTCGAGCCACGCCTGTCGCTCGTTCTGCCACTCGCGCTCGAGCCACGGCGTCAGCCGCTCGACCTGCTCGTCGTCGTAGGCGACGTCGATGAATGTGGCCTTGCGGTGCTTGTGCGCGTCGCCATCGAGGCTGTGCACGGAACCGTGACCGAACAGGCTCTCCTGCACGAGGGCCGGCATGGCCCCGGAGCGCGCGATGCGGGTCTCGTCGTAGAACAGCTCGACGCCCTCGACGCCGCGCACGAACACGGTGTCGTCACCCAGCAGACGCATCGGCGCCGATCTGGCTCCCGGTCGCACCCGGCGCCAGATCCGTGGGCCGAAGCCGTAACCGCGGGTGAGCAGGGTGGGTGCGTCGTCGTGCGCCAGAGCGCCGAGTCTGCGTGCGGCGCGGACGGGAAGATCGATGAGTGCCATGACCCGACGTTCGCAGAGACCCTCGCGCTGTTCCAGGGGGAGGCGCCGATGCGGGGTCTGTGCTACGGCCGATCGGCGCCGTACCCGGCCCGTCAACCCCCTCGGTGGATCGCCGCGGAGGGAGGAGCATGAAGGCAACCGCCACAGAAGGAGCCGACATGGCCAAGAACGTGCGCACGATGGACTGCCGCCCCGATGACGTGTTCCGGGTGCTGGCCGACGCCTGGCTCTACCCGGCGTGGGTCGTCGGCGCCTCGCGCATGCGCGACGTCGATGACACGTGGCCGCAGCCGGGCGCCGAGCTGCACCACTCGGTGGGTGTCTGGCCCGCTCTGCTCGACGACACCACGGTGGTGGAGGAGTGGGATCCGCCGCACCGTATGGTGATGCGTGCGAAGGGCTGGCCGATCGGCGAGGCCCGCGTCACGCTGCGTGTGCGTTCGCACGGCGACGGCTCGATCGTGCGGATCGACGAGGAGCCGGTGAAGGGCCCGGCGACTCTGCTGCCCGGTGTCATCACCGCTCCCCTGCTGCGCTGGCGCAACTCCGAGACGCTGCACCGCCTGGGCTACCTCGCCGAGGGAAAGGCCGGCTGAGTCCGGAGCCTGAGCGGGGCTGACAGACACGTGAGCCGGCTGCGCAGTACGGGCTGCACAGCCGGCGGTCACCGTCAGACGCGCGAGGGCTGGAGCACGACCTTGATGCAGCCGTCGTCCTTGCGCTGGAAGGTCTCGTAGAGCCCCGGGGCGTCTTCGAGCGGTGCGGTGTGGGTCGTCAGATCCATCACACCCAGCGGGTCGCTGAGGTCTTCGACCAGCGGCATCAGGTCGTCGATCCAGCGCTTGACGTTGCACTGACCCATGCGGATGCTGATCTGCTTGTCGAACAGCGTCTTCATGGGCATGATGTCGGCATCACCCGCATAGACGCCGCTGAGAGACACCGTGCCGCCGCGGCGCACGACGTCGATCGACGCATACAGAGCGGCGAGGCGATCGATGCCGGCCTTGTCGAAGACCTGCCTGGCGGCGGGGTCGGGCAGCAGGCCGACGGCGCGCTGCACGAGCTTGATCCCGGGGTTGCCATGAGCCTCCATGCCGACCGCGTCGACGACGGCATCCGCCCCTCGTCCGTCCGTGAGGTCTCGCAGCTCTGCGACGACGTCGTCTGTCAGGTCGAAGACCTCAGCCCCGTGTCGGGCGGCCATCTCGCGTCGCTCGGCGACGGGATCCACCGCGAGCACGCGATAACCGCGGTGCGCGCCGACGCGGGCGACGAACTGGCCGACCGGGCCGAGCCCCATGACGGCGAGCGTTCCGCCGTCGGGCACGTTCGCGTACTCGACGCCCTGCCAGGCGGTCGGCAGGATGTCGCTGAGGAAGAGGTACCGCTCGTCAGGGAGGTCGGAGGCGACCTTGATGTGGTTGTAGTCGGCCAGCGGAACCCGAAGGTATTCGGCCTGACCGCCGGGCACCTGCCCGTAGAGCTTCGTGTAGCCGAACAGCGAGGCGCCGCTGCCGTACTCCTTCACCTGCGTCGTCTCGCACTGGGACTGCAGGCCCCGCAGACAGAAGAAGCAGTGGCCGCACGAGATGTTGAACGGCACGACGACGCGATCGCCGACAGCCAGATCACGCACGGCGCCGCCCACCTCGACGACGACGCCCATCGGCTCGTGACCGAGGATGTCGCCCTTGTCGAGGAACGGGCCGAGCAGTTCGTACAGGTGCAGATCAGATCCGCAGATCGCCGAAGAGGTGATCCGGATGATCGCATCCGTCGCGTGCTCGATGACCGGATCGGGCACCTCCTCGACCGTCACGTTGCGGGTGCCTTGCCAGGTGAGTGCCTTCATGATGCGTCCTCCTCATCGGATGCGGACTGCCACCCTCCGTCGTGCGGAGGCGATGCGACAGAGGGTTGACAGCGCGGCGTTCGTCAGCGAGATGACGCGATCAGATGGTCGCGCTGGTCGGCGAGCGGGCAGGAGAACACGTCGCGCTCCCCGAGTCCGACCTTGTTGATGTAGCGCACGACGATCGAGTACGACGTGAACAGCCCGACCTGGGTGTACTTCACGTCGTGGGCCGCGCAGTAGGCGGCGACGAGCGGCGCTGCCCGGCGCAGGTGCGGCCGGGGCATCGACGGGAACAGATGATGCTCGACCTGGTAGTTCAGGCCGCCCATCACGACGTCGATCACGCGACTCCCCCGCACATTGCGGCTCATCAGCACCTGACGGCGGAGGAAGTCCAGGTTCAGGTCCTTCGGAACCACCGGCATGCCCTTGTGGTTCGGTGCGAAGGCGATCCCCATGTAGAACCCGAACAGGCCCAGCTGCACTGCGAGGAACACGAACGCGATGCCGGGCGACAGCACGATGAACACCAGCGTGACGAATCCGATCATCCGGATGCTGAGGAAGACGATCTCGGCCCATCGCCGTTCGAGTCGACCCCGCGTGACCACTCGTCGCACGCTGGATGCGTGCAGCGACAGACCTTCGAGGAGCAGGATCGGGAAGAACAGCAGCCCCTGGTGCGCCTGCAGCCAGGTGACCGCCGCGCTGTGCCGCCGTGCGGCCGTCTCGGGCGTGAGGGCGATGACCGGCAGCTCGATGTCGGGGTCGGCCCCGAGCTTGTTCGGGTTCGCATGATGGCGCGTGTGCTTGTGCTGCCACCAGCCGTAGCTCATGCCCACGAGCAGATCGCCCAGCACGATGCTGGTCCAGTCGTTCCACCGCCCAGACACGAAGATCTGCCGATGCGCCGCGTCATGGCCGAGGAACGCGATCTGCGTGAAGACGATCGCGAGCGCGGCGGCGGTGAACAGCTGCCACCAGGTGTCGCCGATCCAGACGAAGGCCGCGAGGCTGACCGCGACGACCAGCGGGGCGGCGATGAGCTTGGTCCAGTAGTAGCCGTACCGACGGCGCAGCAGTCCACGTTCGCGGATCTGCTGCGCCAGCTCGGTGAAGGTGCTCGATCCGCCGCGCGCGGTGTCGCGTGGACGAGTGCGGATGGTCTGACCGGTGGCGTCCATGACGACCTCTTCTCCGAAGTCATCCGCTGTCGACACGAACAGCTCCGCTACGGCCCACCGTCACGTCCTGTGGGCTCTGCTGCTGACGGTACGCCGGTCGCGTCCGCGCACCGCGGGCCTTGACAATTCCGCGGTGCAGGTGTCGGACCGGTCGCGACCTGTCGACCCGCATGGTACGTCCATCGCGTCGCCACGTCGAGGGAGGGGGCGATCCGTCCCCGGAGGCGCACAGTGGCCCGACACCCCAGCGACGACCGACGGAGGCCGACATGTATTTCCACGTTCAGGAGTTCATCAACGAGATCGCTCAGGACGAGCCGGATCCCGCCGCCGCGAACGCCCTGCAGGAGGGCCTCGGCGGACAGTTCGGCGAGATGCGCACGATGATGCAGTACCTCTTCCAGAGCATCAACTTCAGAGGGCCAGACGGCAAGCCGTACAAGGACCTGATCCAGGGCATCGGCACCGAGGAGATCAGCCACGTCGAACTGATCGGCACGACGATCTCGCGCCTGCTCGACGGATCGCCGCAGTACCAGGGAAAACCGACCGATCCGGTCGACAAGCCCGGCGCGGGCGGCGCGACGCCACTGAACATCGCACTCGACACGAGCAACATCCACCACTACCTGGTCGGAGCTCAGGGCGCTCTTCCCGTCGATGCTGTCGGCAACCCGTGGTCGGGAAGCTACGTCTACAACTCGGGCAACCTCGTGCTCGATCTGCTCTACAACCTGATGCTCGAGTCGACGGGCCGCCTGCAGAAGTGCCGGCTGTACGAGATGACCGACAACAAGACCGCCCGCAGCACGATCTCGTACCTGATCGTCCGCGACCAGGCGCATGAGAACGCGTATGCGAAAGCACTCGAGACTCTCGGCGTGAACTGGCGCACGTCGCTGCCCATTCCCCAGACCAACGCCGAGCAGTTCCCCGAGGTAAAGAAGCTGCTCGACCTCGGCTTGCAGAGCAAGAACTACTCGTTCGATCTGACCGCGCAGTCCGAAGCGGGCAAGATCTTCCAGGGCGCCTCGCCGTCGAACGACGGAACCACCCTGGATGCCAGCGAGCAGGCGCCCGTCGGCGTGCCGATGACGATCTCTCCCGAGCGGCTCGAGGAGTTCTCGCCGGGTGCCGACAAGGAGCTACGGGCGCTGATCGAGGCGACCGCCGCGATGGAGATGGCGGACATCGACGCCACCTTCGGCCGCATGTCCTGAACGACGCAGTGATGGGTCGGCGGACGCACAGCCGCCGGCCCACGATATATGGGATGCTGGTATCGCCCCGGTGATCATCCGATCGCGTCTGATGACATTTGTTCCGTGGCGCAGTGAGGAGATCATCATGGGAAAGCTCGTCTATGAAGGCAGCGTCAAGGCCGATATCGAAGACCGCGCGCTCACTCACCTGCAGCTCGTGATCACAGCCAAGCTGCGTCGAGGAGAGCCCTTCAGCTTCACCTGGCGTGAGGACATGAGCGTCGGTGGCGGCCGCACGACCGTCTGGGTGCATGCCGGCAGCTCGCTCGTCTTCAAGTACAGCGGAAGCCGTCAACCCTCGATCAACCGCGCCTGGATCGAAGCCCTCGCGTTCACGGCCAGTGCGCCGAGCGGTCTGTACCTCGTGCCCGAGCCCGCAGAGGGCAGCGCACCGCCGGCTGAGCGTCTCGACGTTCCCGCGCACGCCTGACCAAGGGGAGAATGGGGAGGTGTCCCCGAACCCCCCGCGGCGACTGCTCGCCTCCGTGCAGCGCATCCTGCATACAGATCCCTCCGCCGTCGCCCACACCGAGGCGATGCCCGTCATCGACGAACGCATGGTGCCGAGGGTCCTCGATCTCGCCACCCGCATCGGCGAGTCGATGTTCGGTGTCGGTGCCTCCGCTCACGAGGTGACGCTGGCGATCACCCGCGTCTGCGCCGCCTACGGCATGCGAGACGTGCAGGTCGATGTGACCTACAACTCGATCACGGTCTCGTTCCACCTCAGCGGTGAGGTCTGGCCCGAGACGCTCGTGCGCGTCGTCCGCGTCGCAGCACCCGATCACGCCAAGCTGCAGCGCGTGCAGGCCCTCGTCGCCGACATCGACGACGGCCTCGACCTCGAATCGGCCCGCACCGCCTTCCGAGTGCTGCGCCGCGTGCCGTTCCGCTACCAGCAGCCGGTCGTCATCGTGGCCAGGGCACTGCTGGCGGTCGGCGTCAGCATCATGCTCGGCGCCTCGGCGCTCATCGTCGGGCTCACCTTCATCGCGGCGCTGTGCGCGGCGCTGACCCAGGCGGGACTCGCTCGCGCCAGGGTCCCCCTGTTCTTCAGCCAGATCGCCGGAGGCTTCGTCACCACGGTGGTGGCGGTCGCCGTCTCGGCACTGGGGTCTGCGGGCATCGAGCCGTTCGTCGGCATCCGTCCCTCGATCATCGTGGCCTCGGGAATCGTGCTCATGCTCGCGGGCCTCACCGTCGTCGGGGCCGCGCAGGATGCGATCGACGGGTTCGCGCTCACCGCGGGCGGACGCATCCTCGACCTGACGATGCAGACGCTCGGCGTCGTGATCGGCATCCTCGTCGGACTCGAACTCGGCAGCGTGCTCGGCTTCACGATGGGCCTGCCAGACGACCCCGCCCCGTTCGGTCCGCTGCTGAATCAGTTCCTGGGCGCGATCATCATCGCGATCGCCGTCGCCGTCTTCAACGGCGCCGGCATCCGCATCATCCTCGTGAGCGCGCTGCTCAGCGCTGTGACGATCGCCGGATACGCCGCCATGGTCGGCCTGAACCTGCATCCCGCAGCGGCGAGCGCGATCGGCGCACTGCTGGCCAGCTTCATCGGGATGCTGATCGCCGTGAAGCTGCACGTGCCGTCCGTCGCTGTGACGACGGCGGCCATCGTGCCGCTCGTGCCCGGTGTCGCGGTGTTCCAGGGGCTGCTCGAGATGATCCACTCGGCAGGGTCGGCATCGGGTGTCGTGGGCATCGGAGGTTCTCTGGTCGACGCCGTGGTCATCGGCATCGCGCTCGCCTCCGGCGCATCGCTCGGGCTGTACCTGGGCACACCGGTGCGCGCCACCCTCAGCAGCGTCGCGAAGACGCGGGCGCGGGTCGTGCGACGCTGAGCCGCGCCGACCCGCACGCCCGCGATCAGGCGTCGGCGCGCACGGACTCCAGCGACGGATAGTCGGTGTAGCCCTCGGCGGTGCGGCCGTAGAACAGCGCGGGCCGGGGCTCGTTGAGCTCAGCATCCTGGCGCCAGCGCTCGACCAGGTCGGGGTTCGCGATCACCGGGCGGCCGGCGGCCACGGCATCCGCCCATCCCTCTGAGACGAGCATCTCGGCCTCGTCGCGGGTCGTGGGCGAGCCGAAGCCGGAGTTGACGATGAGGGGTGCTCCGGCGGTGCGGCGGATGCGCTGCACCAGCTCGCTCGTCGGCACGGCACTGAGCACGTCGACGAAGGCGAGGCCGAGCGGGGCGAGGCCCTCGGCGACGGCGAGGTAGGTGGTGAGTGCATCGTCGTCATCTTCTTCGAGGACGCCCTGGATGTTGTGCTGGGGCGACAGACGGATGCCGGTGCGGTCGGCGCCGACGGCCTCCGCGACCGCGCGGGTGACCTCGATCGCGAAGCGGGCGCGGTTCTCGGGCGATCCGCCGTACTGGTCGTCGCGGATGTTCGACACCGGCGACAGGAACTCCTGCACGAGGTAGCCGTTCGCGCCGTGCACCTCGACTCCGTCGAAACCTGCGTCGATCGCGTTGCGCGCGGCCTGCGCGAACTGCTCGACGACCCCGGGGATCTCCTCGAGGGTGAGGGCGTGGGCCACCGGCATGTCGACCTTGCCGACCGGGGTGTGGGTCTGGCCGGGAGCGGCGAGCGCGCTCGGAGCCACGACGCGCGGCTCACCCGAGATCGCGGGGTGCGAGACTCGTCCGCCGTGCATCAGCTGCATGACGATGGTGCCGCCCGCCTCGTGCACAGCGTCGGCGATGCGGCTCCAGCCGGCGATCTGCTCGGGGGTGACGATTCCGGGCTGACCCGAGTAGGACTTGCCCTCGGCCGCCGGCCATGTTCCCTCCGAGATGATGAGGCCCTGACCGGCGCGCTGGCGGTAGTACTCGACCATGGTCTCGGTGGGCACTCCTTCATCGTCCGCACGCGTGCGGGTGAGGGGCGCCATGACGACGCGGTTGGACAGCTGGAGGGCGCCGAAGACGGCCGGTTCGAAAAGAGTCACGCTCAGGAACAAGACCCGTGACGGGCGCGGTATTCCCTCGCCTGCAACTTGCAGGCCGGATGCTCAGTCGGCCGCGCTGCCGTACATCTCGCCCACCGGAACCGCCACCGGCAGCACGTTGCCCGGCTGCGCGAGCGGGCACGCCCACTCCGGGTCGTATGCGCACGACGGGTTGTAGGCGAAGTTGAAGTCGAGCACGATCGTGCCGCGGTCGGCATCGGACCCGAGGTCCGCACCCTTGATCGTGTCGATCAGGTAGCGGCCTCCCCCGTACGTGCCGCCAGGCCGACCCGCGAGCGCGTCACGCACCGGGATGAAGATGCCGCCGCCGTAGGTCGTCAGCCGCCAGACATCGAGCGAACCGGTGTCGGGGATCTCGACCCTGCCGATGCGCTCGAACGGCACGACGCCGTCGGTGCCGGTCGCGAAGTCGAAACCGCCGGGTTCTGCGGGCAGGATGGGCAGCTCGAAGCGCCACTGCGGGTCGTGCGAGGCGATCGGCAGTCCCTCGAAGAGCGGTCGATCGTCGGCCAGCAGCGGGGTCGCCGGATGGTGCAGCATGAGGTCGTCGCGTTCGATCCTCCACAGCTCGTGCGCCTCTTCGGCGGAGTCCGCCCGACGTACGGCGTCGTACAGGGCGAAGACCCGACGCCTCCAGTCGACGACCTCGGCGGCGGTGCGGGCTTTCGTGAGCGTCATGTGCTTCAGGCTACGCGCCCCATGGGCGGGATGCGCCGCGAGCTCGAGGTCGAGGCGCGACCTGATTCACACGTCCGTGTCGCGCGGCAGCACGGTGAGCACGCGCTCGATGTGGTCGCGGAACTCGACCAGGTAGTCGCGAAGGAACTTCGCCGTGCCCTCGTTCGTGACCGTGCCGTCGTCGGAGAACGTCTCGGGAGAGAACTGGATGTAGGCCTCGGGGGCGGTCATCTGACGCGCGTTGCAGAAGCTGAGCACGCCGCGCAGACTCTGCTGGGCGACGGCCGTGCCGATCGCGCCGACCGATGCCCCGATGACGGCGGCCGGGATGTGGTCGAACGAGTTCTGGCCCCACGGCCGCGAGGCCCAGTCGATCGCGTTCTTGAGTCCCCCGGGGATCGATCGGTTGTACTCGGGGGTGACGAAGAGCACGGCATCCGCCGAGGCGATCGACTCCTTGAGATCCACCGCCACCGCGGGATAGTCGGCGTCGTAGTCCTGGCTGTAGAGCGGGAGGTCTCTGATCGGGATCTCGAAGAACTCGAGATCAGACGGAGCGAGCTTGATCAGCGCCGTCGCGAGGATGCGGTTGATCGAGGTGGACGAGAGGCTTCCGACGAAGTATCCGACCCTGTACGCCATGACTGTCCCTCATTTCTGTAGCGGTGGGATCAGTCTCGTCCTGGCTCGTCGCCGAGTCCAGCCCTTGCGCGACGAGAACGCCGCCGACCTCGGTCAGTCACCGAACGCGGCGAGCAGCTCGGCGAAGTGGTCGAGGTCCTCGGACGACCAGCGGCGCAGCCGCTCGCCGAGTCGCTCCTCATAGCGAGAGCGGGCCAGGGCGACGCGCTCCTGCGCGAGCTCGGTCGCGACGAGCACCCGCGCCCGGCGATCGTCAGGGTCGGGCACGCTCTCGACCAGCCCGAGCTGCTCGAGCTGGCGCACGTGCCGACTGACGGCCGACTTGTCGGTCTGCAGGCGCTCGATGATCGCCCCGGCCGACGTGGCCTTGCCGGTCGCGATCGACGTCAGCACCTGGTACCCGAGGGGCTGCAGGTCGGGATGCACGGTCTGCGCCGCTTCACGCCAGCTCACCCGGATGCGGGCGAAGAGCCTTCCCAGCTCGTGCTCGACCCTCGAGATCGCCTGGTCGAGCTCGGCCGGCGCGAGGGGCTCGGCGCCTTCGATGTCAGCGGCGGGCGCGCCCTCGCGGGCGGGTTCGTCGGGCGAGGCACTCATGGTCGTCAGCTTACGGCGAAGCCCCGCCGTCTCAGAGACGGCGGGGCTTCGATCGAGGTGGATGTCGTGTCTGTCAAACCTCGGCCAACAGGCGGAAGACCTTGGATGCCGCCCGGATCTCGTCCTGCGTGAGCTCGGCCACGACCGTGCGCAGACGTGAGGCGTGATCTCTGCGCAGCTCGGCGAGCACGGCACAGGCGGTCGGTGTGGGAGTGAGCACGCGCAACCGGCCGTCTCGCTCGTCCGGCCGCGACTCGATCAGACCCAGTTCCTCGAGCATCCGCACCTGCCGGCTGATGACCGACTTGTCCATCTCGAAGCGCTCGGCCAGCTCGTGCGCGTTCGCCGACTCGGCCCGTTCGATGAAGGTCAGCAGCTTGTAGCCGCCCACCTGCAGCTCGGGATCGATTCGCGCCGCCGACTCCTTCCAGAGCGTCCTGGTCCTCGCGAAGATCAGGTTCAGATGCGTCTGCAGGTCGCCGAGCGCCGTGTCGACATCGGCGGGCTCGACCGCCACGGGGGTGGTCATGTCAGCGCCTCGACTCCTGGTCGTCTCGCTCGAGCACGGTCACCGATCCGGTGGATGGTGAGGCGGAGTCGGCGCCGGAGAGCCGGATCGCTCCGGTCGACATCGTGGCACCGACCTCTGCCTCGGAGACCTCGAGCACCGACTCCTCGGCCTGCTCGCGCAGCTGCTCGGCGGCGTTCTTGGTCGACAGCGGCTTGTTCTTGATGAACGCGATCGCGATGATCGCGATCATCGCGAGCGGGATGGCGATGATGAAGGCGTCGGCGATGCCGTGGCCGTAGGCGCCCTCGACGATCGAGCGGATCGTGTCGGGGAGCTGCGTGACCTTGGGCACGTCGCCCGAAGCGAGGTGCTTCAGTGCGTCGACCTCTTCGGGCGTCGTCGGCGCGAATCCGTCGAGCGCATCGGTGATGTAGTTCGCGACGCTCGTCGAGAGGGTCGCACCCATGACCGTCACGCCGATGGTGCCGGCGATCGTGCGGAAGAAGTTGACGTTCGATGAGGCCGCGCCCAGCTGCTGCGGAGCCGTGTCGTTCTGCACGATGAGGGTGAGGTTCTGCATGACCATGCCGAGCCCGGCGCCGAGCACGAACATGTAAGTCGCGACCAGGGGGAACGGTGTGTCGTAGCGCAGCGTCGACATCAGGCTGACGCCCACCGTGGTGAGCACGGAGCCGGTGATCATCCAGCCCTTCCACTTGCCGAACCGGCTCACGAGCTGGCCGATGATGATCGACGCACCCATCTGGCCGATGATCATCGGGATCGTCATGAGACCGGACTCGGTCGGTGTGGCACCGCGGGCGAGCTGGAAGTACTGGGCGAGGAACACCGACGTCGCGAACATCGAGACGCCGATGGCGATGGAGGCGATGACCGACAGCGTGAACGTGCGGTTGCGGAACAGCGACATCGGCACGATCGGTTCCTTGACGAAGAACTCGACCGTGATGAAGCCGGCGATCGCGACACCGGCGATGACGGCGAGCACGATGCTGGTCGACGAGTCCCAATCGAACTCGCTGCCGCCCATCGAGACCCAGATGAGCAGGGTCGAGACGCCGACGGCGAGCAGGACGATGCCGAAGTAGTCGATCGAGACCTTGCTGTCTCGCTGCGGCTTGGGCAGGTGCAGAGTGAACTGCAGCAGCACGAGGGCCAGGATCGCGAAGGGCACGCCGACGAAGAAGTTGGAGCGCCAGCCCCACACGTCGGTGAGAAGCCCGCCGAGCAGCGGGCCGCCGATGGTGCCGAGCGCCATGATGCCGCCGACGACGCCCATGTACTTGCCACGCTCGCGCGGCGAGATGATGAGGGCCACCGCGATCATCACGAGCGACATCAGTCCGCCGACGCCGATGCCCTGGATCACGCGGACGGCGATGAGCATGTTCGTGTCGGTCGAGAAGCCGGCGATCACGGTGCCGACGGTGAAGATGATGAGGGACAGCTGCACGAGGATCTTGCGATCGACGAGGTCGGCGAGCTTGCCCCAGATGGGCGTCGAGACGGCGGTCGCCAGAAGGCTGGCCGTGATGACCCAGGTGTACTGCGACTGGGTGCCGCCGAGGTCGGCGATGATGACGGGCATCGAGGTCGAGACCACGGTTCCCGAGAGCACGGCGACGAACATGCCGACGACGAGGCCCGAGATCGCGGTGAAGACCTCGCGAGGCGAGCGCGTCGCCTCGGCTGAAGAGGTGTGAGAGATGTTGGTCACAGTGGAGTGCTCCTGTGTAGAAAGTTGATAAGAGTCAACTATACGCCTATTGGTTGCGAAAGTGCAACTGTAGACCGGGAGCAACCATTGTCGGAGCCTCGTTCTCAGGGGTGGTGCGCGACGATGCAGATGTGTGAGCATCGGGCATGGCCATCATCGTGAACTCCGACAACTTCGTCCGAGCCGAGAACGACCGCATGCTCCAGGACCTCCAGCGAGACGCGGGTGGAGTCAATCGGTTCCTGCACAACAGGGCCCCCGCCGCGATCGACCGCCAGACCGTCATCCGCCTCAACCGCGACACGCTCTACAGCTTCGCCGTCGTCGACATCTCCGCCGGCGCCCGCTTCACGATTCCCGAGCACGGCGACCGCTACCTCTCGGTGATGGTCGTCAACCAGGACCACCACATCAACCGCGTGTTCCACGACCCCGGAGAGCACACGCTGACCGTCGAGGAGTTCGGCTCCCCCTACGTCGTGCTGGCCGTGCGCATCCTCGTCGACCCTCAGGATGCTGCGGACCTCGAGGCCGTCGCCGCGCTGCAGGATCAGCTCGGCCTGAACTCGGCATCCGCGTCGCCCTTCGTGTCACCCGACTACGACCGCGCGTCCTTCGATGACACGCGCAACGCCCTGCTCGCTCTCGCCCGGCATCTCACCGGGTTCGACCGCATGTTCGGATCGATCGAGGAGACCGACCCGATCCGACACCTCATCGGCACGGCGGCCGGGTGGGGCGGCCTGCCGACCAGCGAGGCGAGGTACATCGGCGTCGACCCCGGCCTGCCTCCCGGACGATACGAGCTCACCGTCGCAGATGTTCCCGTCGACGGCTTCTGGTCCATCTCGGTGTACAACGCCGCGGGCTACTTCGAGCCCAATGACGCCGGCGCCTACACGGTCAACAGCATCACCGGCGAGCCGAATCCGGACGGCTCGATCACGGTGCGGTTCGGCGACTGGCCGGCGGGAACGGCGAACGCCATCCCGACCCCGGACGGATGGAACTACCTCGTGCGGCTCTACCGTCCGCGAGCGGAGATCGCCGACGGCAGCTGGACCTTCCCGTCCCTCCGGCCGTAGCGCGAGTCAGTCCGATCCCGCCGTTCCGGAGCAGTCGCTTTCAGTGCGGGATCGAGGCAGAGCGGTCGAGGTCGATATCCACGTCGACGTGCCAGTCGGGCTCGGAACCGCCGTCGACGGCATCCGGCGAGTCGGGATAGAGACGATGCGCCTGCAAGCGCGCCGCGTGCTCGCTGAAGTCCGGCTCGTCGTCGTCGAACTCGTGCGGTCCGACCAGCAGGTCGTTCCCGACGCCGATCACCAGATCGGCGCAGTCCTCTCGGCCGCCGACGAGGATGGGAATCTCCACTGCGTCGGCCTCCCCCTCCTTCGCGACGGCGGCCGCGAGGGTCACGAGAGAATCGGCCACGTCATCCGTGGTCACCAGCTGCTGGCCTGCATACGAGACGATCTTCATCGCTCCATCCTGGCCGAGGTCGCGGATCCGCGGTTCAGGGTTGCGCGACCCGTTGCGGTTCGATAAGCGCCCCGATCCGGATCAGCCCGCTCACATCCGGGCGTAGCGCGCGCGGGCGAAGCAGAACAGTCCGTAGAGGGCGAGACCCGCGCCGACGACCCACAGGATGACCGCACCGAACGGCAGCCCGGCCAGAGCGCGCAGTGCCGAGTCGAGACCACCTGCGGTCTCGGGGTCGTGGGTGAGCGCCGCGATGACGAAGAGCACGCCGGCGACCCCGACCGCGATGCCCTTGGCGACGTAGCCGGCCACTCCGAACGCGGTGATGCCCGAGCGCGCCTTCGCCGAAGGCACGGAGAGGTGCTCCATGAACGCGCGGGTGATTCCGCGCCCGATGAAGGCGATCCCGACCGCGGCCACCCCGAGCCCGACAAGCACGAGCAGCACGACACCGGCTGGGGCCGCCAGCAGCTTCGCGCTGAACGACTGCGACGACTGCGACGACTGCGACTGACCGCCGAGCGCATAGACCAGCGCCGTCGCGCCGATCGCCAGGTAGGCGACGGCCGTGCCCACGAACTTCGCCCGATGCGCCCACATCTTCTTCGTATCGGGATCGCGCTCGACGACGGCCTCGGCGATCTGCCAGATCGCGAGTGCGAACAGTCCGAGCACGATCAGCCAGAGCAGGAACACACCGGCCGGCGACTCCTGGATCTGCTGCAGCGCACCGCCCTGGTCGGCGTTCTCGCCGCCGCCGCCCGTGGCGATCGAGATCGCGATCCCGCCGATGAGGATGTGCAGGATGCCGAGCACGACGTAGCCGACGCGCGCGAGCACGCGGAAGGCGGTCGAGTCCTGGGCGGCCCTCGCGGTGGAGGCGGCCGAGTCGCGAGTGTTCATGGAGTCACGGTGCTTTCGATCGGTTCTTCGGAGATAACTGAGGTGCTGCGAGCCCGAGCGAGTCGGCGCGCACGCGTCGCTTGGACGCAGGCCCAGACGAACGTGGCGACGGCGACGCCCTCGAGCATTCCGGCGACGACGTCGCTGAGCCAGTGGGCGTGGAGGTAAGTGCGGCTCCACATCATGAGCGCGACCCACGCGACACCGACGACCCAAACCCACCGGCGTCGGAGCGCGAGTCCCAGGATCACCACGACCGTCGTGGCGACGGCGGTGTGCCCGGAGGGGAAGGAGGTCGCGACGCTCTCTGCGAGCGAGTCGGCGGGACGGGTGCGGCCGATCACCGCGGCCATGGTCGCTCCGATCGCGACCACAGCGACCATCGCGATCGCGAGCGTCGCCGCATCCCACCGCCGTCCGCGCCACAGGAACGCGGCGATCAGCAGCGCGCCGACCACGATCATGCCGATCGTGCCGCCCACGACCGCAGGCACCCAGGCGACGACGATCCAGGCATCGCTGGTCAGCGCCACCATCAGCTCGTTCCACCAGATGTCGACCCCGAGCGGTTCATGACCGCCGAGGGCCACGACGGCCCGCAGCACGACGAACGCGAGGGTCGCAGCGGCACCGACGACGATCGCGCCGGTGCCGCGCTGCGCCTCGGTCATCCGAAGTCAGGCGAGGGGTTCGTTGTCGCGCATGCTGCGACGGGTCACGCGGTCGCCGGTCGCCGGGTCGACGGCGGTGCGGTCGACGGTCTCGGTGCGACGGCTGCGCATCACGAGGACGAGGCTGATCAGGAAGACGACGACTCCTGCACCCATGAGGATGTAGCCGATCAGGTCGAGATCGACGTAGCCGCCGGTGTCGATGTTGAGTGCGAAGACGAGGATCGCTCCGATGACGAAGAGCGCGATTCCGCTTCCGATACCCATGTGTCCATTCCTCTCCGGGCCCGCGTTCGCGGACTCGCGACGACAACAATAGGGTCAACGCACATTGAGTCAATGGCCATGGACACACTCGTCGTGCCGTGATATGGATGGGAACGATGACCGATCTCGAACGCCGCGCCGGCATCTTCGCCGCACTCGCCGACCAGACGCGCCTGCGGATCGTCGATCTGCTCACGCTCGGAGATCTGTCGTCCTCCGAGATCGGGTCGGCTCTCGAACTCCGGTCGAACCTCATCGCGCACCATCTCGGGGTGCTGGAGTCCGCGCAGATCGTCGCGCGCACCCGCTCGGAGTTCGACCGCCGGCGCAGCTACATCGGGTTGCGCCCCGAGGTGTTCGACACGCTCGCGCCGCCCAGCGTCGCCCCGCCTCGTCGTGTGCTGTTCGTCTGCACCGCGAACTCCGCGCGGTCGCAGCTGGCCGAGGCGATCTGGCGCGACACGAGCCCGGTGGCGGTCGCTTCGGCAGGCACCAGACCGGCCGAGATGGTGAATCCCGAGGCCACCGCGGCGGCCGCTCGACACGGACTCGTCATCGACCCCGATCATCCGCCCCGTCACATCGACGAGGTGCGCGCTGACGGCGACCTCGTGATCACGGTGTGCGACGACGCGCACGAGCGGCTCCACGACAGCGACGATCTGCACTGGTCGATCCGCGATCCCGCTCGCATCGGCACCCCGGCCGCCTTCGACTCCGCCTTCGATGCGCTCGTGCAGCGCATCCGCGCCTTCTCGTCTCGCCTCGTCGCCGCCTGAGCCGATGTCCCCGGTGCGTGCGACGATCTGCACGTCGACGGGAGAACAGGATGCGGGGCGAAGCGACCGTGCTGCACGCCGACCTCGACGCGTTCTACGCCTCGGTCGAGCAGCGCGATGCCCCCGAGCTGCGGGGCAGGCCGGTCATCGTGGGCGGCGGGGTCGTGCTGGCTGCGAGCTACGAGGCCAAAGCCCGCGGGGTGCGCACGGCCATGGGCGGGCGACAGGCCCTCGAGCTCTGCCCGGATGCGGTCGTCGTGCCACCGCGGATGGAGGCCTACTCCGCCGCGAGCCATGACGTGTTCGCGATCTTCCGCGACACGACGCCGCTCGTCGAAGGACTCTCGATCGATGAGGCCTTCCTCGAGGTCGGGGGCCTCCGACGCATCGTCGGCACGCCCGAAGAGGTCGCCGTGCGCCTGCGCGAGCGGGTGCGCACCGAGGTCGGGCTGGCCATCTCGGTCGGTGTCGCGCGCACGAAGTTCCTCGCGAAGGTGGCGAGCGCCGCCAGCAAGCCCGACGGCCTACTGGTCGTCGAACCAGAGCGCGAAGAGGAGTTCCTGCTCCCCCTGCCGGTCGAGCGGCTGTGGGGAGTGGGCGCCGTCACGGCTGAGAAGCTGAAGCGCTACGGCATCCGCACCGTCGGCCAGTTGGCCGAACTCGAGTCCGCCACGGCCGAGCGGATGCTGGGCAAGGCCGTCGGCGCGCACCTGCACGCCCTCGCCCGCCTGCGGGATCCGCGTCCGGTCGACACGACCCGGCGGCGAGGATCCATCGGCTCGCAGCGCGCCCTCGGTCGAGGCCCGCGTTCGGCCGAGGAGCTCGATCTGATCCTGACGCAGATCGTCGACCGACTCGCGCGGCGACTGCGCGACGGTGATCGGGTATGCCGCTCGGTGGTGCTGCGGCTGCGGTTCGGTGACTTCGCGAAGGCCACCCGATCACGCACGCTCGGATCCGCCACCGATCGCACGGCGATCGTGCTCACGGTGGCTCGCACACTGCTCGCCGCAGCCGGGCCAGAAATCACCGAGCGGGGCGTGACCTTGATCGGGGTGTCACTGTCGCACCTCGATCACGCAGACCGCGTGCAGCCCGAGCTGCCGATCGACTGGGGCGACGAAGAGCGTCTCGACACGGTGCTCGACACCCTGCGCGACCGGTTCGGGGCGACCTCGGTCTCGCGTGCGGCGCAGATGGGCCGCGATCCGGGATGGTCCAGCCCGATACTGCCCGAGCACGAGTGACCGAACGTGCCGGAGCGTCGCGGAGGCCACGACAGCGCGACTCTAGCCGAGGTCGAAGGCGGTGTCGTCCCGCATCTCCACCGGGGCACCGGCGGGCGATTCGACGCCGCGCGTGAGCGTGCGCAGCCGGTCGACCAGCTCGGGGTCTTCGAGTTCGGGGCCTCCGTCGGGCATCTCCTTGGCGACGATCTGGCTGGCGGGCCCGATCAGGAACTTCGCCGTGACGACCGCACCGTCCGGCTCTCGCACCGGAATCTCGACGAGCTCGGCCCGCACCTCTTCACCCAGTGCACGCCCATATGCCAGCAGCGCATCCGCGATGTCGTCCCCCGTCAGATACGCGTCGCCGCCATAGATGATCGTCTGCATGATCCCGTTCTAGAGCAGTTCCGGCTGATCCGTCCGCCCCTTGCCCCGGTGTGGTGAGAC
Organism: Microbacterium sp. K2; assembly: GCF_051365005.1. Classification (NCBI taxonomy): domain Bacteria; kingdom Bacillati; phylum Actinomycetota; class Actinomycetes; order Micrococcales; family Microbacteriaceae; genus Microbacterium; species Microbacterium sp. K2. The sequence goes on along the minus strand of NZ_JBLWII010000005.1, from coordinate 99,856 downwards.
TGATAGCGATGTGCGAACACAGACCGCATCCCTCGTAGTGTGGAGTGCATGGCAGAACAGAAGACGATGGTGCAGACGGAGATCCGGGCCGACGGGGTGACCTATCTGCTCGCTCAGGACCAAGACCTCGACACGCTGAAACGCCGCATCGAAGAAGCGATCACCACGGCCGGCACTTTCGTCGACTTCGTCGTGGTCGGAAACCGTCAGGTGAGCCTTCTGATCACGCCCCGTTCACAGGTGTCCATCGCCAGCGCGACGGTGCTCTTCGATGCCCGCGACACAGGAAACGTCGAATTCCCCTACGGCGGACACTACGACCTGCTCTGACCCGGGGTGGTCAGGCGCCGGTCGGATCAGAGCTGGTCGAGCACGAGTTCGCCCCGCGAGTTCAGCTGGTCCATCATGTGAGCGACCCGCGCAGGGTCGATCGGCTGCACGGTGGGCTGGTCGAACTCGAACACCAGCGGGATGGCAGGGTGCACCCAGATCGTCAGGCGACCCGATGAGGCATCCGGCTTCGACAGCCAGGTCATCATGAAGCTCTCGTTGCGACGCAGCTTGGTGCCGATCACGATCTTCACGTGCGCCAAGACCGAGTCCTCGATCTCGATCGCCGGTCGCGAGCTGTTGTACTCCAGATTGCCCATGTGAGCACTTTACGCTGAACAGAACTCGTCTGGCCCACCCCACCCTCCGACCCAGGCCTCCACCCTCGGGTCGGAGCGCAGGAGGTGCACCCCGTTCGCGGCGATCGTCCGCGTCGTGAACCCCTCTTCCGTGCCCCACCGCACGGCTCGACGCATCGCTCGCCGCGAGCGCAGCACGCCCAGCGACGATCCGTCGGCGGCGGCGAGATCGACAATGCCGACATCCCCCGTGCCGAGGCCCGCGACGCACTCGGCGATCCAGGCCGGCTCGAGCACCACGACCGGTCGGTCGAGCTCCCAGATCACCCGGGCGTCCGGCTGCTCATCGCCGACCACGACGCGCGGGTCTCCCGCGACGGCGGTCGTCGTCGCATCGAGCATCACCCGCGCCAGCGGGAATGCGGCGAGGATCGAATCCACCGCGACGAACAGCGCCTCCGGGGCATGTGCTCCGCGCAGCCTGACGACGAGGTCGGGCGCGTCTGACAGCAGGCCTCGCGGGGCGGACCCGCCGACCGGAATCGACGAGACGAGCCTCATGGTCTGGCCGTTGGCACGCTCGAGTCCCGAACCGCTGCGCTCGGCCCACTCGGGTCCGTCGTGCCAGGCCACGGCTGTCGGCACGTGGGCGAGCACGGCGCCCGCCTGCCACATCCGATGCGCCCATTCCCAGTCCTCGCCCCCGTAGGCCGAGAAGGACTCGTCGAACCCGCCGGTCTCGTCGAACAGGCGGCGCGAGCAGGCGATCACCGCACCGATGACGAACCGGTACGACCGGTCGTCGGCGTCGAGCAGATCGCGGCTCCGGGCGTACTCCTGCGCGAGCCACGCCGGCTCGGGGAGTTCACGGTCGACCACAGCCTCGAGCACCGGTGCCTCCGGGGCGATGCCCGAGAAATCCGCGTGCCGACGGCGCCCGACGGTGACGGCCTCGGGAAGCAGAGCCGGAAGACGGGTGAGGGCGCGCACGTACCCCGGTTCGGGGGCCGTGTCGGCGTCGAGGAAGCAGAGCACGTCGCCACTGCTCGCGCGCACGCCGAGATTGCGCACCGCCGCGAGACGGAAGCCCCGGTCCTCCTGTCGCACCAGGATCACCCCGTCTGGCACGCGAACGTCACCCGGGGACCCGTCGTCGGCGACCACGATCTCAAGAAGCTCGGGCGGATAGTCCTGCATCGACAGGGCCGACAGCGTGCGAGCGAGCTCCGCGGGCTGCTCGTAGTGAGCCACGATCACCGACACCTTCGGCAGGATCTCGGGGTCGACTCCGTCGAGCGTGTCCCACCGGTTGCCGACGACCCAGGGCCGCCGCGTCACCAGGCCACCCCTCCCCACCAGCGCACATACGCCTCGGCCGCCTCGGGCCATGCCATCGGCAGCCTCGTCAGCCCGTGCCAGGTCGACTCCGGGTGCTCGAAGGCCTCGCGCACCGCCACCGCGAGCTCGGGTTCGTCGACCGTCTGCAGGGTTCCGGGGCGCAGCGTCGCCATCTCGTCCATGTAGCGGTTGCGCACCGCGACGGGTCGCCGACCCCAGCCGATCCACGACGCCAGGGAGCCGGATGCCGACACATGACGATGTGCGATCACCGGCACCGATACAGCGCGGCCGCGTCGCGCGATCTCCGCGTCGTCGAGCCACCCCGTCACCTCGACCTCTACCCCGAGGGCGCCCGCTCGGCGGACGAACTCCTCGAGCTCGGCGGCGTGACCGTCCGAGGCGCGACCGAGAATCGTCATCTTCCCGATGCCCGCATGCGCCGCTGCACGGGCCGCCTCGTCGTGTCCCTTGCCGGGATAGAAGTAGCCGAGCACGCCGACCGAGCCGTCCGCCGGCATCCGCTGCGCGTCGGTCTCGAGGTCCACCGGCAGCGGAATGCTCACCGCCGTGCCCGACCAGACCTCCTCTTCGCGAAGCAGCGCGCGCTCGTGTTCACTGTTGACCGCCACCCCTCGCGCCGCCGCAGCCACGGCAGCGTAGGCCGCTCGTCGGCGAGGCCGATTGCGCTCGCCGTCGGACGCCTGCGGCACATCGTGCAGGGTGACGCTGACCGGCCGGCGCGCGGCGAGCGCTCCGAACGACTGCGCCGCCTGCTCGGGGGAATCACCCCACAGGCGATCCGTGAAGTGCACATGCAGCGCGGCGTCCGTCGGCGCCGCATCCAGGTCTGCCGCGTCGATCGTCCGGATCGACGGCCGCGCTGCGCACACCGCGGAGGCCATGTCGCGCGCATACATCGCGACGCCGTGGGTGCCCGGGTGCACGAGCAGCAGCGGCGTGGCGCTCATCCCGCCCGCCATACGTCGACCAGAGGGGCGAGACGCGTCAGGGCGGCATCGACGAACTCCGGGTGCGCTGCGTACCACTCGAGGTGCGCGGCCCGCACCTCGGCATCGTCGATCGGTGTCCCGTCGACGATCCAGTGCGCACGCGGCATGTCTGGCAGCGCCCACGCCTCGATGACCTCGGGGTGCAATGGCGCCCGCACCGAGTTCAACAGCGGCCGGCCGGGGTCGGTCGGGCCGCCCGCATGACCGAGTGCCGCGAGCACGCGAGCACCCAACGGCATCCACACCGCGTCGCCCGGGTGGTTGACCGTGCGTGCGTGATCGGCCGTGACCGAGTCGAACAAGTCGGAGACCCGCACGTCTGCGCTCTGCTCACGCACACGCAGCGTGTCGATCGACGCCTCGCCCACGGCGCGCACCTGGTCGGGGGTCAGCGCGGCGACGACGGGGATGCCGACGGCTGCGGCGAGCGTGCGGATGTCGTGATACGCCACGACCGGCGGGTCGCCCTCGACGCCGGGCACGCGGATCGCTGCCTGGAAGGGATGCAGCCCCGCGAAGCGCACAGGCGGCACGGTCAGCACGCGGGCATCCGTCGCCGCGGCGATCTGTCGCGTGCCCAACGGCAGATCACGATAGTCGTCGCGGATCGGCTGGCTCACGACGGTTTCGGCGGCGCGGACGACCTCGTGCAGCCGCGCAGCGTCGTCGGCGGTCATCTCGTGCACGGCCGGAACGCGCACGAAGCGGTGCTCGGGAGCATCCATGACCATGCGCAGCGATTCGGCCTGGCAGTTGCCGAGGACGACGCCGAAACTCTCGGGAAGCGGAGCCAGCCCGTAGAACTCCGAGTAGTGTTGGCGGCGCGCTAGCACCAGGGAGCCAGCGGGCGCAACGCCCGTGCGCAGTTCGGGGGCATGGCTCATGATTCGAACGTACCCCCTCGATCGCATCTGATCGTGCGTCCCCATTGCTGCCCGGTCACCTCCGTCTTGCGATGCCCGCACGTCGTGCTGTGCCGCCAACGGAGAACCACATCCTCACCGAACCTGCCCTCATCCGCGTCGCCTCGATTCCGGCCGCCCACCCCTACGTGCGCGCGATCACCGACACACAGCGTGTGCGTGTGCTGCCCGACCCTCCCGTTGCGGGCGCGTCGGCCGACGTGTGGTGGCCGCCGGTGGCGCTCACCTCACGGTGGCTCGTTTCACACGCTGCGGACTTCGACCTGCTGCACGTGCACTTCGGTCTCGAATCGTTCTCGCCGGACGAACTGCGCGAGGCTCTCGAGACCGCGCACCGGCTCGGCCGCCCCGTCGCGTACACCGTGCACGACCTGGAGAACCCGCAGCTCGTCGATCAGCGCCCGTACCGAGAACTGCTCGACGTGATCATCCCGTCAGCCGACCACCTCATCACGCTCACTCCGACCGCCGCCGCCGAGATCGAACGGCGGTGGCACCGCAGCAGCCGGGTGCTGGCTCACCCCACCCTGCTCGACGGCGCCGCGGTGCCCGAGCGCACGGTCGACGAGACCCTCCGGATCGGAAGCCACCTGCGCGACCTGCGCCCCAACATCGCCGCCGAGCGTGCGGTGCGCGCGGCCGTCGACGCCGCCGCCCTGCTCGCACAGACGGGGCGGGTCGTCGAGTTCGAGGTGCTGATGCACGATCGCGTCCGCGATGACGCAGCGGCCGCCCGTGTGACCGCTGCCGCCGAAGAGCACCCTGCGGTGCGGGTGCGACGCACCCTGCGTCTGAGCGACGCGGGCATCGATGCCTGGATCGGCGGACTCGACCTCTTCGTCCTGCCCTACCTGCACGGCACGCACTCGGGGTGGGTCGAGCTCTGCTACGACCTGGGGGTTCCCGTGGCCGGAACGGACGTCGGGCACATCGGGTCGCAGCATCCCGATGACTTCTTCGTGATCGACCTCGACGACCCGCAGACGCTGGTCGAGGCAGTGACGCTCGCCTCCGACGCACGGGCCTCGTCGCCGCGCGCATCGCTCGTCGAACGGCGGCGCTCCGAGAGAGTGGCCGAACGGGAGGCCGTGCGCGACGCACACGCTCGGCTCTACGCCACCGCGTGCGCCGCTACCTCGACGGCGGCCCGCGCGTGATCGCTCGCGAGCGGTTGCGGGTGCTCGTCGTGGCCCCCGAGCGTCACGCCCTGCGCCAGCCGCATGCCGGCGGCTTGGAAGCCGTGGTGTGGAACCGCGTGCGCTGGCTGCGCAGCCGAGGTCATGACGTGCAGCTCTGCGCGGCGGAAGGGTCGGACTTCCTCGGCGCCGACATCGACCTGCACCTGCCCAGCCCCCGATGGCATCAATCACGGGATGCGTCGGACACCGACTTCCCCGAGGGACATCGTCGACTCATGACCGACGCCTTCGCGCGGGTGCGGGATCGGCTCGACTCCCCCGAGACCCGCGTCGACGTCGTCGACAATCACAGCCTCCACGGGGATCCGATCCTCTGGAGCCGTGACATCGGGGTGCCGGTCGTCACCACGCTGCACACGCCGCCCCTCGCCGACATGGTGATCGCCTCGAACGCGCTCACCGGCTCATCGCCGCATCGGTTCCTTGCGGTCAGCCAGTACACCGCTCGGGCCTGGTCGGCCGCGGGCGTCGAGGCCTTCGTCTTCACCAACGGCGTCGACACGGCGCAGTGGAGCCTCGGGCCTGGCGGAGGCGACTGGGTGTGGTTCGGACGGATCGTCCCCGAGAAGGCCCCGCACCTTGCCATCATCGCCGCCCGACGCGCGGGGGCGCGCCTGAAGCTCGCGGGCCGAGTGGGCGACGCCGCGTACTTCGATCGGGAGGTGCGACCGCTCCTCGGCGGCAGCATCGACTATGTCGGGGCGCTGCGACAGCCCGAGCTCTCTGCCCTCGTGGGCGCCGCATCGGTCGCCCTCGTGACCCCGGTGTGGTCGGAGCCCTTCGGGCTCGTGATGGCCGAAGCGCTCATGACCGGCACGCCCGTCGCCGCGTTCGACTCCGGCGGGACCAGCGAGGTGCTGGCCGGAATCCCCGGCACCGCCATCGTGCCGTCCGCCGACACCGATGCTCTCGCCCACGCCGCAGCGGCGCTGGTCGGGCAGTCGCGACTCGGACTGCGCCGCCAAGACGTGCGTGAGGCGGCCTCCGCTCGCCACTCGCTCGACCACAGGCACCGCGAGATCGAGCGAGTTCTCTCGGTCGCCGCTCAGAGCGCGGTGCCTGGCCACGAGCTCGTCGAGGCGGTCGGCGCATGATCGGCTGGTACGTGCATCATCACGGGTGGGGCCACATGACCCGGATGCAGGCGATCCGCCCGCACCTCGGCGATGAGGTGACGGTGTTCTCGAGCCTCCCCGAGCCCGAGTCCCTGGCCTCGAGGACGACATGGGTGCAGCTGCCCTCCGACTCCGATGCGGTGGTCGGGCCCGACGGAGTGCGCCGCGAAGCGCGCGAGCTCGGCGACGTCACGGCCCGCGGCACGCTGCATTGGGCGCCCGTCGGGCATCCTGGGCACCAGGCTCGCCTCGCGGCGATCGCGGAGTGGGTCGCGATCCGCCCCATCTCCGCGTTCGTCGTCGACGTCAGCGTCGAGGTCACGATGCTCGCTCGTCTGCTCGGCGTGCCGACGATCTCCGTCGCGCAGCCGGGCGACCGCACCGATGCTCCGCACCGTCTCGGGTACGATCTCGCCGACCGCATCCTGGCACCCTGGGCTGCAGGGACGATCCCTGCGAAAGCCCTCGTCGGTCGCGAGGACCGCGTGCGGTCGGTCGGCGCGATCTCGCGCTACGACGGCCGCGCTCGCACCGACGCACACGACGACGTGCGCCGCGTGCTGTTCCTCGGCCTCGCCCTCGACCCGCTGCGGCTCGCACAGACGATCGAGCTGCTGAGCGCAGACGGATGGGCCGTCGATAGCGCAGGAGCAGGTCAGGACGATCGCGTCGACGATGTGTGGCCGCTGCTGTGCCGAGCGACGGTCGTCGTGAGCGCGGCGGGTCAGAACAGCATCGCCGACCTCGCGGCAGCGGATGCCCGAGCTGTCGTCATCGCCCAGGAGCGACCCTTCGACGAGCAGCAGGCGATGGCCCGCGTGCTGGCGGCGCACGGCCTCGCGCAGACCGTCTCGGTTGATGCGACGCCCGCCGAGGTGGTCGACAGCATCCGACGAGCGGCCGACACCGCACCCCGCTGGGACGGGTGGCGGGTGTCGGGCGCCGCCGGTCGTGCCGCGGCCGCGATCGAGGAGCTGGCACGATGACGATCCGCGTCGCCATCATCACCCCCGCATCGGTGAACCGTCTCGACCACCTGCAGCGCCAGCGCCGATTCCTCGATGACGTGCGCACGCCGGGCATCGAGGTCGTGCGTGTCGAGGCATGGCTCGACGTCGACGCGCCGCCCGCAGTGCCGTCGACCCCGTCAGTCCACGTGCCACCGGGCCGCGACGGCATGCGCGTCGGTGCGGCGCGCAACGCCGCGGCCGCTCTCGCGCTGGATCACGGGGCCGACCTGCTCGTGTTCCTCGATGTCGACTGCCTGCCGGGGCCGACCCTGCTCGAGAGATACGTCGAGGCAGCGAAGGCCCACCCGCACGACCTGCTCTGCGGACCGGTGACCTACCTCCACAGCGTGCAGCGCCCGTCGACGATGCTCGATCTCCACGCCATGACCCGGCCGCACCCGGCTCGCCCCCTGCCACCGGACGGCGAGGTGGTGACGGCGACCGATGACGAGTTCGACCTGTTCTGGTCGCTGTCGTTCGCGGTGACCGCAGAGACGTGGACGCGCCTCGGCGGCTTCGACGAGGCATATGAGGGGTACGGTGCCGAAGACACCGACCTGGGCCGACGGGCTCGGTCACTCGGCATGCGAGTGCAGTGGGTCGGCGGCGCGCACGCCTACCACCAGTGGCACCCGGCCGGTTCTCCGCCGTGGCGCCACCTCGACGACATCCTGCGCAACGGCGCCCTGTTCGCAAAGCGCTGGGGCGAGTGGCCGATGCGCGGCTGGATAGACAGCTTCATCGCGGGCGGGGCGGTCGAACCCCACGGCGACGGATACCGCCGCGTCGCATCGGGCACCGACCTCCGTTCATTCCAGGCGTGACGACAGCTCCCCGATGATCTCGCCGACCTCTCGCTCCGCACCCGCGACGCGCTCGACGTCTGCCTCGAGATCGGCCATCGTCTCGGCGGCGGCGCCGTGACGACGCGCGATCTGCAGGTTCGCGCGAATGTTCATGGCTCCGCCAGACAGCCCGGCCCGGAGCGCCTCTGCCGCCACCGCGAGATCGACGACGATATGCGGGTTGCCCGCCTCCACCAGCACGCGCACGTCGCGCAGCATCGCCACGCCGATCGCGCCGACCCGCGCCGCTGACCGGGCCGCCTCGACAGCGGCATCGCGGACGCGCTCGTCGCGCGAAGGGTCGTCGGTCGGTAGAGCGAGCGCCGCCCCGAAGCTCGACGAGACGACGCCGTCCGCCTCGACCGCCCGCAGCGCCTCGGCCCGCTGCCGGGCGAGGCGGCCGACGGTGTCGGCCGCTCGCGGGTCGCCATCGGAATACCCGCCGACCATGCTCATCAGCGAGGCGGCGATCGCGAGCATCACCCCTGACGCCGCACCGCCCCCGGGAGAACCCGTCGGTCGACTCAGCGCATCCAACCAATCGTCCAGCGGGGTGGATGGGGGGATGTCGGCGGAGTCCTGCATGAGCGCCACACTATCGAGCTACGACAGCAGCAGCGGCAGCAGCGACACGACGAGTCCGACGAATCCGACGCCGGCGAACACGATCCCCAGAGTGAGGATGACGCGCCGTGCGTGGGGCGGCTCGCCGACCCGCGCATGGGCCGGATTGTTCGCGCTGACCACGCCCTCGGCCCAGCCGTCCTCCGCAGTGGCGGACTCATGCCTTTTCAGCGGCCGCTCGTGAAAGTCTCCGCCGGCGAACCAGCGTCCGATCAGCGAACCGTCGCGCTCGATGACGGCGATCTCGACGGGCAGCCACGCTCCCTCGACTGTGCGGATGAGAAACGCCAGGAGAAGCAGCGGCAGACCGATGCCGAGGCCCACCCAGGAAAGCACCTCACCGACGAGAGCGAGAGTGTCCAGAGCCTGCATCTCACCATCGTAGAGAGTGCAACCCGCCTGAGCGGCGAATCCGCTAACCACTGTGCGCCTCGGGCGCAAGGCTCTCTGCGCACTCGCGCGTCTCGCCTAACGTCGGCCACGAGGGGAAGGAGACAACCGTGAGAACTCACATAGAGATCGACGGCAGGAGCTTCGTGCTCCAAGACGATCAACCCCTGAGCGACATCATGGCGGAGATAGAAGCGGCCGCATCCTCGCCGCCCGCGTTCGTCACTCTGTCTGCCGAGGGGCGGAGCATCAGCGTGCTGATCCGCGCGACGACACGGGTGGTGATCTCGGTCGAGAAAGACGACCATGTCGAGCCGGACCACGGCCCGTGGAGCCTTCCGTTCGACGAATGGGAGCTGTGACGTGGAAGAGCTGTGGCTGGTCAGGCACGGGGAAGCCGGCCAGTTTCCGTGACGGACTCAGTGACCTGTTCTTTGACGGCATCTCAAAGAGCGAAGTAACAGCACCGAAGGACTCGTGCCGACTGCGGGCGCGATCGGCGCGCGCTGCGGGCTGGACGCGGGCCGTCACAGGACGACGGCGGTTGCCACGACTGTCCCGAGGACTCCCCACCTGCCACGAACGACGCTGCGGGGAAAGCCTGCGCCACGCGCCAGACCCGGTGAGAGTCGGGCTTCGAAAGACCCCGAGACAGCGAGGTCGACCACGATGTCAGAGAAGCCCACCCACCGATGAGTCGCGGGATACCAACACTTGAACGTCGATTCCTTCGCACTGAACAGGAGTCGATCCCACGCCACTCCTCGGTCCGGAAGCCGATCGAGGCGCGCCCACTCGGAAGAATCAGCGATCTCCGAGGCGACTCCATCCGGGAGGCGTTCATTCACCTCCGCATCGATCCCCAGCGCGTACACCCTGCGGCTGGGCGCCACCGCGGCAGCACGGAAGCCGGCGCAATGAGTCATGGATCCCACCACGCCATCCGGCCACACAGGCGCGCCTCCGGGGCCAGGCAAGATCGAGCCGACGGGCGCCCCCAGCGCTCCCAGCGCATCCCGAGCGCACGACCGGACCGCAGCGAACTCGCGTCGCCGGGACTCGACGCTCCCTTCGATCAACGCCGTTTCGTCGGAGCGGAGCCCGCCAGGCGCCCCGCGCCCGAAACTCTCGACGCATATGACCTGATCGGGCGTCAAACGGTCGAGCAGATTCTGCTCGGGAGCCATCTCTCCGGACATCAGAGCTTTCTCACTGGCCGCACCACGAACGCTGCAATGGCAACTCCTGCCAGAGACGTGAGAAGAAGCCAGTAGGCAGGAGCGAGACCCGCATCTGACAAGAACAGAAAGACGGAAAGCCCTGCCCACGAGCCAAGGCTCTCTCCGACAGCCGAAGTCAGCTGCCTCATGTTCATCGATTCTAGAACGGGACGCCCGGCGGAGGCGTTCGAGAAGACGACGTTCAGCACGGGTGTGAAGACCGTCTCTCCGATCGAGAAGATCACGACACCAATGCAGATCAGAAGGACCGCGAACTCGCCCTCCTCGAAGATGAAGAGGATCATGGCTCCGCCCAGAACCACCACGCCTCCGAGCAGGATCGCCAGAAGGGACACTCCTCGCCTCATCAGCCTTTCGATGACGAACGAAACGGGCAACTGGATGGCGACCACCAGGACACCGTTCAGCGAGTAGAAGAGTGCCCGCGTCAGGGGATCGTCTGAGACAGCAGAGAAGACCAGCGCGAAGCTCGAGAAGAACTGACCCATGAGCACGCTTCCGCAGATGGCGATGACGGTGATCCGACGTGCCTCGGGCGTCTTGAAAAGCTCCCGTACGATTCCCCATTTCAGCGGTGGCCGGCTGGACCCCTGGCTCAGCAGCACACCCCGCGGCACCGTGAAGGGCACGAGAACCGCAGCCAGTACGAAGACGCCGCTCAGGCCGATCAAGAACTGGACGTACAGACCGCCATCGAAGACGAAGCTCCCAAGGATCGGCCCAAGTGCGGCACAGCTGTTGGCCACGACCTGGATCACAGAGAACCATCGGTTCTGTCGTGCACGATCGGCGGTGGACAGCACCACGAAGCTGCGAACCGATGTCCCATTGGCGCTGAAACCCAACCCCGCCAAGCCCAGCGCCGCGACGAGCACGAGAGGGCTCTCGCTGATGGCGATCACGCAGTAGGCGATCGCGATCAGGCCGAGCGCGGATCGCAGACTCGTACGGACCGACATCCGGTGCAGCACCGGCGCGACGAAGAGCGAACCGCCACGCGTCATCAGAGTCAGCGCGCCTATCGCCCACGCCGCCCACAGGCCGTTGTCGTCGCCCAGCCTCATCGTGAGCAGGAGCGGCAGGACCGGGACCAGAGCGAAGTACGCACCCTGGCTCAGAATCTGGTCGGCAGAAATGAGGCTCATCAGGCGTGCGGAGAGGCCTCGCTCCGTGGCGTCCGACTCGTCGCGCTTCGCGGATTCGTTCAATCGAGCATCCCGCTTTCGACTCTCGGGCGGAGCCGATCTGCACGCTCGCGCGCGTCGTCGTACAGCCCTCGAGCTCCCAACGCCTCGGCACTCACCACGAATCCCAGGCGGTCCCACGAGGATCGTGGCCGGTGAACGATGTCTCCTCGAGCACCGGTGTATGACGAGACGTACTCCGGCGAGAGCAACGATGCATCGACGTCCGAGACGATCTCCCCGTCGACATCCGCGTAGATGAATGCGACGGAGGCCCTCCCCCGCGCACGAGTCGGGAAGGCGAAGGAATCGCCGCACATGATCGCGCTCCACGCAGCGGTCGGGGAGAAGCCCCAGGCGTGCTCGATGAGGTTGAGGATCTGATCTCCGGGCGGCCGCCCCGCGCACTCGATCAAGCGCGGCCCCTGAGCCGTTCTCATGAACTCCGCATGCAGCAACCCGAACTCGAAGCCGATGGCCGATGCAAGCTCCTGCATGACAGGAAGGCACCAGTCCTCAACCGCGACGATCTCGTGGCCGATCTCCACTCGATGACGACCGTCGAGCACATGCTTCGCAGTGAGGTTGACCCACTGCACGCTGCCGTCACTGACCAGAGCTTCGACACTGCACTCGTCGCCGACGAGGAGCTCCTCGACGAGCGCTCGGGATTGCCCCGACCACCCGGTGATCGTCTGATTCTTCTCGAAAGCACTGAGAATGTCGTCCCAGAGCGCCGGCCCATCGGAGTGCCGATCCACTCGTGCCACGCCGAGACTCCCCTGTCGGTCGATCGGCTTGACGATCGCGCTGTCCACCTGATGGGCGAGGAAGTCGGAGAGCTCTTCGCGCGACGTCACCAACCTGTAAGCCACAGACCCCCAGTCGTACGATGACGTGGCCTCTCGCAGCAGCGACTTGTTCCTCAACGCGCGAGCCGCCTGCACACCCGCGCCGGGAAGGCCCATGGCGAGCGCGAGATGCGCGGCCCCCTCCACGGCGTATTCAAGCCCGGGAAGGATGCCCACCACGCCGTCTCGCTGAAGATCACGCACCAGCGAAGCCGGAACCTCAAGCGGCTCGTGCTGGTACTCGAACCACAGGGGGCGCGCTTCGAGCACACCGACACCGGCAAGCCACTCCCCGAGACTCTTCGCGTCCCAGATCTCGCGCTCTTCGCAGTAGTGACTCGGGCTCGCTCCGGAAGCGTGCATCTGCTGTGTCGCGTTGCGATTCACGCCGACCATCGCCGTACTGCGAGTCATGATTCGTCCTCCACGGAATCGACAACGAACGTGCACGCCTGCCGAGCGGATTGCACGATCTGTTCGGCGTCATCGGCGGTGTCTGCACCCGCGAAGATCACGGCGATGTTCGCTCGGAGCCCGTTGACGGCCGGAGCGTACTCCCCCACGCCGTACTCCCAGTGAACCGACGATGCAGGCGGCGCCGATGAGCTCACTCCGGCCATCACCACGCGACCAGGTTCGGACTCGATGAAGTCCACAGCCGCATGTGTCGTCCTCTGGGGAAGCGCCGGCAGAGGACGGCCGCTCAGCGAGTCGATGAGCTCATCGTAGACACGCAGGCCGGGTCGTGCTGCCTCGATCATGTCGGGAGCGATGAGACCGCCCGCTTGGCGCACATGGAACTCTCCCCACACGATGCACCCGTCATCACTGACCCAGAACTCGACATGGAGATGCCCCCATTCGATAGCGAGGACGTCGACGCACCGTTGCAGCTGACGAGAGATCTCCTCATCTCCGGGCAGCTGAGGGTGGTGAGCCGGGAACCGGTGACCGATCTCGACGAATCCTGTGTTCTTCGCTTTTGTCGTCACGCCGTAGACTCGCACCGCTCCGTCCACGGTGATGCCTTCGACCGAGAACTCCTCGCCCGTCACGAACTCCTCCACGCAGTATCCGTCCGCCTCCGACGCGGCGAGCGCGTCGACGACTTCGGCCGAGGAGCTGAGATACCGAACTCCAGCGCTGCCCATCCCTGTCGCCGGCTTGAGGATCCAGCCGCTGGCTGAGTGGATCTCCTGCGCCGACACGTCGTCGCCGTCCTCCGCGACGAGGACGTTGTCGCCATTCGCTCGGGCGACCACTCGATAGCTCTGAGGTTGAAGAATGCCGGCGCTGCGAAGAGCCTCCCTGCACGCCGGCTTGTCCTGGATCGTCTTCACCACATCGACACTGTTGCTCCTAGCCCCGATCTCGGCACCGATCTGCGCGGAGAGGAGCTGATAGTTCTCCCGAATGGCCGTGACCAGCCCGATGTCATCGACACCCGCCCATCGGAGAGCTCGAGCAACGTACCCCACAGACTCCGACGACACCTCTCGCGCATACGGCCCGGGAACGGTGACGACGTGATCGAGAACGATGGGAGCGCGACCAGCGCGAAGTGCGCCCTCGAAGTCGACACCGCAGATCAGCATTCCCTTGTCGCGACAGGCTCGTGCGAACGATTCGAACCAGCTTCTCGACGCCGTTGAGCCCGAAGTGATCACTCCCACCAGAACCACCCACTGACGGCTGTTGTCCGCCGGATCACGAGAGAACATCAATCCACCCCTTCGTCCCGAAGTCCGTATGTGCGTAGTGGCCACCAGGCACGTGCAGGTGCGTGAACTTCGATCGCGTCGCATTCGCCCAGGACGCCGCTTCGGATTCTGGAACGAGGTGATCATCGGACGCTGTCACGCACGTCAGGTCGGCGCGCAGAGACACACCACCGGATCCGCCGTACGAGTCGGCGAGCAGAAGATCGTCCAGGGTCGGCTGCACGAAGATCTCGTCCGCGTCCTCCATCTCGAGAACCTCACGCGGCGTAAGCCCGTAGTCGATCATGCGTGCGCGGGCGGAATCAAGATCCCACCGCGTCTGGGCGCGGACGTAGTTGCCCGGAGCGACACCGCAAATAGCGACGAGTCGATCGACTCGTACGTCGCGCCTCTCCAGAGCAGCGCACACCGTGAAGCCCAGAGCCGCACCGAAGCTCACTCCCGCGATAATCAGAGTCGAGTCGTCGAGATCGATCGTGGCGACGGTTTCCTCTACGAACTTCTCCATCACTGTGAAACCCGGTTCGCCGAAGCGGGTACCGCGCCCTGGTGGACAGTACGCCCATGAGTCATACACGCCCTGAAGCGCCCGCGCCGATCGAAACGAAGGGGCTCCCGCCCCGGTCGGCGGGAACAAGAGAACCGTCGCGCGCGAATCATCGGCGTGACTCACCTGCTGCCAAGAGGAGTTCTTCACAGGCTCAGTGCTTTCTGACTCGAGTTCCGAATAACGCTGAGCACGAACGTCATCGATGGATCGGCATAGAACCCACGCAGGGGCACCCGCACCCCAAACTGTCGCCGCACCGCAGCCAGAAGGCCCACTGCGCGCAGAGAGTCGCCGCCGTCGCGAAAATAGTCATCTCCTACGGCAGTCGAGTCCTGGCCGAGCGAAGTCGTCCACAGTCGAGCAAGGGTGTCCCCATCGTCGGAGCCGCCCATGGAGTGCCCCGAATTCCGACTTTCCCGCATCGCCTCCTTCACCAGCGCGGCGCACTCCCAACGATCCACCTTTCCCGTGCGGACAAGGGGAACGGTCTCGACAGGAACGATCAGTCGTGGCACCATGTGGGGCGGCAGCGAACGCGCCAGCGATGTGCGCGATATGTGGCCTCGCCAGTCCTTCGGCACCACGAGCGCGAGAACATTCGCTCCGGAGTCTTCGATGTGCACCGCAGCACACTGGCCTGTCCGGCCACTGAGCTGCATGGCCGCTGCTTCGATCTCTTCCAGATGCACTTTGAACCCTGAGACGTTGACCGCGTTGTCGGCACGACCGGTGAGGAAGAGCTTGCCATCCTGCATATATCCGAGGTCACCTGATAGGAACTCCCGTGACTCTCCCGATCCTGAGAACGCGTCACCGTCGGACAGAACCCCGCGGATGAGGTACCCGTCCGCAAGCGGAAGCCCCTGCACTGCGACGGATCCCTCCACCCCCTCGTCGCACTCGACACCGGACGAATCACGGATGACAAATCGGGTGTGAGAGATCGGAGATCCGAGTGGAACCGATGCCCTGGAGAGGTCCGTCGCTGAGAGTTCATAGGCGCTCGTGTTCGCCGTCGTCTCAGTCGCCCCATAGAGGTTGAGGATCCGTGCATTAGGAGCGGTCTCCGCGAGATCGTGGCCGAGGCTCGTCGGGAACCGATCCGCGCTGCTGCACACCAGCTTCAGCGCAGGGAGAGCAGATCCTTGCTCCTCTGCGACTTCCACCAGGCCGCGCAGCGCCACGGGGGTCGTAAAGAGGTGTGTAGCGCCCGCGGACGATACGACGTCAAAGAAGAGGTCCGGCCGCCCTCGTTCCGCGCTCGAGATCAGGACCGCGACGACACCGCCCAGAAGGGAACCCAGAATCTCCCAGTACGATGCGACGAAGGAGAGGGGCTTCTGCACGACCACGCGGTCCGTGTGCGCGAAGGGGAACTCCGTCCACATCCATTGCAGCCGGTTCGCGATCGCGCCGATACCGACCTGAACCGCCTTCGGGCGTCCCTCCGAGCCGGACGTGAAGTAGATGAACTTCGTCGTTGTGGCCCACCGCTCAGGTCCGAAAGCATCGAGACGAATCTCGGTGAGTCGCGGAGCCTCCGCCTCGTCCAGGATGCGTGCGGCTGACGCGTCGTCCAAGAGGTACACCGAATCGCCGAGCTGTTCGATCATTCGCTGCTCTCGGGACGCGGCCTCCCCTGGAGGTAACCAGGCAATGCGGGAATGAACGGTCAGCGATGCCACCATCAGGGCCATCGAAATCGGCGAGAGGTCGAGCTGAGCGGCGACCACCTGCTCCCTCGCCAGGGTCCGCTCGATCCATCGGCGCCACTTCTCGACATTGCCGAAGAACTCGCCATAGGTCTGCGAAGCCCCGTCGGACGCTTCCACGCAGACAGCATCGGACCGGACCGTGCCGGTCCGCAACGGAGCAGTCGGCATCTTCATCAGCGGAGCCATCATCCGGCCTTCTCTCGGGTGTCGACCGACTCCACTGCGTGTATGCCGGAGAGGTCGAAATCGTGCATGGCCCGCCGCATGAGGTCATCCACGCGGACCGAGGACGAACGCAGATCCGATCGCAGATACCAGGCGGTCAGCGCGAGGATCTGTCGCGCCCTTTCTTGCGAGACATTCGCTTGTTTGAAGGCCAGCTGAATCGTGTAGTCCTCGCCGTGCTGCTGGACGTAGAGCGAACCGTCATACTTCGTGAAGCCCGTGTCGAGTTCGACGAACCGAATGCTCTCAGTCCCCTTCCACGACTCGGACGTGGGGTAGGTCAGCATGTTCACCATCGTGCTGAAGAGAGGATCCCCGTTGGTGTGCTCGGCATACTCCGACACGACAGAGCTGAACGGACTGTCGCTGAACGAGACGGCGCGCGTCACCGACGAAGACAGATCTCGCGCCAGCTCGTCGCACGGGCGACCACGATCGATGAGGATTCGCATCGCGACCATGTTCAGCGTGAGCGTCGGGACATCCACGAGGGTGTGCAGCTCTCGGCGGGACACCGGCGCACCGACCACGAAGTCGTCGCGTTCGGTGACGGTCGCCAACGCGAGAGAGTACGCGAGAACGAAGACCGCGAACGGAGTGGTGGAGAGTGCGCTCGCGTTCGTTCTGATGGCCACGGTGGTGTCATGACCGAGCGATGCCTCCACGATCGACGAGGAGTAGGCGTCGTGAGACGCATCGTCGATGTCGCTGAGGAGCGGCTGCACAGAGATGCCGCTCAGACTCTTCGACCAGAAGGCACGAGACTCCTCCGTCATCTCCACTTCGACCACGGCGCGGTTGAAGTACCGGGCCACGGCGGCGAGGTTGGCTCGCGCCAACTCGGCCGCCGTGTCAGCGTCATCTGCGTCATACAGCTCCGAGATGAACTCGGCGAGTTTCATCGTGCCCCAGCCGTCGATGAGGATCTCGTTCATCGTCACGACGAACCAGGTCTCACCGGTCTCCACCCGCAGCTCATGCACGCGCAATGACGGTTCGCTCTCGAGGTCGAACGGCTGAGCGGCGAGATCCTTGGACCTCGCACGCGCATCCGCGCGCGACGAGACGTACTCGACATCGGCCGTCTGCGGAATGTCGCCCGTCGAGGGGAAGGCCTGGATAAACTCGCCGGACTCTGCCACTTCGAACCGCGCGAACAGCTGAGGGTTGGCGTGAAGAGCGGAGAAGAGCGCCTGACGGGTTTTGGGAACGTCGAGTCCTCCCCGGCTCTCGAGAAGTACCTGGTAGTTGTAGTACGCACTTTCCGGCTCAAGCAGCCATTGGAAGTAGATACCCATCTGAGACGGCTTCATCGGGCAGATCGGAGGGAGCCGATCGTCCGTGCTTCCACTCATCACCCGCGATTCGATCGTGGAGTCTGCAACGGGGTCCTCACGCTTCGACGCGACATCCCGTTCGAGCTCCTCCAACGGGCGGCCAGAGAGGAGATCTGCGACGCGCACGCTCTTCCCCTGGGCCCGGAGACTACTGGACAGCTGGATTGCGCGAAGCGAGTCACCACCGGCCTCGACGAAACTGGACGTCGAGTCGACCTCGTGACCGAGAACGCTCTCGACCAGTGAGAGGAAGGACGTTCTCGCCGGCTCCCCGTCAGGTCGATGACGATCGATGAGCGCCGTGCTTCCAATCGCCCCGTCAGCACCACCGAGCTCGACAGCGAGCGATTCGAGCTGATTGATGTCGACCTTCCCGTTCGCCGTGAGCGGGAGTTCGTCGACCTGAAGCCACCGCGATGGACGCATCGCAGCGGGCAGCACATCCCTCGCCCGCATCTTCAGAGCCTCAGACGTGACGCGACTGCCGTCGGCCACTGAGAAGAAGGCCACGAGTCGCGCGTCCCCTGGACGCAGGAAAGACTCGTTCGTCTCGCGGATAACGATGGCGCTTCGTTCGCGAACCGCAGGTATGTACTTCACCACCGAGACCGCGCTCAGCCCGGCGGCCTCTCGGAGGATCCTGTTCTCGATCTCTCCGGGTTCGATGCGAACCCCGTTGATCTTGACCTGACGATCGCTACGACCCTCGTACACGAGCAGACCGTCCGCGCGGACCCGAACGAGGTCGCCTGTGCGATAGATGCGGAAGGGGTAACCGTCTACGGTCGCGAAAGCTCCGGCCGTCTTCTCGTCCTCACCGACATAACCGAGTCCGACGCACGGGCCGGCGACGAAGAGTTCGCCCTGCTCGCCCGGCGAGACGGAATGCCAGGAATGCTCCGAGTGCCCCAGCACGTAGAGCGCAGTGTTTGCGATGGGCGCGCCGATCGGAACCGTGCCCGGTGCGAGTGTCTTCTCACTGATCTCCGCATGAGTGACATCATCGGAGCACTCGGTCGGACCATAGGCGTTCACGAGTGGAATGTGCTCGAATCTCGCGCCCCAGTCCTGCGCGAGTCGGAGGGGGAGCTCTTCCCCTGTCACCATCATTCCGGCAAGCGCCGACAGGTTCGCATCCGTCGGTATCGCGTGGATGAGTTCACGGAGCACGGTAGGGACGACCTCGACATGCGTGATGCGCTCTCGGCCGAGAAGATCCGAGAGTCCGAACGGATCCTGAGCATCATCATCGTGGACGACCCGAACAGTTCCGCCAACCAGCAGCGCCACAGCGAACTGCCACACGGACACATCGAAAGTCGTCGGAGCCGTCTCTGCGACCACGGAATCCCGGTCGAGATCAAGCAACTCGACCTTGCTGTGCAAGTGATTCAGCATACCCATCTGCGCTACGAGCGCGCCCTTCGGCTGCCCCGTGCTCCCGGACGTGAAGAGACAGTAGGCGGGCGCATTCGCAGGATCCGCGACCCGGCGAATGAGCTCACCATGAGTGGCGAGATCGTATGTCACGTCAGCCTGAGCATCGTCGGTCAGGATGATCGCGGGATCCGTTGTCCGCGTGACGTGCTCGAGCCGGTGCGCAGGCCAGGCCGGATCCACGGGAACGTAGATGGCACCGATGGCGTTGCAGGCCACGATGTCGATGAGGCACTCGACGCTTCTGCCCCTGCGCGAGAGAACGAAGCGCTGAGCAGCGGCGACCTCGCGCAGGTGGGCCGCGCGACGTCGGACTCTCAGGAGCATCTCGCGATAACTGATCTGCTCGCCTTCGACGTCGACAGCCGCTATGCGCTCCGGTTGCCTTTCAGCCCAGTCCTCGAGATAGGCGTAGAGGGTGAGGCCCAGATCCCATTCCCTCGCCGGACCGACGAGCGCAGCCCCGTGAATGATCAGCTGATAGCCGTTCGGCTGCAGACTCTGTGTCAAGTTCATGGTGGTTATCGCCCCATCTCGCCGTGGAAGTCCGTGACCCGAACGCCTGAGCCGTCGATCTTCGCCTGCTCGAAAAGCGCGTGCGATATGGCCAGATCGAGCACACCGAGCCCAAAGGGCGAGAAGACGGTCGCCCGAGTCGGGTCCAGCTCGACATCGCCCTCGATGACCTGCGCGAGAGTCCCTGTTACGAAGTCGCGACTCGCGTCCATCTGCTCGAGCAGGTGCGGCGTGGTGTTCGCCTTCAGGCAGTGCTCCACATCGTCGAAGATGTTGTTGGTGTCGCGAAGCGTCTCAGGGGCGAGATCGCGAAGCGACACGTTCAGTACAAGCTGACCCGGCTGGAAGCGCTTCGCGCGCGAGACATAGGGCGTTCCGGCGCTCGTAGCGAACACGACCACGTCGGCCGCCATGACCTCGTCCAGGGTTCCTGCTGCGTGATCACCGCTGGACTCCGCGATCATCCGCGCGACGGAATCCGGATTCAGGTCGTGGACGCGCACTGGCACAGCGGTCGGATAGAGAGCGCCGATGAATCTGAGGATCGCACGAGCGATCGGACCGGAGCCCACGACGCCGATGCTGGATGGCTCTCCGTGCAGGGATCTCACGGCAAGGGCGGCCGAGGCGGCCGTCCTCGCGGCGCTGATGCGACTCCCCTCGATCAGTGCGGTTGCGAATCCGGAGTCCGGATCGTTCAGGATGATCACCGCTGACGCGCGCTGGAGTCCGCGCTCCACGTTGGCAGGAAAGCTCGATATCCACTTGATGCCGAGCGATCGCGAGCCCTCTTTCGCGATGTGCGCGGGCAGGGCGATGATGCGGTCCTGCCGCTGCTCGGGGAACCTCAGGAAATAGCTGTCGGGGTTCACCGTCTCGCCGCGGTTGTGCGTCAGGTAGGTGTCTTCGACGATGCCGATGATCTCCGTCTCACGTCCACGGAGGAATTCATCGACACGATCGGCGCCGATGACTGTCAAATCCTTGGTGTCAAACATTGCTTTTCTCGTAGTCATAGATTGCTGAGGTCGTCATCGGCGGAACATCAACGTCGAGCGCCGCGTGTCCGAATTTCTGGTTCACCCAAATGTCGTTGTATACGGTATTCAGATAACGTTCGCCGAGGTCCGGGGCCACGACGACGATTCGACTCCCCGTTGGAATTCTTGAAGAAAGCGCGCGGAATCCTGCCAATATTGTTCCGGTCGAGCCCCCGGGAAGGTATCCCTCAGAAGCGGCCACTCGCCGACATTCGCGAACTGCGTCTTCTTCGCGCACGTAATACTGGTGCGGAACACGCGCGCCCACGAATAGCGGAGGCCTGACACTCGCCCCCAGACCAGGAATGTGTCTTGTCGAAGGCGGCCCACCGAAGGTGACGGATCCCACACTGTCTATTGCATACACCTCGGTATGCACACGACGGGCGGAGACGCCTTGAATGACACCCATCAGGGTTCCGGTCGTTCCCGCGCCGACGAAAATGAGATCTGGATCGCCGAGTTCCTCCACGATTGCCGGATAGGTCAGCGTGCTGTGAGCATTCGAATTCGCCGAGTTCGAATACTGATTCGTCCACACAGGACCATTCTTCAGACTTTGAAGCTGTTGAATTCTTGCGAGTCGAGTTCCTAGGTATCCGCCGGATTCATCCCGTTCGTTGACGACCTCGACTCGAGCGCCCAGTGCCTTCATGTGCGCAACGGTTGCGTCGTTCGCGTTTGGATCCGTGACGATAGTGAGGCTGTACCCGCGCCGCGCACACACGGCGGCGAGGGCGACACCCAGGCTGCCTGAGGAAGACTCGACGACTCCACCACCAGGCCTCAACCGACCGTCCTTCTCCAGGTGGTCAATCAAAGCCACAGCGGCCTTCAATTTGATCGAACCCGCCGTGTTCAGACCCTCCAGTTTCACGTACACTTCGTGATCCGGGTACGCCTCATGCATACGCATGAAGAGAGAAGTCTCTCGCAATCCTTCGATAGAATCCACTATCACAATGCCCCCCTGACATGCTCTATTCGATTTCTTTCGGCCGACGAGATTCACACTCTCCGATCGCGTATTCCCAAAAGCTGTCGGCCACGTTAGCACACGCCCACGGTGCGACGTGTCGGCGGTTAGTGGACACCTGAAATGTGGTCCTACCAGGTTATATATTGGCCTCGCGGGGTTATATATTGGTTCCACGGGGGGTTATATATTGGTTCCACGGGGGATATATTGGACCCGCGGCGTAATATATCTGTGACACCGTGAGCGCCGAACTAGGACGGACCCCGTAACGCCACTGGAATAGACCCCCAGCCCCAATCTTGGAGGGTGATTTCAGTGGACACGTGGGTAGAGGCTCTCCGGTTGCATCCGTCGGAGAAGCTGTCGATCGAGCAGATAGCGCGTGCGCTGAGGATGCGCCGGAACGCGGTCCGTCGGACGTTGCGGGGTGACGAACCACCGGAGAAAGCGCGAGGCCCTCGGGGGTCGAAGATCGATCCATTCATCCCGCCAATTCGAGCGCCACCCGCGGAGCATCCGAAGATGCCGATGACGGTGATCGTGGAGCGGGTGCTATCCCCCGGTCTTCGCTCTGGGACAGAGAGGCCGCAATCGGCGGGTCGGGCACACCCACCCTGCTCGCGGCGCCGTTCGCGGGCACCTTGGCGTGGTCTCGACGGTGGCACCGGCTGCCGGCGCGGTTCCCTGGGCGCTCGTGGCGACGGCCATTCGCGGCATCCGTGCGACGAGTTAGACGAGATCGTCGCGGAAAGAGTCGATCGGAGTCTCCGACACGACCACTTTGTGCGGCGCCCAGGTCTCGATGTCACTGGCGCGCGATCGCCCCCGGAGCCTCAGGTCACTCGGCCGTCGCCGGGCCGCGATACGCGAAGCCAGCGGTAGCCGTACGCCGGCACCTCCAGTTCGACCCCGCCCTTCGGGTCGAGCGTCAGGCGCGACGACTCGAGGAGGTCGACGAGAGTCGTGCCCTCCGGCTCGTCAGCCAGCCGGAACGAGGTGGTCACCGGCACCTCTGCGAAGTTGTGGAGCGCGATGATCTTGCCGACGTCGGCCGAGAGCGAGTGCACGAGCAGCGAGTCGGCCTGCTGGTCGATGACCTCGAACGTGCCCCATCCGAGTTCCGGGGAGATCCGGTAGCTCGTCGTGAGAGCACGGATGAAGTGCAGCAGGGACCCTCGGTCATCCAGCTGGGCGGCGACGTTCACGTGCTCCGGCGCATATCCGTCGGACGGCGGACGAGCGACGAGCCGGCTGGGCGCGGCATCCGAGAATCCTCCATTGCGATCGTGGGACCACTGCATCGGAGTCCGCACGGCCTCCCTGCCCGGGATCTCGATGTTCTCGCCCATGCCGATCTCTTCGCCGTAGAACAGCACCGGAGTGCCGGGCAGGGTGAACAGCAGGCTGTAGGCCATGCGGATGCGACGCGGGTCGCCGTCGAGCATCGGCGGGAGGCGCCGGGTGATGCCGCGCCCGAACACCCGCTGCCGCTCGTCGGGCGCGAACGCCTCGAACACCTCCTGCCGCTCGCTGTCGCTGAGCTTGTCGAGGGTCAGCTCGTCGTGGTTGCGCAGGAAGTTCGCCCACTGCACCTCGGCGCCGAGCACAGGCCGGGCACGCAGCGCCTCGATCAGCGGAGCCGGATCCTTGCGCGCGAAAGAGAGGTACAGCGACTGCATCCCGACGAAGTCGAACTGCATCGTGAGCTCATCGCCGTCATCGCCTCCGAAGTACTGCGCCTGCTCGTCGTAGGGCAGGTTGACCTCGCCGAGCAGGATCGCCTCGCTCGACCGACGCTGCAGGAACCGGCGGATGTCGCGCAGCAGTTCGTGCGGCTCGGGGATGCCGGCGCCCTCGGGGATCTCGAGGAGGAACGGCACCGCGTCGACGCGGAAGCCCGAGATGCCCAGCTGCAACCAGAACCCGATGACCTTCGCGATCTCGTCACGCACGCGAGGGTTGGCGATGTTCAGGTCGGGCTGGTGCTCGTAGAAGCTGTGCTGATACCACTGCCCCGACTTCTCATCCTTGCCCCAGATGCCGTTCGCCTGGCCGGGGAAGACGGCGTTCTTCTGGCCTTTCGGCGGAGCGTCGTCGCGCCAGACGTAGTAGTCCCGATAGGGCGAGTCGACGCTGCGCTTGGCGGCGAGGAACCACGGATGCCTGTCAGAGGTGTGGTTGATGACCAGGTCGACGATGACCCGCATCCCCCGATCGCGCGCGGTGCGGATCACCTCGACGAAGTCGCCGTGAGTGCCCAGACGCGGATCCACACCGTAGAAGTCGCTGACGTCGTAGCCGTCGTCACGGTCGGGGCTCGGATAGAAGGGCATCAGCCACAGGCAGGTGACGCCGAGCTGCGACAGATAGTCGATCCGCTGGGCCAGCCCCTGCAGGTCGCCGATCCCATCGCCGTTCGAGTCGAGGAAGGTCTCGACATCGAGGCAGTAGACGACCGCGGTCTTCCACCAGAGGTCGCTCGTGTCGGTGATCTTCACAGTCGCTCCTTCAGTGCGGGGATGAGTTCGGATTCGGCAGCGGCGAGGAAGTGCGACTGCTCGGTGCCGACGTGGTGCAGGTACACGCGATCGAATCCGATCTCCGCGAGGTCGGCGACGCGACCGGCCAGCGCGGTGGCGTCGTGGTCGATCAGCACGGCCTTTTGCAGATCGTTCCTGTCGAGGCCCGCCACCGCCGCCTCGAAGTCCTCGGGCTGCTCGAGATCCCACGTCTCCGGGGGCGAGAGCAGACCGTTGGTCCACTGCTCGCGAGCGATCGCGAATGCCGCTGCGTCGCTCTCCGCGAGGCTGACGTGCACCTGCAGGATGCAGGGGCCCGTGCCCCCGGCGGAACTATAGGCATCGACGACCCGCTGCAGCGCGGCCGGCTCCTGAGCGACCGTCGCCAGGCCCTGCGCCCACGACGCCGCCCATTCCGCGGTCTCGGCGCTCACGGCGGTCGCGAACAGCGGCGGCGGCTCGGCCGGTCTGCTCCACACTCGTGCTCGGTGCACGCGCACCAGGCCGTCGTGATCGACCTCCTCGCCGTCGATCAGCCGGCGGATCACGTCGACGCTCTCGCGCAGTCGTTCGTTGCGGATCTGCTTGGCCGGCCACCCCTCGCCCGTCACGTGCTCGTTCACCGCCTCGCCACTGCCCATCGCCGCCCAGAAGCGACCGGGGAACATCTCCTCGAGAGTTGCGAACGCCTGAGCGATCATCACCGGGTGGTAGCGCTGACCAGGAGCATTGACCATCCCGATCGAGAACTCCGTGCACGCGAGCGCGGCCGCGATCCAACTCAGCGCGAAACCGGACTCGCCCTGCGCCCGGGTCCACGGCGCCAGGTGGTCGGAGCACATCGCTCCGTCGAAGCCTGCGCGCTCGGCTCCGATCACCGCGTCGAGAAGCGTGCTCGGTGCGATCTGCTCGTGCGAGGCATGAAAACCGATGAAGACCATGCGCCGAGTCTTGCAACGAACAGGGCCGCACGGCAGTGGTGGACACTCCGCAGCGAGTCTGCGATGATGGGCGGCCCTGCGCCGCGGGGTTACTGGCCGGTGGGCCTGACGACGCCGAGCTCGTAAGCCAGGATCACCGCCTGCACACGGTGGGGCAGGTCGAGCTTCACGAGGATGCGGCCGAAGTGGGCCTTCACCGTGGATTCGCTCAGATGCATGGCCCTCGCGATCTCGGTGTTCGTGAGGCCGCGCCCGATGTGAACGAAGACGTCGCGTTCCCGGTCGGTCAGCACCGAGAGGGCATCGTCCCGAGCCTGGTGGGTGCGGGGTGCCAGGTGCGGCAGGGCGACTTCGATGAGCTTCGAGGTGATCCGCGGAGCGACCACGGCGTCGCCCGTCGCAACCGTGCGGATCGCGGCGACGAGTTCTGCCGGTCGTGTGTTCTTGAGCAGGAACCCCGCGGCTCCGGCCTGGAGTGCCCCGAAGGCGAACTCGTCGAGGTCGTAGGTGGTCAGCACGAGCACCCGGGTGTGTGGCAACCGTGCGCTGAGATCGCGCGTCGCCTCGATGCCGTCCTTGCCGGGCATGCGCACATCCATCAGGATCACGTCAGGCCCCAGCGCGATCGCGGCGTCGACGGCTGACGCTCCGTCGGAGGCTTCGCCCACGACGTGGATGTCGTTCTCGGCCTCGAGCACGAGACGTAATCCATAGCGGACCAGCTCCTGATCGTCGGCGATCAGCACACGGATGCGAGCGGCGTGGGCATCGGGTGTCGTCATCGGTTCTCCGTCTGCAGTCGTACGAACACGCGCCAGCCTCCGCCCGGTCGGGGGCCGGCCTCGACGTGCCCGTCGTAGAACGCGGCGCGCTCGCGGATGCCGACCAGGCCACGGCCCGGGTCGACGATCGGTGGAGCCGACGCCGATCTGTCCTCCACGAGGATCGACACCTCCTCGTCCGTGATGCTGATCCTCACCACGACGTCCTGCACGTCGCGCGCGTGCCGCAGGACGTTGGTCAGCGCCTCCTGCACGATGCGGTAGACCGTCAGCCCCACCACGGCATCGGCGTCGATGACGCCCGTCTGCTCGAGTCGCACCGGCAGACCCGCGATCCGCGACTCTTCGACGAGAGACGGGATGCGCTCCATGGTCGCCTGCGTCGGCTGACGGTCGACCGGGTCGCCCTCGCCGCGGACCGTCGTCAGCAGGCGCCGCACCTCGACGAGAGTCCGGCGCCCGGTCTCGGCGACCCGCCCGATCGCCCGGCGGGATTCCTCTGGCCGAGCGACTGCAGAGGCCTGCGCCCCGTCGGCGACCGCGACCATCACGGCGAGGCTGTGGGCGATCACGTCGTGCATCTCCCGCGCGATGCGCTCGCGCTCGAGCGCGGCGGCGATGTGCGCCTCCTGGTCGCGCTCGCGGCGCATCTGCTCCGCTCGTTCCACGAGTGCGCGGAGCTCGCGCCGCCGGTGGCCGACGTTGAGCCCGACGAGGGTGGACATCAGCGAGACCGCGACCACGACGCTGGCGATGCCGAGCCAGTCGAGGGGCCAGGCGTCGAGGTCCACTCGCGGTGCCAGCCCGAGCAGCGGCGGGCCGAGGCGCACGCGGATCGCCAGCACCAGCGCCGCGAGCGTGCCCGACACCGCGGTCGCGGCGAACGCCGCCCAGGCGTGCCGCGGCCGGAGGTCGACCCCGCACCGGTACAGCGCCCCGACCACGAGCACCGCTTCGGCGCCTGATCCGCCGGCGAATGACAGCGGGAGCAGCGCGATGACGGCGATGAAAGCCACGAGCGGGTGCCGGTGCGAGACGAGGATCGTCGCGATGCCGGCGACGAACAGCGTGACGAGCGCCCACGCGGGTGTGGTCAGCGACGACTCGAGCGAGAGGTAGCCGAGGCCCAGCGAGACCGCCGAGTACGCCCCGAGAGCCACGAGGTCGGATCGCCGCGGTGTCATACGTCTCTCTTGCGCAGTGTGATCGCGCCCGCGGCGAGCGCGGTCGCCGCCCAGATCGCCGCGATCAGCCAGCCGGCACCCACGCTGATGTGACCGCTCCACAGGTCGAGGAACGGACCGCCTTCCGCGCCGACCCGGCTCATCGCATCGCCCGCATTGCCCAGCTGGGCGATGCGCAGAGCGCGGGACAGCAGCCCGTACGGAAGCAGCGACGTCAGGACGGGGAGCAGCAGCGTGGCCAGGAAGACGATGATCGCTCCCGCGGTCGTCGATCGCACGAGTGCCCCGATGCCCACCCCGAACAGTGCGCAGAGCCCGAGATACCCCGCCGAGCTGAGCAGCGCGAGCACGACCCCGGGTGCGGTGAGCGGTGCCGCGAGGCCGAACTGTGCATAGATCGGCGTGGTGAGCGCCCATGCGCTGAACACCGTGATGAGGGCGGTCGCAGTGACGACGGTGAACGCCACGACAGCCTTCGCGCGAAGGACGCGCAACCGGTCGGGGACCGCGACGAACGTGGGCTGAATCGAGCCCGATGCGTATTCGGCGCCGATCAGCATGACTCCGAGGATACCGGCGATGATCTGGCCGAGGACGACGGTCGGCACCGTGACGTCGGCCATGGTGCGCTCGATCAGGAGCACCGACGGCGCACCCGACGACTCGAGCGTCACGCCGAGGAACAGGCTGCCGCCGACCCCGATGAGGAAGATCGCCGCGAGGGCGAGCACGGAGGAGGGCAGGCTGAACAGCTTGATCCACTCCGACCGCAGCACGTGGGCGAACGCGGGGCGGCGAGTGCGCGCATCCGCTCGTCGGGGACTCGTGGTGAGGGTCATCGTCCGGCTCCTTCGGTGGCGTCGTGCGCGGTCGCGCGGTATTCGGTGTCGTGCGCGGTGAGGGCGAGGTAGGCGTCTTCGAGCGAGCCCTCGACGGTGGCGATCTCGTACAGCACGATGCCCGCGTCGGCCGCGGCACGCGCCACCTCCTCGGCGGCGAGGCCGTCGATCTCGACCGCGCCATCCGGGTGCGTCGTGATGGTGACCCGGGAGCCCGCGAGCGTGCTCATGAGTCGCTCGACCTCTCTGGTCCGCACGCGCACCACGGATCGGGTCACACCCGCGACCACGTCGTGCAGAGGCCCGTCGGCCAGAATCGTCCCTCGGCCGATGACCAGCAGATGGTCGGCCGTCTGTGTCATCTCGCTCATCAGATGCGACGAGAGCAGCACGGTCTTCCCCTCCCCCGCCAGCTGCCGCAGCAGGCCGCGGATCCACAGGATGCCGTCGGGGTCGAGGCCGTTCACCGGCTCGTCGAGGATGATCGTCTGCGGGTCTCCGAGCAGAGCCGCGGCGATCCCCAGCCGCTGGTTCATGCCGAGCGAGAATCCGCCGACCCGCCTGTCCGCCACAGCATCCAGTCCGGCGATCTCGATCACCTCGCGCACGCGTGCGGCGCCGATGGCGTGAGTGGCCGCGATCGCCCGCAGGTGCTTGTAGGCGGTGCGGCGTCTGTGCGCCGAACGCGCATCGAGCAGAACGCCGACCTCGCGCAGCGGTGCGGGCAGATCCGCGTAGGCCCGTCCGTTGACCTCCGCGGTACCCGCGGTCGGCCGGTCCAAGCCGACGATCATCCTCAT
Organism: Microbacterium sp. K2; assembly: GCF_051365005.1. Classification (NCBI taxonomy): domain Bacteria; kingdom Bacillati; phylum Actinomycetota; class Actinomycetes; order Micrococcales; family Microbacteriaceae; genus Microbacterium; species Microbacterium sp. K2. The sequence continues at coordinate 70,909 of NZ_JBLWII010000005.1, read as the reverse complement.
GGTCGTGGACTTGCCGGCCCCGTTGGGTCCCAGGAATCCGGTGACCGTGCCCGGTTCGACGGTGAAGTCGATACCGTTCACGGCCACCCTCTCGCCGTAGTGCTTCGTCAGAGACTGAACTCGAATCATGTCGCGCCTTTCGTTCGCCTTCGACGCTACGAACGACGGCGCGCGGGCACATCGGGCTGCAGTCCTGACCCTGGCTGTGAGGCAGTACCAGGGTCTACATCCGGAGAACGTGAGAATCTCGACTCGGCTATTCATTCCATCCAGCGGCACGTGTATTTTATTAGATAGAAAACAGTTCGAGCGGTCCGGGCAAGATGCGGAACCTATCGTCAGCGTTGTCGGTTCAGGGAGGCTCTCATCAGCGAACAGTCCACGCGCACCGTAGAACGGGCGCTCTCGCTCCTCGCCAACGTGTGCGAGACGGGAAGCACCACCCTCGCGGATGCGTCCAGGGCGGTCGACCTCGCGCCGAGCACCGCGCTGCGGCTGCTTCGCACACTCGAGTCCAGCGGCTTCGTACGGCGCGACGACGAAGGCAGCTATCGTGCCGGCTCCCGGCTGATGCAGCTCGGTGCGCGGGCTCTCGGTCACGAGTCCCTGATCGACGTGTGCCACGAAGAGATGGTCGGGCTCGAAGAGGCGACCGGCGAATCGGTCTACCTGAGCGTCGAGGGGCACGCGGCATCCGCCCTCTACATCAGCATCGTCGAAGGATCCCACTCCGTCCGGCATTCGAACTGGGTCGGTCGCACGATCCCCCTCGAAGGGTCGGCGGCCGGACTCGTCCTCCGCGGCGAGACGCCCCCCGAAGGCTTCGTGGTCGTCGAGCGGGGCATCGAGCGCGACGTGACCGCCATCGCATCGCCGATCGCCGCGGGGGAACGCATCGTGGCCGTCATCAGCGTCCTCGTGCCGAGCTACCGGATGACCGAGAAGTCGTCCCAGCAGTGCGGCGCGCTTCTCGCAGCAGCCGCCCGCCGCATGTCGGCCGGGCTCACCAACGGAACCGCCCTTTAGGAGCAGTCATGATCCGATTCGAGAACGTCACCAAGGTCTACGACGACGGCACCACTGCCGTCGACACCCTTGCACGCCAGCGCGGCCTCCGGGTTCCCATGTGGGAGGGCGCATGACCGAGTTCGATGCACTCCAGCTTCTCCGAGAGATAGAAGACGTCGGCCGAGACGGGCGACGGGGCGGGTACTCGCGGCATGTGTTCGACGACGCCGAGCGCGACCTTCGCGACTGGTTCGTCGAACGCGCTCAGCGCCTCGGCCTGCGGGTCACCACCGACCGCAACGCGAATCTGTGGGCCTGGTGGGGAGAGCCGGGGCCCGATGCCTTCGTCACGGGCAGCCACCTCGATTCCGTGCCCGGTGGAGGCGCGCACGACGGTCCTCTCGGTGTCGTGAGCGCGCTGGCCGCCGTCGAGCGCCTCAAGGCCGGCGGATTCGTGCCGAGCCGCCCGTTCGCGGTGGTCGTGTTCGCCGAAGAGGAGGGTTCTCGTTTCGGCGTCGCGTGTCTGGGATCGCGCCTTCTCTCCGGCGCGATGACCCCCGACCGCCTGGCACAGCTGACGGATGCGTCGGGTCAGCGGTACATCGATGTCGCACGCGACGCATCGCTGCCCGAGCCCGGCTACGACGCCGAATCGCTCTCGCGCATCGGGATGTACGTCGAACTCCACGTCGAGCAAGGCAAGGGACTGATCGACCTCGACAGGCCCGTCGCGGTCGGCTCGTCGATCCTCGAGCACGGCCGATGGCGCATCGACGTGCGCGGCCAGGGCAATCACGCCGGTACCACCGAGATCGCCGATCGCCACGACCCGATGCTGCCGGCTGCGGCCGCAGTGCTCGCCGCGCGGCGGGCCGCTCTCGCGCGTATCGGCTCGCGGGCGACGATCGGTCGACTCGAACCGATGCCCGGCGGGACCAATGTCATCGCGTCTCGGGTGTCGGCATGGATGGATGTCCGCGCCGATTCCGAAGCGGACACTCGCGACATCGTCGACGAGGTGCGGGCCGCGGTCGTCGAAGCGGCCGCCGCTGAGGGCTGCGAGGCGTCCGTGATCGAAGAGTCCTACAGTGGCGAGGTCCTCTTCGACCCGCAGCTGCGCGACCGCATCGCCACGACCCTCGGCGGTGTTCCCGTTCTCCCCACCGGGGCCGGCCACGACGCAGGCGTCCTCGCGGCGCACGTGCCGACGGCGATGCTCTTCGTGCGCAATCCGTCCGGCGTCTCGCATGCTCCCGAGGAGGGCGCCGACGATGCGGCCGTGCAGGCCGGCGTCGACGCCCTCGTGCGGACCATCGAGGATCTGTCATGAGGGTCTGGGCCGATCGGCTCGTACGTGCGGGCAGCGTCGAGCGCGGAGTCCTGTGGGAGACGGATGCCGCGGGGCTGGTCGTCTCAGAGGCCACCGGCACAGCGGCTCCGGCGGGGGCCACGATCCTCGAGCTCGTGGCCCCCGGTTTCGCCGACGCGCACTCGCATGCCTTCCACAGGGCTCTTCGCGGGCGCACTCACGAGTCCGGGTCGTTCTGGACCTGGCGAGAGCTCATGTACCGAGCGGCGGGGCGCCTCGACCCCTCGACGTATCGGGAGTTCGCCGCAGCCGTGTTCTGCGAGATGGCCCTATCGGGATGGACGACCGTCGGAGAGTTCCACTACGTCCATCACCGCCCCGACGGCTCCCCCTACGCCGACCACGCGATGGAGATCGCCCTCGCCGACGCCGCGGTCGAAGCCGGCATCCGCCTGGTCCTGCTCGACACGTGCTATCTCGCGGGAGGCATCGGGGCACCGCTCACCCCGGAACAGGCGCGTTTCGGCGACGGAGATGCCGACGCGTGGCTCGCGCGGTGGCACTCGTTGCGCGAAGCCCTGGCCGACAGGTCCGAACTCGTCACGCTCGGCGCGGCGCTCCACTCGGTGCGCGCAGTGCCCCGTGATGCTCTCGCGCACATCGCACGCGAACTGCCTGAGGACGTGCCGCTGCACATCCATCTGTCGGAGCAGCCTGCCGAGAACGCCGACTGCATCGCCGAGTACGGCCTGACCCCGACGGAGCTTCTCGCCGAAGAGGGAGTGCTCTCGCGGCGCCTCTCTGTCGTCCATGCGACTCACCTCACCGACAACGACATCCGCCTGCTCGGAGACGCAGGCGTGCACGCTGTGTTCTGCCCCACGACGGAGGCGGATCTCGGAGACGGCATCGGTCCGGCCGTCGAGCTGATCGCGGCGGGGGCCAGGCTGGCGGTGGGCTCGGATCAGAATGCCGTCATCGACCCGCTGCTCGAGCTGCGGGGTCTCGAGGCCGGCGAGCGGCTGCGTTCGCTGCGCCGCGGGCGCATCGCGCCGGCATCCCTCTGGCACATCGGCTCGGCCGGCGGCTACGGTTCGCTCGGTCTCGCCGAGCCGACGCGCCTGGGAGGTCCGCTCGACCTCGTCGAACTCGACCCGAGCTCGCTCCGCACGGCGGGCAGCAGGGCGGAACAGCTGCCGTTGACCGCGACCGGCGCAGACGTCACCCGCACGATCGTGGGCGGCCGCACCGTCACGCACGACGAGAAGGCGGTCGCCGAGCGCTTGCACAGATGCATCGCCGAGCTCTTCGACGAGGACTGATCGCGAGTCACCCGGTGCGGGTCTCTCGCTGTCGACCCTGCGTGGCCGCGTCGTCTACCGCGCGGCGGACTCCCGCACGCGGAACCACAGGGTGAGCTCCATGATCGCCCGCCCGATCATGTCGTGGTCTCCCACGCGGAGGTCGTCGAAGGAGTCGCGATAGCCGGACAGCATCCTCGGCTCCGCGGCGACGAGCGACTGATAGCCCATCGTCCACTCGGCGAAGCGCCGCTCGTGCAGCGGCTCCTCTATCAGCACACGCACGTCCTCGTGACGGGGATCTCGGCCGATGATCTCCATCAGGCTCTCCACGTCCGACCTGGTGCCCTCCAAGATCTGGACGAACTCACCGCCTCGGTAGAGCAGCATGCCGGTGATGTCATGAGCGCTGTTCCGGGCGCGGCTCACCGCCAGGAGGTCGGCGAGCTCCTGTTCGCTGAACGGGTGCGTCGCACTGCTGCAGTAGACGAGCGAGACGAGCGGGTTCTCCGCAGTCATCCGGCATCCCCTTCCCGAGTCGTCACCGCGGCCATCGCGCGGTGGTGGTCTGCGAAGTCGCCGATGGAGCGCGAGACGGCATCGAACGCACGCCACATTCCGTCCGCCTGACGGTCGACGTAGCCGAGGAACGACCCGTCCCGGCTGCCCACGTAGAAGCCGTCGGCCACGCTCGCCCACAAGGGTCGAGAGGCGAGCGGCGATTGATCACCCATGCCTTCAGCGTACCTTCGCGCTCGGGGGCGGGCTCGGCACGGGATCATCCTCGAGATGTACGCCGCTACCTCGCCCGCCCGATGTCGACGCGGCACGCGTCGACCAGGCTGGAACGTATGAACGCACGAACGGCTCTCGCCGCCTCCGCCCTGGTCCTCCTGGGGCTGACATCTCTCGCCGGATGCTCCGCCTACGACAGCATCGTCCATAAGCAGGCCACCTCGACCTTCGACGACGTCGAGGCCTTCGACGACGGGGCCGAGGTCGATGCCGGCTGGATCCCGACCGATGCCACCGATATCACCGTGCGGACATCGACGCTCGAGAACGCCGCGGACGCCGTCATCCTGCTCTCCAGCGCATCTGCGCTCGCCGACGACTGCACCGAGGTGGAACGACTCTCGGCGCCGACCTGGGTGCTCGATGACGCTCCCGATCCGTACACAGCGAAGACGGTCTTCGCCTGCGGCGACTGGAGCGTCATGAGCACCGACAGCGGCTGGTTCGGCTGGACCCCGAACTCGGACGAGGAACGGAGCGCTGCGGATGCGGGCTGAGGATCGAGACGACGTTCACCCTCTGCGAGGATGAACGACATGATCACGATTCACCTGCGCTACGAGATCGACCCCGACAAGCTCGACGACTTCACCGAGTACGGACGCGCGTGGATCCGGCTGGTGGCCAAGCACGGAGGCACCCACCACGGCTACTTCATGCCGAGCGAGGGCGACAGCGACGAGGCGTTCGCGCTGTTCACGTTCCCCTCGCTCGCTGAGTACGAGATCTACCGCACAGCCTCGAAGACCGACCCCGAATGCATCGAGGCGTTCGAACTGGCACGCAGAACGCAGTGCATCCGTCGCTACGAGCGGCGCTTCCTCAGCCCCGTCTTCTCCGCCGACGCCGACTGAGAAGCATCCCCTCAGCCCGCGGCTGTCCCGAACGCGTGCAGGTCGAGCTCGACGCTCAGCGCGTCGCACGCCACTCTTCCGCGCACGCTCGTGCCCTGCTCGTCCAGCGGCGGACTGACGACGGCCGCGCCGAGCAGCCCCGGAGCCGAGAGCACGATCGCGCCGGACACGCTCGATTTCGCCGGGATGCCGATCTCGCGCATCCACCGTCCGGAACCGTCGTACACGCCACAGGTCGCCATGACCGAGACGAGGTCACGAGCCACGCTCTGCGAGACGACGCGCTCCCCCGACACCGGGTTCACTCCACCGCAGGCGAGAGTCGCACCCATGACGGCGAGCGCCTCGGCGTCGACCAGCACGGCGCACGCCCGTGCATAGACGGCGACGGCATCGTCGGCGCTGACGTGCAGGGTTCCCTCGGCCCGCATGAGGTGGGCGAGCGCGTGGTTGCGGTCACCGAGAAGATGCTCGTTCCGCGCGACGCTCTCATCGACCTCGAGACGCCGCCCCGCGAAGGCCGACAGTCCTCGGAGTATCCGCTCGTCGCGCTCTTCCGCGTTCCCGCCGTCGACGAGCGATGCTGTGAGCAGCGCCCCTGCGTTGACCATCGGGTTCGGCGGACGGCCGGTGCCGCTCTCGAGCTTGATCGCGTCGAACGCCTCCCCCGTCGGCTCGATGCCGACGAGGTCGAGCGCCTCACCCCGGGTGTCGAGCAGAGCCAGGGCGAAGAGGAACGGCTTGACCGCCGACTGCACGCTGAACGGCTCCGCCGCCTGAGCACTGGTGCGGATCGTCCCATCCGGCAGCACCAGTGCCAGCGCGCACAGGCCGGCGTCGGCGTCGGCCAGTTCGGGGATGCTGTCATCCACCGCTCCGCCCTGCTCCTGCATGACCCGCCGCCGCAGATCGTCGAGGTCGTAGTTGCGCGCGTCTGGTCTCATCCGTCCACAGTGACACGTGTCGTGCGGAAAAGAGAGAACGGCCGGCGGGGTTGACTTGCTGCGGAAGGCCCACCTGACGGCGCGCCGGCTGTCACGTAGATCCGGCTGTTCTGCATCCGGTCGAGGCTCATTCGCCAGGCACAGCCGGCTTCCCCGGCGCAGGCGATGGGACGGTCCTGCGTCAGACGTTCGGCCAGTCGCTGGTCAGGTACGCCTCGACCGCGCGATGCCGGAATGTATAGGGCTTGCCCCGGTCGATGATGCCGCGCACAGTGTCCAGACGCTGAGCCGTCGGCCCCACTTCGGTGACCTTGGAGAACCCCATCGCTTCTGCGATTCGGGTGGCCGTGCGCTCGGCGGCGGGCAGCTCGGCCATCGCCTGCAGCATCTGGCGCTCGCGTGCCGGAAGACGCTCGAGGATGCGCTCGACGTGTGCGGTCGCTTCCCGCTGTGCGCCTCGCCACCCTCGGCGGACCTGCTCCGCGGTGATCGTCCGGGTCGCGCCTGCATACCATGCCTGCTCACCGGCGAGCTGGAACAGGAAAGGCTCGCCGCGGCAGACGTCGACGACAAGACCCGCAGCATCGGGCTCCATCCGCACACGGGCTGTGCCGCCGGATCCATCCGAGACTTCCCACCCCTCGAGAACGAACTCCTGCAGCGCCTCGGCGAGGTCCTCCTCGTCGATGGCCGACAGCGTGGTGGTCTTGAAACGGCGAGCGAAGGTGGCGCCCTTGCGCGCGCCTGCCATGTCCTCGAAGTCCGGGAGTCCGGTGAGGTAGACGGCGATCGGCAGTGAGCGGCTCACGCGCGCACCTCCGGGAACTGCGACCTCGACCTCGTGTGTGAGAGCGTCTCCGAGCGCGATGAGGAGCTGTGAGAGCGCCTTCTCATCTGTGATGTTCTGGACCTCGTCGACGTGGATGAGCGCCATGACCCGGCCGCTGGCGATCGCGGCCACGCCGACCTCGATGAGCAGCTCGGTGAGCGCCGTGTATGGCTCACGCCCGTCGGCGCCACGGAGCGTCAGAGAGATGCCGGAGACGGCGACCGCCTGGACACGTGCGATTGCGTCCCCGATGCGCTTCTCTCTCGAGGAGGAGAGGTCCGCGTCGGCCGCGAGCTTCAACACCGCCTCTGCGACGAGCTTCAGTGGATCGGCACCGGCGGGGATGCGCAGCTGGGGCGTGACCCAGTCCCCCGCACGGGATGCTTCCTGAGCGATACGGCGGACGAGAGTGGACTTTCCGAGGCCGGGTTCTCCGAGGATCGTTCTGCCTCGTTCGGGGAGACCCGCGAGCCTGCGCGGACGCACGACATCACGCCAGTCGCTCAGCTGCTCCGTGCGACCTGCCCATACGTCCGGGATCGTGTCGGAACCGGGACTGAACGGGTTGTCGAGTGCATCACGCATGTTGATAACCTTATCAAACTGCATCGTTTTGATAAGGTTATCGCGCTCCTCGCTTCATGGGCACGCTCGAGCCCGCGTCAAGCATCCTTTTCGTGATCGCATGGCGCCCGAGGCCCAAAGGGGAAACGTTGTAGAGTGCGCAGAATGAAAGCTGGGTCAGAGACGACGGCGACTCTGCACGACGTCGCACGGGCGGCGGGCGTGTCGATCAAGACCGTCTCGAACGTCATCAACGGCTACCCGCATATACGCGCCGAGACGCGTGAGCGGGTCGAGAAGGCGATCGACCAGCTGCACTACCAACCCAACCGCGCAGCGCGCAGCCTGCGCTCCGGCCGCACCGACATGATCGGGCTGATCGTGCCCGATCTGCGGAACCCGTACTTCGCAGAGCTCGCCGACGATGTCATGCGAGCGGCACGCGAGCGCGGCTTCTCGGTGCTCATCGAGCAGTTCGACCTCGATCGCGAGAGTGAGCTCGCCGCGTTGCGCGACGCCCACCTTCGCGGACTCGACGGCATCCTGCATTCGGTGCTCACTCTCGAGCAGGGCGATGCCGCACTGCTCGAACGCGTGCCGGTGCCGATGGTGCTGCTGGGCGAACGCCTCTTCGACTCGTCGCGCGATCACGTGACGATGCGCAACACCGAGGGAGCCCAGGCCGCCACCGCTCATCTGCTCGCGCTGGGCCGTCGACGAATTCTCGCTCTCGGCTCGCACCCCAGCGAGGAGTTCGGCTCCCCCGGCCTTCGCCTTCAGGGCTACACCGACGCACTCGCTGCCGCCGGAGTCCCCCTCGACGACAGCCTCGTGGTTCCGGTGGACCTCTGGCATCGGGCAGACGGGGCCGATGCGATGCGCGCCGTGCTCGACGCCGGAGTGCAGTTCGACGGCATCGTCGCCTTCAACGACTCCCTCGCACTCGGTGCGCTGCGGGTGCTCCTCGAACGCGGTGTGCAGGTTCCGGAAGACGTGGCCGTGATCGGCTTCGACGACCTCGACGAGACGCGTTACAGCCTTCCGGCCCTCTCGACGATCAACCCCGGGCGGTCCGCGATCGCCCGCACCGCGGTGGATCTTCTGGTCGCACGCATAGGCGGCACGGATGCCGGGCCTCCCCGCGAGGTCTTCACCGACTTCTCACTCGTCGAGCGCGAGTCGACCGCCGCCGCTCTCTAGTCGAGCAACCCCCTCTTGACATGGCTCGACGAAGGCGCGATCATCCATTTACAACGTTTACCTCCATCGTTGTAAACCCGAGCACCACGGCACCCGAGCCGACCTGACACCGCAGTCACAGAAGGGCATCGAAGATGATGATGAGACGAACCATGATGGCCGTCGCCGCGGCGAGCGCGACAGCGCTCGCCCTCGCCGGTTGCTCCGCCCCCGCGGACGACGACCCCGACGGGCCCACCACCCTCACGTTCTGGCATGGATACACCGAAGCCGATGGTGAGGTCCTCGACCAGATCGTGGCCGACTTCAACGAGTCGCAAGACGACTACGTCATCGAGACCGAGACCAAGACGTGGGCGGTCATCGACGACACGCTGCTTCCGGCGCTGTCGTCGGACGAGGGCCCGGACATCGTGGCGATGCCGGCAGAGCGGATGCCGGTGTACGCCGACCGCGGAGCCTTCGTCGACCTGACCGACTTCTACGCCTCGGACGACAGCAACACCGCCGAGCTCGCCGAGCAGTCGGTCGACATGGTCACCGTCGACGGCACGCCCTATGGAGTGCCGACCGGCTTCGTGCCGCTCTCGGTGTTCTACAACAAGGCGCTCTTCACCGCCGCGGGCATCGACGAGTTCCCCACGACCTGGGACGAATGGGTCGAGGCTGCCAAGGCGCTCACGGTGGACGAGGACGGCGACGGCACCCCCGAGCAGTACGGGCTCGCACTCCCCGATCACGCGACCGTCGCGAACGGACTGTGGCCGAGTCTGCTGCTCAGCGGCGGCGGCGGAATCGTCGACGGATCGACGGATGCCGTCATCGACTCGAGCGAGAACGCCGAGTCGATCGCCTACTGGGTCGACGCCATCACGAACGACAAGATCTCCCCCACCGGCCTCGACGGCATCGGCGCCGACGAGCTCTTCAGCTCGGGCAAGGCGGCGATGCACGTCGGTGGACCGTGGATGTCGTTCATCTCGGCCGACAACGACATCGACTACGGCATCGCGGCGATCCCCGCCGGTCCGGAGGATCAGGCGGCATCGGCGATCGGGGTGTCCATGGGCATCACCGAGCAGGCCGACGACGCTCAGGTTGCGGGCGCCGAGGCGTTCTTCTCGTACTTCTTCCAGGAGGACGTCGCCACGGAGTGGTCGCTCGCGTCGGGGTGGCCCCCGCTGCGCACCGACATCCCCCTCGAGTCGGTCGAGTCGAACCCGGTCGTCGTGTCGCTGACCGAGATCGCGCCGACCGGCCGCGCACTGCTTCCCGGTGTGGTCAACAGCGTCGACGTGCTCGCGGCCATCGACACCCTCACTCAGAAGGCCGTCGCAGGAGGCGACATCGACGAGCTGCTCTCCGACGCCCAGAGCGAGATCCAGCAGGCCATCGAGTGACCCCGCTCGCGGGAGGGGCGCCCACGTCGCCCCTCCCGCGTCCTTCTTCGAGAAAGCAGTGCCGATGACGACGCAGGCCGCCGCGCCCCCCGCCCGCCGTTCCTATCGCCCACCCGCACCGCTGGGTGGGCGCACGCCCCTCCGCCGGAGCAACAGGTACCGCCTGACGGTGATCGCGTTCCTCCTTCCGGCGATCATCATCCTCACGGTGTTCGTCGCGTGGCCGATGCTCTCCGCTCTCCGACTGTCGTTCACCGACGCGAGCGGCTTCGGTGACGAAGAGTGGGTCGGGCTGCAGAACTACGTCGACGTCTTCACCGACTCCGGCGTGCTCACCGCGATGGGCAACACCGCGGTGTACTCGCTGCTGTTCACTCCGGTCGTCGTGGTGATCGCACTGCTCTTCGCCCTGCTGCTCAACAACCGGCTTCTTCCAGGGCGCGGGGCCTTCCGCACGATGCTGTTCCTGCCGTTCATCGTCTCCCTGGCCGTCGCCGCGTTCGCGTGGTCGTACCTCCTCGACCCGCAGATCGGCCTCCTCAACTACTGGCTCCGTGGCTTCGGCATCCAGCTCGGCAATGTGCTGCAGGATCCGGTGCTCGCCATGCCGACCGTCGTACTCGTCGCCGTCTGGAAGAGCTTCGGGTTCTACATGGTGATCTTCCTCGCCGGACTCCAGGACATCCCGGGCAGTCTCTATGAGGCCGCCCGAGTCGACGGCGCAAGCGCCTGGCAGCGATTCCGCAGCATCACCCTGCCGATGCTCAGCAACTCGCTCGGCTTCGTGCTCATCGTCGCGCTCATCGCCGCACTGCAGGCCTTCGATCAGATCTACGTGATGACCGGCGGCGGCCCCTACGGCAGCACGCAGACGATCGTCATGGAGATCTACGAATCGGGCTTCCGCAAGCTCGAGCTCGGGTTCGCATCGGCGCTGTCGTACGTCCTGCTGCTCATCACGCTGGTGCTGAGCCTCGTGCAGTTCCTCTTCTTCTCACGCCGAGAGGCGGATGCCTCGTGACCGCGCTCGCTTCTCCGACCGTCGTACGTCGGTCGCCATACGCGACGCGGCGCCGGCTCGCATCCGTCGTTCTGCTGGTCGTCGCGGCTGCGGCGACGCTCGCGGTGATGCTGCCGATCCTCATCATCGTGTTCACCGCCTTCAAGCCGGTGTCCGAGGTGAACGCGTACCCACCCACGCTTCTGCCGAGCGCGTGGACCCTCGACAACTTCACGAGGATCTTCACCGAGCTGCCGTTCGCACGCCTGATACTGAACAGCTTCGTGTTCGCCGGCGGGGTCACCCTGTTCGCGCTGGTCTTCGACTCGCTCGCGGCCTACGCGCTCGCCCGACTCGACTTCCGAGGCAGCAAGGTGCTGCTCATCGCGATCATCGCGAGTCTGATGATCCCGTTCCAGGCGACCCTGATCCCGATCTATCAGCTCGTCTCCGACCTCGGGTGGGTCAACTCCTACGCCGGGCTCATCGCGCCCCGAGCCGCCGATGCGTTCGGCATCTTCTTCCTGCGGCAGTTCTTCCTGTCGCTGCCGCGCGACCTCGACAACGCCGCGCGCATCGACGGGGCGAGCGAGTTCCGCATCTTCCGCAGCGTCGTGCTGCCGAACGCGGTGCCCGCCCTGCTCACCCTCGGGATCTACATCTTCGTGAACAACTGGAACGACCTCCTCTGGCCGCTGGTGTTCACGACGGATGCCGAGATGGGCACCGTCACATCGGGGCTCACCCTGTTGACCGGCCCCGGCGGCATCATCCCTCAGGGCGTCATGATGGCGGGCTCGCTCATCGCCGTGCTGCCGCTCGCCATCGTCTTCCTGCTCATTCAGCGACGCTTCGTCGAAAGCATCGCCTCCACCGGACTGAAGTGACATCGATATGACCTGGTACCGCGACGGCCTGCTGCACTTCGGCCTCGGAATCGAGAACACCTTCATCCCCCAGGAGCGGCCCGGCGAACGGGCGATCGACGAATACGCCCTCACCGAGCACTACGAGCAGTGGAGCACCGACCTCGGTCTCGCCGCCTCGGTCGGCGCGGAGTTCATGCGCTGGGGCATCCCCTGGCACGTCGTCTCGCCCGAACGCAACCGGTGGGACTGGTCGTGGACAGATCGGGTGATGGACCGCTTCGGCGAGCTCGGCATCCGCCCCATCGTCGACATCCTGCACTACGGCACCCCGCTGTGGATCGACGATCAGTTCGCGCATCCCGACTACCCGCAGCACGTCGCGGAGTACGCGGCCCGGGCGGCAGAGCGCTACCGCGACGTCGCCACCGACTACACCCCGGTGAACGAGCCGATGCTGCACTCGCTGTTCAGCGGCGAGTACGCCTACTGGCCGCCGTACCGTCGGGGAACCGCCGGTCTGGTCGAGATCGCGACGGCCCTCGCGAAGGGGTTCGTGCTCACTCAGCGCGCGATAGCCGACGTGCTGGGCGACCGGGCGACGTTCGTCCACGTCGACGCATCCATGCGGTACGCCGGAGACATCGACGCGCCCGAGCACTGGGAGACCGCGCGGCGCTACGCGCATCAGGGCTTCCTGGTCGAGGATCTCGTCACCGGCAAGGTCGACGATCGGCATCCGCTCTGCTCGCTCCTGCGCTCACGCGGCGCCTCGCCTGAGCTCCTGCAGTGGTTCCGCGACAACGCCGTGCAGCCCGACGTGATGGGCGTGAACTACTACCCCCGGCACTCGACCGAGCTGTTCGAGGCGGGCGTGCACCACGGAGGCGGATTCGCCGATCCGCGGCCGACCCGCGATGACGGAGTGGATGGCTTGAAAGAGATGCTGCGACGCTACGCCGAGCGCTACGGAGCACCCGTCATGCTCGCCGAGACCTGCGTGACCGATGACGCCGAGACACGCATCGCCTGGATGGACGCCTCGGTGACCGCGGTGGAGCAGCTGCGCGCCGAGGGCACGGATGTGGTCGGGTACACGTGGTGGCCGCTCTTCGACATGTACGAGTGGACCTACCGCCACAGCACCGCACCCCGCGCGGATCACCTGCTGAGCATGGGCCTGTTCGATCTGGTCGAGACGCCCACATCACTCGAGCGCGTGCGCAATCCGGTCGCCGACCGCTTCGCCGCTCATGCACGCAGGCGCACTCGCCCCGAGTTCGCTCACGCGGACGCGGGCCGCGGATCGCATCCCTTGTCCCCCGAACGGCCGATACCGAACGCTGCGGACATACGCGAGGATGGCCTTTTCTGAGTATTGCAAGCGACAGGTGGGGCGCGATGAGGGTCTCTCGATGACGGCGCCCGACCAGCCGGTGGATGAGCTGTCCGATTTCGCGGAGCTCATGGCGCACGAACAGGAGTTCAGCGGCGATCGGATCGACCCAGCTGTGCGCAGAAGACGCCGGCGACGAGGGCTCATCATCACCGCCGTCTGCCTCGTCGTGCTGCTGGCCGTGACCGGAGGCTACGTCGGGTGGGCACTCACGGCGCCGACCGATTCGCCGACGGTGACCTCTCGCGCACCGCAGGTTCCGGTCGGCGACGCTGTTGCCGTCCCCACGCATACGGCCGCGGCATCAGCGATCAGCATCGCCGGCGCCGATGCCTATCTGGGTGAGGGGGCGAGCGGCACGTGGTCGGCGACAGGGACGGGTGAACCACTCCCGATCGCGAGCATCACCAAGCTCATCACCGCCCTCGTCATCCTCGACGCGGCACCGCTCACGTCTGCGGACGACCCCGGGCCGACCATCACGTTCGGCAAGGCCGATCACGATCTGTACGACGAGTACTACGTGCTGGGCGCCACCATCGCTCCGATGCCCACCGGCACCTCGATGTCGCTGCGCGATGCCCTCGCCGCGATGCTGATCCCCTCCGCGAGCAACTACGCCGAGGCGCTGTCGACGCGGATCTTCGGCTCGCAGAGTGCATTCCTCGGCGCGACGCGCGACTGGCTCGCATCCCACGCGCTCACCGGAACGACGATAACGGAGCCCACCGGTCTCAGTCCGCGCAACACGAGCACGCCCGCCGACCTGCTGGCCATCGCGAAGCTCGCCGCCGCGCATCCGGCGATCGCGAAGATCGTCGCGACCCCGGCGGTCTCGATCCCCGGCGCCGGCGCGCTGTACACCACCAACAGCCTCCTCGGCACGGCCGGCATCACCGGACTGAAGACCGGGAACCTGGGCGAGGGCACCCACAACCTGCTGTACACGGCGACACTCGACGTCGGCGCGACCGATCCGCTCTCGGTCACAGGAGTCGTCCTCGGGGGATCGTCGCACGAGTCGGTGAACGCCACCGTGGTCGCCGCACTCGAGAGCATCCGCTCCGGTTTCCACCAGGTGCCCGTCGCGACCGAAGGTCAGGAGATCGGGTCCATCTCAACGCCCTGGGAATCCACGGCCAAAATCGTCATCGGCGAGAGCGCGTCGATCCTCACCTGGTCGGACACCCCGATCGAGATGACGATGGACATCGAGGCTCCACCCACGTACCGCGACGGCACGGTCGTGGGAAGCATCACCTGGACGGCCGGCCCCAACACCGTCACCGCTCCCGTGATGATCTCGGGGAGCATCGACCCGCCCGGCGAGTGGTGGCGACTCACCCACCCGTCCGAACTCGAGTCGCCGTTGGATGCCCGGAACTGAGGCTGCTCAGCGGGGCGAAGAACCGGAGGAGTTCGTCCGCGGGCAGAGGCGCCGCCTCACCAGCCCAGCAGAGCGAGGAGCCCCGCAGCAGCGGCCGCGACGGCTCCCGTCCACAGCACGATCGCGATGATCTGCCACAGGATGACCCATTCCTTGCGCACGCCGGATGCGACGAAGAAGGCAGCGGTGAGCATCGTCGGAAGGGCGATCGGTGCCAGGATGCTGGCGCCGGGGACGCCGAACCTGACCAGCCAGCGCCGCAGCTTGGTGCGCCCCTTCCCGCGCCGCGTCGTGTCGTCCTCGCCGGCAGCCGCGGATCCGGATACCGAGTCGGCATCGGATGCCGTCGCCGTGGCGATCGTCGACGTCGCCAGCCCGGAGCCGCCGCCCTCTGCTGCGGACGAGGCCGCCGCCGATCGCGTCGCGCGACGCGCGACGACGCCGCCGCGGATTCGCGAGCCGAGCAGCACGACCGCGATCACGCAGAGCACGTTGCCGGTGATGGCGGCGAGCGCAGCGACGATCGGGTTGATCCCGGCGATGATGCCGAACGCGGCGGCGCCCTCGCCCTCGATGTACGGGATGGCCGCGACGAGCGCGACCATGACCGGCTGCAGGATCTCGGGAACCTGGTTGATGAAGTCCTGCAACCAGGGATAGGGGTTGTCCATCGGTCGCATCTCCTTCGGTCGGATGCCGCGGACGGGTGTGTGCCGCGGATGTCTGAAGGCAGTCAAGACCGTGTGCCCGGGACAGGGTCAAGCGTGAAGTCTCTGCTCACCCGCCCCCCTTGACCGTGTGGTCGGAACAGGGTCTTGACTGTGTGTCTACAGGCGTTCGGGACGACCATGACGACAGGTCGCGGCCGCGACGCTGCAGACCGAAGGAGCACCCATGTCAGAAGAACCCCTGATCGTCGAAGACACCCTGCTCCTGCTCTTCCAGCCCGATTCGGGCACCATCGCCGGCGAGAACATCCTCTTCTACGTGCTCGGCGGTGCCGTGCTGGCCGACCTGGCGCTCGCGGGTCGGGTCGAGGCAGAGGAGCACGGACTCTTCACGCGGGTGCGCGCGGCGGGCGACGGCGATGCGCCCGACCCGCTCCTCGCGTCGGCGCTGACGTCGCTGTCGAAGAAGCCTCAGGACGTCCAGGCCGTTCTCGCCGGCATCGGCCCCCAGCTGCGCGGTCCGGTCCTCGACCGGGTCGTCGCGCGCGGTGACCTGCACCGTGCGGAAGGCAAGGTCCTCGGGCTCTTCCCGACGACCAAGCTCACTCTCGCCAGCGAGCGCCGCTCCGACCTCATCCGCGGAGTGCGAGCCGCCCTCATCGACGGCGACGCTCCCGACCCCCGCACCGCAGCGAGCATCGCCCTCCTGTCGGCGAGCGGCACACTCCCCCAGTTCCACGCAGAGATCCCCTGGGGCAGCGACGTCTACACGCGGGCGAAGCAGCTCGAGGACGGCGACTGGGGTGCCGCAGCGGCCTCGAGCGCAGTGGTGCGCACGATGAACGCCGTCATCATGAACACCGTGATCGCGGCGACGGTTCTGCCGCGTCTCTGAGTCGGGGCGCCGGAGTCGTGCCCCCGCTCAGCCGCCCGCGATCTTCGCCAGCGCGATGACATGCGCTCGAGCGATCACATCGAGCTGGGCGGGGTTGTAGAGCGCGGCGACCGACTCCGCGACCGCCTCCCACGTCATCTGCGGTCGCCCCCGGTGATGCGCCAGCGGATCCTGCAGCCACGGATAGGTCGTCAGATCGTGAGCGAGTCCGACCGCATACCTCTCCGCCATGCGGATCCGCGTCTGCTCGTCGGCATCCGGCGGCAGCGCATCGAAATCGAGGCGCACGTCGGCCGGGTCGGATTCGAGCATCATTCGGAGGTCGCGCATGGCCTCGTCGTCGTAGACCTGAGAGTAGATGAGCATCAGCGACCGCTCGGTCTCGGTGAGGCGTGCGGAGAGGTTCTCGAAACCCCGAGGCAGATCCGTCGTCGTCGCGCCGTCGATGATCGTGCGGATCTGCACCCGAGCCTGCTGCAGACGTTCGATCGTGACGGCGAGCTCGGCGTCGATGTCTTCCAGCGCTACGAGGGCACGATCGTCACCGGCGGCGACACGATCGACCTGATCGAGGGGAACCCCGAGTTCGCGCAGACGACGGATGCGGAGCAGCTGCACGAGGTGACTCACCTCATAGCTCTTGTAGCCGTTCGACGACCTGCTCGGCTGCTCGAGCAGGCCCACCTGGTGATAGTGCCGCACGGTGTTCACCGTGGTTCCGGCGAGGTCGGCGACCTCTCTCGTGCTCCACGCCATGAAGAACCCCTTTCCTCCGCGGCCGTCTACTGACTCATTCTGGCTCCCGGTGGCGCGTGTGGCGACGCTTTCCTCCGTCGAGTGCATGTCGTAGTAGAACCCCTGTGGTCACCACACACTCAAGCGGGAAAGACCGGCGCGGCGGCGGAAGATCCTGTCCCGCCGCCGTCCTGCGGATCAACGAGCGAGCGTGCGTTCGATCCAGGAGTCTCGCGCCGTGACGGCCGCGCGGGACAGCGCGGCGAACGGTGCCGCACCGTCGAAGATGTGGAATCCTCCTGCCCACACGTGGAGTTCGGCCTGCACGCCCGCCTCCCAGAGACGACTCGCGTAACTGACATCCTCATCCCGGAAGACCTCAGCTGATCCGACGTCGATGAATGCCGGCGGGAGATCCGACAGATCCGTGGCCCTCGCCGGTGCGCTGGCGGGGTCGACGGCATCCGTCTTCCGGCGGTCGCCGAGGAGCGCATGCCAGCCCGTGTCGTTGCTCTCGCGGCTCCAGGAGCCTGTCTGCGTGTACTGACGACTGGACACTGTCTCATCTCGGTCATCGAGCATGGGGCTCAGAAGCATCTGGGCCTTGGCGACGGGGCCGCTGCGCTCTCGCGCGAGCAGAGTCACCCCGGCGGCGAGTCCGCCTCCGGCCGACGTGCCGATCAGAAGGATCCGGTCGGGTCCGGCTCCGAGTTCCGCGCTGTTCTCAGCGGCCCACACGAACCCCGCATACGCGTCTTCCACCGGAGTCGGCGCCGGGAATTCCGGTGCGAGCCGGTACTCCGGCGAGATCACCACCGCGCCGTGCTCCAGTGCCCAATCGAGCACGTGGTCGAGTCCGGTGAATCGGTTGCCGATGATCATGCCACCACCGTGCAGGTGATAGATGACCGATGTCACCGGCCGCGTGGTCGGCGCGAAGACAGACGCGACCATCGTTCCCCCCGCGACGGGGATGGCGACTTCGCGGTGGCTGAGCGCACGCGCAGCCAGCAGATCGTAGAGCGTGGGGCCGAAGGGGTTGGCCCTTAGGAACTCGATCATGTCCGCAGTGACCGTCGTCGGCAACGGGCTGTCGGCAAGAAGGTCGGCGAGTTCGGGGTCGTAAGAGGGGCGTACAGGTGCGTGCGTTTCCATGGTTTCTTTCCGGTTCTTGTGGGTGGTGGGGCGACGCTCAGCGCGTCGCTGTGGGGACTCAGGCGAGTCCGATATCCGAGAACTCGCGGTCGTAGCCGGCGACGATCACCTTCCCGCGCAGGTGTCCCTGTTCGTTGTGGGCGAGGGCGGCTGGCAGCTCGTCGAATCGGAAGGTCCTGGCGATCTCGACACGGATCTCACCGCGTGCCGCGAGGTCGAAGACGTTGCGGGCAGCGTCGGTCATCATCACCTGAGTGGGGTCACCGCCCGCCACGATCGCGCCGTCAGCCGCCGCAGCGAAGTCCGCGGTGGTGATGATGCGGTGCGGATCGACGACCTCCGCGACGGCATCGACGAACTCGTGCCCGGTCGTGTCGTAGCCCGCGTCTATCCCCTCGGAGGCCACGGCACGGAGATCATCGACCATGCCGGCGCCGTACCCGATCGGGATCGCGCCGAGCGAGCGCAGATAGTCGTGATTGGCGGGGCCGGCCGTGCCGACCACGCGGTGGCCGTCGCGGACCAGGAGCTGCGTGACCATGCTTCCGACCGCACCCGCGGCGCCGTTGACGACGACGGTCGAGGCGGGCTGCGGTCGCAGCATCCCGAGAATCCGCGTCGCCGTCTCGGCCGCGGTCGGCAACGCGGCTGCCTGCGCTGTCGAGAGGCCGGACGGAATCGCGGTGAGTCGAGCCGGCCGAGTGACAGCGACCTCGGCGTACGCACCGCTGTCGAAGAAGCCGGCGACCCGGTCTCCGACGGCGAATCCGGTGACGCCGGAACCGACGCTGACGACCGTTCCGGCCCCCTCGTAGCCGATGACCGCCGGCAGCGACAGAGGGATCATCTGTGCCAGCCATCCGTTGCGGATCTTCCAGTCCAGCGGATTGATGGCGAGGGCTTCGAGACGGACAGCGACCTCGCCCGGAGCGGGCGCCGCGTCTTGGGCTGTCGCGGGTTCGAGTCCGTCGGGGCCGTAGTGATCGAGTACGTAGGTGTGCATGGGGTGGATCCTTTCGATGGGGATGGGGATGGGGATGGGGATGGGGATGGGGATGGGGATGCGGATGCGGTCGCGGTGATGGCGGTTCAGAGGGTGAGGCGCGGGTAGTCGGTGTAACCGCGCTCGTCGCCGCCGTAGAAGGTCGCGCGGTCGGGTTCGTTCAACGGAGCCCGGGCGATGATGCGATCGATCAGGTCGGGGTTCGCGAGGGCGAGGGCGCCGACGCTCACGACATCGGCCAGGCCATCGCGAACATCCTCTGCGCGTCGTTCGATGTCCGCGCCTGCGCGGTTGAGGACGATCCCGGAGGGCCAGGCTGCGCGGATGGTGCGCAGGAGCGCCTCGTCGCCCAGGTGGACGACGTGCAGGTAGGCGAGTCCCAAGGGAGCCAGGGCTCGGACGAGTGCCGGGTACAGCACGTCGACGTCGGTCTCCTCGATGTCACCGAGCGGGCTGCCCGGGCTCACACGGAAGCCGACGCGGTCCGCACCGATCTCGTCGGCGATTGCCGCCGCCACCTCCACCGAGAGGCGCACGCGACCAGCGATGTCGCCGCCGTAACCGTCGGTGCGGTGGTTCGCGTTGGTGCTGAGGAACTGCTGGAGCAGGTAGCCGTTGGCACCGTGCACCTCGACACCGTCTGCGCCGGCATCGACCGCGAGCCTCGCCGCGCGACGGAAGTCGGCGATCGTCTGGTCGATGTCGGTGTGCGTCATCTCGACGGGCACGGGCATCGGCTGGGGACCGTCGGCGGTGAACATGTCGCCTCGGGCTGCGATCGCCGAGGGAGCGAGCGGGGCTCTTCCGTGCGGTGTGTTCGAGGGGTGCGCGACACGGCCGACGTGCATCAGCTGGACGACGAGACTCGAGCCGCCCTCGTGCACGGCGCGAGCGACTCGCCCCCATGCTTCAGCCTGCTCCTCAGTGTGCACTCCGGGGGTGGCGAGGTAGCCCTGGCCATCTTCGGAGGGCTGGGCGCCCTCCGTGATCAGCATGCCGAGCGAGGCGCGCTGAGCATAGTAGGTGCCGGTCAGGTCGGTCACGGCGCCGTCGGACGTGGCGCGGCTGCGTGTCATCGGCGCCATTGCGACCCGATTGGTCAGAGCGATCCGGCCGAGCTGGGTCGGCGACCACAGGTGGTCCACGGTGGCGGTGGCGAGGTCGGTCATGGGTGAACTCCTTCGAATTTGAACTACTTCTGAGGGAGGACAACGAACCGATCGAGAGATCTATTTCCAATTCGAACAAAAAGGTGAGATCGAGCAAGAAGGGCGGGAGATAAGATGCAACTCATGGCCGATACGGTGGTCCCCCCGAACCTTCCCGAGGAGTTCGGCGTCTACTTCCTGCTCGTCGATGTCGGCGCTCTGTTGGAACGGGGAGTGCAGGGACAGCTTCGCGAGCACGGCGACCTCAGCTTCGTGCAGTTCCAGATCCTCGCGACCCTGGGCGAGGATCGGTCGCGGCCGCTGAGCATGACCGACCTCGCCGGCCGACTCGTGCACAGTCGGAGCGGTCTGACCTATCAGATCCGTCAACTCGAACGGGCGGGTCTCGTCGCGCGAGTGCCGTCGTCTCTAGACGAGCGGAGCGTGAACGTGACGCTCTCCGATCACGGGGCATCGCTCCTCGAGCGCGTCCTCCCTGGGCACGTCTCCGTGGTTCGCGAAGTGCTGGTCGATGCGTTGGGCACCGCGGACCGCAAGGAGCTCACGCGTCTGCTCACCATGGTCGCGGACCACCTGAGATCACAGCCTTCCGGATCCAGCCGCTGACACTCCTCGAAAGGCACCATCGAAGCGACCCGAGATGCAGCCATCCACTTTGCAGACGTCTGAACCCCCGCGATCCCGCTCAGCTGTCGATCAGACTCAGCCTCACTTCACTTCACTTCAACGTCTGGCCCATTGGCCACGATAAGACCAGTCATCCCGACTATCGGCGCAGTCCCGTCTCGCTTCCCCACCGCGATCTCACGTCATCGCCTCGCCCGGTCACCGGGTAAACGTCACTCCGGACTATCGGGGGAGGAGATAGGCGCTCTGCGGACCAAGAAACGCATGCGAATCAATCACTTGATGGATCCCCGGGTGACGCCGGAGATGACCCACCGCTGCGAGAAGATGTAGACGATCAGCAGCGGTGCCATCGCCATCAGGTACGAGGCGAAGGCGGTCGTGTAGTCGGTGTTGTACTGGCCCTGGAACACATACTGCGCCAGCGGGATTGTGCGCGCACCGGGGTCGGTGAGGACGACGAGCGGCATGATGAAGTCATTCCATGCCCAGACGCAGGTGAGGATGCCGACGGTCGCGTTCATCGGAGTGAGCAGCGGGAACACGATCTGCCAGAACACGCGCCACGTGGATGCTCCGTCGACGCGCGCGGCCTCTTCGAGCTCGATCGGGATTGAGCGGATGTACGCGCTGTAGATGAAGACGTTCAGCGAGATCCCGAAGATCGTGTAGAGCACGATCATGCCGACCTGGTTGTCCAGACCGAGGAGCGACGTCTGCTTGACCAGGGGCAGCATGATGATCGGGAACGGGATGAACAGCGCGGCGAGGAAGTAGAAGAACACCCCCTTGAAGAACGGTCGGTGGCTGTTGCGCGCGAGCGCGTACGCCACCACCGAGCTGGTCAGCAGGGTGAAGACGACCGCTCCGACGGTGATCAGCGCCGTGTTGAGCAGTGCCTGCGGGAACGCGGTCCGCGCCCACGCGTCGGCGAAGTTCTCCCAGCGGATCGGGTTCGGCCATTCGAACCCGTTGCCGGCGGCGAGCTGCTCTGGCGTCTTCAGCGCGACGGCGACCGCGAGGTAGAGCGGGATGAGCACGGTCAGCGAGCAGACGGCGATGAGCGCGGTCGCCCACCAGTTCGTCTTGCGGGTGTCGTCGTTCTCGGAGGCGCGCCTGGCGCGCCATCCGGGGCGAGGTGCCGTCGCCTCGGCTTCGGCGAGGATCGTGGTTGCGGTGGTCATCAGATATCGGCCTCTCTGCGCTGAAGGACCCGGAACTGCAGGAGCGAGACGATCGTGATCACGATGAAGAAGATCACGGCGTTCGCGGTCTGGTAGGCGAACTCTCCACCGGAGAATCCGCCGCGGAAGACGAGCAGGGTGACCGATTCGGTCGACGTGCCCGGCCCTCCGTTCGTAAGGGCGACGATCGGGTCGAAGACCTGCAGGAAGCCCTTGAGGCTCAGCACGACGTTGATCGTGAAGAACGCGCTGATGAGCGGGAAGGTGATGGATCCGAACTGCCGCCAGGAGGATGCACCGTCGAGAGATGCGGCTTCGTACAACTCGCTCGGGATCGTCTGCAGACCGGAGAGGTAGATGATGATCGAGAACGCGCAGGCCTGCCAGACCGCGAGTGCGACGATCGCCGTCCACGCCCAGTCGGGGTTGGTGAGGATGTTGTCGCGGAACAGCGGGATGCCAGACAGGATCTTCGGCAGCGAGTTCGAGAACAGGAACTGGAAGACGTAGCCGATCACGAGGATCGCGAGCACGTACGGCACGAAGTAGACCCCGCGCCAGAAGTTCCGAGCGCGGATCTTGGCGTTGAGCCCCATCGCGATCGACAGCGAGATCACGTTCGTGAGGATCGTAGCGACGAACGCGAACAGGAACGAGAACCCGTAGGCCTTCAAGACACGGTCGTCCTTGAAGAGGTTGAGGTAGTTCGAGATGCCGACGAAGTTCCAGTCGCCGTAGCCCGCGTAGTTCGTGAAGCTGAAGAAGATGCCCACGATGACGGGGATGGTGTGGAACGCCGCGAAGGCGATCACGGCGGGCCAGACCATCCAGTAGTAGGCGGGCAGCGCGCGGGAGTTCGCGGTGCGGACGCGCCGCGCGCGCTTCGTCCGCTCAGGCCCCGGTGTCGTCGCGCGCACGGCGCTGGTCAGAGTGCTCATTCTTCGTCTCCCGTCACGGGGATGGTGCGCGCGGCGACCTTGCGCCACTCGCTGTCGAGGGTGGCCAGCGCCGCATCCGCGTCGCCGTCGAACAGGAACTGCTGCACGATCGCGACCAGCGGGATGCTCGGAGGCACCTGATGATCGATGAAGCCGGTGATCTTCCCCTCGTCGAAGAAGGGCTTGACCGACTGCAGCGCAGGGTCGTCGCTCAGCTCCGCGCCCTCCACCGACGGGATCATGTTCTGAGAAGCGGCGAACTCTTCGATCACTCCGACGTCGAACAGGTACTCGATGAAGCGGAGCGCCTCCTCGCGATGAGGTGTGTCCTTCGCCATGGTCACGACGACGTCGACACCTGAGACCAGCAGACGATCGTCGGGATCATCGGCAGCCGGGTAGGGGAAGATCGCCGCGTTGATGTCGGGGTTGATGGCCTTGACGGGGTTGAGCGCCCAGATCCCCTGCAGCAGCATCGCGGACTCGCCGCGGGCGAACGCCGCGTTCCCGTCGTCGTATGTGCGACCGCGGTAGCCCTCCTGCATGTACGAGAAGAGCTCTGCCTGCTGAGCCATCACCTCGGGGAAGTCCTTCTCGAACGATACGGCCGAATCGGCGCCGACATCTTCACCCTCAGCGCGAAGGTCGTCGAAGAAGCCGCCCTGCGAGGCGTACGCCCCCAGAGCGTTCCATGACGGCATGCCGGTCCACGAGTCCGCGAGGGTGCCGTAGAACGGGGTGATCCCCGCAGCCTCGAGGGCCTTGCACACCGCGATGAACTCGTCCCACGTCTCGGGGACCTCGAGCCCCTGCTCCTCGAAGATGTCCTGGTTGTAGATGACGCCGTTGGCGTTGTTGACGTAACCGAGTCCGTTCACCTCGTCCTGCTTGGTGCCGAGATCTGCGAGGATCTCCTGCACCGCGGGGTTGATGGTCTCGAGAACCGGCTCATCGGAGAAGTCGTAGAACACCCCGGCTTGAGCGAGGTCCCCGAATCCGCCGTTCGCGTTCAGGGTGATGACGTCTGGCGCCTTGTCCTTGACGAGCAGCGTGCGGATGAGGGTCTCGGAGTCCGCGACCTGATTCTGCACGACGCGGATATCGGGATTCTCGGCCTCGAAGTCCGCGATGATCGCGTTGAAGTCCTCGAGTGCCTCCCCCTTGAACTGGAAGAAGCTGAGGGTGGTGACGCCGTCACTCGGCGACGCCGCGCATCCTCCCAGGGCCGCGACGGTGCCGAGGGCAGCCGCCATCGCGACACCCCTGGCGGTCTTTCGATGTCTGATTCTCATGCGTGCGCCTCCTTGCGCGGGAAAACTGCTCGGTTGTCAGTGCTCTGAAACGATCTCGACGACGGTCGCCTGCTGCGGGAATTGCACGGGCGGGCGGACGCCGATGCTCCCGAGCTCGTGGCCGGTCATCGTCACGGGCTCTTCGGCCCACACGAGCGGCGACTGCGCAGGGTCGTGCGCGGGACGCGAGAGGATGCGGAGTGCGTACGAGCGCGCAGGGTCGAGCCCCGGGAACCGGACGCGCCCCGCCGGGTAGGCGGCGCTCGTTGCGACCTGCGTGATGGTGAACACCGCGTGCGCGGCATCCTCGGCGACGATCCCGCGCACGTCGATGCCCGCCTCGACACCGTCGACGTGGACGACGGTGCCGTCGGCGATCAGCGGACGCAGCCGCTTGGCGAGGGCGATCCAGGCGGCGACACGACCCCGGGTCTCCTCGTCGGCGGAGGTGAGGTCCCACTCGACACCGAAGTGTCCGAGCAGGGCGACAGCGGCGCTCAGCTCGAGCGAGACCGTGCGACCCGACGAATGCACGACCGGACTCGTGAGGTGCATGCCCATCATCTCGGGCGGCACGACGAGGCCGGTGTAGCGCTGGTTCTCGAGCCGCTCGATCGGGTCGAGGCTGTCGCTGGTCCAGATGCGGTCGGTGCGGTCGAGGATGCCGAGGTCGACTCGAGCACCGCCCGATGCGCAGCTCTCGATCTCGAGGTCGGGGTTGGCCGCCTTCAGCTCATCGAGCAGTCGGTAGAGCGCGAGGGTGTGTTCGCGCACCCGCGGTGATCCGCCGGGGCCGCTGCCCGCATCGACGAGATCCCGGTTGTGATCCCACTTGAGATATGCGATCGGGTACTCGGCCAGGAGGGCGAGAAGCCGATCGGCGATGTGTCGGTACGCGTCGGGATTCGCGAGGTCCAGCACCTGCTGCTGCCGCGCCGAGGGCGGCAGAGACGTGCGCCCGCGGAGGATCCAGTCGGGATGCGCACGGGCGAGGTCGCTGTCGGGGTTCACCATCTCGGGTTCCACCCAGAGTCCGAACTCCATGCCGAGATCGGTGACCTTGCGGACGAGGGGATGCAGGCCCTCGGGCCAGACCTCGGCATCCACCTCCCAGTCGCCGAGTCCTCTTGTGTCGTCGCGGCGCCCGGTGAACCATCCGTCGTCAAGCACGAACCGCTCGATCCCGACCTCCGCCGCAGCATCGGCGAGCGCCGCCAGCCGGTCGAAGCGGTGGTCGAAGTAGACGGCCTCCCACGTGTTGAGAGTGACCGGACGCGCACGGCGCGGATGCTGGGGGCGGTCGCGCCACTCGGAATGGAAGCGCTGCGCCAGCCGGTTGAGACCGTCGCCCCACGAGCCGATGACCCAGGGCGACGACACGGACGCTCCGGGCGCGATCACGACCTCACCGGGGGCGAACAGCTCACCGCCGGCGAGGAACGCATCGCCCGTCACGACCCGCTCGGCGAGCACGCGGTGGTTTCCGCTCCACGCGACGTGGATGCCGTGCACCCGACCGGACTCGAACCCGAAGCCGGGCCGCCCCGCGGCCAGCAGCACGGTCGCGTCTGCCCCCGGACGCCCCCTCCGGCTCTCGCGCAGGTGGGTGCCGAGAGTGAAGACGTGCCGCTGAGCGCTGCGCTCGCGAAGATGGTGACCGGTCGTGTCGAGCAGTTCCGTGGCATCCCCCGGGGTGGGAAAAGCGAGCTGCAGAGCATCGAGGGAATAGCCGCCGTCGCCGGTGTTGCTCACCGTCATGCGCTGATGCAGAAGCCCTGCGATGCCCACTTCGATGTCCCACCGAAGGCGGATCTCCGCTTCCGCATCCTCCATCTCGACCGCGGCTGCATGGTGATCGACGCGCACCTTGACGACTTCGGGCTTGATGCTGAAGCCGACTCCCCCACGGTGCCCCTCGATGGTCGGTGTGCCGAGCCAGCCCGAGGCCTCGGTGGCGACGGCGCTCAGACGTGGCGTGCGGTCGAGACCGCCGGACACCCGCTGCGGACGCGCGGCGACGGCGAGGCTGCGCAGCGTCTCGTGGGTCGAGTCCAGCAGTTCCTCGCCCCAGTGGACGATGACGGGCACCTCTTCGGACTCGAGGTCGATGACGACACTCGTTCCGCCGCGGTGAAGGTGGATCACGCGATCGCGGGTGGCCGGGGACTCGAGATCATCCATCACGCTCTCCTGCAGAGCCTCATTGCTGAAATGCATGGATTAGTTCTATCACGAAAATAACTATGAGCCAAGAGTGGATTTGCACACCCCGATTCCCGAAAGAACTCCGCTTTACTGCCACAATGGAAACAACGAGGAGGTGATCATGCTCACAGAGAGCGAGAACGCGCTCGCCGAAGCGGTCCTGATCCACGGTCCGATCTCGCGCTCGGCCCTGACGAGTCGACTCGGGCTCTCGGCAGCGAGCCTGACCCGCCTGGCGAAGCCGTTCCTCGACACCGGTCTTCTCATTGAGCTCGATGATGTCGTCGACGGCTCCGTCGGCCGACCGACCAGACCGCTCGACATCGCCCCCGACCGGGGCTTCTTCGTCGGTATCAAGTTGACCGGTGACACCTTGCACGCGGCTCTCACCGACGTCCGCGCCGCTCTCGTCGACTCCTCCACACGCCCCCTCACCGATTCCGACCCGTCGAGCGTGGTCACGGACATCCGCGCGGCGATCGACGACTTCGACGGCGACATCCGCGGCATCGGCGTGAGCCTCGGCGGCTCCGTCGACAGCGGCGTCGTCGAGTTCGCGCCGTTCCTCGATTGGCACGACGTGCCGTTCGCCGCGATGCTCGCCGAGGCGACCGGACTGCCCGTCACCGTCGAGAACGACCTCGTCGCACTCGCCGAGGCCGAGAGGTGGTTCGGCATGGGCCGCGGCCTGCCCGGATTCTCGGTGATCACGATCGGCGAGGGCATCGGATACGCGGTCGTCGCTCACAACGAGGTCGTGCGCACGCGCGAAGTCGGCGCGGGTCTCGGCGGACACATCCCTCTCGCAGCCAACGGGCCCCTCTGCGACCGAGGACACCGCGGGTGCGCGCAGGCGATGCTCACCTCGGGTTCGATCACAGCCCAGGTCTCCGGCGCCTTGCGACGCGCGGTCGACTACGACGAGTTCCTGGCGCTCGCCGCGCGTGGAGACCCCGCAGCGACAGCGGTGGCGGATGCAGCAGGCGAAGCGCTCGGCCGATTCATCGCCCTCGCCGCGAACCTGACGATGCAGCCCGCCACGGTTCTCGCCGGCGATGGCATCGGTCTGTTCTCGGTCGCTGAACCCGCCATCCGACGAGCGATCGCCGCCGACCGCGACCCGCTCGCGGATCCCATCGAGCTCTACATCGACGAGCCCGGGTTCACCGCCTGGGCGCGCGGAGCCGCCGCGGTGGCGATCCAATCGGCGATCGCGACCCTCTCACTGGCACGCTGACCCCAGATCGCTGCCTCGTCAACGGATCAGCGATGATCATCGCCCGCCCTCGTCGACACCGGCGAGCGGCTGCCGTCGTTCTCGGGCGCGGTGCGCAGCATGCCTTGCGGCGAACCACGCGAAGGTCCGCTCCCACGACGCGTCACGCACGGAGATGAGAGAACACGATCCTCTTGGGGTTGGTCACACCGACCATGAAACCCTGGCCGATGGTCCTGAGCGGGATTCTCTGACGCGACCGTCCTCACACACGGGGAGGAATCTCGAATGCGCGACCGGGAGTCACGCCGTTCTCGTTGAAGGAGTCGACGCTCACCCACACGGTCTCCCCGTCGTTCAGCGACGGGAGGCGCAGGTGGTTCTGCTCGTAGACGAGCCAGCTGTGGTAGAGGCGGTCTGGCGCATGGCCATAACGGATGTTGTAACCGTGCGCTCGGTCGGCGGGCGGCCAGTCCAGTTGGGCGGTCGTCCCATCCGTGCGCACGGCACGGGGCGCCGTCTCGGCGGGAGGGTCTCCGACTCCGACGCCGAAGACCCTGATGCCGCTGACCGCGAAAGGGCCGTCGAAGGGAACCCGATCCGCCCGCACCCGGACGAGTCGGTACTCCGTAGGGGCGTCGAGCAAGATCAGGGCATGCGGGCGCTCCCGCTCTTCGTCACGCGAGTCGTGGAGTGTGACCCACTCCTGGCCGTCGATCGACCCCTCGACGGTGAACTGCGCCGTCGCATGGTCCGCGTGGATGCCGCGCCACGTGTGCCCCTGATCCTTTCCCTCGACGATCAGGTCTTCGGGCGCGTAGTCGGCGAGCTCGTGATCGGCCAGGTTGACCTGGATGGCGTGCACCCGATGCCCGCCGTCCATCTCGATCTCGATCCAGTGCCCGCGGCCCGGTCCGTCGGATGCCCACCAGTCACGGATGTTCTCGTTCACGGCAAGGCCCGGCAGGTGTCCTTTCGCCGACGAGGACGCGCGCGCGTCGGCTCTGTAGGAGAGCAGCATCCATTCCGGCGCGATCCGTTCCCGCGCATCCACCGGACCGGCGGGCATGGCGCAGGGATAGTCACCGAAGTTCTGGTTGCAGTAGAGGACTCCGTCTTCATCGAACCCGGCGGGGAAGAGTCCCACCCGCCGTTCGTAGACGTCGTTGATGCTGATGCGCATGGTGGCGGTGTGCCACCAGTTGCCGTACTCGTCCTGCAGGGTGCTCCCGTGCCCGGCTCCGGTGATGAAGCCGCCGGGCTTGGAGGAGAAGGGGTTCGTCGGCGAATAGGTGAATGGCCCCAGGGGATGTGCACCCGTGAAGTAGCCGTCGGCATACGTGTTCCACTCCGTTCCCGGCGCGGCGTATTGCAGGTAGTACGTGTCATTCACACGCGTCATCCACGCGCCCTCCAGATAGGGCTTGCCGTTGGAGAAGGACGCGACGAGCTTCTCTCGCTCGGTGACCGGCTCGGGAACGACATAGTCCTCCCCCGTCTTCTCCCAGCCGCGGGTCGTGGTGTCCGTGGTGATGAGATCGACCGGCTGACCGATGGGCGTGAAGGCGGAGTCCATCTCCACCCCGCGGATCGGGTCGTCACTGCTGCAGCCCCAGTAGAAGTACACCCGGTCATCGAGATCCTGGAACACGTGCGGGTCCCAGAACTCGAACGTCCCCGGAGTGATCTCCTCGAAGTCGTCGGCCAACGGATCCACACTGCGGAAGAACGGGGAGTTCGTCTTCCGGGATGCACTGATGATGAGGGCGTCGTCGACGACCCTGACGTCCGGAGCGTAGTCGTACGGGGGGATCTTGTCCGTCGCGACGTACTGCCAGTCGAGGAGGTCATCCGAGTGCCAGAATCCCCGCGACATCGAGACGAAGAGGTAGTACCGACCGCGGTATCGAACGAGCGACGGATCAGCACCTTCCCTGTGCACGCTTCGTCGCGGTTCCCCGATGGTGAGGCCGCGCACGACACCTGTGAATCTGACGTCCTGATAGCGGTATTCGAGGTCGAGCGGGTTGCAGTAGATCCGGCGGGTCGAGGGCGACGTCGTCGAGGTCATGACAGCAGGGCTCCCATCTGCTTCGCGATCATCGTCGTCGCGAGCTTGGGGTTGAGGCGCGAGAGGCGATCCATGGTGGCCGCGTCCGAGCCGATCGTCGCGCGGAAGCGGTTCTTGACGATGGCGTCGACGATCACGCGTCCGGCCACCTGCGGCGTGGTCGTCTTGTACGAGCTGTTCTCTGCCGACGCGTCACCTCCCAGATCGACACCCGAGTTCGCCGCGATGCCGGTGCTGATCGCTCCGGGGAAGATCACGGTGACGTGCACGTTCGTGTCGAGGAGCTCGGCATACAGCGCCTCGGTGAGCAGCTTCACCGCCGCCTTCGACGCTCCGTAGACCGCCTGGCCAGGCACGGGAGCGTAGGAACCCATGCTCGCGACGTTCAGCAGGGAGGCTTCCGGGCGGATGAGCAGGTGCGGGAGAAACGCCTTGCACACGTTCATCACGCCCCAGAAGTTCACGTTCATGACCTTCTCGATCTCGGAGAACGGCAGATCGTTGACCTTGACGAACTTCTGGATGACACCGGCAATGTTCGCGACTCCGTCGACCTGACCGTGCGCGCCGATCACCGCGCCGGGCAGCGCGTCGATCGCATCCCGGTCGGTGATGTTCACGACGTGCGCGGTGAAACGGCCACCGGCCCCCGCGAGGCGGGCCGTCTCGTCGAGACCGACCGCATTGAGGTCGACGCCGGCGACGGAGGCCCCCTGGTCGAGCAGTCTGAGCGTGACCTCGCGTCCGATGCCGTTCCCTGCGCCGGTGACGACGAAGACCTTGCCTGAGATGTCCATGGGTTCCTTCTGGGTGGTGGGTCGCGATCAGAGCGACGGGGAAGATATGTCGACGAGGATGCGGTCGAGCGTTCGGGTGATCGAGATCGTGGTCGCGGCGTCGTGCCAGGGATGCTCGCGCAGGCCGGAGTCGATCGCTGCGGTCACGGCCTCGAGCATCGGCCCGTATCCGTTGCCGACTCGCGGATGCTCCACCCGCTCCGGCGCGCGGAAGATGCGCTCGGCGGTGCCCGCGTGCACACGAGCGGTGCTGCCTGCCCAGAACATCGGGTCGATCGTGATCCATCCGCGCTCGCCGCTCACGGCCGCGGAGAGGTCCAGGAACTCCGTGCCCGACCACGACAGCTGAGCGAAGGCGCCCCCGCTGTGGTCGAGAGTCGCGTGACCGGCGAGGTCGATACCGTCCGAGATCACACCCCGCGCGGTCACGGCATCGGGATCACCGAGGAACCAGTGCGCGAGCGTCACGGGATAGATGCCACGGTCTCGAAGGATGCTGCCACCGTCTTCGGGTCGCGCCTTGCCCGGCCGAGGGAAGAACGGCGTGCCGAAGCTCGCTCGCACGCTGCGTATCGCGCCGAGCTCCCCTCCGGTGATGCGCTGGATCAGCTCGACGTGGAGCGGATTGAACCGCATCCACATCGCCTCCATGAGGAAGCGGTCGGCCTGTGCGGCGCGGGCGAAGAGCATCTCCGCATCGGCGGCGGACGTGGTGATCGGTTTCTCGACGAGCACGTGCAGGCCCCCGTCGAGCGCCTCGAGCGTGATCGCCGTGTGCGTGTCGGCAGGCGTGGCGATGTACACCGCGTCGATGTCGTCACGCCCCAGGAGCGCAGAACGATCCGACGTCGCGAACGGGATTCCGTGCCGCGAGGCGAATGCGTCAGCTCGCTCAGCGGTACGCCCCCAGACCCCGTTGATCTCACCGCTGATGTCGAGCAGGTCGGCGACGACCCGGTCGGAGATGTCTCCCGTACCGACGATGCCCCACCTAGGCATCCGCGCCCTTGCGTTCTCTGATCGGCGCCACCGTCAGCGTCGCGAGTGCCACGAGCACGAGGGCCGCACCCCACACGAGCTGGTAGCCGCCGGTCAGTGAGACCACAGCAGCCGCGAGGGCGGGTGCGAGTGCCTGGCCGAGATTCATGGCGACGATCGCGAGTCCCAGATCTCGTCCGGCACGTGCAGGATCGGGCAGAACGTCGATGAACATGGCGTTGTCGACCGGCAGATAGATACCGAAGGCGAGTCCGGTCAGGACGACCTGGGCGAACAGCGCCGGCAGGGTCGGCGAGATCAGCGGGATCGCCATGGACACGGCCATGAGAAGAGACGCGACGATGATGAACGGCTTGCGGCGCCCCACGCGGTCGGAGAGCCTGCCCGAGATCGCGACGGCGATGAGTGTGAAGGGGATCCCCGCGAGCCCCAGGATCGGCACCATCGCCGATGCCTCGGCGGCGCTGAGCGCAGGGCGGACATAGCTCTGCAGCATGTACAGGTTGAGCACCGTCGACGTGCTGTAGCCGAAGAAGAAGAGCACGCGCGAGACCCACAGCCAGCGGTAGTTGCGGGCTTTGAGCGCGCTCGCGTATCCGAGGAGGAACGGCTTCCAGGCGAACGGCTCGCGTTCCAGGTCGATCGAGGACTCGTCGCGATTGCGCGTGACGAACAGGATGGTGGCGATCGCCACCATCAGGCCCAGGATCAAGTAGAAGTCGAGGCCGACCATCCCGACGAGGGCGCCGGCGCCGATTCCGCCGAGGATGCCGCCGATGATGGCGCCCATGCTCGTCCACGAGGTCACACGCCCGCGACGATCCCGCGGCACCCGGTCGGCCACCGTCGCCTGCAGTGGATTGCCCGCGACGTTCAGCGCGAGCTCGGTGGCAGACCACAGCACGACGAGCACCACGAGCGAAGGCGCGTAGCGGACGGCGACCAGCAGCACGGCGCCGATCAGTCCCGCGTAGAGGATCCAGGGAGCGCGGCGCCCCAGGCGGGAGCGCGTGCGGTCGGAGAGCACTCCGATCACCGGTTGCAGGATCATCACGATGATGGCGCTGGTCGTGGTGACGAGCGCGAGTCCGTTCGCTCGCGCTGCCTCGAAGTCCGAGAGCAGGGCGAGCTGTCTGGTCTGGTCGGCGGTGGGCGTGACATCGCCGGCTGCGACCGCGCGGCCGAGCTCGGTGAGCGCCTGCAGGTCGACGCCGGCGTCTGCCCCGTTGAAGAAGGATCCGAACTCCAGCAGCTGGATCTGGTTCGGCATGAGGATGCCGTTCGTCGCCGCCCACACCGCAGAGACTGCGAGCGAGAGCAGCAGGTACCAGCGGATGTACCGCGACAGCGGCTTCTTCGAGTCGTAGTGGACGCCGATGTTGGAAGTCCACCGGGATTCCTCACCAGTGGGATGCGCGATCTGCTCGCTCATGATCGCGGCTTCCCCAGCTGTGCTTTCGTCATCGAAGTCTCCAGACCGTCTCACTGTTGAGACAGTTACATCAAATCAGAGATCAGCGAATTCGGCAACCGATTGCCAATCGAATGTGAAGGCCTGCGCCGATCGCCGGCCGGCGCTCAGCTGCGTGGAGCGGAGCCCGTGCTCCCTCGCATGATGAGGGTCGTCGCGAGAGGATCGTCGCTCACCGGTTCGGTCGCATCCCCCAGAGCTTCGAGCACCTTGCCGACGGCACGCTCCCCCGCGAGCTGCAGCTGGGCGCGCACGGTGGTCAGCGCGGGGACGATGAGCTCGCTGCCGAAGATGTCGTCGAACCCCGCGATGCTCAGCTCGTCGGGCACGAGGATGCCGGCGGCGGACGCAGCCTGGATCAGGCCGATCGCCATCAGGTCGTTGAAGGCGATCACCGCGGTCGCCCGCGATGCCTGCACTCGTCGAAGAGCTTCGCGACCGCCGTCGATCGTCGGCGTGTGCGGGCCGATCTCGACGACTGCCAGGCCGAGGCGCTCGGCGGCGTCGAGCATAGCCTCCCAGCGTCGGCGGCTGATCCATGACGTCTCGGGGCCGGAGAGATACGCGATCGAGCGGTGACCGAGATCGGCGAGATGCGCGACGAGATCCGAGACGCCCTGCTCCACCTCGGGGAGGACGCCGACCACACCGTCGACCTGACGATTGATGAGGATGACGGGTTTGCGTTCCGCCAGCCGCAGGATCCGCTCATCCGCGAGACGGGTCGTCGCCAGGATCAACCCGTCGACGCTCGGCAGCAGCCGAGAGACCGCCTCGGCTTCCGCTTCACCGGACTCCTGCGATTCGGCGATCACCAGCGTGTATCCGGCTGCGGCTGCCGTGTGCTCCGCGCCGCGGACGATGCCGAAGATCACGGGGTTGGTGATGTCCGCGACCATCAGCCCGATGGTGTGGCTTCGCCCGGTCGGCAGCGCGCGCGCCATCGGGTTGAACTGGAAGTCCAGGCGGTCGGCGGCGAGACGGATTCTCTCCTCCGTCTTCTTGCTGATGCGGCCGGGCTTGCTCAGCGCCCGCGACACCGTCGACGGGTTCACACCGGCGAGCTCCGCGATGTCATAGATGGTCGCGGCACCGCCGCGGCGCCTGATGCGTTCCGCGAGTTCGCCGGGCAGATCGTCGTCCATGGTTCCTCCCAGCTCCCAGCGTGTCATGGTCGGAGCGATTCGACCCATTCGACGGCGGCGCGGGCGATTTCCGCAGGCGGGCGACCCACATCGACGACGACGGCGACCTCGTCGGCGTCGACCGCTTCGAGGGTGTCGAGCTGCGAGCGAAGGAGAGAAGGCGGCATGAAATGGTCGGTCCGGCCTGCCGCGCGCTCTGCGAGCAGCGCATCACTGCCGTGCAGGTGCACGAATACGACGTCCGGCACCCGAGCGCGAATGCGATCCCGATAGCGGCGCCGAAGCGCCGAGCATGCGATCACTGCCCCTGATGCCGACCGCGCGGCGAGTTCTTCGCTCACGCGGTCGAGCCAGGGCGTCCGGTCGTCGTCCGTCAGTGGCGTCCCGGCACTCATCTTCGCCCGGTTGGATGCAGGATGCAGGTCGTCCGCGTCGAGGAACTCGACGTCCAGATCCGCCGCGAGCAGGCGCCCCACTGTCGATTTGCCTGCGGCCGAGACCCCCATCACCACGACCGGGCGCGATGCGTGTGCGCTCACCAGTCGTGGACGGTGCCGTCGAGCAGCCGGTTGTAGGGCAGGTACGCCTGCTCGTACGGGTACTTGCCCGCCTCGTCGACGTCGAGATCGACACCGAGACCGGGCTTGTCGCCGGGGTGCAGGTAGCCGTCGTTCCATGTGAACGACTGCTGGAACACCTGGTCAGTGCGTGAACCGTGCTGCATGTACTCCTGGATGCCGAAGTTGTGGATCGAGAGGCCCAGGTGCATCGCCGCCGCCATGCCCACGGGCGAGATGTCGGTCGGGCCGTGCATACCCGACTTGATCTGGTACATCGCGGCGTAGTCGAGAGTCTTCTTCAGCGCGCTGATGCCGCCCATGTGCGTGACGGCTCCGCGGACGTAGTCGATCAGCTGGTCGCGGATGATGTCCTTGAAATCCCAGACCGTGTTGAAGATCTCGCCGATCGCCAGCGGCGTCGTGGTGTGCTGGCGCACCAGGCGCAGCGCCTCCTGGTTCTCCGCCGGCGTGCAGTCCTCGAGCCAGAAGAGGTCGTACGGCTCGAGGTCCTTGCCCAGGCGTGCGGCCTGGATCGGCGTCATGCGGTGGTGCCCGTCATGCAGCAGGGGGATGTCGGGGCCGAACTCGTTGCGCACGGCCTCGAAGACACCCGGGAGGTGATTCAGGTAGGCCCGGGTATCCCAGTCCTCCTCGACCGGCTTCGCACCGCGACGGGCCGGCTCGTGGTCGTACCGGACGCTGGCATCGCCGACGTCCGCACCCTGCGCGGCGATGCCGTAGATCGCCTTGAGCGTGGGCACCCCGGTCTGCACACGAATCGCCTTGTATCCCTGTTCTTGATGAGCCCGGATGGAATCGAAGAGCTCGGGAAGCTCCTTGCCCGACGCGTGCCCGTAGGCCATCAGGCCCTTCCGGCTGGCTCCGCCGAGCAGCTGATAGACCGGGAGGCCGGCGACCTTGCCCTTGATGTCCCACAGTGCCATGTCGACTGCTGCGATCGCCGCCATGGTCACGGGTCCGCGGCGCCAGTAGGCGCTGCGGTAGAGGAACTGCCAGGTGTCCTCGATGCGCGACTCGTCGGCCCCGATCAGCAACGGCACGACATGCTCGGTCAGGTAGGCGACGACCGCGAGCTCGCGACCGTTCAGGGTCGCGTCGCCGAGCCCTGTCACGCCGTCTGCGGTCGTGATCTTCAGCGTGACGAAGTTGCGGTCGGGACTCGTGACGATGACGTCGGCTCTGTCGATGGTCATGTGTATCTCCTGGTCGTGAAGGCGGTCGGTCAGGCGTCTGCGCCGGTGTCCGTGTCTGTGCCGGGCTTGCGCCCGTCGAGTCCCCGCCAGCGCTGTCGCAGCGCGAAGGCCGCCGACTTCGGTCGCCGCTCGCGGGTGAAGATGCCCTTCTTGTTCCCGCCGACGCGGTGCAGGCCGTTGGTCGTGGCGAAGTCCGCGAAGTTCCAGATCTGCTCGCCCACGAACTGCGGGAAGCGATCGAAGACGCGGTGGTACATCGCAAGCAGGTCGGTCTGGTACTCCTCGGTCCACACCTGGTCCCACACCGAATGCAGGCCCGGCATCGTGTCGGCGCCGTACTCGAGCATCATGATCGGCTTGCCCGTGCGGTCGATCCAGCCCTGGATGTCGCCCTGCAGATACATCTCGGCCGTAGCGAGGTCGCCCGCGTTGATGTACCAGCCGTAGTAGCGGTTCAGGCTCACGACGTCGAACAGGTCGATGATCTGGTCGTTCTTGAAAGTCGCGAACATCACCATCGAGTAGGTGATCGGACGCGTCGGGTCGAGCTCGCGCACCAGGTTCACCAGCGGCTCGAAGTATTCGGGCGCGCCGTCCTCATTCGAGGCGGGCTCGTTGGCGATGCACCAGAGCACGACGGACGGATGGTTCTTGTCGCGCCCGATCAGCTCACGCAGGTGCTGCGCGTGCGCCGCATGGGTCTCTGCTCCCGCGTACTGCTCCGAGAAGGTCGGGAAGGGAGGCGTGCCGCTCAGGCCGCCGACGACACCCATGTTGAGACCCACGGCAGCGGTCTCGTCGATCACCAGGATGCCGTGGCGGTCGGCAAAGTCGAGGACGTCCTCGGCGTAGGGGTAGTGCGAGGTGCGGAACGAGTTCGCACCCGTCCACTCCATCAGCTGGAAGTCGTGCACCATGTAGGCGTCGTCGTGACCCTTGCCACGCACGAACGTGTCTTCGTGCTTGCCGAATCCGGTGAAGTAGAACGGTTCGCCGTTCACAAGGAACTCCTCGCCGCGCACCGCGACCGTTCGCACACCTACTGACAGGGAGTACGTGTCGAGCACGTCCTCTCCGTCGACGACCTCGACCGTCAGCTCGTAGAGGTACGCGGCGCCCGGCTTCCAGAGCACGACGTCTGCGATCTCGAGGCGACCCTGAAGACCGGATGCCGTCGCCACGACGCTGCCGTCGGCATCCGCCAGGCTGACGCGCACGTCGGCACCGCCGACGGTCTCGACGCGGTAGTCGACGAGACCGGTGGTGCCCTCGAAGGTCGTCACCACAGTGACGTCGTCGACGTGCACCTGCGGCAGTGAGTACAGCGACACCGATCGCGCGAGCCCCGCGTAGTTGTAGAAGTCGTGGAAGTAGGTCTGGGTCTTGGCGCCGGTCATGCCGACTTCGATCTTGCCCGGCGGGATGGTGGTGTTCGTGAGGTCGGGGCTCACGGCTACCGTGAGCCGGAAGGCGGTGCCCGGCTTCACGACTTCGGTGACGTCGATGTCGAACGGCGTGTACCCGCCGATGTGTCCACCGACGAGCTGGTCGTCGACGTAGACCTTCGCCGAGTGCGTGGCGGCGTCGAAACGCAGGAGGATCCGCTCCCCCGCCCAACCGCGCGGCACCTGCACCGACCGCTGGTAGTAGACCCAGCCGACGTGGTCGCGGATCGCCGGATCGGTGAAGAGATCGTTGTAACTCGCCGGAACGGCTGCTTCGAGAGGCGTATCGAGAGCGGCGAGCCAGGGCTCCTCCGGGAGGCGGGAGTCGATCCCGAACTTCCAGACTCCGTCGAGCTTGACGAGGTCACGGGTCGCGGTGGCGATGGGCTTGAGCATCAGATGCCTTTCGTGCGCTTCTTTGCGTTCTTGGTTTCAGTACAGCAGAATTCAGACAGAATGGCAACCGATTGCCAGCTAGATGGTCTCCCCGGCGTCGGCGAGCAAAGTGCTGCCCGTCATGACCACCGAAAGGTCACTGGCGCAGAACAGCACCACGCGCGCGATGTCGTCGGGCGTGCCCTGACGGCCGATCAGGCTCTGCGACATCGCCGAAGGCATGGTCGAGGGGTCGATGCCGGCTGCTGCCATCTGCTCCATCGCCGCGGCCGCCATCGCCATGTTCCCCTCGGTCGGCACATAGCTGGGAGCGACACCGAGCACGCGGACACCCTGGGGAGCGAGCTCCAGAGCGAGCTGCTTCGTGAGCCCCCGCACCGCATGCTTCGACGAGACGTAGGCCGAGAGGCCGGGGGCGGTTCCCCGAAAGCCCGCCGTCGAGATGATGTTGACGATGACGCCGCCCTGCGGCATCCGACGCGCCGCCTCGCGGGCACCGTTGCGCACACCGCGCGTGTTCACCGCGAAGACCTGCTCCCAGGTCTCGTCGCTCATCTCGAGCAGGGACTGACTGGGGAAGATCCCGGCATTGTTCACCCAGATGTCCGGGGCACCGACCTCAGCCGCTGCGGCGTCTGTCGCCGCAGACACCGACGCCGAGTCGGTCACATCCATGCGCACGCCCACCGTCCGCACCGAGAAGCGCTCGCCGATCTCGCCGGCCGCCGCGCGAGAGCGACCCTCGTCGAGGTCGGCGATCACGATGCTCGCACCGGCCTCGGCGAGCCGATCCGCGATGGCACGGCCGAGGCCCTGAGCGCCTCCGGTGATGAGCGCGGCGCGTCCTGTCAGATCGATCAGCGAGGCGAGGGGGGTCGACGAGACGTCGGGGAAGGGAAAGGACATCATTGCTCCGTTTCGAATGGGTGATGCTCAGCGAACGCTGCGCACCGAAAGGGTGATGAGGAGACCGCCGGCGAAGGCGAGCGCGGCAGCGAGGAGATAGAGCGCGGTGAAGTTCTCGGCTCCGGCGCCGATGGCCAGCACCACCCCGCCGAGCACTGGGGCGAAGACCCCCGGGATCTTCTGCGCGAACAGGGCGATGGCCATGTAACGCCCCGCCTCCCTCTCGCGATCGGGCAGCACGTCGAGCAGCAGCGCCTGGGCGACGGCCGAGAACGTGGCGATGCCGAGGGAGTTCAGCAGGGTGCCCACCATGAGCGTCGGCAGGTCGTGGGCGAACGCCGAGACGCTGCATCCCGCCGCGAAGAGAACGGCCCCCGCGAGGATGAACGGCTTGCGCCGGCCCACGCGGTCGCTCAGCCATCCGCCGCCGAGCGAGCCGACGGTGGCAGTGACGATGCTCGACGCCGAGACGATCGCGAGCACTCCGGCGACATCCGGCACGCGCAGCTCGAGCCGCTGAGCGACGAAGAACACGGTGAAGCTGGTGGTGAGGGTCAGCCCCGAGAAGAAGATGAAGCGCCCGAGCCAGTTCCATGCGAAGTCCGGGGCTTTGCGCGGATCGAAGCCGTAACTCCGCAGCAGTGCGCCGACGGTCAGCCGCCGCTCGATCACCATCCCCCTGCTGTCAGGGTCATGCACCACCGCGAGGAATGCGACCACGAGTACGGCGCCGATCGCGGCAGGCAGCGCGAAGACGAGGAGCACCTGGTCGCGGAAGAATCCGACGAGGATGATGCCGACGACGGGCGCGACCTGCATCGTGACGCCGGTGAGACCCGACACGCGGCCACGCTGATGCGGCGGCAGACGATCCGCCTGCCAGTTTCCGAGTGACGCAGCCGCCGTTCCCCACCCCACGGTCGAGAGCGTCCATCCGATCGTGAGGGCGGTGAGATTCGGGGCGAGGGCCATGACCGGCACAGAGGCCGCACCGATCAGCAGACCGATCACGGTGAACGGACGCCGCCGCCCCCAGCGGCTGCGCAGGCGATCACTGAGGATGCCGGTGAGAGGGGCGAGCACGAGCGTGGCCGCCGAGCCGACGGCGAGGACGATGCCGAGGGCTTCGGTGCGCCCGGGCGCCAACTGATCGAGACGCACGGCCAGCGAGTAGGCCATCGGCACGATCATCGCCATCCCCGCCCCGAAGGTCGCGGCGACGAGCAGCACGATCGACCACGACGAGACGGACGCCTGCCCGATCCCCGCGCGATCGTCCGGCGCGGGGACCAAGGAGGGAGGCTGCGGGAGCGCGAGGTTGCCCTCGGGAACGCGCCCCGCAGCTTCCGCAAGGCCTTCGCCCTGGGGATCGTCGACGTCGACGGTCATCTGCTCGGCCCCTGTACGCGGCTTCGGTCAGGCCAGGCCGTTGCGCTTCGCGACCTCGCCCAACCAGCCGAGGCTCGGCTTGGGTGTGCGCACGAAGGTCTCGCGGTCCACGGCGATCAGACCGAAGGTCGGAGCCCAGTGACCCCACTCGAAGTTGTCGAGCAGCGTCCAGTGCAGGTACCCGCGAACGTCGATGCCCTCGTCGATCGTGTCGGCGAGTCCCCGCAGCGCGGCATCCGTGTAGCGGATCCGCTGGGTGTCGTCGGCGGTGGCGATGCCGTTCTCGGTCACGATGACCGTGACGCCCTCGGAGACCTCCCACGCGTGGCGCACGGCCATGGCGAGAGAGTCGGGGCGGAACGCGGTGCCGACGAGCGTGTTGTCGGGGTGCGGCGGGTGCGGCACGAGCCCGTCCGCGTCGACCTCCTGCGACGAGTACGCCTGCACGCCGACGAAGTCGTCGCCGCGCGACCCCTCCCAGTAGACGTCTTCCTTGCCGTACCGGATCTGCTTCAGCTTCTCCTCACCACCGGGGGCTGCGGTGAGCGCGCCCGCCGCGATGGTCCAGCCGACCTTGGCGTTCGTGCGGGCGCGCACGATCTCTCGGGCGGCATGGTGGATCTCGACGAACGCGCGGCCGATCTCGGGGTCTGCGTCCTGCAGGAAGGCACCGTGCTGCTTCTTCTCTTCTTTCTTCTCCGCAGGTGCGTCACTCTCGACTGCATCTGCCTCGACCGTGGGGCTTTGCCACTGTCCTCCCTGAGCGGCCATGCGGCGCATGGCCGTCATGATGGCCGCCTGCATGTTCGGCTCGTTCATGGTCGCGACCCACTCGACGCCGTCGAGGATCGTCGTCGCCTCGGTCACGAAGCTCAGGAAGCGATCCTTCGCCTTCGGCGACGTCCACCCGCCGTCGTTCGCGAACCAGCGCGGCGTCGTGAAGTGCTGCAGAGTCACGAAAGGCGTGACGCCGCGCGAGAGGCAGTGGTCGATCACGCGGCGATAATGCGCGAGCGAGGCGCGCGAGAACTGGCCCTCGATCGGTTCGATGCGCGACCACTCGAGGCTGAACCGGTATGTCGTGAGCCCTGCATCCGCGAGCAGATCGATGTCCTCGCGATACCGGTGATAGCTGTCGACCGCGTCACCCGAGGGCTCCATGCCCGGCATGGTCAGCTCGCGCTCCCACCAGTCGCTGTTGACGTTGTTGCCTTCGATCTGGTGTCCGGCGGTGGCGGCACCCCAGAGGAAGCCGGTGGGGAAGTTCGTCATTGAGGGATCCTCTCGATCGTGAGCAATCGTGACAACCGATTGCCAGCCCAAGATAGCATAAAATCAGTAAGCACTCACTATTTTGCTTTCCGGGAGGACGCATGGCCCAGTACGCCAAAACCGCAGCGGTGCGTCGCGGCATCCTCGACGCCTGCCTCACGATCTTCGGAGAGTCAGGTTTCCACGGCGCATCGATGGCCGAGATCGCTCGCCGCGCAGGCATCAGCCACACCGGACTCGTGCATCACTTCCCCCGCAAGGAGGACCTGCTGATGGCGGTTCTCGAGCTGCAGGACGAACGCAGCGCCGACTATCTCTCCCGGAACGCCGCGCTCGACACCGACGCCGACCCGCTGGAGGTGCTTCGCGGCATGGCGGCCACTCTGATCGAACGGGATCAGCGGGTCGGCCTCGTCGAGCTGAGCGCCGTGCTCACGGGCGAGGCCACAGCGCCGGCCCACCCGGCCCACGACTACTTCGAGACGCGCTACCGCAATATCCGCTCGTTCATGACCCGCCTTTTCACCCGACTCCGAGACGAGGGACGCCTGTCGACCGACCTGCCTGCAGCACATCTCGCGGCGATCACGATCGCCGCCATGGACGGCCTGCACACGCAGTGGCTCTTCGACAGTTCGGCGATCGACGTCGACGCGTGCGTCACCTCACTCATGTCGACCTTCGTGCCTGAGCTGAAGCGCGACACCCACGACTGATCACTCCGCAGCGTCACCCGATTCGTACTCGAACCGGCTGACGACGACCTGGTCTCCGAGAGCCTCGACACCGATGACCCTGCCCGTGAATCCACCGGCCACCTCGGTCGACAGATAGCGGCCGTCGAGTGTGGCCAGTTCGACGAAGCCCTCCGCCGAGACCAGGCCGGCGCGCAGCAGGTCGGGTCCACGACGCGCGCCGCGCTCGGCTTCGAACTCCGTGGCTCTGATCTCGAGCACCGTATCCATCGGCGCGTCCGTCCGCGCGACGACGTCGCTCAGCGGACCGATGACGATGCGTGCGCGCACCTCTGCACCGACGCGCTCGACCAGCAGCTGGTGCGCGTCGTCCATCCGGACCGAGAGCGCGACGTCGCCTGTCGCGTGCAGGCGCGCCCTCCAGAGTTCGTCTTCGGCGCGCACCCCGAGCAGCCGCTCGGCACTCTCGGCGAGCGCGCCTCTCCCCCGCCCGAGAGCCAGCCCGTCGGTGCCCGTGCGGGCGAACGACGACGGCGAGATTCCCGGCGAGATCCACCGCGGATGCAGTTGCTCGCCCCGGAACTCCTCGACGAACGAGGTCTTCGCGAGCGGCACCTCGTAGCGCTCTTCGTCGATGACGGGCCACCCGTCGATCCAGTCCACGCCGGCGAGGAACGTCTCGCGCCCGTTGGTGTGCCAGCGCGGGAATGTGCCGCGGGGCCGGGTCGCGAGGAAGACCAGTGCCCAGGATCCGTCGGCGAGCTCGACCAGATCGGAATGGCCCGTCGACTGCACGGCCGCACTCGTGCTGCGGTGGGTCAGGATCGGATTCGTCGGCGCCGGCTCGAAAGGTCCGCTGATGCTCGATGAACGCGCGATCGTCACCATGTGACCCGGCCCGGTGCCGCCCTCGGCGACGAGCAGGTACCACCACTCCCCTCGGCGGATCAGATGCGGCCCTTCGGCGTGCGCGCCGCCGGTTCCCGCCCACAGCGACCGCGGCTCCGACAACACCTCACCGGTGAACGGATCGATGACCGCCTGCGAGATGCCGCCGCGCATCACGTCGCTCCAGGTCACGAAGCAGGTGTCGTCGTCATCCCAGGCGATGTCAGGGTCGATGCCGATGAGACCTGCGACGTAGACGGGAT
Source organism: Microbacterium sp. K2 (assembly GCF_051365005.1). Lineage (NCBI taxonomy): Bacteria > Bacillati > Actinomycetota > Actinomycetes > Micrococcales > Microbacteriaceae > Microbacterium > Microbacterium sp. K2. The sequence continues at coordinate 27,458 of NZ_JBLWII010000005.1, read as the reverse complement.
CGCTCCACGGGCCGGCGGGATCCTCGGCGTGCACGAGGATGTGTCCGCGCCCGACCTCGTGGATGTTCGTCGTGATCATCCAGAACCGGCCGTCGTGATGCCTCAGTGTCGGGGCGTAGATCCCGCCGCTCGCACCCGCGAGTCCGGTGCGCACGTCGAGGTGCTCGGGGCGATCGAGGATGTTGCCGATCTGCGTCCACGAGACCAGGTCTCGGGAGTGGAACAGCGGCACGCCCGGCGAGTACTCGAAGCTCGAGTTCGCGAGGTAGTAGTCGTCGCCGACCCGGCAGATCGAGGGGTCCGGGTGATAGCCGGGGATGATCGGGTTCTGGGTCACGATGCCTCCATGATGCGGCGGCGCTCGAGTCGCCGCTCGCGCTGACGGGCGGGATCGGCGACCGGCGCCGCGAGCAGCAGCTTCTGCGTGTAGGGATGGTCGGGGGTCGAGGTCACATGCTCGGCCGACCCGGTCTCCACCAAGTCGCCGCGGTACAGCACTGCCACCCGGTGACTGATGTGGCGGACGACCGAGAGATCGTGCGACACGAAGAGATAGGCGACCCCGGTCGCTCGCTGGATCTCGACGAACAGATCGAGCACGCGCGCCTGGGTCGAGAGGTCCAGAGCAGACACCGGCTCATCGCACACGATCAGGCGGGGTTCGGGCGCGAGAGCGCGCGCGATCGCGACACGCTGACGCTGACCGCCCGAGAACTCCCGGGGCAACCGTTCGATGGCATCCGCCGGAAGCCCCACCTGGTCGAGCAGGGTCTTGACCCGCGAGCGGGCATCCTTCGCCGTCGCGCCCTGGATCACCAACGGCTCGGCGAGGATGTCTCCGATCGTCATCGACGGGTTGAGCGACGTGTACGGGTCTTGGAACACCACCTGGATGTCGCGAGACAGGCGACGCCGATCCCGAGGTGAGATGCCGGCGATCGACGTCCCGTCGAACCGGATGTCGCCGCCGGACGGCTTCACCAGGCCCAGCACCGCGCGTCCGATCGTGGTCTTGCCCGATCCGGATTCACCGACCAGCCCCAGGGTCTCCCCCGGCGCGACGTCGAGAGAGACGCCGTGCAGCACCTCGACCGGCTTGGCCCGCCATCCCCGTCCCGGGAAGGCGACGCGAAGCTCATCGACCTCGAGGAGGCTCATCGCTCGTTCCTTTCATCGGAGGCTGTGACGGGCGGATCCGTGCGGACCGTGCTCTCGTCGAGGATCGCACCGAGCAGCATCTTCGTGTACTCGTGCGTCGGGTGCGAGAAGACTTCCGCGGCGGTGCCGGACTCGACGATGACGCCGTTCTGCATGACCGCGATGCGATCGCAGAGGTCGGCGACGACACCGAAGTTGTGGGTCACCAGGAGGATCGCCATGTCGAGCTCCGACTGCAGGTCACGCAGAAGGTCGAGGATCTCGGCCTGCACCGTGACATCCAGCGCGGTCGTCGGCTCGTCGGCGATCAGCAGCTTCGGCCGGCTCGCGACGGCGCCGGCGATCAGCACACGCTGCGCCATGCCGCCCGAGATCTGATGCGGATACGAGTCGAAGGTCCGCTTCGGGTCAGCGATCCCCACCCTCTCGAGCAGCGCCAGCACCCGGGCAGAGGCCTCCGCACGCGTCACCCCGAGCGCCGACCGCACGCCCTCGACGAGCTGTGCGCCGACCTTGTACGACGGGTCGAGGTTCGACATGGGTTCCTGGGGGATGTACGCGATCTCCTTGCCCCGGAGCGGACGCATCTGGGCATCCGTGAGTCCGACGAGTTCGCGTCCGTCGAAGCGGATCGACCCACGGGTGACCACCGCCTCGTTCGGAAGCACACCCAGCGAGGCGAACGCCGTCTGCGACTTCCCCGACCCGGATTCGCCGACCAGCCCGACGATCTGCCCGCGGGCGATCGACAGATCCACTCCGCGCACGACCTCATTCAGGCCACCGCTCGGACGCGGATAGGCGATGGCGAGGTCGTTGATCTCGAGCAGACCGGTCCTTGCGGCCGTCGCCTCTCCGGCGGTGTCGAGCACGCGCTGGCCACGACCCACCTTGGCGGGTTTCGGCATCGAGCCTTCGAGGACGTCACGCAGCGCGTTGCCGAGCAGTACGAGGGACGCCGTGATGACTCCGAGCAGGAGGCTCGGCCATAGGAACTGCGTCGGAGCGATGTAGAGGTTGCGGAACCCCGACGAGATCATCGCACCGAAGCTCGGTATCTGGAGCGACCCGACACCGAGGAAGGCGAGCCCGGACTGAACGGCGATCGCGGACCCGGCCATGAATGCCGCGGCGATGATGATGGGTCCCCGTACGACGAACAGCACGTGGCGTCCGAGGATGCGAAGGTTGCCGAGCCCCGACACCCGCGCGGCATCGACGTAGAGCTCGTTCTTGACCCCAAGCACGAGGTTGCGGACGATGCGGTAGATGCCCGGCGACAGCAGCACTCCGAAGATGAGCATCGTGAAGCGGTAGTCACCGCCGGTGACCGGCATCAGGATGATCAGCAGCAGGATGCCGGGAAACGTCATGATGAGGTTGAACAACCACTCTGTGGTAGCCCGTGTGACGGTACCGAAGTATCCGCCGACGAGGCCGGCGACGACGCCGACGGCCAGCGCCACTCCGGCACCGATCAGGCCCGAGATCGCCGCGGTGTTGATGGAGTGAAGCAGGCGCGACAAGATGTCCCGCCCGGCCTCGTCCGCGCCGAGTAAGTAGCCAGGGGTTCCGACAGGGGCATTGATCATCGCGAGATCGGACTCATTCGGGCCGTGCGGTGCCAGCCACGGCGTGAGCACCCCCAAGAGGAAGATCACCGCGAGGAGGCCGAGCGTCGCGACAGCCTGGGGGTCTCGGAGAATCCGCCGCCAGGTCGACGTGCGCGTCTTCGCCGCGTTCTCCAACGTGACGAGCAGCTCGGTGCTCGGTGGTGTCACAGTACCGGTGGGGGTCTGGGGTGTGCGTTCGTCGCTCAATGGACTCTCGCTTTCGGGTTCAGCCAACCGTTGGCCAGGTCGGTGAGAAGGTTGACGACGGTCACGAGTAGCACGCCGAAGGCGGTGATGCCCATGATCACGGGGATGTCGCCCTGCAGGGATGCGTTGAACGCGAAGCTGCCGTAACCCGGCAGCGCGAAGACGTTCTCGATGATGAGCGCCCCACCGAACATCTGGATGAACTCCAGCGACATCACCGTGAGCGCGGGACTCGCAGCGTTGCGCAACGCGTGTTTGATGACGATCGAGGTCGTCGACGATCCGCGGGTTCGCAGCGTGCGGATGTAGTCGCGTCGGAGTTCGTCGATCATCCGTCCCCTCACCTGCGCCGCCATGTTCGCGACGCCGCCGATGGTGAGCACGAGCACGGGGATCGTGATGCTGCGCAGCCACGCGCCGGGATCCTCGGTGAATGGCGTGAAGCCGGTGGCGGGCAGCCACTTGAGCTGCACCGCGAAGACGACCACGAGGACGATCGCCAGGAGCAGGCCGGGGACGATGTACCCGATCAGCGAGACTCCCTGCGCGATGCGGTCGACGACTCCGCCGCGCGATGCCGCCCACACGCCGAGCACCACCGAGATGATGACGGTCAGGAGCAGGGCGGGGACGATGATCGACAGCGTGACGGCGAGACGCTGGAGCACGGAGGGCCCCACCGGCAGCGACGTGTACACGGAGACTCCGAAGTCGCCCTGCACGGCATGGACCAGCCAGTCGAAGTACTGGACGAGAACTGGGCGGTCCCAGCCCTTCTGCTCGATGAGCCCAGTGATGACGTCTGGCGTCGCTGCGTTGCCGAGTATTGTCTGCGCGACGTCGTCGAAGGAGGTGCTGAGCAAGAGGAAGGTGATGAGGGTCACCAGTATCGCGAGCACGATACCGGCGCCGAGTCGTCGGAGGATATAGCTGAGCATCAAGGGGCTCCCGGTGTGAAGTGGGGGTGCGGCGAACCGCACCCCCACCCGTCACTCACTCGGTGACGGCGAACTGTCGGATCGTGGAGAGGGTGTTCGCCTCACCGACGTAGGTGATGCCGTCCCCCGTCGCCCAGGTGGCCCCGACGTAGACCAGCGGCGCGACGAATGCCTGATCGACGACGTACTCGTTCAACTCCCGATAGATCGGGAGGCGGTCGTCGAAGGCGACTGTGGAATCGATCTCCGAGAACAGCGAATTCAGTGTCTCATCGGTGTAGCCGCGAGGGTTGCCCACGCCGTCCGTGGCGAAGGTCGTTGCCAGATCTGCGCTGTCCGCGTTGAATCCGAGGATCTGGAAGTACAGACCGTAGTCACCGGAGCGAGCAGCCGACTGCGCCTGCTGCGGCGGCACGGTGACCCACTCCAGGCTCAGACCGATGTCGGCGAATGCCTGGGAGAGCACCGGCTCCACCGTGGTCGACAGGAACGTGCTGGGGATCTGGAAGCTCTCCCCCGCATACCCCGCCTCTTCCACGAGCTTGCGCCCCTTCTCCGGGTCGTACTCATAGGTGTCATTCAGGGACTCATCGTAGATGGCTCCGAACGGACTCACCAGTTGCGTCGTCGCGATGCCGACTCCGCTGTACAGGCCCTTGAGCACGGACTCACGATCGATCGCAAGGTTGATAGCCTGGCGGACCCTCTCGTCGCCCAGCGCCGGCCACTTCTCGCCGCCGCGGTCGAGGATATTCAGGAAACTCGTCGCCACCGCGTCATTCTGAGTGATCGTGAACTTCTCCTTGTCGAGCTGCCCGACGATCTGTGATTGCACGGTCGCAGCGTTGAGCTCACCTGCTTGAAGGGCATTGAACGACGCGGTCTGGTCCTGGATCACCTTCACGGTCAGCGTCTTGAAGGGAACGTTCTCGGCGTCCCAATAGTCATCCCGCTTGACCAACACGTAACTGCTGCCGGGAACGGTCTTCTCGGTGTCCAGAGTGAAGGGGCCTGATCCGATGGGATCAGTCGCCGTACGCTCATCATCGATCGTCGCCGGGTCGCCGATGGCTCCCGGCCCAGAGGAGAGGTCGTCGAGGAACTCAGGGTCGAAGCCATCGAACGAGACCACGACCGTTCGGTCATCCTCTGCGACGACATCTGTCACCGACGCGAGACGGCTCTGAACGTTGCCGGCGGTGTCACGTGAGCGCAGCATCGTCGACACGACAGCATCTGCGTTGACAGGGTCTCCCGAACTGAAGGTCATTCCCTCTCGAAGCACGAGCGTCAACACCGTTCCGTCCTCGTTGTACTCCCACGATTCCGCGGCACCCGGGATGATCTCCCCCGTGGCCGGATCCTTGCGGAGCAGAGTGTCGAGGATCGATGACCACACGAACATCTGCTGCCCATCGACGAGCTGCGCCGGGTCGAGCGAGTTCGGCGCCGAGACCGCCGCGATGGCGAGGTCCTTCTCGACGACGGTGGCCGACGTGCCTTCGGGTTCGGGGTCGCTTCCGGCCGCGCAGCCGGACACCGCGAGTGCGGTGATGAGCATCGCGGCGGGCAGGACCACGCCACGACGGTGCTTACGGGTGTTCCACATTGTTCATACTCCTTTGGATGAAACGACTTGATGCGCAACCGCTTGTCAGTGAGGGTGCAGCGGACGAGGACGGCGGCGTCTATGGTCAGTAAAGCAGGGATTAGGCCACGTGACAACCGATTGCCAAAATGTTATCGAAGCGTGAGATCGCCCAGAGATCGACAGTTCTCGAGCACGGCGTCGACAAACGACGCATCGGCTCCGAGTGCGGGGCTGAGGCCGGCGACCGCTCGTTCGGCGGACGCGCGATCGCCTGCCGACCCCTCGATGGCCAACCACGCCGCGATGACCGCCGCGCACGCGTCGCCGGACCGCCCGGCCCGGCGTTCGCGCTCTGCCACGGGTGCGATGCGCACGCGCAGTTTGGTCTCGGCGTCGATGCCGATCTGGGCGAGGAGATGCCGGATACGGGGGTTGCGGAAGCGGTCGAGCAGCGCCGTCCGGTATTCCTGCAGTCCGAGCTCCGCCGGAAGATGCCGGCACGCCTCGTCCCAGTAGGCCTCGACGGCGTGCAGGCAATCGCGGTCGGCGATGGCTTCGGCGACCGTGTCGTGCCCCCGCAGTCGGCCGAGCGAGGCGAGCAGCGTGTGAGCACCGTTCAGCAGCCAGAGCTTTCGCGCCTCCCACGGTTCGAGGTCTTCGGTGAACCGGGCTCCCGCATCCTCCCAGCGCGGGCGGCCCGCGGGGAACTCTCCCGCGATGACCCAGTCGGAGAACGGCTCGGCCACGACGGGCGCACGATCGCCGTAGCGCTCCATGAGCTCCGTCGTCTCGTCGTCGGAGAGCCGCGGGGTGATCCGGTCCACGGAGCTCGACACGAAGGAGACGTGCCCATCGATCCAGTCGGAGAGGCCCGGCACCTCCCTCGCGAGAGAGCCGACTGCATCGCGCAGCACTCCCCCGTTGTCGGGCAGGTTGTCGCACGACACCAGCGCGAGAGCTCCCGAACCCGCACGCCGGCGCGCCTCGAGAGCGAGCACGAGGCGACCGATGGCGGTCGCCGGTCGCACGCCGACGACGCCCGCGTCCGCAGACCCCGCGAGCAGAGCCCGGTCGAGGTCCGCCTCCGGATCGGAGTATGCGGCCTCGGTGATCGTCAGGCTGACGATGGCCGTCGCGGGGCCTGCGACATCGGTCAGGAACGACACGATGTCGGTGCCCGCGTGCGCCCGAACGATGTTGTCGATGCGTTCCGCCTCATCACCGTCCGGGGAGCGCACCACCAGCGTGTAGAGACCGTCCTGCGCAGACAGGTCATCCGCAAGGCCCGCACTGCGTCCGGTGTACGCCGCGATCCCCCACTGGTCCGAATCGCCGGCGCGGGCTGTGTACCACGCCAGATGAGAGCGATGGAACGCGCCGAGGCCCATGTGCACGATCCGCACGGGCGGTGCCGGCGAGCGTCGTGCTCCGAGTGTCGTGGCGCTCACAGCTTGAACACTCTCTTCGGCTGGGGCCCGATGATGTCGTCGATGACGGCACCCGCCGTCTCCTCGTCCACGCGTCCCTCGACGACCAGCCGGGCGAGGAATGCGGCATCCGCACGGCGTGCGGTGTCGTGTCGGGCCGGTATGGAGAGGAAGGCGCGGGTGTCGTCGATGAACCCCGACCCGCGCGAGAACCCGGCAGTCTCGGTCACCGCCGAGCGGAACCGTGCCATGGCATCCGGGGCATCGAGGAACCACCAGGGAGCGCCGATGTAGACGCTCGGGTAGAACCCCGCCAGCGGGGCGATCTCGCGAGAGTAGACGGTCTCATCCACGGCGAAGAGCACCAGGTGCAGATCGCGCTCGAGGCCGAAGCGCTCGAGAAGCGGCCGCAGACCGCCGACGAAGTCTGTGCGCCGCGGGATGTCATGCCCGGAGTCGGGGCCGAAGCGGCGGAAGGTCTGAGTGCTGTGGTTGCGCACGACGCCGGCGTGCACCGTCATGACGAGGCCGTCGTCGACGCTCATCCGGGCCATCTGCAGCAGCATGTGCGCCCGGAACGAGTGACGCTCCCCGGCATCCGCATCACCGGAGACGACGCGGGCGAAGAGCCCCTCGCCTTCTTCGGGCGCGAGGTCGAGCGTGTCGGGGACCTCGATACCGTGATCTGCGGACACGGCCCCGTGCTCGATGAAGTACCGCCTCCGCTGCTCGAGGGCGGCGAGGTACCCGGCGAACGTGCCAGGGCTGCCCGTCTCGGCGACGAGCCGCTCGACGTTCTGCGCGAACCCTGCCGCGTCAGGATCCAGGTACCGGTCGGGGCGGAACGTCGGCAGAACCCGGCCGACCGCGCCCTCCGCGGCGAGCGCCGCGTGCCCTGCGAGATCGTCCAGAGGATCGTCGGTCGTCGCCAGCACCTCGATGCCGAAGCGCTCGAACAGCGCACGCGGCCGCAGCTCGGGCGTCGCGAGCTGGTCCGCGATGCGGTCGTACGCCTCATCCGCCGTCGCCGCGGAGAGCGGCACCGTCACGTCGAGCACATTCTGCAGAGACTCCGAGATCCAGTACCCCGACGCCGTGCCCGCGAACAGAGGCCAACGCTCAGCGAACCTCCGCCACACCTGGCGCGGGTCCGCGGCACTGCCGCCGACCCCGAGCTCGTCGAGGCCGACCCCGGACGCGTGGAGCAGCCGGGTGACGTAGTGGTCGTGTGTGATCAGTAGCGATGCCGGGTCGGAGAACGGTCGATCCTCGACCAGCCATTCCACCGGCACGTGACCGTGCGGCGAGATGATCGGGGCATCGGCGACGCGCTCGTAGAGGGCGCGCGCGACCGAGCGCGTCGTCGGATCGGCGGGGAGCAGTCGGTCGCGGTCGCGACGGACGAGTGATGCGTGTGACATGGAAGGTCCTTTTCAGCCGCGCCAGCGGGTACGGAGTGCGTGAGCGGCGGCCTTCGGCCGTCGATCACGTGTGAAGATCCCCTTCTTGTTCCCGTCGACGCGGAAGGCGCTGCCCGGCGTGTGGAAGTCGGCGAAGTTCCAGACCTGCTCTCCGACGATCGCCGGGATCCTGTCGAAGACCCGGTGGTACATCTCGAGGAAGGCGAGCTGATACTCCTCGGTCCAGGGCTGGTCGTAGACCGAGTGGGTCCCGACGATCGTGTCGGCCCCGTACTCGGTCATGACGAGAGGCTTGCCGTAGGTGCTCTCCCACCCGCGGAGTTCGGCCTCGAGGTGTCGTTCCGCGCTGCGCAGGTCGCCGCCGTCGGCATACCAGCCGTAGTAGCGGTTGAGGCAGATTACGTCGAACAGATCAGCGATGCGATCCGTCTCATGCGATGCCTGGATGAGGTTGGCGAAGGTCACGGGCCGATGCGGGTCGAGCTCCCGGGTGAGCGCCACGAGCGGCTCGAAGTAGGGGCGGGCTCCCTCCTCGAACGACGCCGGCTCGTTGGCGATGCACCACATCACGACGCTCGGGTGGTTCTTGTCCCGGGCGATCAGCTCGCGGATCGCGTGAGCGTGAGCGGCTTCGGTGTCGTCTCCGAAGCCCTCCGGTCCGAACGTCGCCCTGGTCGCTCCCGTGCCCATCCCGGCGCCGATCGCGAGATTGAGACCGACGGCCGCCGTCTCGTCGATCACGACGATGCCGTGGCGGTCGGCGTATTCGAGCACATCCTCGGCGTAGGGGTAATGAGAAGTGCGGAACGAGTTCGCTCCGGCCCAGCGCATCAGGTGGAAGTCATGCACCATGTACGCGGGGTCGTGACCTTTGCCTCGAACCGGGGAGTCCTCGTGCTTTCCGAATCCGCGGAAGTAGAAGGGCTCGCCGTTGATGAGGAACTCGGCTCCTCTCACTTCGACGGTGCGGATGCCGACCGGCAACGTGTACACGTCACGGACGCCCGTCTCGGTCGTCGCTTCGACGACGAGGTCGTACAGGTGGCCCGCCCCCGGACGCCACAGGATCGCGTCCGGGATCCGGATCTCCCCGGTACGCCTGTGCCCCTCGGCGACCTGGCGTCCGGCGCCGTCGAGCACTCTGATCGAGAGGTCGGCGGCGACGGACGGGTCCGACAGGACAATGTCGTAGCGGACGATGCCGTCGGCGCCGTCGACGTCGGGGACCGCCGTGATGTCCTCGATCCGCACGGGCGGAACAGCCGCGAGCCACACAGAGCGCGGCAGACCGCCGTAGTTGTAGAAGTCGTGCAGGTACCGCTGCTGTCTGCGGCCGTCGTCGGCCACGGTCACGAAGCCGGGTGGGAGCGTGGTCTTCGTCAGCTCGTTGTCGACGCCGATCGTCAGGCGGAACTCCTCGCCGGGGATCGCATGATCGGTCACATCGGCGTCGAACGGAGTGAACCCGCCGTCGTGGGTGGCGACGAGGGAATGTCCGGCATAGACGCGGGCCCGGTGCGATGCCGCTTCGACCCGCACGAGGATCCGGGAGCCGTCCCATCCGCGCGGGACGCGGACCGTACGCTGATACCAGACCCAGCCCACGTGGTCGCGGATCTCCTGGTCGGCGAACAGGTCGTCGTAGCTCGACGGGACCGGCGCCTCGAGTTCGGTGCGGAGGCGATCCGACCACGGCTCGGGCACCGCGTCGTCATCCACCGCGAATCTCCACAGGCCGTCGAGGGAGACCAGTTCCCGCGTCGGGGACCACTGGGGTCGAAGCATCGTCGCTCAATCCTCTCCGGGGCGACCCGCCCCGACATCGTCAGACCAGACAACCATGATCGCCGGGTTTTGGCAAGCGGTTGCCAAAACCCGGCTCGATCGGACGGATGACTTCTGCCGTACGATCGGGGAACCGGATGCCGTCGCGACGAGGGGAAGACAGCACGATGTCGACAGACGAGCCGAACGCCTCGCAGGATGCGGCCGCGATCGACGGTCGCATCGGCCGACGCCCCACGATCTACGACATCGCCCAGCGGGTCGGACTCAATCCGTCGACCGTGTCGCGCGCCCTGAACAAGCCCGGTCGCACGAACGCCGCCACCGAGGAGAAGATCCGCGCGGCTGCTGCAGAACTCGGCTATCGCGTGAACCCCATGGCTCGGGCGCTTCCCACAGGGCTCTCGGGGACGTATGCGATCGTCCTCCCCGACATCACCAACCCCGTGCACTTCGAGCTGATCCGTGGCGCGGAGCAGGTCGCGCGGAGGAGCGGCTTCACTCTGATCGTCTCTGAGACCGAGGGTGCTGCCGAGATCGAGCTCGAGACGATCGAGACGCTGCAGCCGTCCGTGGACGGCCTCCTCGTCGTCGCCTCTCGCCTGGACGACGACTCGCTGGCAGCGCTGGCTGCGAGCAAGCCGATCGTCGGAGCCAATCACTCCACACCGTCGTTGCCGAGCGTCACCCCAGACCTCGAGTCCGGCCTCACCGACGCACTCGACCATCTGCGCGACCTCGGACACCGTTCCGTCGCCTACCTCGGTCTCGGCGGCGCCTGGATCAACCGGGCACGATGGGAGCTCACTCTCGATCTCGCGGCCGCACGAGGGCTGGGGGTGGTGGAGATCACCGTGGACGAGCCGACGGTCGCGGGCGGCGCTGAGTCCCTCCGACGCGTCCGAGCCAGCGGCGTCACCGCCGTCCTCGCCTACAACGACCTCGTCGCGCACGGACTCCTTCGGGCCGCGCGCAGCAGCGGCCTGCAGCTGCCCGAGGCCTTCAGCGTGATCGGCTTCGACGACATCTTCAGCGCCGAGCTGGCCGTTCCCGCGCTCACGACTCTGCGCTCTCCGCTCCGCGAGATCGGCACCCGCGCGATGGAGACGCTCATCGACCCGGAGCGGAGCAGGACACCGACGAAGGTCGTCCTGCCGCTCGAGCTCGTCGTGCGGGAGTCCACGGCGGCGCCGACGAGGTGACGACGGTCGGGATCGGAGACGGCGACCTCCGACCCCGCCCCCATCACTTGATCGCTCCCGCACCGATCCCCTTCACGATGTGCCGCTGAGCCATCAGATAGAAGATCACGACAGGCACGATCGAGATGGTGGTCGCCGCGAGCAGGATCTGCTGCTGCGGCGTCTCGGCGGACGTGAACGCGGTGAGGCCTCGCTGGATGGGCATCAGCGCGTTGTCGTCGAACAGGACGAGGGCCATCAGGTACTCGTTCCACGCTCCGAGCCCCTGGATGACCGCCACGGCTGCGAGCCCGGGCTTCGCGAGCGGCAGGATCACGCTCCAGAAGATGCGGAGCGGCCCGGCGCCGTCCAACGCCGCGGCCTCCTCCAGATCACGCGGCTGGCTGACGAAGAAGCTGCGCATGATCAGAGTCGACATGGGTATGCCCGAGGTGATCAGGATCAGGATGTAACCCACCGGGTTGTTGGTCAGACCGAGCGAGATCAGCAGCTTGTACTGCGCGAGGAACATCGCCGGAGCCGGAATGATCATCACGGCCAGGATGATGAACGTGAAGACGCCCTTGCCTGCGAAGTCGAGACGGGCGAGCGCGTAGCCCGCCAGACTCGACACGATCAGGATGCCGGCGACGGCGCATCCCGTGTAGATCACGCTGTTGCGCAGATAGGTGCCGAGATCGCCCTGCACCCAGGCCGTCACGTAGTTCTGCCACTGGGGTTCGGCCGGAAGGAAGGTGTCGTTCGACAGCAGCTCGGTGAGGCTCTGCAGAGATCCCGAGAGCATCCACAGCAGCGGGAGCAGCGCCGTGAGCGCGGCGATGACGAGAAGCCCGTACAGCCCGACCTTGTCGGCACGGATGCGACGACGCGGTCGCGGACGGGGCTGGTCGACCGTGGTCTCCGCCCCCTCGACCGGTGGCTGGGTGATGAGTGTCATGCGCGGGACCTCCGCCCGGTGATGGCGAGCTGGAGAACCGAGAGCAGCACGAGAGCGCCGCCGAAGACTACGGACATCGCCGCCGCACTGCCGTAGCGCCAGTTCACGAACGCCTCGTTGAAGATCGCCAGCGTCGGGACCATGGTGTGGTAGCCGGGGCCGCCGTTCGTGAGAACCTGAACGGTTCCGAAGATCTGCAGGGCTGCCAGAAGTGTGAGCAGGCTCACGATCGAGGTGACGGGCGCCAGGTGGGGCCAGGTGATGTAGCGGAACTGGGTCCACGGGCTCGCGCCATCGAGATCGGCCGCCTCATAGAGCTCCTTGGGAACGTCCTGCAGACCGGCGAGGAAGAGCAGGAAGCCGAAGCCCCAGTGGAACCAGACGAAGACCGCGGCCACGGCGGGGAGCGCGACAGACGGATCGCCGAGCCAGTTCTGCTGGAGCCCTCCGAGACCGATCATCTCGAGGACCCGATTGAGCACGCCGGAACCCGGCGCGAGGATGAACGAGAAGAGCAGGCCGACGACGACGACCGAGAGCACGCCGGGCAGGTAGAAGACGGTGCGGAAGAAGGTCTTGCCCCGCGTGATGCGGTTCACGGCCAGAGCCATCGCCAGGGCCACGCCATTGCCCACGAAGAAGCCGACCACCCCGAAGAACAGCACGTTCCTCATCGAGGCCCAGAAGACGGGATCGCTCGCGATGAACTCGTAGTTCGCCAGCCCCACCCACGGAGTGTCCGGGCTCACCCCGTCCCACGACTGGAAGCTGAGGAGGATCGCCTGCCCGAACGGCACGATCGTGAAGATCCCGATCAGCGCGATGGCCGGCCCGAGGAAGAGCCAGCCCAGCAGGTTGGCCCGCAGCGAGTGCCTGCTGCGCGGCGCCCGGGTGGGGCGCCGCGCAGCAAGCGACAGAGAAGAGGTCGTCATGACACTCGGTCTTGGGCGGCCTGGATGTTGGCCAGAGCCTCGTCGATCGTCGCCTCGCCCAGCACGACGCGCTGCGCCTCAGCGACGATCGCGGTGCGGACATCCGTCGCGAACGTCGCGGACATGACCTGGACGGTCTCGACTCCCGAGGCGAAGCCCGCGAGCTGTGTGGGCACATCGCCGCTCGCGAGCAGTTCCGGGTTCGTCGGAAGGATGCGACCCACCTCAGCGAAGACCGCCTGCTGCTCGGGCTCGGTGAGCCACTTCACGAACGCGAGAGCCTCGTCAGGGTGATCACCCTTCGGGTTGATGACCGCGCCCTTTCCGGGGACGCCGGGCGAACGGGGGTCCTCGGTGCCGCCGTCGACAGCGGGGATGCCCACCGAGAAGTAGTCCTCGAACTCGGGGTTCGTGCGAAGGCCCACCGAGACGCCGGGGGACGCGTCGAAGATCGAGCCCATCGCCTGGGTGAAGAACGACGACTCCACGTTCGGGTTGTCATCCTGACCGCCGACCAGCGCGTCATTGGCGATCACGCCGGCATCCTTCATGTCGACCAGAACCTGGAAGGCCTCCCGCCAGGCATCCTGCTCCCAGCTCTCCTCACCGTTGAACGTCGCCGCGATCTCTTCGTCGGTCAACCAGTTGGAGACGATCGCCTGCAGGAACTGGGGCGTGAGCGACGCCGCGACCGAGAAGCTGCCGGCATCGGACGCGGCAAGCGCGTCGATGAAGTCCTCGGCTGTCGTCGGGGCGTCCTCGAGCGTCATCCCGGTGAGTGCCGGATTCACGAGGAAGCCGTAAGTCTGGGTCTCCCAGTGCACCGTGTAGATCCCCGCGGGGACATCGAGGTTGTTGCCCTCCTCGAAGGTGGACATCTCGATGATCGCCGGGCTGAAGTCGTCGCTCCACTCCCCCTCGAGCTCCGAAGTGAGGTCCATCGCCCAGCCTGCCTTGTAAAACGGGGCCATGTCGGTCGCCTGGAACGAGGAGTAGATGTCGGGCATCGTGTTCGACTGCGCTCGCGCCTGCAGCTTCGGCAGATAGTCAGCCGGCCCGGGCGAGTCGATCGTGACCGCGACGCCGGTCTCTTCGCCGTACTGCTCGGCGAGCTGAGTGAGCGCGGCCTCCTGGCCGCGCGACTGGTTCATGAACGTCAGTTCCACATCGCCGGAGCTCTCCGTGGACTCCGCGGGCTGGGGCGACGAGCAGCCCGCGAGGGTGATCGCCATCGCTGCGGCGACACCGCCGGCGGCGAGCGCAAGACGCCGAGCGCCTCGGAACGTGTGGGGGTAACGCGTGGTCCTCATCATTGAAAATCCTTCGAACGGCGAACCGACGAGCGGTTCGATATCGGTTGCTGCTGCGGTGGTGCGGGTTTCCGGTGGCACTCGGAGTCGAAGTTGTCAACCGGTTGCCTTTGAATGTCAATCCTCTCGTGTCGGGGTTGCGGGGGTCACCCGACGGCCAAAGCCGCCCGGTCGGTCAAGGTCGCGGAGGGCGCTCCGCCTTCGTAGGCCACTCGCCATCCCTCCGGCACTGGCGTACCGGCCTCGATAGCCGCGACGATGTGCGCGATCGCGGCAAGCAATCCGCCGTTGGCCGGGAGGTAGAGCGACAGGAAGCCGGGGATCTGCGGGTTGTGGCCGTTCGCGAGGAACTCGTTCTTCGGGGACGGGAGCAGCAGTGCGTCGAAGGCTCGCCTCAGGTCGCCCAGCCGTGCTGCCGTCATGGCCATCACCGGGTAGTCCCATCCCCAACTGGACTGCAGATCCCACCGCGCCCACACCGCGTCGAGCGTGGCGCGCATGACATCGGGTGAGATCATCTCGGTCGGCGGCAGCCAGCCGAGGGCCATGAGCATCGACGGGTGGTCCTTGCGGATCAAGTGCGGCGGGGTCGACAGTGCGACGTAGGTGCCGTCGTCGAGAAGCGTCGGCGCCGCCATGTTGTCCGCGACCCGTTGCCACTCGCGCCGCGGGGCGAGACCGAGCAGCGCGCGCCACTCGTTCGCGACATCGAGGGCCCACGACCAGTAGGCGAGTTCGAACGTCGGGTTCGCGTTCGAACGACGATCGGCGAGGTAGCTCTCCTGGGCGGGAATGATCGGCGGGGGCAGGACGAAGACGCCATCCCGCTCTTCGACGAAGTCCGCCATGAAGTCGGCGGTCGCCTCCACGAGCGGGTAGTGCTCGAGGAGGAACTCCGGCTCACGGCCCTGCCGACGCAGGAGCTCGAGCAGGTGGATGATGTGGGGCTGCTGCCAGACGAGGAACACGCCGATATTGCTCGGCGACTCCTGGGCGGTCGGGTCGGTCTGCTTCGGCCAGCGAGCGCCGCGGTACCCCTGCCAGGCCGCGGTGCGACGCGCCGCCTCGAGAGCATCGTGATACCACCCGAGGCTGCGTTCGAGAAGGTCGCCGCGCCCCCAGAGGGCGAAGTGGGCGCCGTGCCACCAGTGCATCTCCAGATGGAACTTGCCCGTCCAGGTGTTGTAGGTCAGCCCGGTCTCCGCGGGCGGGGTCGCCCCCGCTCCGTTCACGGCGGTGAGGTACTGCGACAGCACCACACGACGCTCCAACTCGTCGGCACGCTCGTCGTCGCTGCCCTCGAAGGTCACCGCGACACCGCTCTGCCAGTACCCCTCCCACCAGAGCGCTGCCGCGTCGACGACGTCGGCGAACGTCCTGTCGATCGCCTGAGCACCCGGCTCAGCACGATGCAGGACGACGACGACCTCGAGCGAGCCGGACCCCGTCGTGGCGAGTGCGGCGTCGCCGCGCGCGTCGAGCTCGCCGTCCGTCGACACCTCGACGTGATACATCGTCTCCTCGACTCGGCGACGCGCGGTCGCAGCGCCCGGAGCTCGGCGGCTCCAGTGCGTCGACTCGCGCAGAGGCAGCTCGAAGGCAGCGAGATCATCGGGTTGAGCATCGAACATCCACGACACCCCCCAGCCCTGGCTGAGGAGCCGCGACTCGACCTGGACCGCGAACGACGCATCCGAGGGGTGCCCGACCGTCGTCACAGCCACGGTCTCGCCGTGGAGCAGATATGTGGCGTGCACACGCCCACTCCACAGATCGAGCTCCGTGCGGGGATCGAGCACGGAGTCGGGATCGAGCGCAGGCGATCCGTCGTCCGGCGGGGTCAAGGCCAGCCGACCGAGGTGCGCGCGGCGCGGATTGAAATGGAACCAGGCGCCGGCGGCGAACTCGTCGGCAATCTCGTCCCCTGCGCGCTGCAGACCCATCCGGTCGAAATAGGGAACGGGCCCTCTTGCCGTGTCGTATCGGGTGACGGTCTCGTCACGGTCGAACTCGCGCGTGGTCCGCGTGCGGTACCAGGCCCACGACGACTGGGTACGCAGGGGGATCTGGAAGTCGTCGGCGTCGAAGGCCCGCGGTCGCTGCTCCGGAAGACCGTCGAGTCCCGTCCCGGCGACGCGGCGCGGATCGGGGACGAGCTCATGGAAGGCGGGGAGCGTCTGGAGTCCCGTGATGTCGACCGTCATCGCGACGTCGCCGTTCCCGACGGTGAGCACGCCCGTCGGGTGCGCCGCCGTCAGCACAGGGTTGTGTCGACGCACGAGACTGCGGCGGTCGATCTTCGACGACGGCATCATCACCATTCTCCGACTCAATTCTGAGTCAACTAGTACTTTCGCGGATTGAGCATAACATTGGCTGAGCGCCACACTCAAGAGCAATCGGAAGGACCCTGATGGCCCAGAAGAGAGGTCCGTACGCGAAGTCGGATCAGCGACGCCAGACGCTCGGCAAGGCCGCGCTCGACCTCGTCCGCCGGCACGGACACCGCAACGTGTCGGTGTCCGAGATCGCAGAGATGGCGGAGACCAGCGAGGCGACGGTGTTCTACCACTTCCCGACCAAGGAGGCTCTCTTCATCGCCGCGCTCGCACAGCACGACGAGGAGAACATCCGCGCACGGGGAGCCGAGGCAGGTGCGATCGCGGACATGGGGTCCCGCGCCGAGGCGGGCGTCCAGCGCACCAACTATGCGCGGCTGTACAACGAGCTCGCCGGCGCCGCAGCAGACCCTACGCATCCGGCGAACGCCTTCTTCCAGGAGAGGTGGGCGCGTTCGGTGAGCGTCGTCGCGACCGACATCCGCCGCCTTCAGCACGAGGGCAGGGTCGCCGAGTCGGTGGATGCCGATTCCGCCGCGCACATCCTCCTCGCCGCGTGGGAGGGCCTGCAGCTGCAGTGGATGCAGGGACCTCCGTTCGACATCCGCGCGCTGCTCGAATGGCACATCCGCACGGTGCTGGGGCCGACCGCTCTCGACTGACCGCGAAGAGGGCGGCCGACCCGCACCTCAGCAGCGGGTCAGGACGCGGCCCCGACCCCGGTCGACCGCTGCCTCGTGGCGTAGCCGCCGAGCCACGCCAGGCTGGGCTTCGGCCGCCTCTCGAAGGTCTCCCGATCGACAGCGACGAGGCCGAACGTCGGCGACCAGTGGCCCCATTCGTAGTTGTCGAGCAGGCTCCAGTGGATGTAGCCGCGCACGTCGATGCCGTCCGCCATGGCATCGGCGAGTGCGGCGAGCGCCGACTCCGTGTAGGCGATCCGCCGCGTGTCGTCCCCGGTCGCGATCCCGTTCTCCGTCACGACGACCGGCACATTCGGGAGCACGTCCGCCGTATGACGCACCGCGATGCCGAGCGCATCCGGCCTGTAGGCCGTGCGCACCAGGGTGTTGTCCGGGTGCACGGGGTGGGGCTCGATGCCGTCGAGGCCGACCCACTGGGCCGAGTACGCCTGCACGCCGATGTAGTCGTCATCCGCCGCAGCTTCGAGATACAGGTCCTCCCAGACGTATTCGAGACGACGACGCACCTCCTCCGCGCCTGGGCGCGTCTCGAACGCGCGGCTCGCGACCGACCAGCCGACGCGTGCGCCGGTGCGTGCACGCACGATCTCCCTGGCCGCGTGGTGCGCCTCGATGAGGCGTCGGCCGATCTCCTGCGAGGGCGCCGGCTTGACCGGCCGCGGCGTGTCCGCCTCCAGCGTGGGGCTGAGCCACTCGGTATCGGAGTTCGGGTCCAGAGCCGCTTCCGCCTCCTCCACCATGATCGCGAGCATGTTCGGCTCGTTGATCGTGCACACCCACTCGACACCATCGAGGATCGTCGTCACGACCTCCACGTAGGCGCGGAATCTGTCGATCGCCTGCGGCGAGCGCCACCCGCCCTCTTCGGCGAACCACCTCGGCGAGGTGAAGTGATGCAGCGTGACGAAAGGCCGCACGCCGGCATCCAGTGCCGTGTCGATCATGCGCCGATAGTGCGCGAGCTGCACGCGCGAGAACTGCCCGGGGGCCGGCTCGATACGCGCCCACTCGATTCCGAACCGGTAGGTGTCGAGACCGGACTCCGCGACGAGAGCTATGTCCTCGGGATAGCGGTTGTAGCTGTCGAGAGCGTCGCCGCTGCGATCTGCTCCCGTCATGTGCGGCTCCTGCATCCAGAAGTCGCTGTTGACGTTGTTGCCTTCCACCTGGTGCGGCGCGCTGGCGGCGCCCCAGAGGAAGTCGGCGGGGAAGCTGGGCATCGATGCTCCAATTCTGAGTCAACTTGCAATTTCAACTCAGCGTATCGGAGCGGGTGGAGCGCCTCAAGCACTGGGGACCTCGGGTGGAGGACACGTCGGCGCCCTCCACCCGAGATCAGCAGGCGTCATCCCCCGTTCGACTGCCTGGTGCCCTCGCCGTACGCCTCGAAGGTGTGCACGAACCCGCCCGCGGGCCCACTGACCACCAGATAGCCGTCGGTGGTCCCCGGCGCGATGGCGATGTTCGTCGCGGATTCGAGCCCCTCCCCGGGCACGCGGATCACCCCGATCTGCTCGCCGGTCTTGGCGAACACCACTATCTCCGCCTTCTCGTGGAACGCCTGGTAGATGTTCCCTTCGGCATCCACCGCGGTCGAGTCGATGCGTCCGATCCCGCCGTCGACATGGATCGCCGGGTACGCCGAGACGACACGCGTGCGCTCCTCGTCGAGGGCGAAGTAGTCGATGCGGTTCGCGTTGTACTGGGCGACCCAGAGCCCGGCGTCCTCCTCGTCGAACACGATGCCGTTCGGCGACGGCAGATCGTCGGCCAGCACGCTCGCCGTCCCGTCGACGCCGATCCTGACCACCCTGCCCGGCGTCTCCCACCCGGGCCCGTCCATGCCGCGGGTGTCGGTCACGAACATCGTCCCGTCGGGAGCGAAGGCGATGTCGTCGGGCAGCATCGCGACGCCCTCGACCGCACCCGCGAAGTGGGCCTGCGGGTCTTCGCCATCGGGCGTGATGCTCAGCACGCCGCCTCCGAGGAAGTCGGTCAGATACAGGCGCCCGTCGCTCGGATGGAACTGCGCCGAGGTGAATGCGCTCGTCTCATCGGTGAAGACCTGCTCCGCAGAGGCCTCCTCGACATCGATGCGCAGCACCTTGGCTTCGCCCGCGGGTGCCATCACGTCGACCACGAACAGAGAGCCGTCGTCGTGGAAGGTCGGCCCTTCGAGCAGTGTCCCCCCGGTGAGCTCGTGCGGCTCGGTGACCTGCAGGAGTTCCGTCGAGGTCTGCTCGAGGGCCGGCCCCGCAGCCTCGCCCACCGACCCGCCATCGTCCGCCGCAGGCGCGCATCCGGCGAGCACGACCGTCGCTCCGACGACCGTCGCGACCGTCGCGATCGGCACCCTCATGCGGGCACCCCGACCGAGGCCGTCTCACGAATGCGCTCATCGGCATCCGAGACGACGAGCACGTCACCCATGTCACCCTCCCGCCACTCGCGCAGCAGACGGTGGAAGACAACCGGCCCCGGCGAGAACGTGAGGCCGCCGATCGATCGGGATCCCTCGCCGTTGTAGTACCCGGGAGTGCACTGGGCTTGGAAGTCCGAGACGTCTCGCGCGGTCTCAGCCACCGTGCGGCACCACGCATCCTCCGCCTCCGCCGTGGGCTCGATACGGCGAGCCCCGACCTGCTCGGCGCGGGTGATCACCGCGGAGATGTGGGCCGCCTGCTCCTGGAGGATGTGCACGAAGTTCACCGAGTTCGCGTTCTGCATGGGGCCGAGCTGGAAGAGGTTGGGGAACCCGTGCGTGCTGAACCCGTGCAGCGTGCGCGGCCCGTATCCCCAGGCCTCGAGCAGCGAACGCCCGCCTCGACCGACGACGGGGAGCGTTCCCGAGACCACACCCGAGACACCCACGTCGAATCCGGTGGCGAAGATGAGGCAGTCCACCTCGTACTCCGCGTCGCCGACCACGATCGACGTCTCGGTGAGCGCGGTGACACCGTGCGTGTCCGCCGTGTCGACGAGCGTGACGTTCGGCCGATTGAACGCCTGCAGGTAGAGATCGCTGAACCCGGGCCTCTTGCACATGTACCGGTACCAGGGTTTCAGCACCTCCGCGGTCGCCGGATCCTGGACGATCTCGTCGACGCGAGCTCGGATCCTGCCCATCGTCTCGGCGTCGTCCAGCTCCTCGCGATGCAGCCGCTCCTCCTCGGAGACGGCGTCGTCGACGGCACCGGAGAGGATGCTGCGCTGCAGCGCGTGCGTCGCCGTCCATCCGTCCTGCACGAGCGATTCCTCGGCCTCCCCCGCGAGCACGGCGAGGAAGTTGTCCATCCGCTCGCGCTGCCATCCGGGTGCGAGCGATGCCGCCCACTCCGGATCGGTCGGGCGGTTGTCCCTCACATCGACCGTCGACGGCGTGCGCTGGAAGACGAACAGCTGCTTCGCGTGCTCGGCGAGGTGCGGGATCACCTGCAGCCCGGTCGCTCCCGTGCCGACCACCGCGACCCGCTTGTCTGCCAGACCGGTGAGATCGCCGTCCGGTGATCCTCCGGTGTATCCGTAGTCCCAGCGGCTCGTGTGGAACGTGTGGCCGGCGAAGCGGTCGATGCCCGGGATACCCGGAAGCTTCGGCTGCGTCAGGGTACCCGACGAGGTGATGACGTAGCGGGCACGGAAGACGTCACCCCGATCCGTCTCCACCTGCCACTCCGACGCGTCCTCGTCCCACGTGAGACCCGTTGCGCGGGTGTGCCCGACGAAGTCCCGTCGCAGGTCGTAGTGCTCGGCGATGCGCACGGCATGCCGGCGGATCTCCTCCCCCGTCGAGTAGCGCTCCGTGGGCACGTATCCCGTCTCTTCCAGGAGGGGCATGTAGACGTACGACTCGATGTCGCAGCGGATGCCGGGATAACGGTTCCAGTACCAGGTGCCACCCACGTCTCCCGCCTCGTCCATCAGGCGGATCGACGAGAGCCCCGTGTCGCGCAGACCTGCCCCCGCGAGCAGCCCGCCGAATCCGGCGCCGATGATCAGCGCGTCCACGCGATCGTGCAGGGGCTCCCGCTCGACTCGCGTCGTGTAGGGATCCTTCGCGTAGTAGCCGTACTCGCCGAGCGCCGAGCGATACTGCGTCGCGCCGTCCGGGCGGATCCTCCGATCGCGCTCGTACGCATACTTCTCTCGGATCGCCTGCAGGGAGCGCTCCCGCTCCTGCCCACTCCGGGCCTGCTGCACCTGATACGCCATCGTTCCGCCCTCCTGTCTTCGGGGGTGCGGGCACAGGAGGCCGACGTCGGGGATGGCGCACGAGCCTGGGCCCGACACGACCCCGGATCGGTTCCTTCGACAAAAGGTTAGCTTGAAGCTAAGTAAATCTCACTGGGAAGACGCTATGAAGGCATTACGGTACAGACGTGGGAGACGAACTGAGACGAACCGCCGCGCTCGAGAACATCGATGCGCTCACCCTCGCGATCTCGGTGCGTTCGCTCCCCCGCATGGTGGGATCCCTGCTCAGCACCCAGCTGACGATCCAGCAGCTCAAGGTGCTGACGGCGATCGTCGTGTCCGAGCGGAGCAGCACGAGCGAACTGGCATCGACCTTCGAGGTGTCCCTCGCGACGATGTCGAAGCTGATCGAACGTCTCGTCGAGCAGGGACTCGTCGAGAGGATGACGGATGCCGACGATCACCGAGTCCGCCGACTGCATCCCACCCTGCTCGGTCGCGACGTGATCGGGAAGATCATGGCGGCACGCCCGGAGATGGGTGCCGACATCCTCGACGGCCTCTCCCTCGACGAACTCGAATCGCTGGCCGTCGGTCTGCGGGCCATCAGCCGCGAGCTGCATGCCGCGAGTTCCGACGGCCGCTGAGGCGGCGGGGGTGCACAGCCCTGGATCTGCGCACCCGTCGCCATACACAGCCGTCGCACTCAGCGGACGGCGAGACGCCCGAGACCGGTGAACGCTCCGGGGGGCGCGGTGCGCGTCGAGCCGTCGGGGAAGACAACCGTCGCGCTCGCCCCGGCCGGGATCTCCGCATCGATCTGAAGCTCGTCACCCTCGATCCGCCACTCGACGCGGATCCGCCCTCGCGGAGTGTCGAGATGCCCGGTCGCCCAGGTGAGTCCGCCGCCCGGGACGGGGGCGATCGTGAACGACTGCCAGGCGATCGAATCCGGGTCCTGACGAAGACCGAGGGTGTGGGTGTGCAGGAAGCGGATGACCGCGCCCTTGCTGTAGTGGTTCAGCGATTCGTGGGCATCGCCGTCGTCGTCTATGCCTTCCCAGTCCTCCCAGATCGTGGTCGCACCCTTGTCGATCATGTGCAGCCACGACGGTGCGCTCCGCTGGAACAGCAGCTCGTAGGCGATGCCGGCATGGCCGGTGTCGGCGAGCACGGGCAGCAGGTCGCCGGTGGCGAGGAATCCAGTGCCGAGATGGGTGCCGGCAGCGCGGATGAGGTCGACGAGCCGCTCCGCCGCCGCAGCGCGCTGCGACTCCGGGATGAGGCCGAAGGTCAGCGCCCGCACGTACGCAGCCTGCGTATCTTGCACCGTTCGCCCGTCACCGGCGAGGAACTCGGTGCGCCAGGCCTCGAGGATGCGGTCGGCCAGCACGGCGTACCGCTCGGCATCCTCGTCCCGTCCGAGCACCGTCGCCGCGTCCGCGAGGATCCGCGTCGACCGGTATAGGTAGGCCGTGCCGACCTCTCCCTTGTCGGCCATGAACCAGGCCATGGGGTTGGTCTTGATCGGGTCGAGGCGCGAGCCGTCCTCCGCCTTGGGGACGGGCTCGGTCCACTCCCCCCAATGGAAGGTGCCGTCCCACAGATACTCCTCGTGCGACTGCGGCTCCGCCGACCGCTCCACGCGGGAGTGATGCCTGGTCGTGCGCGCGGCTCCGAGGGCCCACTCGACCCAGCGGACCATCGCATCCCAGTTCTCCTCGAGAACCAGAGAATCGCCGTACGCGGTGTACATCTCCCACGGGACGAAGGTGATCGCATCGCCCCACCCGGAGGAACCCGTCATCATCGCGAACTGGTCGTCGAGCTTGTGCTTGATGCGACGGCCGTCGGGCGAGAAGTTCGCGACGCGACCGTCATCGAGCTGATCATCGCGCACGGACTGCAGCCACTTGCGAGTGAAGCCGAGCACGTCGTACAGCCGCGCCGCCGTGGGGGCGAAGACCTGATAGTCGCCCGTCCACGCCAGGCGCTCGCGCGTCGGGCAGTCGGTCGGCACGTCCACCGCGTTGCCGCGGAAGCTCCAGTCGGCGATCTCGTGCAGGCGGTTGAGTGAGGGATCACTCGACTCGAACGATGCGGTGCGGCGGAGGTCCGTCTGCACGATGCGCATCTGCGCTGTGGACGCCTCGAAGGGCGAGCCTTCGCGCGTGATCCGCGCGTACTGGAACCCGTGCACCGTGTGGCGCGGCTCGAAGACCTCGCCCCCTCCGGCGGATACCACCTCGTCGCGCTGGACGAACACCACGGACGGTTCGCCCGGCTTGGTCGAGTCGAGGTGCGAGGTGTCCAGATCGCCGTCCGGGTCGATGTGTTCGCCATAGTCGATCACCGTTCGGGTTCCGGCAGGGCCGAGGTCCGTCAGCCGGATCCATCCCGAGGCATTCTGTCCGAAATCCAGCACCCACGTGTCGTCTGCGATGCCGTTCGCATCCACCACGTCGCGCGTCTCGACGACGCGCACCGGCGGCGCGGGCGACCAGGAGATGGGCGGCCCGTCGACCGCGCCGACGATCACGGGCTGCGCGGATCCGCTCTCTGCACGGAAGTCGGTCGTCTGCCCGTCCATCAGGTCGGCCCGGACGATCATCGACTGAGCGCTGGTCCATTCGCCGTCGGTGCGGATCACGCGCCGCGATCCGTCCGCGAGTTCGAGGTGCAGTTCCGCCCGGGCCGCGAGCGTCGTACCCCACCCCGCCGGCAGGCGGAACGCACCGACCTGACCTCGATACCAGCCGTCGGAGAGCTCGATCTCGAGTGCGTTGCGACCGCCCTGGAGCAGGGAGGTCACATCGGCCGCCTGCGCGTAGACCGTGCGGTCGTACGACGTGGAACCCGGAGCGAGCTCGGCGGTGCCGACCCGCTGTCCGTTGACTCTGGCCTCGTAGACCCCGAGCGCCGTCGAGTAGAGACGAGCGGCGACGACGTCAACCGCCTCGAACGCGCGGGACAGTGTGTGGGCGCCGCGAGCTCCGTAACCGGGGTCGTCGTGCTCGACCGGGCTGATCCACTCCGCCGACCAGTCGGCGTCGAGCAGACCGCACTCGAAGGTCGACCAGTCGGACCACTCCGACGGGGCGTCCCCGGCTTGCAGCCTCGCCCGCCACCGCACGCGCTGCCCACTCGTCAGCGGAACCCAGGGCCACTCGACAAAGAGAGGAGAGCCGGCATCGAGCGGTACGCGCGCCCAGCCCTCGCCGTCGACGATCGCCTCGAGCTCGAAACCGTTCGATGTCTCCGCCTCGGCGGGCACGGTGAACGACAGTCGGGGCGTGGCTTCCGACACGGTGAAGTCGTCTCCGCCGCTGTCGATCCGCAGGTCGTACGGCGCGGCGGGCACGGATGCCGGGTTCGATGCGAGCGTCATCTCAACGCACTCCCTTGACCTTGAACATGATGATGAGACCGCCGATCAGCGCGAATACCGCGCCGATGAGATACAGCAGCGTGTAGTTCTTCTCCGCTCCCACGGCACCGATCGTGATGATCAGCGGAGCGATCAGCGGCGCGATCGCACTGGGGATCTTCTGCGCGAAGGCGACGACGGCCATGTATCGACCGGACTCGGCGCGGTCGGGGATGATCGCGTAGACGATGGCCTGATCCACGGTGGCGAACACGGCGATCGCGAGCTGCATGAGCACGGCGCCGATGATCAGCTGCGGCAGCGACCAGGCGAACGCCTCGGCGAGCGCGCCTCCGATGAAGATGAACGCGGCCGCGAGCACGAACAGACGGCGGCGCTTGAGCTTGTCCGAGAGGAAGCCTCCCAGCAGCGCGCCACCTGCGGCGGCGACGACTCCGAGCATTCCGACGGTGGCGACGACGCCTGCGACCTCGCGCACCGGCAGGTCGAGGCGCTGGGCATAGAAGAACGTGCCGAAGGTCGTGTTGAAGTACAGGCCGATGAAGAACACCATGCGGCCGACCCAGTTCCAGGCGAAGTCCGGGTACTTGCGGGCGTTGAAGCCGTAGCCGGCGATGACCTTCTTGAGCGTCACCGACGAGTCGACGACCAGGTCCTTCGAGCTTCCCTCCTTCTTGAAGGTCGGGAGCAGGACGAGCAGCACGACGCCGATCACTGCGGGAACGAAGAACACCAGGAAGGTGCTGTACGACACGGCGTAGGCGATGCCGATACCGAGCACCGGCGCCACCTGCGTCATGAGCCCTGTGAGCGCCGACACCTTACCGCGCTGTTCTTCGGGGAGCTTGTCGGCCTGCAGCGTCTGGATGGCCGCGCCGGCGGTCGACCATCCAGTCATCGCGACCACCCAGCCTGCACCCACGAGGAGGAGGTTCGGGGCGAAGCCGATGATGACCGCTCCGACGAGGCCGAGGGCAGCGCCGAGGAACAGGAACGGCGTGCGTCGACCGAAGCGCGACCGGGTGCGGTCGCTCCAGATGCCGATCATGGGGCTCAGCACCAGGAAGATCAGCTGTGCGGTTCCGGTGACGTAGCCGAGCACCTCCTCATGCCCGGGCGCGAGCTCGGTGATGCGGAGCGCGAGGCCGTAGGCCAGCGGCACCATCATCGCGATGGATGCGCCGAAGTTCGCCAGCATCAGCCAGAAGATGTACCCGCCGCTGACCTTGGCAGTCGGCTCGGCGGCGACCGCGGTCGCCTCCAGCGGAGTGCCGTCCGGGGTGTTCCCGCCCACCGGCTGAGCCGCGGCGATCGAGTCGATCGTGTCGCTGCGGTCGAATTCACTCTTGGTCACCTGGACTCCTTCATCGTTCAGTGATCCGCGGCGCCCGTCAGTGGGCGTCCTTCGCGAGATGCGGTCGAAATCCGTTTGGCAACCGATTGTCGATCCTGAGCGATAGTAACCACTTTGGTTACAGAAGGCAAAAGTGAGAAAGTGGAGATATGACGTCACCGCCGACCGCAACGCCATCACCTCGCCGACGAGGCAAGAGCGCATCCACGCCGGCGAGACGGGCCGAGATCGTCGAAGCGGCACTCGCCAGCTTCGCTGAGCACGGTTATGAGCGGGCGTCTCTCCGTGACATCGCCAGCAGGGCCGGACTCACCCATGCCGCCCTGTTGCGGCACTTCTCCGGAAAGGAGGAACTCCTCCCCGCCGCGCTCGCGCAGCGCGAGGAGCACGAGGAAGACCTCGCCTCACGCATCATGACCGCGAACGTTCCAGGTGAGCAGATCCTGAGTGCGGTACTCGCCGACGAGTTCTCGAACTCGGAGTTCCAGCGCAACTGGCTCGCCCTCGCCGTCGCCGCGACGAACCCGGAGCACCCTGCACACGAGTTCTTCCTCGGCCGCCGCGAACGCATGCGGTCGCGCTTCACGGACGGTCCCCTGCCCACCAGCGACAGCGAGCTCCTCACGGCCGACGAGAAGGTGACGCTCGTGCTCGCGATGGTCGACGGACTGCGCATCCAGGCTCTGCTCGATCCTTCCCGCGATGCCCTCGGCCTGCTCACCACGTTCATGCGGCTGGTGGCCGCTCAGCCTCCAGCCGCCGCTTCCTCGCTATCGTGAGGCTCTGCCGACGCGCCGGACGACTCGATGGAGAGCTGCGGCGGTGTGAGCATCACCGCTTCGAGAGGGTCAACTCGCCACCCCGTCCTGGGTGGCGGTCGGCTCCTCCGCCGACCGCCACCCCGGTCAGCGCGCTACGAGGTCCACCTGCTGCGCGTCGAGACCCGCCGCGGTGGCGCGAA
>NZ_JBLWII010000004.1:0-116647 GCF_051365005.1 Microbacterium sp. K2 | reverse complement strand
CCGCCCCTTCCGGGGTGGCGGTCGGCTCCTCCGCCGACCGCCACCCCGGTCAGCGCGCTACGAGGTCCACCTGCTGCGCGTCGAGACCCGCCGCGGTGGCGCGAACGGTGATCGTTCCTGGACCGATCGGACGGATGATCGCCAACGCCCGTCCGTCATAGGTGGTGCGGGTCACGGCCCTGAACTCTTCGATCGAGTCCGGCTGCGCGTTCGCGAATGCCGCGAGGACCGCCGGCCCCTCGATCTCCACCGAGACGACGGCAGCGGCGTCGGTCGCCAGGGTTCCTCCGCGATCGGCGAGCTCGATGGCTATGTACGCGAGATCGGAACCGTCGGCGCGCAGGTCTGCACGATCGGCAGCGAGAGCGAGACGGACGTCGTCTTGGCGCGTGCGCAGACTGCTGACGCCGACATCCTGCCCATCTCTAATGGCGATCGCCGTGAGCTCCCCTGGGCGATACTCGGTCTCGAACCTTGCGATGAAGGCTTTGTGCACGCCTACCTGCGCACGGCCGACCGTGACTCCGTCGCGCTGGAGTACGATCTCCTCCGCATCGCTGTACACATCGACCACGACCGGGAATCCGGCGGGCACGTCCCAGCTCCAGCTGCTGACGACATCGTCCCAGGACCAACCGCCGATGAAGACCTCACGGTCGTGGTTCTCAGGACGATGAACCGCGATGTACGGCTCGCTTCGCAGCCCCCAGACCGTCTCTCGCCAGAACGAGATGGGGCGCCTGTTCCCGAGGATGTCGATGGTTCCGGACTGGGCGAGAAGCCAAGGAAAGGGCGAGCTCGGCCCTTGCGGCGCATCGGGGTCATCCGCGTAGATCGCTCTCCCGAGACCCGCCTCGCCGATATAGTCCCAGGCCGTCCATGCGAAGTCCCCGATCACGGTCGGGTGCTGCTCGACGAGCGGCCAGATCCTGTCGAGAGCGCGGGGGTAGGTCTCAGACCCGACCACGATCCGGTTGGGGTGCCGCTCCGCGTCGATGACATAGCGAGCTTCGGCGTAGTTGACACCGCTGACATCGAGCTGGGACTGCGCCTCCTCGATTCGCTCGGAGACCAGCTCTGATGCACCGAGAGTGTTCCCCATGTCCTCCATCGAAGCCATGAATGCGTTGACGTTCGTCGAGGCGGCATCACCGTCGCCCGAGGCGGCATGTGCTGCAAGGACGTCGATTGCCGAGACCATGCCATTGATGGCGTTCGTGACGAGCCGGGTGCTGTCGAGAGAACGGACCTTCTCGGCGAGAGCGCGACCCCAGGTGGATCCGATCGGACTGCCGGTCTCGAAGATCTCGTTGCCGATCGAGTACATGATGACGCTCGGGTGGTTGAAGTCCTTCGCGACCATCGATTCGACATCCCGTTCCCACCACTCGGGGAAATCGAGCGAGTAGTCGAACGCTGTCTTGGTCTTCGTCCACACGTCGGAGGTCTCGTCCCAGACGAGGAGGCCGTGGCGATCGCAGGCGTCGAGGAACGCACGGCTGATGCTGTTGTGAGAGCTGCGGATCGCGTTGTAGCCAGCGGCCTTGAGCAGCTCGACGCGGCGTTCTTCTGCGCGCGGGTGTGCGGCGCTGCCGAGCGGCCCGTTGTCGTGATGAATGCACCCCCCGCGGAGCTTCACAGAGCGCCCGTTGATCCGCAGTCCGTGAACGGGGTCGACGGTCACGGAACGGATGCCGAACACCGACTCGTCCTCATCGAGAACTGCGCCCCTCTCATGAATCCGGGTGCGCGCGACATGAAGGCGAGGACCGTCGACGTCCCACAGCACCGGCTCCGCGAGATAGTGGCGCAGGTGCACCAGCCCCGTCGTGCCGGGAAGCACGGTGAGGGGTGCCGTCTGCAGGCTGAGCAGATCACCGGAATCGCCGCGGATCTCCGTCTCCACCCGCACGGTGCGGGTGTGGCGGGTCGTGTTGACGACCTCGACGGTCGTGACGACGGATGCGAGGTCGGGGTCGATCACAGGAGTGGTGATCCGCACGCCGTCGAGCGGGATGTGCACAGCGGCGGCAGCGACGAGCCAGACGTCGCGATACAATCCGGCCCCGGTGTACCAGCGGCTGTCTTCGTGAGTGCGGACCTCCACGCTGATCGTATTCGACTCGCCGAAACAGAGAAAAGGATCGAGCGAGACGGCGAAACCTGCATACCCGTTCGGGCGCTGGGCGGCGAAGTCGCCGTTGACGTAGACGACGGCGTCGCGATATGCCCCTTCGATATCGAGGACCACGCTTTTGTCACGCCACTCTGCGGGCACGTCGAAGGTCTTGCTGTATTCCAGATGTGCACTGGGGTGATACCCGGTGTGGCTTCCGTTGGGGCTGCTCGCCGAACGCGGCATATCGCGGAGACCGTCGTGCGGCAGGGTCACCGCCGTCTTGGCAGCCCCACCGGTGAAGGCGTCGAAGATCGAGCCCTTGGGCCCGACGGTCCAGTCGTTGTTGAAGGGTGTGCGTATCATGCCGGTGCTTTCTGATTGTGTGCCAGGGATTGAGAAGAGCGCGTGTCGGTCGTCACCGGACACCCTTGATGAAGCGGACGCTGATCGCCCCGAGGATCACGGCGACGATGGTCACGATGAACAGCGGCTGATAGAGCCCTGTCGCGGCGACGAGCGCCCCGGCGAGGGCAGGGGCGATCACCTGCGGTCCCGCGTTGGCGACGTTCATCACACCCAGGTCGCGTGCGGCGTTGTTCATGTTCGGCAGAACGCGCGTGATCAGGGCCTGGTCGACTGCGAGGTACACACCGAACGCGACGCCGAGGATCCCGCTCGCGACGAACGCGCCGGTCAGCGTGGGAGCCAGGAGGTAGACGAGTGCGCCCGGTGCGAAGAGCAGGCTCGACAGCGCGACGAACACCCGGACTCGTCCGAATCGGTCCGACAGCCACCCGCCGACGATCGAGAACACCAGCAAAGCGAGGGTGCTCACACCCTGGACGGCGACGAGAACCGCGGCCGCCTCGGTGACCGTGCCGACGCCGATGTAGTCGGCAAGGATGTAGAGCTGCATGCCGGACATGAAGTTGTACCCGAAGACGATGAGGAACCGCCCGACGAATGTCCACCAGAAGTCCGGTGCGCTGCGGAAGCTGGGGAAACGGGAGGCGGCGCGACGCTCCGCCTTGGATGCACCGGAGCCCGCGAGGGACGGCACGTAATCCTTGGTCGTGAGCGCGAAGATGGTTCCGAAGACGAGCATGACGGCGGCGATGCCTACATATCCGACGAACAGACTCGTCGTCAGGCCGGCGATCGCGATACCGCCGAAGGCACCGAGGATCGAAGAGGCGCCGACCAGCCCCGACATGGTGCCGCGATTGCGGACGGGCACGCGCTCGGGCAGCACGGCGGTCAGCGCGGCCTGCAACCCACTGAGGGGCCACATTGCGATCGCCCAGGTGATGGCGAGCACAACCGGGCTCGGGCTGCTGGCCGTCACCAGTAGGGCGATGGTCGCAGCGATGGCGGATCCGAGAATCCAGATGTTGCGACGCCCCAGGAAGCGGCTGCTCGTCTTGTCGGAGAGCAGTCCGAGAAGCGGCTGCGCGACCAGACTCGAGATGGCCCCTGCGCTGATCACGAGACCCAGCACGCCTGCCGCCGCCGTCGTCTCCCCGAGCAGCTCCGCGACCTGTCTGCCCAGCATGACCTGGAGCACTCCACCCCACACGACGTTGACGCTGATCAGTGCGAGGGGGTAGATGACCCACAGCCACCGGCTCATCCGCTGCGGGCCTTCCGACGGCTCCAGGAGGGCATCGGGGCGGACGGCAGCTCCGGGAACGGTTGCTTCGAAGGGGCCGGTTTCCGGATGGATATTGCTGGTCATTTGATCTCCACGTCATTGTGAGGGACTGCGCTAACGCGCGTTATCACCGAGTGAACACCATCTGATTACGCGCGTCAACTACACTGGTGCAGACGACACCGGAGGGGCCCCGATGACAGTGACCAGCGACGACGTCGCGCGCGCAGCGGGGGTCTCCCGCCCCGCTGTCAGTCAGATCCTCAACGGTCGCGGTCGCTTCTCAGCGGATACCATCCGACGGGTCGAGGAGACCGCCGCGGCCATGAACTATCACCCCTCGGCGGCGGCTCGCACTCTTGCGACAGGCACGAGCGATGTCGTCATCGCCCTGGTCCCGAACACCACCTTCGGCACCAACCTGCAGGACTTCGTCGACTTTCTCACCGAAGAGCTCGCTCGCGCGGGACTGATTCTCGTGCTGCGCTTCGCAAGCTCGCCGGTGGAGCTGCTCGAGCACTTCATCACCACCGTGCGACCGCGCGCCGTCATCGCGCCGTTCGTCGCTCCCACAGCCGCGGAGCGTGAATCCATCGATGCCGCCGGAATCACCCTCATCGACCTGCACGCGGAGGGCGGTCGCGATGAGAACCACCGCATCGGCCAGCTCCAGGGCGAGTACCTGGCATCGAAAGGACACAGGCACCTCGTCTACGCGCACCTCCGAGATACCCGCCTCGATGTCTTCGGCGACGCTCGGGAACAGGGGCTCGCCGACTACTGCCTCGCGCACGGAATCGACGCGCCGACGTCGATCCGGCTTCCGCTCGAGCTCGACGAGGCGGTCTCTCTGCTTCGGACTCTGCCTCTCGGAACAGCCATCGCCTGCTATAACGACGACGTGGCCATCGCCCTTCTCGGCGCAGCGCGCGAACTCGGCCGTCGGGTTCCCGAAGATGTCGCGCT
This sequence comes from Microbacterium sp. K2, assembly GCF_051365005.1. Taxonomy (NCBI): domain Bacteria; kingdom Bacillati; phylum Actinomycetota; class Actinomycetes; order Micrococcales; family Microbacteriaceae; genus Microbacterium; species Microbacterium sp. K2. Next base: position 111,911 of record NZ_JBLWII010000004.1, on the reverse strand, counting down.
GATGGGCATGGACGCGACGCGGATCGGGACGCTCGTGGCTCCACGCCTCACCACGATCAAGGTCGAGGCAGCGCCCGCCATGGACAGAATGATCCGGGACGTCGTGAGCCGAGTCTCCGGATCCGCTCGTCCTGCCCGCCCGACCGACCCAGTCGTCCTCACCGTCGTACCGGGGGACTCCGCCTGACGCCGAGGGTCGTCATCCACGATGCTCCGGCGGCGACCGACTTCTGAGCGCGGTTGGGCATGCGGCTCGCCGAGTGCACGCGTCGCCATCACCGACGACTTCTGGGAGTCGTGGATGGAAGTCGAGGGAAACACACACGACCTGCTGTTCCCCAACGGACGAGGATCCCGTTTCTGCCTTCGCGTATACGGTTCCCGACGGGACGGCTCTTCTGCACGCGGCCGACGTCGCCGATGATCTCGGCTTCGGAGACGAGATCGATCGCGACCTCGGCCGGCACGGCATCAGCAATGCGCTGTTCCTGTACCTCCGCGATCCGTATCAGGATCGGATCAAGCTGTTCACCACTCGATCAGCCGTCTGAGCGTGCGCAGCAAGACGGCTATCGCTGGGTTACCGCTGCCAGCACTCCGCACATGACGAAGGCCCCGCATCCCAGTGTTTCCAGGGAGTCGGGGCCTTCGTGGTGGCGGTGACGGTGGGATTTGAACCCACATTCCGGCCTAGCAAGCATTCGCAGTCACCTCAGATCAGCGTTATTGCGCGGATCCTGGTTTACTCGACAAGCGGTGAGTCTGGCGAGTTGTTAGCACTTCGTTAGCACGAGGCTCTATGGCCGCCAAACCGCTACCCGTTCTCGCGGGGGATCTCCGACCACGATCCACGACGCCGGGTCCAGAGTTAGTCCGTGTCGTGTCGTGAGGAACTCCGTGGCTTCCCGAAACGGCGGAACATCCCCTTCCTCGAAGATGTCATCGCTCGATGCGCCGACGACGTCGTACGAGAGAGGCGACGTAGACGGCTCGTCTTCAGCATTACTGTGGGTGCCCACGACCTCCGCGTAATACCGGCCCGAGGTCCCGTCAAGCCCGAGTTCGCCGACAAGAATCCAAAAGTAGTTGATGGCGCGCTTCTCTGACCCCCTCAGATCTTGCAACATCTCGGCAGGAGGATTGCCTTGGCTAGGGAACATCGGATCCACGCTGATCCTCACTGCTTCCGGGGCACGTTATGCGGAGCGACGGAGTGCTCGTTCCTGAACGTAACGTTCTCGAACCTCGAGGCTACGCCGTGCCGGCTCAGATCCAGAGTATCGCTGTGTCAGCCGCTCAGCGTTGCGCTGGACCTGGGCGTCGACCCTGCTACGGGCCGCGTCATCCATTGAATGCCTACTCATCATGACCCCCTTGCTCCTCATACCCACAACGTAACGCTAACCTCCGACATTCCTGTGTCGCGACTGTTGCGAGTTCAGGGATACGGGACCTTTGATCACCGCGACAACAAGCGCCATGGTGCGCGCCATCGCTAGCACGGCCGACCGCTGCGGGCCGCCGATCGCACCCGCAGATGCGTTGTTGACGCTCAAGAGTCCGAGCTGAACGCTCTTGGCCTTGACCGGCACAGTGTAGAAAGTGTCGTACTTCTTCTTGGCCCAATCTACGCCGTAGACCTCGTCTGGCGCGTTGCAGACCTCCGGCTCCTCATCCGCACGATCTAGTAGCGACCAGATCGTGTTCTCCGGATCCTCCCGCTCGATGAAGGGGCGGTCTGGACGGTCGTACCGCCCGTGCTCGGTACCATGCACAGCACTGTCTAGGATTCGACGCCCCCCGGCCTCGCGTCTCATCGTGTAGTAGGTCGCTCGACTACCGTCACCGACCGCGCTTGCCGCCTGCCTCGCTACCGTGCGCCTCAATGCCTTGGCCTGTTCGTCCCTCGCCCTGCCAGTCAGGAACATCACCTCGATCGCCTCACTTAACACGACATTCAGGTCGTCGATCGCTTTCTCGGCTGACCTCTCACTCTCGCGAAACTTCAGACTGGCGACAGTCTGGTCGTAACGGTCGGCCAGTTTGTCACCGAGAATGGCGACCGCAGCAGCAATTCCCGCGGCGATGCGAATCCCGTGCCAGGCAGGGTCGCCCCAAATGAGCGGCCCGAAAACGGCGACTACAGCTCCGATAAACGTTGCGATCGTGAAGATCTGCCGTCTCTTGAACTTGGACAGCAGCGGACCACAAGCGTGGAGGAACGCTCCCAGCTCCTTGGTACCTGAATGATCGCTCTGCGGCATGAAGCCATCGTGCCAGACAGCCGCATCAAAGCGTCCACGAACAGTGCCCAATGGCCGAAGTTGGTGTCCCTCGCGCGCGCGACCCCCTCCTGAGAGGCCCGGGGAGAGAGGAACACTCCCCCGGTCGGTGTTCCTCCCCCGAGGCCATCCCCGGATTTCTCGACGGGGGGCCTCGGGGGCGATGGTCAGGCGCGGACGATGCTCGCGTCTGGGTGGGAGGAGAGAGTCATGCGGAGCTCTTCGCTCACGCGATGGTCATGTAATGGGTTGCGGGCGATGACCGCGACCTTCTTATCCGCCGCCGCTCCGACCTCGCGGGCGTGGCCCTGCATGAGTTCGAGGTGCCGTTCGCTGGTGGGAGCAGAAGACCGAGAGCTGCGTACTTGTTCATTCCCCTCCCTCTCCGGCATGTAGCCTTCGTTCATGACTGATGCCCAGGCGACACTTGTTGCTGCTCAGATCGCAGCGATCGTCGCATCAGGCGGGCTGATCTGGTCGGTCGCGAGTTTCTTCATCACTGGACACCAGACGAAGGTGACCGCCGCCCGCGTCAATTGGCAGAGTCGTTTCGAGAAGGCGTACGCGCTTGCCCTGAGCACCGACAACGCTCAAGCACGAACGGGCGCCCTCCTGCTCAAGTCCCTCGCCACAGAAAAGTGGGTAACGGACGAGGACCGGGCAACGGCCGCAAGCGTGATGAGGTCGCTCCCCGCAGAAGTGATCCCGCCTCAGCAGACGCAGTCGATCGTTGCGACAATCACGAACAAGGATCTTGCCGCGTCCGTCACCGGTACCGCTCCAGGCCTCAAGGGTCGGTACGAGCTGTACGAAGACTCAGACGGGCTGCACCGCTGGCGAAGAATCGCCAGCAACGGTGAATTGCTTGCCCTCTCCGCACGGGGTTACCCCACTAAGAACGCTGCGCTTGAGGCTCTCGGGCGAACGCGTGGCCAACCCCTCTAGTCACCACCAGGCGGGGAGCTCCTCGTCGAGTCCCTGCTGATAGCGCTTCCCCCTCTAGGGTGTGAAGCATGGACTGGGGACTCGCTGTCGGCATCCTGGGCGTCGCAATCTCTGCCGTGACGCTCTGGTTCGTGCTACTCGATCGCGCCGAGCGTAAGCGGACCATGAGTCGCGTGTCCTGGAGCTTCGGCGTAACCACGACGGTGCATGAGAGCGCCAATGGACGCCGCGAGCACACCGCGACGTACCTGAGACTCACCAACAGCGGGGGAAGCTCAGGCCAGATCCAGGCATCTGCCCTCGTCGGCGCGACCGTGATCGCCACCGACAATGCGCTCGTTCCGGCCACCGTGCTTCCCGGGAGCCATCACGACTTCAAGATCGACCGGATGCCCGCGTTCCTCACGCCCGACACCTGGGACGCCTGGCTCACACCGGAGAAGCTCACCGGTGATCGGAAGATCGAGACCTTAGCGATGCTCGAGCACACCTCGAGCGACGTCGCCTCGACGATCCGTGAGTACATCGTCGACCGGAAGGTCAGCAATAGTCGCACCGTCGATCCGGCTGACCCGACCCTGCTGGAGCCGGTCGCCTGAGCAGCGATCTGCGCGTATTGCGGTCGGTGTAACTAGGGTGGCTTATAGGGTAGCAAGGAGGTAAACTGCTCTCATGGAAACCCTGACCCCCACTACAGCGCACAGCCGCACGATGCGGATGGACATCCACGACATCGTGCGCGAGCTCAACGCGGCCCTCGGACCGACGCTCGTCGCTGGGCTCGCGGGTTCCAAGGACCGCAAGCTCCCGATCCGCTGGGCCAAGGCTGACGGCCCCGAGCCGCGCTCGGACGCGTCGAACCGTCTGACGTTCGCTCACCGTCAGTGGAGTCTGCTGTCTGCAGCGGACGGTGATCATGTCGCCCGGCAGTGGTTCATCGGTGGAAACCCGCACCTGCGGGAAGACACCCCGATCACGGCGATCCGCGAGGGCCGTCATGGTGAGGTCGCTGACGCGGTCGAGTCGTTCATCGCCGGGACCGCCGACGCGTGACGACTGCGCGGACCTGCTCTGTCACCGGCCTCCGACTCATCTCGGACCCCGGCGCCTACGGCTTCCACGTCGGGAAGAACGACTATCCCGCGCTGTCTGGCGCGCCCCGTGACGCTGCTGCGAAGTGGCGCCAGGCATGGGGTCGCTACGACGTACCCGGTCAGACCTTCTACGTCGCCGAGACACGCTCTGCGGCCTATGCCGAGGTGCTCTCCGGCTTCAAGCGTGCCAACGGTGCGACAGACACGCTCACGAAGGATGCCGAGTTCGCTGGGCTCTCCCTCGAGGAGTACATCGAGGAGATCGCTCGCGAGTGGTCGGAGCGCGACTTCATGGGTCTGGGTGCCATCCCCGCCGGCTGGCGATACGACCGTGGGCTCATCCCCGTGGTGCTCCCCGATCCCGGCTGGCTCGTCGACGTCGAGCACCCCGATTCCATCTCCGTCATCGAGGGTGCGATAGGGCCGCTGCTGGCGAGCTTCAACGTCACGCACCTGACCACCGGCACGCTCCGCAGCGAAGAGCGTGCCGTCACCACCCGCATCGCCGAGCACCTGCACGGCCTCACTCTCGACACCGGCACCACCCCGCTCGGGGTGCACTTCGGCAGCAAGCACGGCGCCGCCTGGTGCAAGGCGATCTGGCTCGATCACCCCGAAGCCCGCGACGTGCTCACCCTGGCCGCTGAGCCGATCCTCGTCACCGACGACGACCTCAAGACTGCAGCGGACCGCTTCCGCATCCGCGTCTTCTGAACGGCGCTCCCGCATGCAACTCGAGATCACCGTCACACCCCGCGAGACGCTCGTGTGGGCGGCGAAGGCTCAGACCGCGTGAGAGCTGCGCCACGAGCTCGAAGAGTCCGGCTATCTTGTGCGCGACGCTGACCCGTTCGAGCTGACCAGCGCCGGCCTCATCCCCGAAGGCGAACACCTCGAGTTCGATCCCGCGCGCATCTTCGACGTCGGCATCGGTCCGAACGCGAACGCGTCCCTGCATGCGCTCGTCGACTCCGGGCACTCGCTCATCTGGCATCGCTGGCAGACGCGGCTCGCACGGAAGGTCTGGGGCGTGCCTGTGGCGATACCGCGCAAGGGTCGGCCGCGCGCTGACGGCATCGAGAGAGCCACCCACTTCAATACGAAAGTGCGCAGTCACTTCGGACTCGGACTCCGCATCTCTCGCGAGACGTACGCGACAATCAACAAGCGCTCATCGCTCCCGCGGTGGCACCGCGAGGACAACCCCGAGTTGTGGGATTCCCTTGACTGGTCGTACGAAGACGCCGAACACCGCTTTCACTCCGACGAATGGTGCGCAGAGCATCGCGAGAGAGCGCTGCAGAACTTCGACCTGAACATGGCGCACTTCGCCTCCCTCGATCGCGAGGAGTTCGAGACTGCTCTGCAGTCGGCTGTCGCCAGCCGGCGCGGCATGGTCGAAGTCACGGACCTTACGAAGTGGGACGGCGTGCCCGGGCTCTACATCATGGTGCTCGACGAGTACTGCCAGGTGTACGTCGGGGTCGCCAACTCGTCGACGGGAATCGCGAAGCGCATCCGCCAGCACTGGACCAACCAGAAGCAGTTCGACCGACTCATCTGGGGTGACGTCACCTCATCGATTCTCTCGATCGACAGCTTTCGGGCCCTCGACACAACCCGCATCTTCGCGGTCAAGACTGACCAGTTCTTCGCCGGTGAGAACCCACTCCTCGAGAAGTTCCCGCGGAAGTTCACGCTGAACCGTGTCATGGGTGGCAGCGACGTCGTCCACCTCGCCGGCTTCCTAGGCGTAGGAGCCGTCATGAGGACGCGCGAGTTCGAAGGTCCCGTCTCCGAGCCGCCGGCGCCATGACCCGCGAGATCCACGCCCTCCGCGACGATGCTGCCGCTTGGTACAGCGACGTGCTCGACGCGGTCACAGCGGCGATCCCGTCATCGGTAGATCGTGCACGTCAAATCCTCGAGCCGATCTCCGGGGAAGTGTGGATGGGCAGCCTCACCCTTCACGGCGTGACCGCTCCCGGCAACAATGACCGCACCTCTCGCCGCGTCGCCGATCGCACGCGCGCCGAGGTGTTCCTCCGTGACGGTTTCCTCTGCACGTACTGCGGCGGCCGCACGATCCCCCGATGCATCCTCGTCGCGATCAGCGACGTGTTCCCCGACGAGTTCCCGTACTACGCCCACTACCGCCGTGGCACTGTGCATCCCGCGTACTGGGCGCTCGCGCCCGAAGCCGACCACGTCCTCGCGCATGCCGGTGGCGGATCAAGCGACCCGCAGAATCTCACGACCCTGCACGCGATGTGCAACACCCGGAAGTCCAGCCTCGCAGCCGACTCTCTGCCGTTGGCCTCCTCGATGCCCGCGCACGATCCCGAATGGGATGGACTGCTCTCCCGATACGCCGACGTCGTCACCATCGGCGAGACGACTGGACGCCGGCACTCCTCGCCTGGATACCACTCGAGCTGGCTTCGCCGCTTCGGCCGAGGTCTCAGCTGACGAGCCACCGGACCCCGACGAACCGCAGAGCGCCGACCGCCAGCTCTGAGGCCCGCAACCTCAGGAACCTCAGTAGCTGCGTGCCCTGCCCCTCAGCGTGATTCCGCGGACCAGTGGCTCCCACCTCAGAAACCTCACAACCGACGAGAGCTACCGCACGCGCGCGATCTTGGGGAACGACACTGTGTCTCCTGCCCTGAGACTCAGCGTCACGCCATCGCTCAAGGTCACGAGCGTCCCGGCGCGGGTGTGCTCGATACGCTCGATCGCCCCGTCGACAGTGACACGGCCGACGTCGGAGGCGCCCAACGTCGCAGCCTTCTTCCGGTTCACCTGCATGGGCGGCGGACCCTCCGGCGCATCAGGAGCGCACGTCTTGCAGCGCCGATACCGACCGACGCCGGCAAGCTGTTCCACGGTCACGTAGGACGCCGCGTAGTAGCTCCGATCCACGCCCTCGACAGGTCCGATCAGTGAGAGCCCGTCCTCATAGGACTCGAGGATCTCGTACCCACCGCGTGGCAGCTCCTCCCGTACATCCCCACGGACCTGATGCTGGATCGTCGGGCAATCCTCGCGGTGGAGTACACGCGGGGGCTCACTGGTGTGGTTCAGAATCAGGCGGACGTCGTCAGGCACAACGTCATCCTCCCGCAGATCGGCTGCTCCCTCGAGGTCTCCCCGCAAAGAGATGCCTGTCGGCTATACGGCCAGGCGCACTCCTCCTTGCGCCCTGATCGTCAGCGGCGACTGACCAGGACGTCTCACCCCGTGCATACACTGATACTTCGGCGGTCTGGACCGCCACGCTCCGAGTCTGACTCCCCACGCGGGTCAGGCGTAGAGGACAACCGAGGCGGATCCAGAGCTGCAGTACCTGTCGAGTCACCTTCTCTCTCATGAGGGCCTCGCAGGCGTGGGGTGCGACGTCCAGAAATGAGTTCGAGATGACCGATTCCATCGGGATTCCTGGTTGTCGGTGTCATCGCCACAACCTACCCGACTACCAGCACCTCGAACAGCACTAGCAGGCACGAGGCCGCAGCGCCGCCGAAATCGTCTGCCAAAAGCCGCTTCCGGCAGACATTACTGGCACCTACTCCGGAGCACGAAGCCTAGCCGCACCAAAACGATCGTTTCCGGCAGGCCAGGCGCGCACCTCTCTGACATCGGTGGTTGCGGGCTGCGCCATTCGGAACTGTGGCCTCTGGGGCGCGGTTCACCCTAGGCTTCGAGGTACCAGGGAGCCAGGGGGATACTTAATGTCGCAGTTCGATCTCAGCAAGGTTGCCGTCGACGCGTACCTGTACGCGTACCCGCTCGTGACGATGGAGTTCACGCGGCGCCAGATGACGAACGTCCCGGACGCGAATACTGCGTTGTTGCGGGCACCGGCGAACCAGTTCGCACACGCCCGGGAATACCCCGCAGCAGAATCCAAGGACGTCGTGCGTTTCAATTTCGACACGCTCTACTCGTTCGCGTGGCTCGATCTCCGAGACGGACCTGTGATTCTGCACACGCCCGATGCGCCTGACCGGTACTACCTCACGCCCATGCTCGACATGTGGACGGACATCTTCGCCGTTCCTGGCAGCCGAAACACCCTCGGTGAAGCTCGCGACTTCCTCATTGCGCCACCCGCGTGGAGCGGCGAAGTCCCCAGCGGACTCGACCTGATAGTCGCACCGACGCCGAACGTCTGGGTCATGGGTCGCACACAGAGCAACGGCCCCGACGATTTCGCGGAAGTCCACCGCATCCAGGACCAGTACGGCATTACCCGTATGGACGCGTACGGCCAAGAATCAGGCACGCCTTCTGCAGCACCCGTTGACCCGAGCGTGGATGATGTGACACCGCCACTGGACCAGGTGAACGCGCTCAGCAGCGTCGAGTTCTTCACACTCTTTGCCGAGTTGCTGAAAGAGAATCCGCCGCACGCTAACGACTACCCAATCCTGCATCGGATGCGCGCCATCGGAATCGTGCCGGGCGAGGACTTCAACCCTGCGGTGCTGGACGATGCTGCTACTGCCGCCGTCTCGGCAGCCCGAGACACGGCCCTGCAGGATCTCGTGAAAGCGATGACCGAAGCCAGCATCGGCATCGTGCGAAACGGGTGGAACTGGGAGCAGTCGTTCGGGACGTACGGCACCTCGTATCGCGTGCGCGCTCTTGTCGCAATGGCCGGGCTCGGAGCAAACCTCCCCGAGGACGCGATCTACCCCAACGCCTTCGTCGACGCTGACGGTCAACCGTTCACCGGGGAGCACAACTACGTGCTCCACTTCGACGCCGGCCAACAGCCGGGCGTGGACGCCTTCTGGTCCCTCACGATGTACGACGGCGACGGCTTCCAGGTCCCGAACCGACTCAACCGCTTCGTGATTCGCGACCGAGACCCACTGAGCATCAACCCTGACGGTTCACTCGACATCTACATTCAGCACGCATCTCCAGGGACCGAGCGCGAAGCGAACTGGCTACCCGCACCACAGGGAGCGTTCGCCCCGATGCTCCGGCTCTACTCGCCGACCACCGAAACCCTTGCCGGAGACTTCACCCCGCCGAAGATCATCAAGAGATAGGCCAACCGAACTACCGTGCGGCGCTGGGTCAACGCCGGTCACGAGCTGACCGAACACCCCCGCCGTATCGGGATTCCGGTGAACGTTAACGGACCCCGTTCCGGGACGCCAGAACGGATCACGCCGGAAACGATCGTTTTTGGCGTGCCTCTGCTTAGTTCGGTGAAGCTCGCTCAGGGCTTCTGGGCTCCCGCCTTCTCTGCAGCGAGATGAATCGTCCCCATGCGCGCCTACTTCGAGTGGACGGGCGACGAGACCCCGAAGATCCCTCACTTCTTGCATGGCGACGGGCTGCACTCGGCCGCGGGGCTCACCTGGTCGATGGAGCTGCCCAACGGCGAGAAGTCCCGCTGCTTCGTGGTCATCACCTGCGAAGCGTGACGCCAGCGGCGAGGTGCATGACCGGATGCCCACCTTCCTGATGCCCGACACTTGGGACGCCGGCTCACGCCGGAGAAGTTCACCGGTGACCGGAAGGTGAAGAGCCTAGCGATGCTCGAGCACACCTCGAGCGACGTCGCTTCGACGAACCGCGAGCATATCGTCGACCGGAAGGTCAGCAACTCCCGGACCGTAGACCCGACGGATCCGACTTTGCTTAAGCGGGGCGCTAAATGGAGACACGGTGCCCGACCCCAATGACAAAGCTCGCCTCACCCGTCTCCTAGAGCTCAGAGCCGACATGGAGGCGCTACGAATCATAGTTCTCGCCGAACACGGAGGAAAAACCTTCACGACCGAAGAGACGCTCGAGTTTCATCCGGCGTTAGGATCTCGTCGCCGAGACCGTGGCGATCAAAGAGCTGATCGAACAGGCGAAGCGTCGCGCCAGCCCGGGGTCATAAGCCTGGGCACCCCGAGGGTGCTTGTGACCCCGACTCGACTTCCACGGAACACGCGGATCCTGTGCGCTCCCGTGGACTCGGTTGGTGGGGCACTTCGGCAATGCAGCATTCATGGACCCATGTCACAATGAGGTCAACCACGAAGCGGACGTCGTCAGCCGCGCCTCTTTCGAGGACCTCGTGGCAGAGCAGAAAGCACCCGATGGGCAAGTTCATCTACGAGAACGGCGTCAAGACCGAGATCGAAGACCGTGCACTGACGCACCTCCAGCTGGTCATCACCGCAAAGCTGCGCCGCGGCGAGCCGTTCCCCTTCACCTGGCGTGAAGACACCAGCGTCGGTGGTGGACGAGTGACCGTGTGGTTGCACGGGGGCAGCTCCCTCGTGTTCAAGTACTTCGGCAGTCGCCAGCCCGCGATCAACCGCGAATGGGTCGACGCCCTCGCGTTCACCGCGAACTCGCCGAGCGGTCTGTACCTCGTTCCCGAGCCAGCCGAGAACACGTCCACTGATCGCATAGCGGTTCCCGCGCAAGCCTGATCGGTCCTCAGGGGGGCGCGGCAGAGGGTCGATCGCTACAAATCGTCGTCGTCGGATGCAAGCCCCTACGCGTGAGACGCCGGGCAGGAGCTACCCTCGCGGGGTGACCGAGACGCGAGTGGACACGAAGACACAGGTCACGATTGACGGATGGTCGTTCCGGTTGCAACCGGATCATGATCTCGGCGACCTCATGGGCCGTATCGAGTTTGCCTCCACCACGGGCCCGTCCTTCGTTCAGCTGCAGGACGAAGAGAGCATGGTGAGTGTGCTGGTGAGCCCTCAGTCCAAGGTCCTCACCACCGTGTCGCCGCGAGAAACGAACGGCATCGGAGACACTCCAGCGTTCGAGCCCACGCTCGCCACGGACATGAGCGACTGGGAGCTGTGATCGCTGCCGGCGGGGTCGTAGGCTCTGACGCGCGAAGTGTCGCTACCCGACCTCGGCTTGAAGTCGTCTCGGAGCAGCACTCGTCATCACAGTGTGGTGAGCCTGTCACCGCGTGCGAGCCCCATCGAGATGTATGCACTGAATCCCGCGCGCTTCGCATAGCGAATACGCCGACGCGCTACCTCGGTGAAGCCGAGCTTTGCGTACAAACGCAGAGCGGGAATGTTTGTGTCCTTGATGTCGCGGAGGATGAACTCGTCGGAGGGCAGCTCCAACACGTGCCGCATGAGCGCGGTAGCGACACCCTTGCCTTGGAATCGTGGAGCCGTTGTGACGAATGCAATCTCGGTGAGTCCCTCGCGGGCGTCGCTGTAGGTTCCCATGAACTGGCTCCGGATGATGCGGTCGCTGATCATCCCGTGGACGGTGCCGAGCACTCGCTGGAGCTTCCGCCGATCGGGCTCGAAGCACTCCTGTCGCCCCTCTGTAACTACGGCGACGGCCGCAGGCTCACTTTCAACCAGCGCGACGTGGAAGCGTTCGAGGATCAGCATGCTCGCGAATGCGTCCGCCAGCACTGCCACGTCCTTCGAGAAGAAGACAAAGTCCTCTGCAAACCCTCGGACGAGAACGTCGGCTATGCGATGCCGATACTCCTCGCCGAGCTGGTCTGCACGCATGATCTCGATCTTCATCGGGGCCCTCCAGTGAGCATTCGCAAAATTAGTCCAGCATCCGGTTCCTGCCCTTTGTCTCGCAGAGCGAGCCGCATCGTCGTCAAGCCTGCGAGCATGGCGAAATAATGAGCGGTCATCCGCGCGGGGTCTCCGCGTGCAATCTGCCCCTCCGCTTGACCCCGCTCCAGGAGGGCAGCAAACGCGTTCCAGAGCATCGCCCGCGTAGCCTGCAGTCGAGGCGTGGTTCCCTGGGGAATATCGGTCTCGACCGCCTGATTGATCACCACGTAGAACTCGGCAGCACCGTCGTCCGACGTGAGATCCGCCAGATAGGTCTCGGTGAACGAGCGAATCATGCTGACGGGATCACCCGGGCCGGAAAGGCCTGCAGCGGCGGCCTCGAGTCCGCGAGCGGCCTGCCCGAGTAGGTGATCGAACAGTTCTTCCTTGCTCACCCAATGCCGATATATAGATCCAACGCTGAGCCCCGCCTCGTCGGCGACCTGCCGGATGCTCGCTGCCGCGAAACCGCTTCGCGCAAACACGCGTACGGCCGCAGTCTCGATGGCGGAGCGCGTCGCGGTGCGCAGCGCACTGTTCTGTGCTTCTGTCCGTGGCATGATGCTCCTTGAAATGAACTTATGTTCACTTTATTGTCATTCGCGCTGCATCGCAACCATCAGTGCAGAAGTGTGCGGGCCGCTGGCGGCCCTCGACAGATCCAAGGTGCTCCCCGGGTTCCTCCCTCACACCACTCGACAGGTGGCTCCCGCGGCCCATGCCACGTCGTGAATGGGACCTGGTGAAGGCTCCATGCTCCGCTGGCACTTGATCAGGCCGGTCTTCTACTTTGCAGACGCACGCGCCCCCGCGATCCCGCTCGAGCACTGCTCAGACGCCGCTCACTTACTCAGCCCCATCTCACTTCAACGTCTGGCCCATTGGCCACGATAAGACCACTTATCCCGGCTATCGGCGCCAACCCCGCGATTGAACTGGGATAAGCGCGTGCTCTGTTTTCCCCTCGAGCGATGCTCGATCTCGTCTACCCACCGGTTGCTTGCGAACGGGCGGGCTGCCTTGGAGAGCGACTGATAGTAGTACTTATGTCAGTCGAGACTCGGTCAGACTCTTCCTAAACCGTGGTGCACGAGCGTGCGCGCGGACGTCGCTTCCGCTGCTCGCAGCGGACGGTGAGTTCGCACATGCTTGACGTGTTAGAACTCGCTGTCATACTCAGGACATCTATGGGGAATCAAACGAGCAACGTTCAGACGGCCGCTAAAACGCAAGCAGCAGTAGACAGCGCGGAGGCGCAGGCTGCCGAATAGGATCTCGTCCCCCTCACACCTTCGTTCATCGCATCCGAACACGGAGCGTACGCGAACGCGATCGTGCACGCCGTCGAGAATCCCCTCGTCCGCAACATCGCCCTTTCGGGCAACTATGGCGTTGGCAAAAGCAGCATTCTGCAGGAGGTGTCAAGGCTCAAGAAAGACGAGGTTGTCGAACTCTCCCTCTCGACACTCGCACCTATCGAGGAGTCAGATCTCGACGACTCGGTGCCCCGCCAGGCCACCACGCCCACGAACCGCATCCAGCAAGAGATAGTCAAGCAGCTCCTCTACCGAGAGGAGCCGCAGAAGACTGTTGGCTCTCGCTTCCGGCGCATCGAGCGGTTCCAACCAAGACGGGAAGCAGTTGTCTCCGTGCTGGTGGGCTTCGTCACCATGATCATCCTCATGATCACTGGGTGGGGCGCCACGGTCGCGCTCACGCTGAAGCCCCTTTGGGATGCCGGGTTGTGGATGTACCTCGTCATCTGGCTTGTTGCTGCTGGAGTCGCGTATCTCGCCCGCTCACTTCTCCACGGCCGCATCCACATCAAGCAGTTTTCAGCCGGTGCGGCTGCAGTAACGCTCGACGAGAAGTCAGTCTCCTACTTCGACCAATATCTCGACGAGATCGTCTACTTCTTTGAGACCTCGAAGTACCGAATCGTCATCTTCGAGGACGTCGACCGCTTCAACGACTCGCACATATTCGAAACGCTCCGCTCACTCAACACGCTGCTGAACGCCGCGCCACAGATCGAGGACAGACCGGTCCGTTTTATCTACGCGATCAAGGACAGCATCTTCGATCGAATCGGCCTGGAACAAGAGGGACGTAAGCCCGACCCCGCAGGCATCGACCTCACTGATCCTGCTCAGGCTGAGATCGTTCGCGCGAACCGCACCAAGTTCTTCGACATCGTGATCCCCGTCGTACCCTTCATCACGCACCGAAGCGCACGCAGTCTAACCACTCAGATTCTGCGCGGCATCGAACACGAGGTATCCGACGACCTCGTCGACCTTGCGGGACGGTTCGTCCCGGACATGCGGCTTCTGAAGAACGTGCGCAACGAGTTCGTGGTGTTCCGCGACCGGATCTTCTCCGGCGATGGCGGGCAGCTGAACCTCAGCGAGACCGATCTCTTCGCGATGATGCTATACAAGAGCACTCACCTCAGTGACTTCGAGGCGATCCGGCTCGGTCGGAGCAACCTCGACTCGCTATATGAGTCCAGCCGTTCGTTGGTCGTTGCGAACGTGGCGCGCATCGAGGGCCAGGTCCGTGTCGAACGACAGCGGCTAGCGAACGCTGGGGACCTCACAACCCGAGCCAAACGACTTGGCGATCGCCTCATCGAGCGCATCGACTTCATCATCCGCGCGGCGCACTTTCAGAAGGCCAACGAGCACTACGAATACGCCAACGCCGTGCGAACGGCGGACTACTTCCGAACGAAGGCGTTCTGGGCGGAGTTCGTCAAGGGCGATGGTTCCACTTCAGTTGTCTGGCGGAATCCGTACTACGGCCAACAAGTGATTACGCTCAGCCGGTCCGACGTTGAGGTATTCCTCGGCTCACTCCGGCAGTCGCCGCGACCTGCGCGAGCGTGGGGCTGCCTCGTCGCCAGTTCTGATCATGCGTCCCTCCGCCACCCGCACGGCGATAGTTCATCCTCAGTCCCGAATCGCTCCGATTCTTTGACAGCGATGTCTGGGAATCGGAGCGTGGTGGCCCGCTCAGGCGTCGCGACCCTTGAGCAAGACGATCGCGGGGATGAGCAGCGCGACCACCCAGACGACGAGGCCGAGCGCCCCCTGCCAGGGCTCGAGAACCCAGAGTCCCTCCGGCGATTCGACCGGCGACCCGGGCGAGGAGAACTCGGCGTAGCCCGGATGTGTGGTCATGGCGCGGCCCAGGTTGAAGGGAAGCAACGCCGTGAGGTTTCTCAACCAGATCTGCGACTCGAGAACGCCGGCCAGCAGGCCGACGGCGAGCGGCAGGACCAGTACGAGGCCGATGGCTGTGGCGATGCCGCTGACCACGTTGCGGAGCAGGGCACCGATGCCGAAGGCCAGGAGTCCGATCAGCACGAGGTAGACGAGGCTGCCGACCATGGAAGCCCAGTAGTGCGGGTCGTCCAGACGTACGTCGATTCCGTTCGCAGCGAGCAGCGCGATGGAGAACGGAATCGTGATGGCCAGCGCCAGTGCGCCGATCACGAAGGTGAGGGCAGCGAACACCAATGCTTTGGCGAGAAGGGCGGATACGCGTCGGGGAACCGCCGTGAAAGTGGATCTGATCATCCCGGTGCTGTATTCGCCCGCGATCACCAGCACACCCAGCACGCTCACGACGAGCACGTTGACGTCGGTGCTGATGTTCACGACGTTCACTCCGGCGGCCTGCTGGCCGATCTGTGCGACCTCTCCGTCGAACCACGCGAAGCTCGTCGAGGACGACATCTGGATTCCCACCCCGACGGCGATCACGACCAGGACCGCGTACGTCCACCACGTGGAGCGGATGCTGCGGAGCTTGATCCACTCGGAGCGGATGGTGCCCCCGAAGCTGACGTCGTGCCCGGTGGCGGTGAAGATCGGGGTGGTCGTGCTGAGGCTCATCGGTCGCCCTCCGGACGGGTCTGCGTGGTCGTGAATTCGAGGTCATCGCGCGTGAGGTCCATGTAAGCCTCCTCGAGCGAGGTGGTGACCGGCGTGAGCTCGTAGACCGCGATACGTGCGTCGGCGGCGATCTCGGCGATGCGCGGTGCGGGAATGCCGGTGACCGCGAGCTGGTCGTCGTCGACGGCGGTGACGCCGGCACCCTGCGCCGAGAGGAGCGCACCGAGGCGTACTGCGTCGTTCGCGCGCATTCGCACCATGTCGCCGGACGCTTGGGCGAGGATCTCGTTGATGGGCGCATCGGCGAGGACCCTCCCCCGGCCGAGCACGATCAGATGGTCGGCAGTCTGCGCCATCTCGCTCATCAGATGCGATGACAGGAAGACCGTGCGGCCCTCCGCGGCGAGCGCGCGAGCGAGACCGCGCACCCACACGACGCCCTCGGGGTCGAGTCCGTTGACCGGCTCGTCGAGGATCAGCGTCGCCGGGTCTCCGAGAAGTGCGGCCGCGAGCCCGAGGCGCTGCCCCATACCCAGCGAGAAGCCGCGCACGCGCTTGCGCGCCACCGTATCGAGACCCGTGAGCCCGATGACCTCGTCGACGCGCTTCGCTCCGATCCGGTGCGTCGCCGCCATGGCGAGCAGGTGGTCGCGGGCGGTGCGACCCGGGTGCACGGCCTTCGCTTCCAGGAGGACTCCCACCTGGTGCAGAGGTGCGCGATGGTCCTGATAGCGCCGCCCGTTGACCGTCACCGTGCCGGCGGTCGGATGGTCCAGCCCGACGATCATGCGCATCGTCGTCGACTTTCCCGCGCCGTTCGGGCCCAGGAATCCGGTCACCCTGCCCGCGGCGACCGAGAACTCGATGCCGTCGACGGCGGTCTTCGGTCCGTAGCGTTTGGTCAGGGACTGAGCATGGATCACGAGGGAGATTCCCTTTCTGCGAAGAGTGGTCTGCATCAGTCGACACGGTGTTCAGGGAACAGGGTCAAGCCGAGGCTGCCTGGAGGGTGATCTCCATTCCACCCGGCGGGGCGAGACGGGAGCAGTGCTCGCTTGTCACGACAGAAGGTGACACGGTGTCACTACCGGGAAGCTCGGGGGCGGCGAAGGATCGTAAACATGAAAGCCTTCGATCTCCTCCTCAACGCAACGGTCGCGTTCTCCGCCGCGGTGTTCCTCGCGTACCTCGGGTTGCTGTGGGACTTCGGACTCTTCACCACGCTCCCGGCGGGGATCACGGGATTCTTCTTGGACCGTCCGGTGTTGCAGTACGTGGCTCTGGCGCTCGTGGTCGGCGCGCTGATCGCGAAGGTTCCGGTCAGGAAGGCGATAAGACAGCAGCATCCGGCGGAGAAGGGATAGTTATCGACAGCGACAGATCGACGAAGGCGCCCGCGATTCCGCGCATGCGCCGCATCGTGATGGGCTCGGTGATCCTGGCCATCGCGCCGCTGTCGGTGATCGGCGTCGTCCTGACGAGCACCTCATGGTGGGAAGCTCTGTTCCTCGCCCTCACGCTCCTCTTCACGACGACGCTCATCAAAGAGTGGCGACTCGACGGGTACACCCCTCGCGCGGTGTTCCTCTTCGTCTTCGCCGGCGCGGCCTATCTCTATGGCGCGTTCTCCGCGAACAGCCCGATCAGCTTCATGCCCTTCGCCCTCGTCGGCGCACTCCTGGTGATGAAGGTCAGGACGCATCGCGTGTGGGCGGTGATTCTGCTGGCGACCGGTGTGGCGGCACTCGGCGCGGCGGCACTGCTGACGAACCCCCTGACTCCCGCATTGGTGATCCAGTTCGTCGTCATCCCCGCCCTCGGAACCCTGTACATCGCCGCGGTCGTCTTCGTGGGCGAGCTCGCGTGGAGGCTGGTGCGGGAGGCGGAACGCGCGAAGGAGATCGAGTCGGCGCTCGCAGTCGCCGAGGAACGCGCGCGCTTCGCGGGCGATCTCCACGACATCCAGGGCCAGTCGCTGCACGTCATCAAGCTCAAGGCCGCGCTCGCCCAGCGCCTCCTGAACCAGGATCCGGTGCAGGCGAACGCCGAACTCGCGGAGATCCGACAGCTGGTCGACGACACGATCGCCAAGACCCGCGAACTCACGTATGCGCGGTACGAGATCGATCTGATCGCCGAACTGGAGAACACCCGGGCCCTCGCCGAGGCATCCGGCATGCGGGTCAGCATCCGCCCCGATCTCGACGGCGACGTCGAGCCGCACCCGCTCCTCGCCCACACGCTCCGGGAGGCGACGACCAACCTCCTCCGCCATGCGGACCCGACCTGGGTCACGATCACCGCGAGTCCCGTCGGAGTCGAGATCTCGAACGACGGCGTCCCCGCCGCCGACGAGATCCATCCGCGCGGTCTCGCTCGGCTCGCACGCCGGATCACGGATGCCGGCGGCGAGCTCGACTTCGCACAACAGGATGACATCTTCACGGTCCGCGCACGGATGGCTCCCCGTGTCGCTGTGCCTGAGGCCGCAGGCGCCGACGAAGGAGAGCGACGATGACCGAGGGCGACAGCATCCGGATCGTCCTCGCCGACGACGAGCAGCTCCTGCGCTACGCGCTCGGGGCGCTCTTGTCGCTGGACGGCGTGATCACCGTCGTCGGGGAGGCGGCGGACGGCGCCGAGGCCGTGACGGCGGTGCTGCGCGAGCGACCGGACGTTCTCGTGATCGACCTCGAGATGCCGGAGACGGACGGCCTTCACGCGGTCGAAGCGATCCTGCGTGATGCTCCAGACCAGAAGATCCTCATGCTGACGCGGCACGCGCGGCCCGGTGTGCTGCGGCGAGCGCTCAAGGCCGGCGTGCGCGGGTTCATGAGCAAGTCGGCGGACCCGGAGCTGATCGCTGACGTCATCCGTCGCCTGCACGAGGGCGGCCGGTGGATCGATCACGACATCCTCGAGGCATCGGTCATCGATGACTCCCCCCTCACCGAGCGCGAACTCGACGCGCTCCGTGAGACGCAGGAGGGGCACTCGATCAAGGAGATCGCCGCGCGGCTTCACCTGGCTCCCGGCACGGTGCGCAACTACCTCTCGAGCGCGATGCAGAAGACGCATACGGCATCGCGGCAGGATGCTGCGCGCAATGCCCGGGCGCGGGGCTGGCTCTGAGAACCGAGATCTCGCCAGGAAAGACCGTGACGTCACGTCGGGGTCAAGGCGGGAGTTTCGCACCCTCGGATGCTGCGACCCTCGCCAGCGCGATGGCGGGGCCCCTCGTCGTCTGCTCCATTCTCGCGCTCACAGCGCGCAGATGGCCGTATCGACGAGATCGCGCAGGCGCTGCTCCGCCGCCGCTTCTGTTCCGTTCTTGGTGACGACGATCGCGGCCGCACGGCCGTCCTCCGTGGCGGCGACCCGGCTCACGGTGCCCGGCGCGTCACCGCCGTGCCCCCAGGCGGTCACTCCGCAGCTCAGCTCGAAGGCGATGAGACCGAGGCCGTAGGCCGCTCCCGGCCAGATCGAGTCGGCCGGAATCGTCTGCTGCATCTCCGCGAGAAGAGACGCGGGAAGGAGTTCTCCCTCGGCGAGCGCCGAGAAGAACGTCGTCATATCCTCGGCCGTCGAGACCATCGCGCCGGCGGCGTGCGCCCACGAAGGATCGAAGACGGTGTAGTCGGTCGGCGGATCCGCGAGCGGGATGTAGCTGTGCGGGTGCTTTCCCCGGATCTCCTCCTCTCCCTGCTCCGGGAAGTAGGTGTAGTCCAGCCCGAGGGGCTCGAGCAGACGTCGTTCGAGCTCTTCCGCGAACGGCCGTCCGGCGACCGTCTCGACGAGGAGACCGGCGAGGATGAAGTTCGCGTTGCTGTAGCTCAGCGCCTCTCCCGGCGCGTTCTCGACCGGATGCGTGAAGGCGAGATCGAGCGACGCCCGCGGCGAGATGTAGCGATGCTGCCAAGAGATGAGGTTCTGCCCGATGTCACCCGACATGTCGGGGAGTCCGCTGGTGTGCTGCAGCAGCTGGCGCACGGTGATCTCCGCTCCCGTCACGTCGGGGTGGCGGACGACGCCGGGAAGGTACGTCTCCACCGGCTCGTCGAGCGAGACGAGGCCCTCATCGACGAGCTGCAGGACGATGACGGCGGTGAATGTCTTCGTGCTGCTGCCGATTCGCACCTGATCTCCGGCGCGCGCCTTCTTCGTCTCGCCGAGCTCGAGCACTCCGGACGCCAACGTCTTCACGCGGTCGCCTTCATCCCGGACGGCGACGAGCGCGGCAGGCCACCCGTCGAGCTCCATGGTCTCGGCGAGGGCGGCACGCACGGCGGAGGTGGGCATCGAGGCTCGCGCCGACGATCCGGCGACGACACCGCTTCCGGCGATGAGCCCCGCAGCGGTCAGGGCACCGAGAATCCTTCGATATCGCATGTTCATCTCTCTGTCCGGAATGTTCGCCGACTCCGCATAGCAGCCGAGTCCTGTGGTACCAGAAGACACCGTGTGGTGAGCACAGGGTCAAGTCCCAGCTGGCGACCGCCTTGACCCTGTGGTGGGAACAGGTTCTTGACTGAGGACAGCCGCCGTGGCCTCCGGAAGAAGGCGAGAACCAGATGACCGGTATGGGGCAGGAGTTCCTGCTGGGTCTCGCCGGGGTCTCGGCGACGCTCTTGGGAACGTTCATCGTGGGGGTGTTCTTCTACATCGACTCCGCCACGCATCGCCGCTTGGCCGGTTCGGAAGCGACCGACATGTACCTGCGCAGCGCCACCCGATGGGTCTTCACCGCGTATTCGATTCCGCTGTTCGTGCCCTTATTCCTGATCGCGATGGAGCCGTTCTGGGGAGCCATCGTCTTCGCTGCCCTCGGCCTCCTTCTGACCCTGCTGACCGTCGGAACAGGGCGTCGCATCCTGGCCGGGGGCAGAGCCGGGACGTCGGGCGCATTCTGGGTCAACGAGTGGATGACGAGCGCAGCTCTGCTCGCAGCGATGATCCTGCCGTGGGCACTGGGCGGCTGGGTTCCGGAACCCTCCGACTTCGCCCCGTCCCTGCTCCTCCTCCTCGGCTCCGGATTCGCCAGCACGGCCGCGCTGGTCATGGCGCAGTTCGACGCCACCAGGGGTAAGTGACCCTCGCGGGCGGCGTCACCCTCGGATGACGGCACCCTCGACATCTCGAGGACGCACGGGGTGCTCGCTGAGTATGGAGATGCGATTGAAGGCGTTGATCGTCACCGCGACCCACTCGGCTGCCACGAACGTCGGCTCTCCCAGAACCGACAGCGCACCGGACAGATCCGCCGTCGACTCCTCCGTGAGGGGAAGCACCGTGGCGGCCTCGGCCACCGCGAGGATCGCCTTCTCCCGCTCGTCGAACAGCGAGCTCTCCCGCCACGCGGGGAGCATGTCGAGCTTCTGCTGAGGGATCCCGGATTGCCGGGCCTCGCGGCAATGCAGATCCAGGCAGAAGGCGCACGCATTGATCTGAGACGCCCGCACCTTGATGAGCTCGGACTCCTGCGCCGCGAGGCCGCGCTGCGCCGCCGCCTCACGTATTGCCGCGGAGAATGCGACGGCCGCCGCCCACGCGTCGGGCATGACCTTGTCCACGTACGGTCGCATGTGACTCCTTCTCGGCGAATGTCTCTCACTCGTATGTCGCCATACCAGTATCGGCGCAGTCAACTCCCTGTTGTCAGCACATGGTCAAGGTCGGCGATCCTCGCCGGCGGAGTTCCCCTATCGCTTTGACCCTGTCGCGGGAACACGGTGTTCCCTGCTGAGCATGAGCCGATCGAGCAACAGCTCTTCACCAGAATCCGTCCGGGCGAAGCGTCGAGCGCGCGGAGGGTGGCGCGCCGCTCCGGAGGTGGCCATCATCGCAGCACTCGCGGCGGTGCTCGCGGCCTGCACAGCACCGGGCGGGGTGCCGGCGGACGACCCGCGCAGCACGCCGATCCCGGCACTCGAGCAGTTCCACACCCAGGAGCTGGCATGGGAGGACTGCGCCGACTACGCCATCACCGCTCAGGATGAGAAGTACTTCCCGCTCGTCCCGGAGGCCGAGTGCGCGCGGATGCTGGTCCCGATGGACTACACAGATCCGGATGGAGACACGGCATCCGTCGCCGTGGTGCGGGTACCTGCACGGGGCGAGTCCAAGGGTTCGCTCTTCTTCAACCCCGGCGGCCCCGGCGGCGCCGGTCTGCTCGGCACGATCGGCGCATCCTCGCTGATGACGAAGAGCGCGGTCACCGAGAGCTTCGACCTGATCGGCTTCGACCCCCGCGGTGTCGGGGCGACAGAACCCGCGATCGACTGCAAGCTCACCGACGGCTCCGCTGAGGGTGAGGACCTGCTCGCGAGGATCGGCTCCCCGATCCCGACCCTGACCGAGGATGACACGAAGGAACTCGCCGACCGGTGCGCGGAGGGCTCCGGTGGCATGGAGGCCCTCGCGAACGTGGGCACCCGCACCACGGCGAAAGACATGGATGTGCTGCGCGCGGTCCTCGGAGAGGACCAGTTGAACTTCCTCGGCCAGAGCTACGGCACTCGGCTGGGCGCGATCTACGCCGAGGAGTTCCCCGAGAACGTCCGGGCCATGATCCTCGACGGCGCCTTCGACCCGGCCCTCGGCTCGCCGGAGCGGCTGCTCGCGTCCTACGGCGGATTCCAGGGCTCGTTCGAAGACCTCGCCTCGTTCTGCGCCACCCAGGCAGACTGCCCCCTCGGGACCGATCCGAGGGGATGGACCGCTGCCCTCCAGAGCATCCTTCGTCCCCTCGTCGACAACTCCGTGCCGGCGGGTGACACCGAACTGAACTTCGATGCGGGGCTCGGGGGCGTACTGGCCAGCTTCTACAGCCCCGACCTCTGGCCGCTGGCGATCGAGGGGCTGCGTGAGGTGCAGCAGGGTCGCGGCGATCAGCTGCTGCAGCTGGCGACCGGCATCGCCGGCATCTCCGACGAGGGGCAGAGCTCGAACATGACCGACGCATCCCTCGCGATCAACTGCGCCGATGAAGACCTGCCCGACGCGGACGAGCTCGCCCAGCTGCGCGAAGACACCTATGCGCAGGCGCCGATCATGGACCCCGGCACGTCGGTTGACGATCCCACACGCGACAAGTGCGCGGACTTCCCGGTCACGGGCGAGCTGGGCATCCCCTACGCACAGGACATCGAAGGCCTTCCGTCGACATTGGTCATCTCGCTGACGGGCGATGCGGCGACGCCGTATGAGGGAGCCGTCGAACTCGCGAAGACGCTCGAGGGAACGCTCCTGACGGTGGAGGGCGAGGGACACACGGTGATCGGCAGGGGTGTGAGCGCCTGTGCCGACGCGATCGCCGCCACCTATCTCCTCGACCTCGAGCTCCCGGAGAACGCGCCGGACCTGACGTGTGCGGCAGAACAGTGACCCTTGACCGTGTTGTCACCACAGGGCCTTGAATGAAGCACCATCACTCGACGAAAGGCATCCGATGACCGTGCAGCTCAGCCACCCCGAAGGTCTCCTCGAGCAGGAGGAGTACTCGCCGGTCGCCAGCGCGATCGGAACTCGACTGGTACTGCTCGCCGGGCAGGCATCCGTCACACCGTCCGGGGCGGTGACCGCGACCGACCTGGCAGGACAGGTCCACACCGCACTGCAGAACGTCGCCGTCGGCGTTACCGGAGCCGGTGGCTCCGTCGCCGACGTCGCTCGGCTCACGATCTACGTCGTGGGCTGGAGACAGGAGATGGCGGAGCCGCTCTTCGACGGCCTGGCGCGAGCCCAGGCATCGGAGGGATATGCCACACCGCTGCCGCCGATCACCGTGATCGGCGTGCAAGCGCTGTGGACCCCGGAGCTGCTGGTCGAGATCGAAGCGATGGCCGTTCTGCCCTGAACTGAGGGCAGCGTCGCATGCGCTCACGGCGAGAACGCAGATGGCGCGAATGCATAGCTATGAAAGGATGCTGACAGGAGAGGCGCGTGCCACTCGACACGGAGGTGGACCAGTGGATGATCCGCACAAGGTGGTCGTTCTCGTGCTCGAGGGTGCGCTGCCCCTCGACGTCGGAATCCCCGCAGAGGTGTTCCACGCTGACACCGGCTTTCCGTACGAGGTGTCCGCCTGCGGCGTCGTCGCGGGAACCGTCCCCTCGAACGGCGGCTTCGGATATGCGGTCCCGCTCGGGCTCGAAGCGCTGAAGGATGCCGACACGATCATCGTCCCCGGATACGCGCCTCCAGGGAGACCGATCCCGGCAGAGGTGTGCGAGGCGCTCCGCGACGCAGCGTCTCGTGGCGTGCGCATCGCTTCGATCTGCTACGGCGCCTTCGCTCTGGCGGATGCCGGCCTGCTTGACGGCCTCCGTGCGACGACGCACTGGGATGCTGCGGAGAAGCTCGCGAAACGGCATCCGCAGATCGCCGTGGAGCCGAACGTGCTCTTCGTCGATGAGGGATCGGTGCTCACCTCCGCGGGGGCAGCCGCGGGCCTCGACCTCTGTCTGCACATCGTCCGCTCCGATCTGGGTGTCGGCCCGGCGAATGAGATCGCGCGGGGACTCGTCACTGCGCCGTATCGCTCAGGCGGACAGGCCCAGTACCTTCCGAAGACCGTGGACGCCTCTCAGGGCGAGACGCTCGCGGCGACCAGGGAATGGGCGCTGATGCAGCTCGCCGAGCCGCTCACGATCGCCGAACTCGCCGCGCACGCACGGATGTCGGCGCGCACGTTCCTGCGACGGTTCGCCGAAGAGACCGGTACGACACCTCTGCAATGGATTCTCCGCGCGCGAGTCGACACCGCCCGGGAGCTGCTCGAGAGCACGCGGATGCCCGTCGACCAGATCGCGGATCAGGTGGGCCTGGGCACCGGGGCGAACCTCCGACTGCACTTCCGCCGGTTGCTGGACACGTCGCCCTCCGAGTATCGCGCCACCTTCGCGGGACGGAGCTGACCCCGCGGAGGTGACGCAGCAGCTCAGGCCTGCGCGGCCACCCCGTCGACGAGCACTGCGCGGTAGGTCGCGCCGCGGAAGCGGTCCTGCGCCACCTTCTGATACGCGTCGCTGAAGTACCACTTCTTCGCCGACTCCCGGTCGGGGAACTGCAGAACGACCACGCCCTCGATCGGAGGGCCCTCGAGAACTTCGTGGGGGCCGTAGTCGACGAGGGCGGTGACGGGGTGTCCCTCGAAGGTGCCGTCGGCGTGTGCCGCATAGCGGTCGAGGGCCTGCTGATCCTCGGTGGTGTCACGCTCGAACACGATGTACGCGGTCATGCTGCCGAACCTTCCTCTTCTGAATGCGCCGTGCGCGCGGGAAGCGAGACAGTCGTGCCGGCCACATCGATCGCGACCTTGCCGTGGAGCACGTACGACCGCCTGTTCTCCAGGAGCTCATGGGCCTCACCCACCCGATCGAGAGGGAGGATCGCACCGACGACGGGCTTCACGAGTCCCCGCTCGACGAGGGCGGTCAGCGCATCCAGCTTCCCGCGATTCTGCCGCGTGAAGACGAAGTGATAGGCAGCGTTCACCCCCCACGCCTCGATGAGATTCTGCGGCTGCGCGATATCGACGATGGTCACGACCCGTCCGTAATCGGCGAGTGCGAGGGGACTCCGGGTCAGGGCGTCGCCGCCGATCGTGTCGAGGACCACGTTCACACCCTGCCCCTGGGTGATGTCGGCGACCGCGTCGACGTCGTCCGTCGCGGCATAGTCAAGTGCGACGTCCGCGCCGAGAGAGCGCACGAAGTCCAGATCAGCGGCCCGCGCGGTGGTGATGACCCGCGCGCCGATGGCCTTCGCCACCTGGATGGCGATCGAGCCGACCCCGCCGGCTCCGCCGTGGATCAGGATCGTCTCGCCGACGGTGAGCTGCGCACGAGTCACGAGCGCCTCCCAGACGGTCCCGCCGACGAGCGTCAGGCTGGCCGCCTCGAGGTGGCTGATGTTCGCCGGCTTCCGGCCGACGAGGTCGACATCGGCGACGTGCTGCTCTGCGTACGATCCCGGGCCGCCGAAGATCTGAGGGGTGTAGTACACCTCGTCGCCGACACGGAATTCGGTCACGTGGGAGCCGATCTCCTCGATCACGCCGGAGATGTCGTGGCCGGTGATCGCCGGCAGGGGCACATGATCGGGGTAATCGCCTCGTCGGATCTGGAAGTCGAGGGGGTTCACGGCTGTCGCATGGACACGGACCCGCACCTGGCGCGGTCCGACAGGCGGCACGGGAACGTCTTGCAACTCGAAGGCGTCGGCTCCTCCGAAGCGGGTGAGCACGACGGCTTTCATCTGATCGGTCATCTCTGGTCCTTCCGACTCGGGGCGAATGATGAGCCGCGACGGTGAGGCATTGACCCAGTGTGGTCGTCGGGGAGTCTCTCCACCAGTGGCGAGAATGCCAGTATCCGCGAGGATAACGCCATGCTTTCCATTCGCGATTGACCCGGTGCTCACCACACGGTCTTCAGTGGTCGTACCGGTACTTCAGCAGACCGCGAGGGAGCGAACGAGAGGCAGCACCATGACGGAAAACCGACGGGAGAGAGTCGCCATCGTCACGGGCGCGGGAAGCACTGCGGGGATCGGATTCGCATCAGCGCGTCTGATCGGCGCCGCAGGAAACCGCGTAGTGATCACGTCGACCACGGATCGCATCTTGGATCGCGTCGCGGAACTGCGCGATGTCGGCATCCGCGCAGAAGGCGTAGTCGCAGACCTCACCGAGCAGGCCGGAGTCGACGCGGTGGTCGCGCGCGCGACAGACGCTTTCGGCGACGTGGACATCCTCGTCAACAACGCGGGAATGACCGCCGTGTCCGACTCCCACGGCTCAACTAGGGGCGGAGGCGGGTTCCTCGGCCACTGGCACGCCTCGCTCGATCGCAACCTGACGACGACGTTCCTGATGACGCGCGCGGTCAC
The DNA here is from genome assembly GCF_051365005.1 of Microbacterium sp. K2. Taxonomy (NCBI): domain Bacteria; kingdom Bacillati; phylum Actinomycetota; class Actinomycetes; order Micrococcales; family Microbacteriaceae; genus Microbacterium; species Microbacterium sp. K2. Next base: position 85,227 of record NZ_JBLWII010000004.1, on the reverse strand, counting down.
GGGGCTCATGGAGTCGTCCCGTTACGGCCGCATCGTGAACGTGTCGTCGGTGTCGGGACCCGTTGCGGCGTACCCCGGCGATACGGCCTATCACGCGGCGAAGGCGGGCATCGTCGGATTGACCCGCTCGACAGCGATCGACCTGGCGGCGGCGGGTATCACGGTGAACGCCGTCGCTCCAGGTTGGATCGACACCGCGTCCGCCTCCGAGAGAGAACGCCGCATGGGCAAGGCCACACCCGTCGGTCGGTCCGGCACCGCAGAGGAGGTCGCGTACGTGATCGCGTTCCTCGCCGGTGAAGGGGCGTCCTATATCTCGGGGCAGCTCATCACCGTCGACGGAGCCAACTCCATCGCCGAGGAGCGCGGGCGGTGACAATTGCCCTTGAGTGTGTGGCAGGAACAGGGGCTTTGCTGGGAAGGTCCGTCCGAACGAAGGGATTCCTGATGACTGTCCATCACCGCACCGTGCTCGTCAACGGCTACGAGGTCTTCTACCGGGAAGCGGGTCCCGCCGAAGCACCCGTACTGCTCCTGCTGCACGGCTACCCGACCAGCTCGCACATGTTCCGGCATCTGATCCCCGCCCTCGCCGGCGACTACCGGGTGATCGCGCCGGACCACATCGGATTCGGGCGGTCGGCGACGCCGTCACTCGACGAGTTCCCCTACACGTTCGATGCATTGACCCAGGTCACACGCGGGTTCCTCCGCGAGGTCGGCGTCACCCGCTACACCGTGTATGTGCAGGACTACGGCGCCCCGATCGCGTGGCGCCTCGCGCTCGCCGATCCGGATTCCGTCGAAGGAGTCATCTCGCAGAACGGCAACGCCTACGAGGAGGGCTTCGTCCCGGAGTTCTGGGCGCCTATCTGGGCGTATCACGACGATCCCTCTGACGAGAACGAGCGCGCGTTGCGCCCGGCGCTCGAGCGGGAAGCCGTCGAATGGCAGTACCTGCACGGTGTGCCCGATGCGACCCTTGTCGACCCCGACGCGTGGGAGCACGACCTCGCCCTCCTCGCCCGACCGGGAATCGATCGCGCACAACTGCATCTCTTCGGCGATTACGAGAACAACCGGGCGCTCTACCCGTTCATTCAGGAGTGGCTGCGCACCAGCGGAGTGCCGGTGCTCGCCGTCTGGGGCCGCAACGACGAGATCTTCGCCGCGGCCGGCGCTGAGGCCTTCCGGCGGGACTCACCCGACGCGCGCATCGAGCTCCTCGACGCCGGGCACTTCGTGCTGGAGTCGAACCTCGACGACGTCGTGCGGATCATCCGCGACTGGTTGAGCACCCGCGCAATCTGAGTCGCGAGCGCTCGGCCCATCGAAGTCATGGCACGATGACCACGACTTTGCCGCCGCCCGCGGCCAGCTCGTGCGCCTTGGCGATGGAAGCGAGTGGGAGCACCTGATCGACGCGCGGCGAGTAGAGGCCCCGGTGGCCGAGATCGGCGGCGCGTTCGAGAAGAGCCGAATCGTTGACAGCATCCACGGCACGGATGCCGAGCTTCGAGGCACCGCCCTTGTCGGCGACGGTGACGACGCGCGCCGCGTCCCCCACGATCGCGAGCAGCTCGGGAAGCGACGGCGACGGGGCGGCGTGCAGCGCCGCGTGCACTCCGTCAGGCGCCAAGGCGGCGACACGATATGACACGGTGTCACCTGTTCTCATGACACCGGCGCACTACTCGCTCGATGAGGGACGGAGTGTGATGGATGCATGACCACTCCGCAGACCTCCATCGTCCATCCCGAGCGCGTGCGCTTCTGGCGACGACCCTTCCGGGTCGTGCGCGAGAACATGCGCGTCTACCTCATCCTCAACGCGGCGGCCTACGGCCTCGCCCTCATCGGGTTCGTCGCCGGGCTTCTCTTCCCCGACCTCGTCGCTGCCAAGGCCGCCGGGCTGGAAGCGGACGGCACCGGCGAACTGGTTCGCTGGCTCTTCAACACTCCCCCGCTGTTCGCCCTGGCGATCCTCGGCGTCAATGTCTTCCGCCTGAGCGCCCTGACCATCGTGCTGCCCTCGCTCATCGTGCCGTTCGCCGGGCTCGCGTTCTTCGGGTACTGGGCGGTGACCACCGGAATCACGATCGTCCAGACCACGCCCGCGGGATGGGTCGCCATGATCCCGCATTCCCTCACCTTCGCGATCGAGCTGCAGGCATACATCCTCCTCCTACTGGGCGCGTTCCTGATCGGCAAGTACTGGCTGCTCCCACGCACCGCGCCGGCGAAGAACCGGCGCCAGGGCTATCTGCGTGGCCTCCGCCAGCTGGGCCTGCTCGCGCTCCCGGCGCTCGTGCTGCTGATCATCGGCGCCGTCTGGGAGGCGTACTCGCTGCGCTACCTGGTGGGTCCACTCGGGCAGCTGCTGCTCTGAGACGCGCACCTGCGCGCCGTCCCGGCCGCCCTGCGCAGCACCTGAGAACCGCGCCGTCAGGCCGGGTTCCGGCATCCCGCCGCTTCAGGGCGCGGCTGAGGAGGATCTTCCCGATCGCCGCCGCGATGAGCAGACCGATCGCCACGTGCTGCAGAGCGCCGGCGCTGAGGAAGAACCCGGACACTCCCCAGGGGAGCGTCTTGAACAGACCGAAGTCGAAGTAATGATATCCGACGTATGCGAGGAACAGCATCGCGGAGAGAAGGATCACGGCGTTGAGGACGAGGTTGAGGATCTTCATGCTGCCAGCCCGCTCAGCCCAGTTCGGCGATCGCCTCGCCGATGAGGTCGGCGACGGCTTCCGGGTTCGAGACCATGACCGAGTGCGACGCGCCGTCGATCTCGACGGTCTTCTTCGAACCCGCCCGATCGGCCATGAACCGCAGCCCCTCGGCGGGGATGTTCTTGTCTCCGGTGCCGAACATGAACCACGACGGAAGCCTCTTCCAGGCCGGCGTCACCGACGGCTGAGCCTCGCCGAGTGCGAAGTCGCGGATGGGGCGCTGCGTCGCCGCGGCGATCCGAGCATCCTCGATGTCCACGTCGGCCGCGAACTGGTTCGGGAACAGTTCGCGGTCGACGACGAGGTCGTTGGTGCCGTCTTCGAGCGGATAGGCGCGAACTGTATCGCCGAGGGTGCTGCCCTCGAACTGCCCGGTCAGTCCGAGCGCCGTCTCCCCCTGGTCGGGAGCGAACGCGGCGACATAGACGAGGCCCTTCACCGCATCGCTCCCCACGGCGGCTTCGGTGATCACGGCGCCTCCATAGGAGTGACCGACCAGGAGCACGGGCCCGCCGACCGACTCGACAGCGCTGCGCACGTTGGCGGCATCGGTTGTCACGCTTCGCAGGGGATTCGGCGTCGCGAACGCGGAGACTCCACGCTTCTGCAGGGCGCGGATCACACCGCTCCAGGTCGACGATTCGGCGAAAGCGCCGTGGACGAGGACGACTGTGATCTCGGTCATGAGTTCTCCTTCGAAGGGCTGCGCGAGGCAGAATGCAGCCATGGAACACCGTGTTGCTGCCACATGGTCAACTCCTACTGCGAACCGAGGCGGGTGGTTCGTTCGCCGCGACACGAACGCTTGACCATGTGGCAGCAACATGATGTGAAGTGACCTCATGACGAACAACGACGGTCAGCACTGGTTTCAACGCTGCAGCAAGTCCGCGCAAGAGTGGCTCCTCCACAACCCCGGGATGCCCCTGACCACAGACGCCATGGACGCCGTGATCGGAGCCGGTGGATCGCTGGTCCGTCGGTCGGCATCGGGCGACCCGCAATCGGAGGTTTACTATCTTCACCCTTCCGACAGCGCCTATCTCGTCGAGCTGCGAGCGGCCGGCGTCGCGGTGGGTAATCGATAGACCGGGGAAGTTCCCGAGTCGATCACGCGGCGGGGTCGTCGGTTCCCGAAGCCAGGACTCCCGAGATGAGCAGCTGCACGAGGGCATCCGCGTCGTAACGGGGGTCGGCGGCCGCACCGATGCAGAGATTGCCGATCCCCTTGAGCACGCTGTACGCATCCACTGAGTCCGCCGCCTGCGCTGGATCGAGCGCAGCGTCGAGGAGCGAGCCGCAGACCGGAACCAGACGGTCGACGAAGTAGGTGTGCAGGGCGCGGGCGTCTGCGCCCGTTCCCTGCAGGGCGCCGGCGAGGCCGTGCTTGGTGACCAGGAAGTCGACGAACAGCGCGACCCAGGCTCGAAGCGCCGCCTCGGGCGTCGCGCTCTCTGCCAGCAACCGGGGGCCGGCATCGGCGCACGCCTCCACCTGATGCCGATACACGGCGACCACGAGGTCGGGCCGCGTCGGAAAGTGCCGGTAGATCGTGCCGACCCCGACGCCGGCGCGCGCCGCGATCTCCCGGACCGGCGCATCGACACCCGATTCCACGAAGACGGATGCTGCAGCGTCGAGCAGCAGCTGAGCGTCACGGCGCGGTCGGCCCACCTGGCGTCCGGCGTCCCCGATCTGTTCGTCCGACATGAACTCTCTTTCCGCGCGCACCATCGACTTGCATTACGGATCACCGTTCCGTAATGTTATGGATCGTTGTTCCGATATCAGTATCGCAGGTCAGTCAGTCCGGAAAGGCATTTCATGAGTTCCTCTGTCGCGCACACCCTCGACGCCATCCTCGGCGCGGGGGCTCCGGTCGTGTCGGTCGCCCCCGTCGAGCTCTCGGCCCCCGGCCGCCCCGTCCCCCTCGAAGTGCGAGTGTCGGCACCGGCATCCGGCACCGACCTCCCGATCGTGCTCTTCTCGCACGGCAACGGATGGAACCTCGACGGCTACGCACCACTCACCGCCTTCTGGGCCTCCCGCGGCTTCGTCGTCATCCAGCCGACCCACCTCGACTCCCGACGGAACGGGTTCGGGTTCGACCATCCGGTCTTCCCTTCGATCTGGACCGAGCGGATCTCGGATCTCACCCGTATCCTCGACCAGCTCGACGCCATCGAAGCGGCCGTACCGGGCCTCGCCGGCCGGATGGACCGCAGCCGAGTGGCAGCGACCGGACACTCCTGGGGCGGACAGACTGCTCAGGCCCTGCTCGGTGCGCGGATCCTCGACGAGACAGGAGAGCTCGGTGACGACATGTCCGACAGTCGTGTGAGTGCGGGCATCCTCTTAGCGGCGACCGGCCTCGCAGGCGATGACCTGCACCCGTTCGCGCAGGCGAACTTTCCGTTCATGCGTCCGTCGTTCGCTGAACTCACCACACCGACCCTCGTCGTGGCGGGCGACCACGACCAATCGAAGATGTCGAGCCGCGGACCCGACTGGTTCACCGACGCCTACACGCACAGTCCGGGTGCAACCGACCTCCTCACCTTCTTCGGTGCCGAGCACGGACTCGGTGGGATCGTCGGCTACGAGGTCGCGGAGACGACGGACGAAGACCCGCAGCGCGTCGCCGTCATCCAGCGACTCAGCACCGCCTACCTCCGAACCGCGCTGCACGTCGATGAGAGCAGCTGGCCCGCTGCCCGCGCCGCATTCGGCGACGGCGTCGAGCCGATCGGTCGGGTCGAGAGCAGGCGCTGAGCGCTGCAGCGCCGCGACTCGTCACGTCAGGGTGCGGCTCCGCCAGGGATGCACCACTCCGGTGGGGACGATGACGACGGGGCGCGACTGGTGGCGGGCAAGCCTGAGCGCGACCGAACCGTTGAGGAATTCGCGAACGGCCGCGCCAATCTCGTCCCGACGGGTCCCGATCACGATCATCGATGCTTGTGTCCGCTCGGCGAGATCGTGCAGTGCCATGGCGGGGTCGCCGACGCGCTGGAGAACCGTCCAGCGCGCCGGCGAGTCCGTCAGAGCCAGGTCGGCCTCGGCCTGGACGACGGCAAGATCTCTTCGGCCGCGCCGCAATGCTTCGCTGACCGCCGTGCCGGGAGCGGCGCCGTCCGGATCCAGAGCGTCGATCACTCGGCTCGTGTCGATGTGGGCTACGATGAGCGGCACACCCGTCGCCACCGCGAGCGCGCTCGCGTGTCGCAGGACTGCGGGGTCCCCTCCGGGAATGTGCCCCACGATCACTGCACCGTCATACTCGGGCGTCACGATGTCGTCCCTCTCATGTCTTCGGGGCGCTCGACGCGGATCCGCTCCACCGCGCGCGCATCCTCCTCATCCACGCGGTGCGCTTCGGCGAGGATGTCGTCGATGCTTCCTGCCGGGATGACCACCGCGCCGGCGGTATCCGCATAGATGTAGTCCCCGGGGACGATCGTGACGCCGCCGACCTCGACCGCGACGTCCGCTGCGTACGGCATCACGATGTTCCCGCCCCACTGCGTCGCCTCACCGCGGCACCATGTCGGGAACCCGTATTCAGCCAACTGGGCGAAATCACGCAGGCGCCCGTCGGCGAGCACACCCGCGATCTCATGCTGATCTCCACGGGAGAGTTTCGTTCCCCCTCCGTGGGATGTCTCCGGGTATCCACCACTGGAGAGCACCAGAACCCGGCCCTTCGGGGCCGAACCCAGGGCTCGGTAGAACAAGTGCGCGAAATCCGTCGGGGGAAGATCGTCGCGGTAGGGCATGAAGGCCATGGTCGCCGCCGGACCGAACAGTGCCCGGCTCGGGTCCGGACTCGTCAAGGGCAGGAGGTGGGCCCGGTGCGGGTGGATCCGTCCCATCGCATCCACCAATGCCGCGCATCCCAGTTCTGCGGCTCGAGCGGCGCGGTCGCCGTCGTCGTCGTGAGCTTTCATTCGGACCGTTCCTTCGTCAGTGACTCATGGGGTGCTCGGTCGCGTGACAGCGCCGGCGGCGACCGGGTGCGACGGACGTGGTCCCATCGGCTCGGATCGTCTTCCAACATGTCCCTGTCCCAGCCGCCGTGTTCCGCGGCGGCCTGGTACGTGCCGTGCAGGAAATCGAGCACCGCGCCATCCGGATCCTCCGCGTCGACCACCGCTTCGTACGGCAGCAGGAACTGACCGTTCTCGACGCTGTAGTACGCGCCGTCCACACCGATCGGGCGCTCCGCGAAGCCCTCGGGCTCCGGGTAGGCGTACGCGTAGAACGCGCCCTGGTCTCCCCCGCCGGGCCAGAACCCGCAGCTGAAGAGCTCCTTCGAGTACCCCTCCACCATCACCCAGTCACCCACGTTCGGTGCACCGCCGGGATGCTCGGGCGCGTCTCTGCCCGAGAATCGGGTGCAGGCGAGGTCCATCGACCCCCAGAAGAAGTGGACAGGGCTGACCTTGCCGACGAAATGCGACCGGAACTCCTCCATGATCCGATGCGCCTGCATCAGCTGCTCCCAGAACAGGCGAGCCGCAGCCGGGTCGTAGGACGCGTGCTCGGTGTCCTGCGCGAACGGGATCGCGGGTTCGACTTCGTTGGGCCCGGACGAGATCTCCGCGTCGATGCCCAACTCGCTCAGAGCGCGGAGAACCCGGGTGTGGAATCCCGCCACCGGCACCGCCTCCAGCCGGATGGTTCGCGATTCGCCGTCACTGCTGCGGAGCCGGAGCCGATGGTCGATGAAATCGAACTCGAGATCGAACAGACGTCGACCCGCGGGGATGCTGCCGGTCGCCAACCCCCGAGGGGTGACGTAGAGCGTCACCTGCCACCAGTGGTTCATCAATGGCGCATGCGCGAGTCGCACTTTGCCCACGATCTGCGTCCACATGTGCAGCGTGTCGCGAGTCGCCGTCCAGTCATCGACTCTCAGCCGCGGCCAGCCCGTGGTCGCCATGGTCGTGTCCGTGCTCATGTTCTCTCCGTCCCGGTCAGCGGTATTCAGGGTTGTACTGGTGCGGGGAGCAACCCGCCTCCCACTCGCTGCGGCGGTTGCCGTATGCGGGAACGCCTCCCGCGCTCTTGAGCATGGCCGCGAGGTGCAGCAGGTTGTACGTCATGAACGTCGTGTTGCGGTTCGTGAAGTCGTTCTCCGGGCCGCCCGACCCCGGATCGAGGTAACCCGGTCCGGGTCCGGCCTCGCCGATCCAGCCAGCGTCGGCCTGCGGCGGGATGGTGTAGCCGAGGTGCTGCAGGCTGTAGAGCACGTTCATCGCGCAGTGCTTGACCCGTCCTCGTTGCCGGTGATCAGGCAGCCCGCCACTCGGCCGTAATAGGCGTACTGGCCCGTGTCGTTGAGCTGAGCGGAGCCGCCGTAGAGCCGCTCGATCACCCGCTTCATCACCGAGCTGTTGTCGCCAAGCCAGATCGGACCGGCGAGGACCAGGATGTCGGCGGTGAGCACCTTGCGAGCGATCTCCGGCCACTCATCGACATCCCAGCCGTGCTCGGTCATGTCGGGCCATACACCCGTCGCGATGTCGTGGTCGACCGCGCGGATCTCCTCGACGTGCGCGCCATGATCGCGCATGATCTGGCTGCTGATGCGGATCAGCCCATCCGTGTGGCTCGGCTCGGGCGACCGCTTGAGGGTCGCGTTGATGAACAGCGCCCTGATCCCTTCGAACCGCGGCATCGTCGCACCGTCATCCGAACTCGTATCGATCATCAGAGACACCTTCCTCGCGCCAGCGGACCGGCTCGCCTGTCAGTGAACCCTGTGTTCTCAGAACACGGTCAAGCGCGAGGTGTCGGTCTAGGGGGGAAGAAGACTCTTCAACTGTCGGCGAGAGGTGATGCTCAACTTCCGGAAGATACTGCGCAGGTGTGCATCGATGGTCCGTTTGCTGAGGAAGAGCTCCGTGCCGACCTCGCGAGACGTCGCGCCGGTGGCCACCATCCGGGCTATCTGCAGTTCGTGCGCGGTCAGCGCGTCTGTGGGTCGATCCGAGCCTCGGCGCGGGTTCTCGCCGGTGGCGAGCAGTTCGCGAGCGGCGCGCGCGGCGAAGGCACCGGCGCCCATCTCGGTCAGCGAGTCGTGCGCGATGCGGAGCTGCTCGCGCGCATCCTGACGTCGTCCACTCCGTCGCAACCATTCGCCGAAGACGAGGTGCGAGCGAAAGAGGTCGCCTTTCACACCGGAGGCGGACAGCTGTTCGATCGATTCCCGATAGTGCGCTTCGGCGCTGTCGTCGGTGGCGACCAGAGCCCGCGAACGCGCGGCCAGCCCGAGTGCCCAGGGCGTACCGCTCGCCTCCGCACGCGCGCAGAACTCTTCCAGCGCCGACTCCGCGAGCTTCCGCTCGTCGGCGCGAACGGCTGCTTCCACGAGCTCGGGAAAACTGATGCCGCTGTTCGAGAACTCGTGCGTCCCGGTGGCTCGAACGGAGGCCTCCACCGCGGCGGGGTAGCTCCCTCGGCCGTTGTGCAGGACTGCCAGCGCGTAGTTGGCGGTCGCGGTCAATGTGCCGCCGTTTCGCGTTCGCGCCCGCTGGCCGCATTCGGCGTAGAGACGTGTGGTCTCCGCCTCCTGTCCGCGCCAGGCGGCGACGATGAGGCGCGCGTAAGGCTGCGCCACCGCGCCTGTCGCGTGCGAGATGGCGGCGCCCTCCTCCGCCAGTTCGCCCGCCTGTCGAAGGTCGCCGCAGAGCGCCAGGGTCGCGGACAGCGCCGCCAGCGCGCCCGGCAGCGTGGTCAAGGCGCCAGCCTCTCTCGCGAGGCGAACGTTGCGTTCGGCGAGCATACGCACGATCTCGTCGTCGAAGACCGCGGCCGCCGCTCGGGCGGCCGACCACATCCATCGTCGACTTCCCATCTGGCCGATCGCTTCGCCGTCGAAGCCGCGGTCGCGAAATGCCTCCACCGCGCGTCGCACCACGGGCACGCCGGCGGCGTACCCGTCGGTGAAGGCGACGACGAGTCCGTCGAGCAACTCATCCGCGGGCGAGGGCCGATCGGGCGCCGGCGGCGCCGCGAGAGCAGCCGCAGCGACCTCCTTCACCCCTCGCTTCTCGCCGGATCCGCCGATGATCATTGCCGCGTCCAGTGCATGCAGGTATGTCTCTCGGGCGAGCGAGGCGTCCAGCGGCGCGAGAGTGCGGGCCGCGTCCAGCAGCATCCCCGGTGCGTCCCTCCCCTCCGTGCGGTGGAATGCCAATCGTGCCCGGAGCAGCTCGAGCCGAGCGCGTTGCAGATCGTCGAGCGGTCCCATCTCAGCGATCGCCGCCAGCGTCAGCGCCGCGTCGAACGCCCCCGCGTCATGCTTGGCGTGCGCTGCCTCGAGAGCCCGTCTCGCGCGGGCGACGGGTCGGGGGGAGATCTCCGCCGCGCGTTGGAGGAACCCGGCCGCGGCCGCCGCACCACCCCGCGCGAGCGTGCGCGCGGCCGAGAGCTCGAGCTCGGTCGCGGCGCCCTCATCCACGTCCGCCACTGCCTCCGCACGATGCCAGGCGTGACGGTCGGGGTCCACCCGCTCGTCGGTCGCGGCTGCCAGCGCCGCGTGGATGCGGCGCCTCTTCGCCGGGGCGGCCGCCCGGTACACCGCTGAACGCACGAGCGGATGACGAAACGACACGCGTGCGCCGATCTCCAAGAGCCCCGAGGCTTCGGCCTCTTCGCCCGCCGCGTGACCGGTTCCGAGGATGTCCAGCGCCCGCCAGAGCAGTCGGGCATCTCCGGTCGGATCGGCTGCAGCCACCAGAAGCAGTGTCTGAGCATCGGCCGTCAAACCTGCCGATCGTCGTCGGAACGTCTCCTCGACGCGTCGCGGTACGCCGGCGACCCCCGGTGACTCGAACCCGCCGGCCCACTCCGCCGACCTGATGTTCTGCGGCAGTTCGAGCAGCGCGAGAGGATTCCCTCGAGCCTCCGCCAGGATTCGATCGCGCACAGCATCGTCGAGCGGTGCGTGAACACGCTCGTCCAACAGCATCCGCGCGTCGCTGTCGACGAGGCCCGCGAGGCGCAGCTCTGGTTCGAGATCGGTGAAGGCGAGAACCTGGCCGACAGCGACATCACGCAACGCGAAGACGACGGCGATTCGTTCCGCCTTCAACCGCCGGACCACGAACGCGAGCACGCCGGCTGACGCCTGGTCGAGCCACTGTGCGTCGTCGACGAGGCAGAGCAGGGGGGTCCCCTCGGCGACCTCGGTCAGGAGGTTCAAGGTGGCGAGTCCGACGAGGAAATGATCCGGGGCGGCGCCCTCGCGAAGGCCCAATGCGACCTCGAGGGCTGCCTCCTGTGGTGCGGGAAGCGCGCCGACGCGATCGAGCATCGGCTCGCAGAGCTGGTGCAGCCCAGCGAAGGCGAACGGCGTCTCGGACTCGACCCCTGTGCACTTCTCCACTCGGAATTGCGATGACGATGCCGACTCGCGAGCGTAGCCCAGCAGCGCGCTCTTCCCGATACCGGCCTCCCCGCGCACGACGAGTGACCTGCTGCGTCCGTTTCTCGCCGAGTCCAGCAGGTCTTCGATAACCGCGCGCTCCGCGCGACGCCCCCAGAGCTTCGTCAGGGTCTGCTCCCGCCGGGTCCGTCCGTGCCTGTCCTTGAAATAGGGTACCCGGGCACCGGCACCCTGTCTGATCTGCACGGGCTCCGCCGCAGTCGAACTAGGCAACTTCCGCCGACGCGAGTGGAAGCGCGGCGGAGCGAACCTGATGACATGGAAGCGATACGAGGGCGGGCCTCCGGCGGAGGAGCGTCAGGAGATGCCATTGCATGGAGTACGCGCGAACTCGCAGACCTGGCCGGAACGACCCTCAACACCGTTCGGCACTATCACTCGCTCGGTCTCCTGGATCCACCCGAACGCAGTCGCAACGGCTACAAGCAGTACCAGGTCACGCATCTCGTCAGGCTCTTGCAGGTGCGTCGCATCGCCGAGCTGGGGGTACCTCTCTCGAAGCTCGAAGCCGCCCGCCGTGACAGCACCGGGCTAGGGGCGGAGCTTCGGCAGACGGACGCCGATGTCGCAGCCGAGATCGAGCGCCTGTCCCGCGTGCGGTCCGATATCGCCGCGATACTGGACGTTCGAGCTCCCGTCGACGCGCCTCGAGGCTTCGAGGCCTTCGCCGCGAGGCTCTCCGAGTCGGACCTCGCGCTCATCCACATCTGCAGCCGCGTATACAGCGCGAGCGGATCATCCCGCCTAAGAGAGATGGTCGCGGAAGAACCCCACGCTCTGAGGCGGGAATTCGACGCGTTGGCGTGCGACGCGGACGAGGCCACGCGGCAGCTCCTGGTACGCCGGATGGTCGCTGAGACCTCGAACTGGCGATGGGCTGAAGCTCTTTGGTCGTCGGAAGAGTTTCGATCCCCTGACCTCGCTCGGGAAGAGGCTCGGAGGACGGTCGTCGCGTCGGTGAACGAGTTCTACAACCCCGCCCAAGGCGATGTGCTCCGTCGCATCTCCTCGTCTCTGCGAGACGCACCCCTCGAACACCGAAGCCGACCCGGCGATGCCCCGTCGCTCTTCGACGTCGTCGCCTGACTCAGAGAGGACGCCGGACTGCGAGGCGACTCACGACACGCGCAGCGGCTTCAGTGCCGTCGTCCACGATTCGAGCTGGTCGAACAGCGTGTCCGCCGCCGCATCGTGATGCGGGGCAGGAGTGAAGGTCGAGTAGTTCTCGAAGTCGGTTGCGAGGGAGAAGCTGAGCTGTTGACGCACATGGGCCATCTGCAGTTCGCTGGCGATTGCGCGGAGGTGCTCGATCGCTCGGGCGCCGCCGACGCTGCCGTAGCTGACGAAGGCGGCTGCCTTGTTGTTCCACTCGCCATAGAGGTAGTCGATCGCGTTCTTCAGCACGCCCGAGATCGAATGGTTGTACTCGGGCGTGACGAAGATGTACCCGTCGTACTGGGCGATCTTCTGCGCCCACTCCTTGGTGTGCGCGTTGGCGTACTGCCCCATTGCCGGCGGCAGGGCCTCGTCGAGGTGCGGGAGCGGGAAGGCAGCGAGGTCGATGAGCTCGTAGGCGACGTCGCGACTCTCGGCGCGGTCGAGCACCCAGCGCGCGACCGCCTCGCCGTTGCGTCCGGGTCGCGTGCTGCCGAGGATGATGCCGATGCGGATGCTGCTCATGTTCGTCTCCTGAGGGCGATGGCTTCGAGCGGAACGCTCGCTCCCTGCAGTCGACACCATGTCTCAGGAACCGAGTCAACCCGCCCACCACAACGTTCATGTCGGGGGTTGACTAGGTCCTGGGAACACAGTCTTGAGTGATACGGAGGCGCACACCTTCATCGGCGCCCCCGCATCGAGAACGTCGAGAATGACGTCGAGCACACGAGAGACTCTCATGACCCGCGAACTCACTGACGCCACAGGATCGACAGTATTCATCGAGTTGGTCGACAGCGCGCGGATTCGGTCGTATTCGATCCGCCTCGCCTCCGTCTCCTCGCCTGCCGGCCGCGCGGACTTCCTGGAACCCGAGTCCGACGAGGCCGTTCGAGTCTTCTTCCACACCGAAGTCGACCCCGAGTTCAGCGGGCGCGGTCTGGCGACTCAGCTGATCCGCACTGCTCTGGGAGACGCGATCGAAGAGAACATCGTCGTAGTCCCCGTGTGCCCGCTCTTCGCCGCCTACCTGCGCAAGCACGGCGCGGCCTACCTCGCGGAGGGAGGGAGGTTCCGCGTACCGCGACGAGCGGATCTGGCACTCGTCAGCCAGGCTGCGCGGGCCGAACGATGAACTGCCGCGTTCGGCGGACGACTGCCCACTCCGCAAGAATCCTTCCCCACTGAAACAGAGAGCGACAACGCCATGGCACAGACCAACACGGCCGTCGAGTATCACCGTGTACTCGTCAGCGACAAACGCCGCATCGGGCGCGGCATCCTCGCGCTCGTCCTCCTCATCGGCGGCATGCAGGCATTCATTTTCGGGCTCGGAATCGTCGCCGTCCTGATCGATGCAGCGATCGGGACAGAGTCCCGGGCCGGATACACCCCGCTGCTCAACGCCGTCGGCGCGTTCTCGGTGGCTCTGCTCATCCCGTGGAGCATGCTCATCCAGCGCTGGCTGTACGGGGTGCGGGGCGGGTCTCTGTCGTCGGTTCTGGGGCACTTCCGCTTCGATGTCTTCGGCCGTGCCCTGATGATCCTGCTCCCCGTGACCGTGGTGGTGCAGATCGTCTACTACTGGGCCCCGTTCCCGCAGACCACCTGGGCATGGCACGAGCTGCTCGTGCTCGTCGCCACCGCCCTCGCTCTGACCCCGTTCCAGGCCGCGGGTGAGGAGTACGGCTTCCGCGGACTCATCCTCCGCGTCGTCGGCAGCTGGACCCGCAACGCCCGTCTCGGACTCGTGCTCGGCATCATCGTCTCCAGCGTGCTCTTCGCCCTGGTCCACGTCTCCACCAGCGGTCTGTTGAACGTCTGGTATCTCATCTTCGCGGTCGGCACTGCCTGGATCACCTGGCGGACCGGTGGGCTGGAGATCGCCATCGTGCTGCACGCGGTGTTCAACACGACGCAGTTCGTGATCGATGCCGCCCTGCAGATCGATCCGACGGTCGCGACCGACCGGTCCGCCGGCGCGATCGATGCGAGCGTCCTCATACCCGTACCGCTCATCATCGGGGCTGTCATCGTGGTGGCGATCCGCACTCGCCGCAGCGGAACCGCCCTGACGGCGGGATCTGTGCACGACAGTAGCGCCACCTGACGACGCGGCCGGTTCACGTGGGCGGCACGTGAACCGGCCATCGATCGGCTCCCACGGTTCGCGGCGTCTGCAGTGACGATCACATGCGAGCCGTCAGGCGATCCTCGCTGGCGGATGCGAGAAGCAGCCTCGGCACGACGTCGATGGAGCCCGCATCGGCGAGGTGCTCTTCGGAGACGACGGATTCGGGGTCGATCAAGATCACGCGGCACCCGTCGATGATCAGCCTTCGGGCGAGTTCCATCAGCATCCGCTGTGCCACATCGTCGATCGACGACACCAAGGTCAGGTCCAGAGCCACAGTGTGTTCGCGCGGAGATGTGTCGGCCACTTCGCGCACGATCCGCTCAGCGCCGGCGAACCGGATTCCGCCCTGCAACTGGACGACTCGCATCACGTCTGCGCCGTCACCGACGATGCGATGCGAGCGGACGACTGCTCGCGCGGCCGGAGGGACGGACATCAGGTGCAGTCCCATATCGGAGGAGAACCGGTCGAACAGCTTCACTCCCCGAACGCTGTTGCCGTGCCGATCGAGACGTGGGGAGAACGTCGCGATGCCCACCTGACCGGGAAGTGCACCGATGAGACCGCCGGCGACGCCGCTCTTCGCCGGGATACCGACCTGCGTCACCCAGTCCCCGGCCGCGTCATACATGCCACAGGTCGCCATCACGCTCAGCACCTGGCGGATCACTGACTCGTCGACGATCTGCTCGCCGGTCAAGGGATGACGTCCGTGGTTCGCCAAGGTCGCGGCCATCATCGCCAGATCTCTCGTCGTGACCAGTACCGAGCATTGACGGATGTACCCATCGACGACAGCGCGCGGGTCTTCTTCGAGAATGCCGTAGCTGCGCAGCATGTGAGCGATCGCGAGGTTCCGGTGCGCACTCTCCATCTCCGAGGAGCACACGGACTCATCGATCATCAATCTCCGGCCCGCGAAAGCGGAGAGACCGTCGATGACGAGCTGCGTGCGTTCGTGCGCATCTCCGCCAGGCGGTCCGATGAGAGCATGCGTCGCCAGTGCGCCCGCGTTGATCATCGGGTTGAACGGTCGACCCGTCCCCACCTCGAGAGAGATCTGATTGAACGCCTCACCCGAGGGCTCCACACCGACTTTCCCCAAGACCTCGTCGAAGCCTCGCCCCGCTAGAGCGAGCGCATAGACGAAGGGTTTCGAGATCGACTGGATCGTGAAAGGCACGTCGACGTCTCCCGCCCCATGAACCGTTCCGTCGGCCATGGCGAAGGCGGCGGCGAGATTCTGCGGTCGTGCGTTCGCGAGCTCCGGAATGTAGTCCGCCAGAGAACCGGATGTATCGGATGCCACATCCTGAATCGCGTCGGTCAGATAGTCCGATACCAGGGAGCCGATCATGCGGAGACCTCCCCTCGGGCGTCGTCGCTCACGCGCGCTGTCGCTTCTTCTTGGCGCGTTCCACCAACCAGACCATGACCACCACCGCGACATTCATCACCATCAGGATGAGGACCGCGGCGCCGGGGCCGGCGCCCACTCCTCGGTCGATCGTCGTCGACTCGCCCCCGGCGAAGAGGGCGTTCACGATGCCGACGAGCAGATTGTTCGCGACGTGGAAGGCCATGGCCGCTTCGAGACCCCCGCTGAGGAGACCCATGATCGTCGTGCAGGCGGAGAAGACGAACAGGTAGCTGACGAGCCACGGATCCAGCGTCACGTGAACGGCGGTGAACAGCACACCCGAGACGAGGATGCCGAAGATGACGGCGAGGCGGGTGTTGCGGAACCAGGATCCGGCGGCCGGGATCAGCACGCCGCGGAAGGCGATCTCCTCCCCCGCGGACTGCAGGGGAACGCCGACGAGACTGACGAGGATGATGGCAATCGTCGTCGCTCCGACGGCGAACGCGCCGCGTCCCATCGAGCTGGGCGCGACGAGCGAGGTGACCAGGGTCACCAGCCCGACGAGGACGGCGGACCCTAGCAGATAGATGCCGACTCGCCGCCAATCGAAGGCTCGACGGTGGCGGAACACGGCCCGCCACGACACCTTGGCCATGGCGGCCACCAGCATCGTCATCAGCACGGCGGTGATCGCGGTGCTGATGCCCGTCGCGGCGATCGAGAGGGGGGTGAGAGAGGGCCGGTTCGGATCAGCCGGCCCTTCGATCGCGACGACCCCTTGGAAGACGATGATCTGGACAAGGAGAAGCGTCACCGGGATCGCGATGAGGACGATGATCGACTTCCACCGCGCCATGCGGAAATGGACGCCGAAGGGACGATCGGGAAGGGCACCGGAAGCGACAGACCGGTCTTCTCGGTCGGTCGGAGCATTGTTTGTCGTCATAGCGTCAGCCCACACCATGTCGGTGGGACACAGTCAAGACGCACGCACCCAGGTCCTCGCCGCACCTCGTGCTCTCGAATCACGCCGAGGCTCGCGCCAGGACGGTGTTCTTCCACGGGTCGTCGAAGGCGAGCGTCGCGCCGTCGTCGCGCACGGCGACCCCGTGATGGCGCAGCCGCTCCCCCAGCTCGCCCAAGTCGTCCGCGCCCGGCAGCTGAAGGTCGACACGACCGAGCCCGAGCGACGGCATCCGGGGTCCTGCTCCTCGCGAGTTCCAGACATTCATCGCCATGTGATGGTGGTATCCGCCGGCGCTGACGAACAGCGCCGACCCCTGATAGGCCGCCGTCTCGTCGAAGCCCAGCGCGTTCACGTAGAAGGCGCGAGCGGACGCGACGTCTCCGATCGACAGGTGCACGTGTCCGACGGATGCCGCCTCCTGAGCCGTGCCGCCGGACGCGGCCTCTTCGGTGAGGTGCTCCCGGAGGAAGGCATTCGGGTCGAGGAACAGTGAGCCCATCTCGATCTTCCCGTGGGTCCACGACCACTCGGTGCGCAGGCGGTCCCAGTACAGTTCGACGCCGTTGCCCTCGGGATCGGTGAAGTAGAACGCCTGGCTCACGAGGTGGTCGGCGCTGCCGGAGAACGTATGCGCCGCCTTGCTCGCCACCGAGTAGACGGCGGCAGCGAGCGCCGCCTGCGACTCGAACAGGATGGCCGTGTGGAAGAGCCCGGCCGACCCCTGCGGAGCGTGACGCAGAGCCGGGGTGTGCTCGAGCACGACGATCGGGCGGCCCGCGCGGCCGAGAGTGACGGTGTCGCCCTCGGCCGCGAGGACCTGCAGCGTGACCACATCGCGGTAGAACTTCGTCATGCCGTCGAGATCGCCGACGAGCAGCGTCACCGCACCCATGGCGGTGCCGTCGGCCAGGTGATCGGATGCCGGGGCCAAGGCGCTCATGCGACCTCCTGCTCGACGGTGTGGGTCATACCGGTCAGTTCCTTCAGCTCGTCGACGGCGACGTTCGCTCCGAACGCCGGCTTTCCGGGTTCAAGGCCCGCACCGGCGGAGAGGTTTCCGATGATCAGCGGATCAAAGCCCCATCGGTCGATGAGCGCCGCGACGGTCGCGAGGTCGTCCGGTGCATCTCCGGCGAGAGCGATCGCCTTGCGTCCGTCCGCTCCCGACTCCCGCGCCTCGTCTTCCAGGTCGTGGTACCCCATGTGGTTGAACGCCTTCACCACCCTCGCGCCGAGCAGGAACTGCTGCACGGCCTCACTCGACGAGACTCCCGCCTCGAGCACCGTGTCGCGCGGGCCGTCGACCTCCCACCAGTGGTTCATCGCATCGACGACGAGCGTGCCCACCAGATCGTTCACCGGCAGCGCCCAGTACTTGCTGAGCGGCAGCGCGAGGATCACGACGTCCGCTCGCCGGGCCGCTTCATCGGCGCGCACCGCGGTCGCACCGGGAGTGAGCACTTCGGTCGACAAGGAGATCTTCGCGGGATCTCCCGAGCCGGCGATGAGCACGCAGTGACCGGCGGCGAGCGCCAGCCGCGCCAGAGCTGTGCCGACCTTGCCCGCGCCGAGGATGCCGATGGTCTCCGTGGCGCGCGTCATCGCACGACCTCCGGCACGTGTTTCTCGGCGAGGAGCTCGCGGACGCGCGGGATGACCTGTGTGCCGTACAGCTCGACCGAGCGCAACCGTGCGGATGCCGAGACCGTGCCTGCTGCGGAGTAGATCATGTCGAAGCGGCCGACGTCGAGGGTGCGGATCGACCGCGCGATCTTCTGCGCCACCGTCTCGACCGAGCCCACGTACATCGACCCGTCGACGACCTCGGAGTCGAACTCCTCCCGGCGGATGGGCGGCCATCCGCGGTCCGCGCCGATGCGGTCGCGGATCACCCGGTAGCCCGGGTAGAACAGTTCCTTCGCCTCCTCGTCGGTCGCGGCGACGAAGCCGGGCGAGTGCATTCCCACCGGCAGTGCGGGCTGACCGAGCTGTTCCGCGGCCTTCCGGTAAAGGTCGACGTACGGCGCGAACCTCTCCGGCTTCCCGCCGATGATCGCGAGCATGAGTCCGAAGCCGTAGTGCGCCGACCGCAGCACGGATTGCGGCGATCCGCCGACCCCGACCCACGTCTTCAAGCGCCCGGATTCCGTCTTGGGATGCACGTCCGCGTCGCGGAGTGCGGCGCGGGTCGTGCCCTCCCAGGTGACGGGCTTCTCGTCGAGGAGACGGTGGAAGAGGTCGATCTTCTCCTCGAACAGCAGCTCGTAATCCTTCAGGTCGTAGCCGAAGAGCGGGAACGACTCAGTGAACGAACCGCGGCCCAGGATGACCTCGGCGCGTCCGTTCGACAGCGCGTCGACCGTCGCGAACCTCTGGAAGACCCGCACCGGGTCGTCGGACGACAGCACCGTCACGCCGGACCCGAGGCGAATGCTTTTCGTCGCGGTCGCGATGCCGGCGAGCACCGTCTCCGGGCTGGAGATCGCGAACTCGGGTCGGTGGTGCTCGCCGACGGTGATCGCGTCGATCCCGGTCTCGTCGGCCAGCATCGCCTCGTCGACGACGGCACGGATAGCCGCAGCGGGGGACATCACATCGCCCCTGTCGTCCAGCGGCAGGTCTCCGAAGGTGTCGATGCCGAACTCGATGGTCGACGGTTCGCTGTTCACTGTTCTCTCCCATGGGTGTCTAATTGACATCTACATCATTCCAGAAGTGATTCACGTGTCAATTAATTCCCGAAGGGGGAGGGCGATGGGCACACCTCGACGCGGTGAGCTTCCCACGAGCGAGCAGTTCGCCGTCTGGCGTTCCTACATCCAGACCGTCGAGATCCTGCGCGCTCGCGTGCAAACAAAGCTCCACGCCGATTCCCGGCTGTCCGAAGGCGACTACAAGGTGCTGCTCGAGCTCAGCGACGCCGAGGGGAAGTCACTCCGTTCGTCCGAGCTCGCTGCCCGCATGGAGTGGGAGCGCAGCCGCGTATCCGGTCAGCTCGGTCGCATGGAGAAGCGCGGGCTCATCCGACGTGAGCCGTGCGTCGACGATGCCCGCGGGTCGCACGTCACCCTGACCGAGGAGGGCGCTCGAACCTTCCGAGCGAGCACCCTCCCCCACTTGCAGGCCGTGAAGACCTATTTCGTCGATGCCTTCACCGACGAGCAGCTCGCCCGCATCGACGAGACCACCGCCGCGCTCCGCGCGCATCTCGATCTCCCGCCGCTGCCCGGCCCGGCCGAGCGATGCGGGCCTGGTTCGGAGGCGAGGAGTTGACTGCGTTCCAGGAACACGGTCTCAGATGGTGCTGACGTGAGCGCGGTCCGACACCGCGCTGGAGGAGGGACGGCAGCAGATGGCGTGGAGCACGCGAGAGCTCGCCGAGCTCGCCGGAACGACCCTGAACGCCGTTCGTCACTACCATCGCGTCGGAATCCTGGATGAGCCCGACCGCACGAGCAACGGGTACAAGCAGTACGAGGTGAGACATCTCACACGCCTGATCCTCATCCGCCGGCTCCGCGACATGGGCGTTCCGCTCGACCGGATCGAACAGGCCAGTTGCCCCGACTCGACTGAAGCCGCGCTCGGAGCGATAGATGCAGAGCTCGCGGAGAACATCGACCGGCTTCAGCGATCTCGGTCCGAGATCGGTGCGATTCTGCGTGGATACGCGAACGACGGTGCTTGACCCGGTCGCAGCAACATGGTGTCCACTGACCGTGAGCCGGAGAACGGTCCGGTCGTGAGGAAGGAGAAGGACATGGCGATGACGCCTGTGCAGTTCGGGGTCGACAGCTTCGCAGATGCGATGACCGATCTCTCCGGTCGGGTGCTCAGCGACGCCGAGACGCTGCGTCGCACCGTGGACCAGGGCGTCCTCGCCGAGGAGGTCGGACTCGACTTCTTCAGCGTAGGAGAGCACTACCGATCGGACATGCTCGACTCCGCTCCTCCCGTCATCCTCGCCGCCATCGCCGGGAAGACCTCTCGGATCCTCCTCGGCACGAGCGTGACCGTGCTGTCGACGCAGGACCCGGTTCGCGTGTTCCACCAGTACTCGACACTAGACGCGGTGTCGGGCGGACGAGCCGAGCTGGTCGTGGGCCGCGCCTCGACCATCGACTCGTTCCCGCTGTTCGGGTTCGACCTCACCGACTATGAGAACCTCTTCGAGCAGAACCTCGAACTCTGGGTCAAGCTCATGCGGGAGCATCCGGTCACGTGGTCGGGCACCACCCGAGCGACGCTCGAAGCGCAGACCCTCTATCCGCGTGTCGAGGGCGGCTCGCTGCCCACGTGGGTCGGCGTCGGCGGCAGCCCCGATTCGGTCGTCCGGGCCGCTCGTCACGGCCTTCCGCTCATGATCGCCATCATCGGGGGGAAGCCGACGCGATTCGCCGGACACGTCGAGCTGTACTACCGGGCCCTCGCGCAGTTCGGTCGCGAGCAGCTCCCGGTCGGACAACACGCCATCGGGCACATCGCGCCGACGGATGAAGAGGCCGCCGAGGCGTTCTGGCCCGCGTGGGAGACCACGATGACCCGCGCCGCCGGGGAGCGGGGATCGCGTCCGCCGACGCTCGAGTCATACATGCACGAGGTCGAAGAAGGAGCCTTGATGATCGGCTCACCCGAGACGGTTGCCGCGAAGATCGCCGACTGCGTGCGCGCGCTCAATCTCAGCCGGTTCGATTTCAAGTACGCCCTGGCCCCTCTCCCCTGGGAGCACGGCAACCGGTCGATAGAGCTGTACGGGCGCGAGGTCGTCCCTCGCGTGCGCGAGATGCTCGGCGACTACGCCCCGGCCGAGCGGGTGTCGACGTATGCGGAGGCCGACTCATGACGCCTCCGCGCACGCTCATCCTCGGGGCCACAGGTGCCGTCGGAGGCCGGCTGGCAGGACTCCTCGTGGAACGCGGCGCCGAGGTGACCGGTCTCGTCCGCACTCGCGATCAGGAGAAGAGCCTGGAAGATCGCGGCATCCGGAGCATCCTCGGCGACCTGTCGACGCTCACCATAGATGATCTCGCCGCCGCTTTCGTCGGTCAGGACGTCGTCGTCTACAGCGCTGGTTCCAACGGCGGAGACCGAGACGTGACCGATGCCATCGACGGCGACGGCGTCGACCGAGCAGCCACGGCCGCCGAACGCGCCGGCGTCCGCCGCTTCGTCCTCGTCTCCGTCATGCCGGAATCGTGGCGCGAACGAGACCTCGAAGACGACGTCGAGTACTACTTCGCCGTGAAGAAGCGTGCGGAGGTCGCGCTCACCGGCCGGGATCTGGACTGGCTGATCCTCCGCCCCTCACTGCTCACCGACGACGAAGGGCGGGGCCGGATCTCTCTCGGCCCCGCCCAGCTCCATCGCAGCATCTCGCGTGAGGACGTCGCGGCAACCCTGGCCGAGATCGTGCATCAACCCGGCCTGCGGCGCCGGATCCTCGAGGTCGACCAGGGTGAGACACCGATCGTGGAGGCCGTACGCGGCAATGTCCCCGACTGAGCGCTCAGACCTGGTTGGTGCCGCCGTCGACGTAGAGGTTCGATCCGACGACGTAGCTGCTCTGCTCGGAGGCGAGGAAGGCCACGACAGCGGCCGCCTCATCGGGGTGGCCCATCCGGCCCTTCGGCACGGTCGCGGCGACGTGGTCCTTCATGGCGCGGGCGGTCTCTTCGTCGCCGAAGGCGGCGGTGCCGCCGGGCGTCTCGATCCAGGCGGGCGAGACGACGTTGACACGGATACCCCGGCCCTTGAGCTCGGTCGACCATGTGCGCGCGAACGAGCGGACCGCCGCCTTCGATGCCGCGTAGGCGCCGAAGGCCTCCATCCCGCGGTCGGCGGCCGTCGAACCGATCAGCACGATCGACGCGCTCTCGTTCAGGAGCGGCAACGCCTTCTGCACGGTGAACAGGAGCCCCCGCGTGTTGACTGCGAACGTCTGGTCGAAGTGCTCTTCGGTGGTCTGCTCCAGTGTCGCGAAGGACCCCACGGCGGCATTCGCAACGAGGACGTCGATGCCGGCGCCGCGTTCCTGGACGGCTGCGTAGAGCCTGTCGAGCGCATCGAGGTCGGACACGTCGCCGACCACCGCGGTGGCCCGATCAGCCCCGATCGCCTCGACTGCGGCTCCCAGCTCCGTCTCACGTCGACCCGTGAGGAACACATGCGCTCCCCCGCTCGCCAGCTGCCTGGCCGTGGCGAGACCGATCCCGCTACTGCCGCCGGTGATCACTGCCGTCTTGCCCTCGAACTGACCCATGACGCTTTCTCCCTTGTCCTTG
This sequence comes from Microbacterium sp. K2, assembly GCF_051365005.1. Classification (NCBI taxonomy): domain Bacteria; kingdom Bacillati; phylum Actinomycetota; class Actinomycetes; order Micrococcales; family Microbacteriaceae; genus Microbacterium; species Microbacterium sp. K2. Next base: position 62,137 of record NZ_JBLWII010000004.1, on the reverse strand, counting down.
TTCCTGCCTGACGAATCCATCCTGATTCGTGCGGGAGTACGATCGCTCGTTGGAAATCCTGATCTCTTTATCAATCGTCCAGGAGGACATGATGCTCGGATACGGTGACCCGGTCGCCGACGCGATCGGACTGTTGCGCCCTCGGACCGTCATCGGTCCGAGCCTGCGTGCCTCCGGCGAGTGGGCACTGCGTTTCGGAACGTTCCCCCACGTGCGCATCGGCGGTCTCGTCACCGGCTCCTGCTGGCTGATCCTCGAAGGGCACGAACCTGTCCGACTCGAGCAGGGAGACACCTTCCTGCTCGGCAACCCGCCGGCGTACCGGCTGGCCAGCTCTCCCGACGCCGACCCGCGCCTCGCCGAAGAGGCGTGGGCCGCCGGCGCCGAAGACGATGTCGTGCACCTCGGTGCCGACTCCGAGGAGGACCTCTACCTCTGCGTCGGGCACATCGCGTTCGACGAGGACAACGCGTCCCTGCTCATCGACCTGCTGCCACCGCTCGTCATCGTCCATGCTTCGGATCCGCGAGGCGCACGACTGGCGCAGCTGATCGACATCCTCGCGAACGAGGTGGGCGACAGCGCCGCCGGTGGCCCGCTCGTCGAGAATCACCTCGCGCAAGTGCTGCTCGTGCACATGTTGCGCGTGCACGCGGGGCAGACCGATCGGCCGACGGGGTGGTTGAGCGCGCTCAACGAAGACGGGATCGGAGCAGCGCTCCGCGCCGTGCACGCCGACGTGGCGTACTCGTGGACGCTCAAGGAGTTGGCCGACATCAGTCACATGTCCCGATCGGCCTTCGCGCAATCTTTCAAGAGCCACGTCGGGGTTCCGCCGTTGGAGTATGTCACCCAGTGGCGGATGAGTCTCGCACGCGATGCGCTCGCTCGCGACACGATGCCGATCTCGGACCTCGCCTGGTCGACGGGCTATCTCTCCGAAAGCGCGTTCAGCACCGCTTTCCGTCGCGTGGTCGGCTCCTCGCCCGCGCAGTTCCGCAAGGCGGCTCGGCAGTCGGTGAACGCATGAGTCCGCCGCGACCGCGTGTGCGCGAAGCCGGGCGCCCATTCGACACTATGGCGTGGCACCACTGTCAAGGCTGTGAAGAGTCGCCGATCGAGAGCCGAGACGATCGGTAAGGAAGTGCGGACTCTGAACGATCCGGAGTACTTCCCCGCGAAGGCACGATGGTTCCTGGCCGCGAACCCGTCGGCAGCAGACAGAGCCCGCACGTCGGGCAGGAAAGGAAGAAGTCATGTCCGATTTCGACATCCGGGAGTTCTACGGCCGATACGTCGACGTGATCAACGCCCATCAGTGGGATCGGATCGGCGAATTCATGGCCGACAAGATCCTCTCTCACGGTCAGACCGTGACTCGCGAGCAGGGCGTCGCCGCGTTCGCGAGCATCACCGATGCGATGCCCGACTATCAGGTCGAGGTGCTGAAGCTCACCATCTCGGGCGACACCGTCGGCAGTCACGCTCTCACCCGCGGTACGCCGGTGAAGGAATGGCTCGGAGTCGCCCCGACAGGCAAGGCGATCGAGATCGATGAGGTGACGGTCTACCGGATCAGCGACGGCAGGTTCACGCAGATGTCCAACGTCTGGGACATCGATGCCCTCCGGGAGCAGCTGGAGAGCTGACTGGACGTTGACCATGTTCCGGGAACACGGTCTTGCATAAGAGCATGTCCGTGTTCGACGAAGACGATGCCGACGCGCTCGGCATGCTCGGCGATGCCGACGACGGCACGATGCCCCGCCGACAGAAGCCCGGAGACGGCCGTCCGCTCGCGCCTTTCCGCTGGTGGCACCTGGTGTCGGGTCGGAAGCTGTTCTCGTTGGCGGTGCCGCGGCCGGGCGCGCCGGACGTGGTCTATGCGGTGGATGTGCGGACCGACGACGACGGCGACCCTCGTGCCCATCTCTACCGCGACGGAGCGCACGCCGTCGTGTCGAAGCTGCCGGCGAGGTTCGCCGTCGAGGGCGGCGTGATCCAGGTAGCGGTGGGCTCCTACGGTCTCCGACGGATGCACTACGTCACGCCCGACCGATCCGAGCGGCGCCTCACCCCGCACCCGAAATCGGCGATCGGTCGCCGCCTGCAACTCGAGCAGGTGCATCCGGTCGCGAGCCGCTGGATCGCGGCCACCGCGATCGTCTTCCTGGTCATCGGCGTCGGGGTGAACGTCCCTCAGCTGGTGCAGGTGATCTCCGAGATCCCACCCATCGCGGAGCGCCTCGGAACCTTCGTCTCGCCCATTCAGCTGCCGCTGTGGCTCAACATCACCCTCGGAGCCGGTGCGGCGCTGGCCAGCATGGAGCGTGGCCTCCGCCTCCGTTACCACTGGGCCCTCGACGGCCTCGGCAATTGAGTGACCGGGGAGAGCCTCTCTGAGAGAGGTCCTCGAACGCTGCACCACGGATGCACCACGCCCCACCCCACACACGAAGAAACCCCCGATTTCTCGGGGGTTTCCATGGCGGTGACGGTGGGATTTGAACCCACGGTAGGGGGTTACCCTACACAACTTTTCGAGAGTTGCACCTTCGGCCGCTCGGACACGTCACCGCGGACTAGCTTACGACAACCCGGGCCACGGCGCGAATCGAGCAGTCAGGTGAGTTCCGACGCGGGCTTTTGTCCGGTACGCTCCCCGTCGGCCCTCAAGCCCCCTGGTTAGGATGGCCTAAGGCAACGGGCACGGAGGGGACGCAATGGGTTTCATCAAATCAGAGGCGCTGGCTGAGACTGGCTATGTCGTGCTCGACGACCATGACCAGGCATCCGACCCCGCCGAGTGGCTCGATCTCGAGTACATCGGGTGGCGCTCGTCGGGAGTCACGCGCTTCGCCCCGCTCGCGAGCTATGCCGGCGCGATCGAGTGCAACGGATTCTGGAACCACACCCCTCCTCGCACCGATAAAGACGGCGTGTGGGTCGAGTCGCAGGTCGCGATCGCCCCGACCCTGCAGCGGCGTGCGCTCGAACCCGGCGCGGGAGTCGGCCGCTGCCGCGTGATCGAGCTGCAGCCCAACGAGTACGCGGATGCCGTCTACAACCTGCACCAGGACGACAACAATCGCCTCAACGAAGAGGGCACCGGTTGGGTCGTGCGCGGCTACTACAACCTCTCGGACGACACCGACTCGCTGCTGCTCCTGCGCTCCGACCGCTTCGACCCCGCGACCGAGATCCGCCTGCCGCTGCGCAAGGGTTCCCGCATCATCGTCGACACCCAGCGCTTCTGGCACGCGGTCTGGCACCGCGGCACCGCCCCGCGCTACGCCCTGATCACGTCATGGACGTCTGGTCCCGAGCTCGATGCCTACATCGAGGCCAACCACGGAGACCCACGCCCCGCTACCGTCGATCTCGACCCGCAGCTCGTCGACGACGCGCAGGTCGAGCTGCACCGCCGCATCGAAGAGCGCCGCCGCGTCTTCGAAGCCCAGGGCATCGTGATGGAGCCGCGCGCCGACCTCAGCGTCTGACCCCGGCCGCTCGCCCCGTTTCGTCTCGTCGCTGCGCTCCTCGCTCAGCGACCGACGGCCGTGCGCCCGTCTTCGAGCCGGACGACCCGATCGACCGTCCCTGCAGGCGGAGCGACGTGCGAGATCAGCAGCACGGACTGCTCCCCCGCCGCCTGCAGCAGGTCACGCAGCAGGGCGTCGGATGCATCGGGGTCGACCCCGGCCGTCGGCTCGTCGAGCACGAGCACCGGGAAGCCCCGCAGCAGAGCACGAGCCAGAGCGATGCGCTGCGCCTGACCTCCCGAGACGAGGCCGCCGCGGTCGCCCACCCGCGCATCGAGTCCCCCGCGCTCGCGGACCCACGAGCCGAGTCCCACTCTGTCGAGCGCGGCGAGCAGCTCGTCGTCCGTCGCCGAGTCGCGGGCGAACAGCAGGTTCTGCCGAATGTCCTCGTCGAACAGCTGCGGGCTCTGCTCGCACAGCCCGATCGTGCGACGAAGAGCAGGGCCTGACAGCGCGGCAGCATCCCTGCCGCCCACGGAATACTCACCCTCGACACGCAGGAATCCGACGAGTGCAGCAGCCAGCGAGCTCTTGCCCGCCCCGCTCGGCCCCGCCATCAGCACGCGCTCCCCCGGTTCCAGGTCGAGGTCGACCCCCCGCAGAGCAGGCGATCCGCCCGGCCACCAGGCGCGCACACCACGCAGTCGCAGCGTCGGCACACCGTCGATCTCGGCATCCTCGCCGTCGTCTGACCGCAGCTCGGCGGGCATCTCGGAGGGCAGCACGTCGACGATCCGCTCGGCGCTCGAGCGCACGCTGCGCCAGGATGCTGCGGCGATGGGCACCGCACCGAAGACCTCGAACACGACCATCGGCACGAGCACGGCGACCGCGAGCCACGGGCCGTCGATCGCCCCTGTCGAGAGACCGGGAGCAGCGACAGCGAGCGCCCACACCGACGCGGCACCCGCGACGGCCGAGACCACTCCGGCGGCGATCGCCTGCGCGAGCGAGGCCCTGCTGACGGCTCGGCGAAGGTCGGCATCCGCCTGTCGCACCCGCTCACGGGCCTGCGCCTCGGCACCGTACGCGAGCAGCACGTCGAGCGCACCGAAGTAGTCGGTGAGCGCCGCCGACAGGTCACCTCGCCGTCGGGAGACGGCGGCCTCTGCCCGGGATCCGAACACCCACCCCAGCCCGATCGCCGCGGCGGCTGCGATCACCAGGCACGCGGCGAGCGTGAGCGCGGCCGGCACAGACACGAACAGCAGGAACACGACCGCGCCGAGCGCCACGAGCCCCGACACCGCGAGCGGCTGCACCACTCGCAGCGGCAGATTCTGCAGATTCTCGACGTCGTCGACCAGAGCCGACAGCACCCGTCCGTGATCGGTGCGACCGAGCCCGGCGGGCGACAGGGGGGTGAGGCGGCGCACCATGTCTGCGCGAGTGGATGCCAGCTGGCGCAGCGCCGCATCATGTCCGCTCAGGCGCTCGAGGTAGCGGGTGACTGCGCGCGACACCGCGAAGAACCGCACACCCACCACCGCGATCGACAGCGGCACGAGCGAGTCGACGATCGAGGCGCTGACGATCAGCCAGCCGCTCACGGCGAGGAGGCTCACGGCGGCGCCCGCCGACAGGAAGCCCCAGATCGCGCCGGGCAGGAAGCGACGCAGCGGCGGCTGCGCGAGACGGAGGATGCCGTGCACCCGCGCCGCGATACCGGGGGCACTCATACGCTCACCCCCAGCTCGACGACGTGGTCGGCGATCGCCCTGGCCGTGCGGCGGTGCGAGACGAGGAGGATGGTGGCACCGGCATCCGCCCGTTGGCGCAGCGACGCCCAGAGCCGCTCTTCGGTGTCGGGGTCGAGTGCGCTAGAGGGCTCATCGAGTGCCAGCACCGCATCCGGGCGCTGCGCCTGCCGATACAGCGCTCGCGCGACGGCGACCCGCTGCGCCTGTCCGCCCGAGAGCCCGCTGCCCTGCACACCCAGCTCGAGCGCCGGGTCGAGGTCGTTCGCGCACGCCTCATCCAGGGCACGGCGGATGCCGTCGGCATCCGGTGCCGGATCCCCCAGCGCCACATTCGCGGCGATCGTGCCGCGACTCAGCTGAGGGCGCTGTCCGCTCCAGGCCAGCCACTCCGACGGCGCGCGACCTCGCACATCGACTCCGCCGACCGCAGCCGAGCCTTCGAACTCGACCGCGCCGCGCAGAGCCGCGAGCAGACTCGACTTGCCTGCGCCGCTCGGTCCCTCGATCACCGTGATGGTTCCCGGCTCGGCTGTGAACGAGACCGGCGGCAGCTCGCGCACACGCAGGTCAGTGACGACCAGGTCTCGCGCGTTGCCCGTGCGCAATTCAGCATGAACGCGGCCGAAACCAGCGCTCAGTTCTTCTTCCGGCACCGAGCCGACGTTTCGTGCTGAGTTGTGAACGCCGGCCTCCCGAGCCCCGGCCGCATCGAGCACCTCGAACACGTCCTCCGTCGCCGCAACCCCCTCAGACGCCGCATGGAACTGCACGCCCACCTGGCGAATCGGCAGGAAGGCCTCGGGCGCGAGCAGCAGCACGAACAGACCGACCTCGAGCGACAGGTCGCCCGAAAGCAGGCGGAATCCGACGGCCACCGCGATCAGCGCCACGGCGATCGAGGCCAGCAGTTCCATCGAGAAGCCCGAGAGAAACGAGAACCGCAGCACCTTCATGGTCTCGCGGCGGTATTCATCGGACGTCTGCTCGATCTGCGCGGCCGCGCGACGCTCTCGTCCGAACAGGCGCAGTGTCGAAAGGCCCTGCACGGTGTCGGCGAAGCGCGCGGCGAGCCGCTGCAGCGTCTGCCACTGCTTGCGCTGCACTGTGCGGGTGGCGATGCCGATGAGGATCAGGAACAGCGGGATCAGCGGCAGCGTGATGATCGCGGTCAGCCCGCTCGGCCAGTCCTGCCACCACATCACTGCGACCAGCACCGGCGTCGCGACGGCGGTGAGCACGAGCTGCGGGATATATCGGGCGAAGTACGCGTCGAGAGCCTCGAGCCCATGCCCCGCCGTCACGGCGAGCCCCGCCTGATTGCGCTGCGCAAGCCAGCCGGGCCCGAGACGCCCGACTGCCGCGATCAGCGCCGCGCGCAGCTGCATCCCGGTCTTCGCCGCAGCGCGGGTTCCAGCGGCGTCAGAGGCAGCGATCAGCACACCGCGCAACGCCGCCAGCCCGAGCAGCCACAGCAGGGATGCCGTGACATCGCGTCCGGCCAGCGCGCCGGTGACGGCATCCGTCAGCATCCACGCGAACGCGATCGTGACCGCCGTCTGCGCGACGCCGATCACGCCCGACAGCAGCAGGAAACCGCGTGCCGCGGCGGCATACCTCAGCAGTCGAGGGTCGACGGGCTTCATGTGTGGGCCCGTTTCGTCTCGGGCACGCTTCGCGCGGCCTCGCTCAACGACCGGTGGGGAGACCGCGCCTCCTCGCTCATTGCGCGAGCGAAGCGAGGCGAAACGTCGTTCGCGAAGACAGCTCTCACGCGTGCGCCGGAGCCCCCTCGATCGAGCTGCGGGTGACGCGCTTTCGGAAGATCCAATAGGTCCACGTCTGGTACGCGAGCACCAGTGGCAGGGCGATCAGGGCGGTCCAGCTCATGATGGTCAGCGTATACGGCGTGCTCGACGCGTTCTCGATCGTGAGGCTGAAGGCCGGGTCGATCGTCGACGGCATCACATAGGGGAACAGCGCCGCGAACAGCATCACGACAGCGGATGCCACGGTGACAGCGCCCGCCGTGAACGCCCGCCCGTCGCGTCCGCGCATCGAGAAGAGCACCGACGCGATCAGTGCGAGCGCCGCGACGAGACCGCATCCGACCACCATCAGCATGAGCGGAGATTCACGGTCCCAGGCGATGCCGATGGTCCAGATCACGGTGCCGGCGGCGGCGAGCACGGTCGGCCCCGCGGCGAGCTTCACCAGGCGACGAGCATCCGAGTGCACCTGCCCGTCGGTCTTGAGCGAGACGAACAGCACACCGTGCAGGAAGAACAGCAGCAGCGTCGTGACGCCGACGAGCAGCGAGTAGGGGTTGAGCAGCGCGAAGAAGCCACCGACGTAGATGTGGCTCTCATTGATCGCCACCCCCTGCACGATGTTGCCGAAGGCGACGCCCCAGAGCAGCGCCGGCACGGCCGAGCCGATCACGATCATCCGGTCGAAGCCGCGCTTCCACGCCGCGCTCTCGCGTTGGTGCCGGTACTCGAACGAGACGCCTCGAAGGATCAGCGCGAGCAGGATCAGCAGCAGCGGCAGATAGAAGCCGCTGAACAGCGTCGCGTACCACTCGGGGAACGACGCGAACAGGCAGGCGCCGGCGACGATGACCCAGGTCTCATTGAGATCCCAGATCGGGCCGATCGTGTTGATCACCTGGCGCCGAGAGACGTCGTTCTTGCCGAGGAACGGCAGCGACATGCCCACGCCGAAGTCGAACCCGTCGAGCACGAAGTAGCCGACGAAGAGGAAGGCGACGATCCAGAACCACATGTATTCCATGACTGATCCCCTTCTCAGTACACGACCGACGGCAGCTGGGCCGTCTCCTCGTGGGGCTGCTCTTCGGTGTCGGGGCCCTTCTGGGCCGCTTTGATGATGAGGCGGATCTCGACCACGGCGAGCGCGGCGTAGATCGCGGTGAAGGCGATCAGCGAGATGAGGACCTCGACGCCGCTGACTCCTGGCGAGACTCCGTCTTGAGTGGTCATCAGGCCGAACACGATCCAGGGCTGCCTGCCCATCTCGGTGAAGACCCAGCCCATGATGTTGGCGACGAGCGCGAGCGGGAACGACCAGATCGCGAGCTTCCACATCCACGGGGCCGGCGGGTTCTTGGCGCCCTTGCGGGTGACCCAGAGCCCGACCACGGCGACGAGGGCCGCGGCCATGCCGAGGCCGATCATCCAGCGGAACGCCCAGTACGTGACCCACAGGATCGGGGCGAACTCGGTGAGGCCGGTGTCGGCGAAGGTCGTGGCGTACTCGGCGTTGAGGTCGTTGATGCCGTGCACGCACGAGTCGAGCGTGTGCGTCGACAGCAGCGAGAGCAGGTACGGCACCCGGATCGAGAACAGCTCGGAGCTGCCGTCCGGGGTTCCGAGGGTGAACAGGCTGAACGATGCGTCGTAGCCGCAGACCGTGTCGAAGGTCGCTTCGGCGGCGGCCATCTTCATGGGCTGTGCGGCGTACATCGCGAGGCCCAGCTGGTCACCCGTGAGCACGACGCCCGCGGTCGAGACGATCATCGCCCACAGGCCGAACTTGAGCGAGATGCGCATGGTGTCGAAGTGCTGTCCGCGGGCGAGGTGCCAGGCCGACACCGAGATCACGACACCGGCGGCGAACATCAGCGCACCGAAGATCGTGTGCGGGAAGGCGGCGAGCGCGACCGGGTTCGTCAGCAGCGCCCAGAAGTCGGTGAGCTCGGCGCGGTTGGTCTCGGGGTTGAAGACGTAGCCGACCGGGTTCTGCATGAACGCGTTGGCGGCGATGATGAAGTACGCCGACAGGATGCTGCCGATCGAGACGCACCAGATGGTGGCGAGGTGCAGCTTCTGCGGGAGCTTGTCCCAGCCGAAGATCCACAGCCCGATGAACGTCGCCTCGAAGAAGAAGGCGAGCAGGCCCTCGAACGCCAGCGGGGCCCCGAACACGTCGCCGACGAAGCGCGAGTAGTCCGACCAGTTCATGCCGAACTGGAACTCCTGCACGATGCCGGTCACGACGCCCATGGCGAAGTTGATCAGGAAGATCTTGCCGAAGAACCGCGTGAGGTGCAGATACTGCACCTTGCCGGTGCGCACCCACGCAGTCTGGAAGATCGCGGCGACGAGCGCCATGCCGATCGTCAGCGGCACGAACAGGTAGTGGTACACGGTCGTCAGACCGAACTGCCATCGAGACAGGACCAGCGGGTCTAGCCATTCCATGAGCCACTCCTTCTTCCGTGCCCTGGTTCTTCCGTGCGCTTGTTCATCTGTGCACCGGGTGCCACGCTAACGACGGGCCTGCCGCCCTCGATGGGCTGCCGACCGTGAATAAGACAGATGCTCGCCTAGGCGGCGGTCATCTCCGTCAGGCGCAGCTGCACGGTGCAATCCGCCGGAAGGGCGGAGGTGCGCACGGCCTCGGCAGCGAGCGGCCCACCGGCTTCGGTGAGCACCCCCTGCATGAGGCCGAGGTGCACGGAGCACAGCATCGGACGGTCTTCGGCGCGACCCGCGGCGTGCGGGCACGGGCTGAGATCGACGGTGAGCTGCTCGTCATCGACGACGGGCTCGAAGCCGCTCTCCTCCAAGTGTTCGATCAGGGCGTCCAGCTGGTAGGTCGCGTCACGGCCCAGAGCGGATGCCGAAGCAGGCAGGACTCGGCGCAGCAGATCGCCGCGGACCGCGGCCGCCTTCGCCTTGTTGCGGGCGATGGGGCTGGAGGCATCCGCTGCGCCCGTCACCGCGCTGTAGAGCGTGCGCGGGCGGCCGCGGGTGGTGCGGTGCTCGCTGGCCTGGATGACGTAGCCGCCCTCGATCAGGCGCTGCAGGTGCTCGCGCACCGTGTTGGGGTGCAGCCCTGTGGCATCGCAGAGCTCGCCGATCGTGAGCTCCGCACGCGTCCGCGCGGTGTCGTCCTGCGCCGAGCCACCTTCGAACAGCGCGTGCAGGATCCGCACTCGCGAGAAGGTCGAGATCGGCCCGCAGACGGGCCCGCCGTTGGCCATGACTCCAGTATTCCGTGGCCGCTGCGCGACATCGAGTGGTTGGGCCGTGAATAATGCCCGAACCGATAGGGATGTCTGATCCCGGCGATAGCCTGGCTGCATGGCCACCCGAAAACCTGCCCCTCCCGCGTACGTCTGCACCGAATGCGGGTGGACGACGGCCAAGTGGGTGGGTCGGTGCGCCGAGTGCCAGCAGTGGGGCACGGTGCAGGAGCAGGGCGCGCAGACCGGCATCCTGAGCCGCATCACTCCCCTCGCGCCGACGGCGGCGAAGGCCGCTCGACCGATCACGCAGATCACCACCGAAGACGCTCCTCGCCGCACGAGCGGCGTGGGCGAGTTCGACCGCGTGCTCGGCGGCGGCATCGTGCCCGGTGCGGCGATCCTGCTCAGCGGCGAACCGGGCGTGGGCAAGTCGACTCTGCTGCTCGAGGTCGCAGCTCAGGCGGCTCGTTCGGGGCGTCGCGTGCTGTACGCCAGCGCCGAGGAGTCGCCCGCCCAGGTGCGGCTTCGTGCAGAGCGCACCGGAGCCCTGCACGACGAGCTCTACCTGGCGAGCGAGACCGATCTCGCCACGATCCTCGGCCACATCGACGAGGTCGCACCGCAGCTCGTCATCGTCGACTCGGTGCAGACGGTGTCGTCATCGCTCATCGACGGCGCGGCGGGTCAGCCGAGTCAGGTGCGCGAGGTGGCGGCGACCCTCATCCGGGTGGCGAAGGACCGCGGGCTGCCGGTCATCCTCGTCGGCCACGTCACGAAAGACGGCACCGTCGCCGGGCCTCGCGTGCTCGAGCACCTGGTCGATGTCGTCTGCCACTTCGAAGGTGACCGCCAGACCTCGTTGCGCTTCATCCGCGCGCTGAAGAACCGATTCGGGCCCACCGATGAGGTCGGTTGCTTCGAGATGACGGGTGCGGGCATCTCCGAGGTCCCCGACCCTTCGGGCCTCTTCCTGTCGCAGGGCGCGACCGAGCCGGGCACGTGCGTCGCCATCTCGCTCGAGGGCCGCAGGGCACTGCCTGTCGAAGTGCAGGCGCTCACGATCAACACCACTGCGCCGAATCCCCGTCGTGTCGTGCACGGCCTCGATTCCTCGCGCGTGGCGATGGTGCTGGCGATCCTCGAGCGACGAGCGCACATCAAGACCAGCAACCTCGACGTCTACGTGTCGACCGTCGGCGGTGTGCGCTTCACCGAACCGGCCGCCGACCTGGCGATCGCGATCGCCGCGGCGGGGTCGATCCAGCAGATCTCGGTGCCTCGAACCGTCGCCGCGGTCGGAGAGCTCAGCCTGGCTGGCGAGATCCGCCCCGTCACGCAGTCGGCGCAGCGCCGCTCCGAGGCCGCGCGGCTCGGCTACGACCAGGTGGTCGACGACCGCTCGAAAACTCTGCGCGCGGCGCTGAACGACGTGCGCGCCCGCAACACCACCCGCCGCAGCGAAGCAGACATCCCGCCGTTCTGAGCCGGCGAGGGCTCGACGCGCACCCCAGACGGGCCACTTCCGTGCCCCACGCCCCGTGCGCTAAGCGGGGTCACTTTCGCATCCGAATCACCAAGCGGGGTCACTTTCGCATCCGAATCGGGCAATGGGGATGCCGAAGTGACCCCGCACGGGCCGCAGATGCGAAAGTGACCCCGCACGGGTCGTGGCGCCCTGTACCGGTCGCACGGGCAAGCGAGCCCGCCACCACGCGGTCACCCAGAAGGGGCGGGCTCAGGCGTCGAGCGCCTTGAGCAGCTCCTCGGGTGACGCCTGCATCGGATGCGGACCTGCGATATCCAGGAAGACGGTCGTGATCGGGTGCGCGCCGAGGAACTTCCGCAACCAGTCGGATGTGTAGATCCCGACCCCCGGAGGCAGGTTCGCCGGCTTGTTCTTGGCATCGCTGAACAGCAGCAGCGCCAGATCGCCAGACTTCGGGTCGCGGTAGGTCCACACCTCTCCGCTGTCGAGCGGATTGTCGCGAGCACCGGGCTTCACGAGCGGCACGACCGTGGTGCCATGGCGCAGTGCCAGAGCCACCGCAGCGATGTCCTGCTTCTCCAGCGCCTGAGCGAGGGCGTCCGACCGGAAATCCTCGGGTGCGGGTTTGCTCTTCGCAGATTTCGACTTCTTCGCTGCCATGCATCCAGCATATTCAGCGGATGCCGACGCGTGCGCCCAAACGAGAGTCGACAGAGAAAGGGGCCCTCTCGAGTCATCCATTGGGGACTGGGGTACTCGAGAGGGCCCTCGGACCCTCGGGCGGCATGTCGAAGCGCTGGGGACGCTGTGCTCGACGCCACTGGGGATGGCATGCGCCGCAAGTCTGCGAGGGTCCCTCCAATGGTATCCCAAAGAAAGAGCAGTGTCACCCGAAACTGAGTGCAGGACTGTATTCGAGACGTTTGGCCAGTTTCGGCGTCAATAGAGCAGGATCTGCTTCGTCGTCGTGCCCTTGAAGCCGCCGATTTCGACAGCGACGTGGTACGACGCCCCGCCTCCGGGCGCGCGGGGACGATTCTCGTCGGCGCAGGTCTCGACATTCGACCGGGTGCGATCCCAGGTGACCGGCACCTTGCTCGTCACGGTCGCGCCTGCCGTGAGGGTGGCGACCATGCTGCTCGGGTTCTCCTGGCAGTCGGTCGACGTCCACCAGACGTCGGATCCGCTCGACACCGTGAGTCTCTGGGTCGTCGATCCGACGTCGATCGCGCAGTCGGTGGAACCACGGTTCGTCAGCGAGATCGACAGCTGCGGCAGCACGCCCGGGTCGTAGGTGTCGGCATCCGTGACCGCAGCCACCTCGACGTCCCCGGCCTCGCACGCGACGATTCCCGGGGTCTCCTCCGCCGACGACTCAGGCGAGGGCGACTCGGCTGCGGGCGATTCAGCCGCGGTGGAATCAGGCGTCGGCGAGTCGGACGCCGACGCGCTGGGCGACGGCGTCGCCTCGGACGCACTCGCCCACGGACGCGCCAGCAGCAGCCACACAGCGACGCCGACGACCGCGACCAACAGGATCGCCGCCACGAGGGTCACCAATCTCCGGCGGCGATACACGGCGGCGGAGTGACGAGGCATTAGTTCAGGTTAGTTGAGGCTTTTCAGCATCCTGGTGTTGCCGAGCGTGTTCGGCTTGACGTGCGCGAGATCGAGGAACTCCTCGACACCCGCGTCGCCGCTGCGCAGCAGCTGCGAGTACACGTCGGGGTCGACGACCTGTTCGCCGATGATCGAATAGCCGCGCCGGCCGAAGAAGTCGACTTCGAAGGTCAGGCAGAACAGTCGGCTGAGACCGAGCTCCCGCGCCTGCTCCTCGAGCGCGCCGACGATCGCGCCGCCGACTCCGTGGTGCAGCCAGTCCCCACGCACCATGAGGGTGCGCACCTCGCCGAGGTCCTCCCAGAACACGTGCAGCGCACCGCATCCGATCAGCTCGCCGTCGGCCTCGGCGACGACGAACTCCTGCACCGCCCCGTAGAGCACGGCGAGGTCTTTGCCGAGCAGGATTCGCTGCTCGACCATCGGCTGCAGAAGGTTCCGGATGCCGATGATGTCGGCGCTGCGTGCCGGCCGGACGATGTACTCGCTCACACGTCAAGCCTAGAACCCGTCACCTCCCGAGACCCTGAGCGGCCCCGGAATGCCGGAGTGCTGGATCACTCCGGATACGCAGAAGGGGCGGATGCTGATCGCATCCGCCCCTTCTGTGATCAGGTCACTCCCCGCTGGCGACCGCCAGGTCGGGGGTGCCGGAGATCGCTCCGCCGGTATTCACGCCGACCGCGACCTTCTCGCCGCGAGGGCCGTGCTCGAAGAGGAACTCGCCGTCCTTCGAGTCGACCTTCACGTGGTCGCCGGGGTTCAGCTCGCCGTGCAGGATCTTCTCGGACAGACGGTCCTCGACCTCGTGCTGCATCGCGCGACGCAGCGGTCGGGCACCGAGTGCCGGGTCGAACCCGATCTCGATGAGACGCTCCTTGGCGGCCTGCGAGAGCTCGATCGTCATGTCGCGGTCGAGCAGACGCTCGCCGAGACGCTTCGTGAACAGATCGACGATCTGCACGAGCTCCTCCTTCGACAACTGCGGGAACACGATGATGTCGTCGACACGGTTGAGGAACTCGGGCTTGAAGTTGCGCTTGAGCTCTTCGTTGACCTTGCCCTTCATCCGCTCGTAGTTCGTCGAGTTGACGCCCTCGATCTGGAATCCGACCGGACCACCGGCGATGTCACGGGCACCGAGGTTGGTGGTCATGATGATGACGGTGTTCTTGAAGTCGATCACGCGACCCTGACCATCGGTCAGACGACCCTCTTCGAGGATCTGCAGCAGCGAGTTGAAGATGTCCGGGTGGGCCTTCTCGATCTCGTCGAACAGCACCACGCTGAACGGCTTGCGGCGCACCTTCTCGGTGAGCTGGCCGCCCTCTTCGAATCCGACGAATCCGGGAGGGGCACCGAACAGACGCGAGACGGTGTGCTTCTCACCGAACTCGCTCATGTCGAGCGAGATGAGAGCAGCTTCGTCGTCGAACAGGAACTCGGCGAGCGCCTTGGCGAGCTCGGTCTTTCCGACGCCCGTGGGGCCGGCGAAGATGAACGAACCGGAGGGACGCTTCGGGTCCTTGAGGCCGGCACGCTGACGACGGATCGTCTTGGAGAGCGCCGCGATGGCCTCTTCCTGACCGATGACGCGCTGGTGCAGCGCCTTCTCCATGAAGACGAGTCGCGAGGACTCCTCTTCCGTCAGCTTGAAGACGGGGATGCCGGTGGCCTGTGCGAGCACCTCGGCGATCAGGCCCTCGTCGACGACCGCCTGGGTCGCGACGTCGCCCGAACGCCACTGCTTCTCGAGGCGCAGGCGCTCGGCGAGGAGGCTCTTCTCCTCGTCGCGCAGCGATGCGGCCTTCTCGAAGTCCTGGTCCTCCGACGCGACCTCTTTCTGTTCGCGCACCTTGGCGATCTTCTCGTCGAATTCGCGCAGCTCGGGCGGGCTCGACAGGATGCTGAGGCGCAGGCGTGCGCCGGCCTCATCGATCAGGTCGATGGCCTTGTCGGGCAGGAACCGGTCGGAGACGTAGCGGTCGGCGAGGTTCGATGCCGCGACGATCGCGCCGTCGGTGATCTGCACCTTGTGGTGCGCCTCGTACCGGTCGCGCAGCCCCTTGAGGATGTTGATCGTGTGAGGCAGGCTCGGCTCGTTCACCTGGATCGACTGGAAGCGGCGCTCGAGAGCGGCATCCTTCTCGAAGTGCTTGCGGTACTCGTCGAGCGTGGTGGCGCCGATGGTCTGGAGCTCACCTCGGGCGAGGAGCGGCTTGAGGATGCTGGCCGCGTCGATCGCGCCCTCGGCGGCACCCGCACCCACGAGGGTGTGGATCTCGTCGATGAAGACGATGATGTCGCCGCGTGTGCGGATCTCCTTGGTGACCTTCTTCAGGCGCTCCTCGAAGTCACCACGGTAGCGGGAGCCTGCGATGAGAGAGCCGAGGTCGAGCGAGTAGAGCTGCTTGTCCTTCAGCGTCTCGGGCACATCGCCCTTGACGATCGCCTGGGCGAGGCCCTCGACGACGGCGGTCTTGCCGACGCCGGGCTCACCGATCAGCACGGGGTTGTTCTTGGAGCGGCGAGACAGGATCTGCATGACCCGCTCGATCTCCTTCTCGCGCCCGATGACCGGGTCGAGCTTGTTGTCGCGTGCGGCCTGCGTCAGGTTGCGACCGAACTGGTCGAGCACCTGCGAGCCGCCCTGGGCGCTCGGGGTGTCGTTCGACTGCGCGCCGACGGCTGCCGGCTCGCGTCCGGGAGCACCAGACAGAAGCTGGATGACCTGCTGGCGGACCTTGTTGAGGTCGGCGCCGAGCTTGACGAGCACCTGGGCTGCGACACCCTCGCCCTCGCGGATGAGGCCGAGCAGGATGTGCTCGGTTCCGATGTAGTTGTGGCCGAGCTGCAGAGCCTCACGGAGGCTGAGCTCGAGCACCTTCTTGGCGCGCGGCGTGAACGGGATGTGACCGGTGGGCTGCTGCTGGCCCTGACCGATGATGTCCTGCACCTGCTCGCGGACGGCGTCAAGGGAGATACCGAGGCTTTCGAGCGCCTTGGCTGCGACACCCTCACCCTCGTGGATGAGGCCGAGCAGGATGTGCTCAGTGCCGATGTAGTTGTGGTTGAGCATCTTCGCCTCTTCTTGGGCGAGGACGACCACTCGACGGGCTCGGTCCGTGAATCTCTCGAACATGCTGTGACTCCTTATTCGCACGGGGCGAAGCGCTGAGTCCTCGACGGGTCTCCGCGCCTGTACATCGAGAGTAACCACCGTGCGGATGCTGTATGCCCGTGTTCGCCGTCGGCATAGCGCCATGACGGTCGGTGACGGCGCTCCTGCAGGGCCGGGGTTGACTCACTTATCGACAGTCGTTATGTTAACGATTATCGGTAATAACGACTCTCGATAAGGAGTGGATGATGACCTCGACGAAAGACCGCACGATCTCTCGCGGCGACTCCGGCGCCCTGATCGGCTTCTGCATCGCAGGAGTCCTGATCGCCGCCTACATCACGGTGTTCTCGATCATCCGGATCGTAGAACTCGCCCGCGGCGTCGATGTGCCGGTGCTGATCGAGTTCGCCCCGGATGCGTCCGCCGTCGACCTGCCGCTCTCGACCGGAGGCAGCGTGGCCGTGGGGCTCGACAGCGGCACGATCATCGCTCCTCAGCTGCCGGCGATTGCCGCGGTGCCCGGCATCATCGGCCAGGTGCTGCAGATCATCACGATCCTGGTCGTGATCGGATGCCTGATCCTGCTCGCGCGCAGCACCGTCAGCGGCCGCATCTTCGGCCGCGGTCGCACGGCCCTCGTGGCCACTGCCGGCATCACCGGCCTCCTCGGATTCGCGTCGGTGCGTTTCTTCGACAACATGCTCGCGAACGCCACCGTCGCCCGGATCACCGACAACGGCATCGACAACGCCGTGATGAGCGTCGAGCCGTTCACCTTCATCCTCGGGGCGTTCGTCATCGCCCTCATCTGCACGGTGTTCTCCATCGGCGACCGACTGCAGCGCGACACGGACGGGCTCGTCTGATGAGCACCGTGACCGCGACACGTTCCCAGACCGCCGATGCGATCACCGTGATCCTTTTCGGCGCGGCCGCTCTGGTGGTGACGGCGATCAGCACCGTCCTGCGCGTGCTCGGAACCTTCCGAGATCAGGGCATCGCGTGGTCCATCCCGATCGACGAGCAGCCGATCGACGCGACCGTCGGCTCAGGAGCCGCGTCGGTCGAGGGGATCGCTCAGCAGGTGATGGTGTTCGCCACCGGAGTGGATGCCGCTTCGACCGCAGCGATCATCGGCTCTCTCGTGCTGTGGGCGCTCGCCCCGTTGATCGTCATCGTCGGCGTGATGCTCGTCGCGTGGAACTTCCTCCGCGGACGATTCTTCGTGCGGAGCAACGCGCGGGCCTTCGACGCGATCGGCTGGACCCTCGTGCTCGCGCCGATGTTCATCGTGCTGCTCGAGAAGCTGGGGCTGAACGGGGTGTCTGCCGCGGTGGGCCTCAGATCCGGCGAGCCGGTGCATCCGATCGAGTTCTGGTCGATCGTCCCGATCTTCGCGACCGGCGTCGCGGTGGGGCTCATCGCAGCCGCGTTCCGGCAGGGCATCCGCCTGCAGCGCGAGAAGGCCCTGCTCGAGGACGACACGAGGGGTCTCGTATGAGCCCGGCCGAGAACGACGACGAGCTCACCGGCATCCACTGCCGTCTCGACGAACTGCTCGCGGAGCGCGGGATGACGCTGACCGAGCTGAGCGCACGCGTCGGCGTCAGCATCGTGAACCTGTCGGTGCTGAAGAATGACCGCGCTCGGGCCATCAGGTACTCCACGCTGCGCGCGATCTGCGATGCCCTCGGATGCGAGGTCGGCGACCTGCTCGTACTCGCCTAGCTGCTGCCCTGCGCCGCATTGCCTCGACGGCCTGACCCGCCGCGACGCCTGACGAAGGATGACGGATGCCGCGGCATCCGTCATCCTTCGTCATGTCGGCCTCGGAATTCGCGCTTCCTCATAGCGTTGAGCGTTATAGCGCGCACACGGCGCGCACCGATTCTGGAGTCCTCGATCCCATGAGCACCACCGCCCGCCCCACGAAGGCGCCCGACACTCGCGGTCCCGTCCGGAAGCTGCTGACCTCGTTCGGCTTCCAGATCCTCGCGGCCCTCGTCCTCGGCATCGCCGCCGGCCTGATCGCGCGCCAGCTCGGCGCCACGGCCGACAGCCCCAACGGCCTCTCCGCCACCCTCGACACGATCGGCAGCTCGTACGTCACGCTGCTGCGCGCCGCCGTCGTGCCGCTGATCTTCACCGCGATCGTCGCCAGCATCTCGAACCTGCGCCGCGTGCAGAACGCCGCACGCCTCGCGGGCCAGACCCTGCTGTGGTTCGCGATCACCGCGTTCATCGCCGTGATCATCGGCATCACGCTCGGACTGGTCATCCAGCCGGGCAACCGCGCCGGTGCAGGCCTCGAGCCCGGCGAACCGTACACGGTCGGCACCTGGTGGAACTTCCTGCTGGGTCTGATCCCGCAGAACTTCCTCGGACTCAGCGTCAGCACGAACCCGGGCGCCACGGACGGCACATTCACGTCGAGCGTGAACTTCAACATCCTGCAGGTCATCGTGATCGCGGTCGCCGTGGGCATCGCGGCGCTCAAGGCCGGCAAGAAGGCCGAGCCTTTCCTCGCATTCACCGAGTCGCTGCTCAAGGTCATCCAGCGCGTGCTGTGGTGGATCATCCGCATCGCCCCGCTCGGCACGTTCGGCCTCATCGGCGCCGCGGTCGTCAAGTACGGCTGGGAGAAGCTGGCCTCGCTCGGCTGGTTCGCGATCGCGATCTACGTCGGTCTCGCGCTCGTGCTGTTCGTCGTCTACCCCGTGCTCGTCAAGACGCACGGCCTGTCGATCAAGCAGTACTTCTCCGGCGTCTGGCCGGCTGTGCAGCTCGCCTTCGTCAGCCGCTCGTCGATCGGCACTCTCCCCCTCACCGAGCGCGTGACGGAGCGCAACCTCGGCGTGCCCCGCTCATATGCCTCGTTCGCCGTGCCGTTCGGTGCGACCACGAAGATGGACGGCTGCGCCGCGATCTACCCGGCCATCGCCGCGATCTTCGTCGCGCAGTTCTTCGGCATCGAGCTCAACCTCGTGCAGTACCTGCTGATCGTGCTCGTCTCGGTCGTCGGCTCGGCCGCCACCGCGGGAACCACGGGTGCGACCGTCATGCTCACGCTGACGCTGTCGACCCTGGGCCTGCCGCTCGAGGGCGTCGGTCTGCTGCTCGCGATCGACCCGATCCTCGACATGGGCCGCACGGCGGTCAACGTCGCGGGCCAGGCGCTCGTGCCGACCATCGTCGCCAAGCGCGAGGGCATCCTCGACGAGGAGCTCTACAACGCACCGCGCGAGGGCCTGCCGTTCGCCGACGACTCGGCCGACGACGAGGCACCCGAGACGGATGCCGCAGCATCCGGCTCCCCGGAATCCGAGACCGAGCCGGTCGGCACCCGCTGACCCGCCGTCTCATCGACCGAGCGCCTCGCCCCTTCCCGGGGTGGGGCGCTCGTCTGTCTCCCGCTATGCGCGACCCTGCAGGCGCGTGGCGGCACGGGTGTCGAGGGCGAGCTCCTCGGCATCCATCGCGGCCATCAGCTCGCGCATGACCTCCTCGTCGAGGTTGCCGGCGTCTCGCTCCGCGAGCAGGATGTCGCGGCGCACCTGCAGCCATCCGCGTGTCAGAGCTGCGAGGTCTTCGTAGGAGGGCCGAGTGACCGCCTCCTCGACCTCCTGCGCCTCGTCGGCGGCCTTCTCGACCCTGGTCATGCGCTTCGTGAACGCGTCGAAGACGCCGATGTCGACGCTGCCGTACTTGTCGACCCACTCGACGCGCTTCTCGGCGAGGAAGGCCTTGCCCGCCTCGCGGCTCTTGGCCTTGACATCGGCGATCGCGCGCTCGTCCTCCTCCTCATCGACATCGCTGGCGATGCCGAGCCCGCGGATCAGCAGCGGCAGAGTCAGGCCCTGCAGCAGCAGTGTGCCGACGGTGACGACGTACGCGACTACGACGATCGCGTGCGACGGCTCGGTGTCGAGAGCCGCGAGATCCGCCGCGGCGAGCGCGGTGGCCAACGTCACCACGCCGCGCATGCCCGCCCACGAGATGACGGCGTTGTCCTTCCAGGTGAGCTGCAGGCCCGCCATGCGATCGCGGACGATCTTCGACCGCAGCTCTTCGGCGCTGTACTGCTTCCAGCGCTTCGAGTCGCGGCGGCGTTCGTCGAAGGCCCCGGACTCGACCGTGCGATCCCAGCGTTCCAGCCGTCTGCGGTCTTGGAAGTTCGCCCACCCGTTCGCCGGGTAGACGTAGAGCGGACGCACGACAAGCACCACGAGCAGCACCACTCCCGACAGCAGCAGGATGCGGCCGACCTCCTCGCCGCCGAGGTCGCTGAGCACGCGCGGGAATTGCAGACCGATGTACGCGAACACGAAGCTCTCGAGCAGCAGGTCGGCCGACAACCACAGCGGGGCCTCCTGCTGACGCGTCGTGTAGTCGGTGCGGGGCGAGTTGTATCCGACGTACAGGCCCATCGCGACGACCGCGAGCACGCCCGAGCCGAGCAGGTGCTCGGCGATGGCATACGCCCCGAACGGTGCGAGCAGCCCGAAGGTGCCGATCACGACGGGGTCGCTGATGCGCATGCGCAGCTGGTGCAGCACGATGCCGAAGACGAGTCCGACGGCGACACCCACCCCGACCGCGAGCAGGAACTGCCAGATGCCGTCCCAGACGGTGAGCGTCGCCCCTGCGATGATCGCCGCGAACACCCGGTAGAGGGTGAGCGAGGTCGCGTCGTTGATCAGACTCTCCCCCGAGAGCACCGTCATGATGCGGCGCGGAAGCCCGAGCTTGCGGCCGATCGCCGCGGCCGAGACCGCGTCGGGTGGCGCCACGATGGCGCCGAGCAGCAGGGCGCCCGGCAGCGTGAGCGACGGCAGGATCCACCACGCCACGAGCCCCACGGCGACCGCGGTGAGCAGCACGAGCGTGACGCCGAGTCGGCGGATCTGCGGCAGGCTGCGCTTGAAGCCCACGAACGACACGTCGAGCGCCGCCGAGTACAGCAGCGGCGGCAGCACGAGGTTCAGCAGCAGGTGGCCATCGATCTCGACCTCGGGCACGAACGGCAGGAAGGATGCCGCGAGCGCGACCACCGTGACGAGCAGCGGAGCCGGCCATCCGCGCCATCGGGCGATCGCCGCCACGACGACAGCACCGACGAGCACGTAGAAGATCTCGGCATCCATGCCCCTAAATTACTGCCCCGCAGCCTTGGCGCCGGGCGCGTCCGGGGGGTCAGGGGCGGTCGTCGGCCAGTTCGTCGCGGAGCCCGGCGTTCTCGTCCTCCAGATCGAGGACTCGTCGGATGCCGACGATGTTGATGCCCTCGACACGCAGGCCCGTCACCCGACGGATGCGTGCGAGATCGTCGTCGCTGTATCGACGCGTGCCTCCGTCGCTGCGCGCGGGGGTGACCAGACCTTTCGCCTCGAAGAGTCGCAGGCTCGCCTCGGGGACGCCGCTGAGCTGGGCGGCGACGGCGATGCCGTAGACCGGCATGCTCGGATCACGATCAGCCATCGGCACCTCCTTCTCTCGACACTTGCATTCTATCTCGATCTGTTCTATAAAAAATCTATAGCAAATGGTGCAGATAATCTGCACCGACATCGCCCATCCGGGCCACACGAAAGGAGACACTCATGGCCATGTCCTTCGATCCGTTCAGTCAGCTCGACCGCTTCGCTGCGAGCGTGCTGGACTCCGTCCGCGCACCGCGTCTCATGCCGGTGGACCTCTACCGCGACGGTGACAGGTACGTGCTGCACGCCGATCTTCCCGGCATCGATCCGGGCTCGATCGACGTCGACCTCGACGGCGGACAGCTCACGATCCGCGCGCAGCGCACGGCCGACGGTCGCGAGGGCGTCCGCTGGCTCGCCCGTGAGCGCGGAGCAGGCTCGTTCCTGCGACAGTTCTCGCTCGGCGACGGCGTGGACCTCGACGCGATCAGCGCCTCGTACGAGAGTGGCGTGCTCTCGGTGATCATCCCGGTCAGCGAGCGGGCGAAGCCGCGCAAGATCGAAGTCGAGTCGAGCGACAACCGACAGTCGATCGCCGCCTGACGCGAGGTGGGGGCGAGCGGGAATGCCCCGCCCGCCCCCGCCGTTGCATTCGGGGATGACTTCCACCGCGCTCTCCGTCCTCGACCTCGTCCCCGTTCGCACCGGCCAGACCAGTGCCGAGGCGATCTCCTCCTCCCTCGATCTCGCCGCCACCGCCGACCGCCTCGGCTATCGCCGCTACTGGTTCGCCGAGCACCACAACATGCCGGCCGTGGCATCGACCACTCCCCCGGTGCTGATCGCCGCCGCCGCGATGCGCACGACGAAGATCCGACTCGGATCCGGCGGCGTCATGCTGCCGAACCACGCTCCGCTGATCGTCGCCGAGCAGTTCGCCGCCCTCGAGGCCATCGCGCCCGGGCGCATCGACCTCGGCCTCGGCCGCGCCCCCGGCAGCGACCCGGTCATCACCCAGCTGCTGCGTGGATCGGGCACCACGAGCGACGTCGAGCAGTTCCCCCGCAACGTGCAGGACATCGCTGCGCTCCTCTCAAGCGACGGCGCCACCGTGCGCTTCACATCGGGTGGCGAGTACACGGTGCACGCGACGCCCGCCGCCGGCGGAAGCCCCGAGGTCTGGCTGCTCGGGTCGAGCGACTACTCGGCGCAGCTCGCCGCATCGCACGGGCTGCCCTATGTCTTCGCGAACCACTTCTCGGGCCAGGGTCTCGAGCGAGCACTCGACCTCTACCGCACCGGCTACCAGCCGAGCGAAGAGCACCCCGAGCCCCGCACGTTCCTCACGGTCAACGTCGTCGCCTCGCCGACGCAGGAAGAGGCCGAGGCCCGCGCCCTGCCGCAGCTGCGCATGATGTCGCGCCTGCGGCTGAACAAGCCGCTCATCGCTCTCGAGACCGTCGAAGAAGCACTCGCCGCCGAGTCGGATGCTGCGACCGACCAGGTCGTCGAGGCTGCCCGCTCGCGGTGGTTCGTGGGCACGGGAGAGTCCGTCGCCGCCGAGGTGCGCGAGTTCGCGGCGAAGTACGGCGTCGACGAGGTCATGCTCTCGCCCGTCGCCGGGGCCTACGAGTCGGAGCCGCGCGACGCCGCCGCCGGCCGCGCGCAGACGCTCGAGCTCATCGCCGCAGCCCTGTAGGGCGCCGCTTCGCGGGCGCCGGGGCGTCCGCGCGCCCGTCGCTCACGAGCGGGGTCAGTTTCGCATCCGAAAAGCCGTTTAGAGATGCAGAAGTGACCCCGCTCGCGGCACCAGATGCGAAAGTGACCCCGCTCGCGGCACCAGATGCTAAAGTGACCCCGCATCGCACCGTAGGATCGCGCCCGTTCACTCGTTCGCGGATGCTGGCCGCAGACGCGACTTCTCCACATCTCTCGGCATCCGCGCGATCACCGGACGAGAACGGCACATCGGATCAGCGAACCTGATCGGATGCGCCATCGGATACTCCTGCCCGACGAACTCGGCCGCCATTTCACCGTGCAGCAGGCCGCGGCCGCGGGCATAGGTCGGGGCCGCGCCTCCGCGCGCGATCTCGACCGCCCTTTCCGCGGAGTGCGTTCGATCGCGGCTGCGGAAATGCCGCTCGATCGAGTTGCCGCCCTTGCGCCCCGCCTGCAGCGTGGTCAGCTCATCGGCGGGGAGACGGCGATGCGGGTGTGGGGGTATCCGCATCCCGGCATCTGGAGCGTCCATGCGCCGATCACCGTTGTCGTGGCGACGGGTTCTTCGCGCGTCCGGCGCAGCGGCGTCGCCGGTCGACGCCTGGCAGCGGGACGCGCCCAACCCTGGCGGATCGGCGGAATCCCTGTCGTCGATCCGCCAGCGGCTCTGTTCATGTGTGCCGCGGCGCTGACCGAGGATCAGGTGGTCATCGCCCTCGACGCTCTGATCAGCGCGACAGACAACTATCCGGGGCTGCGTGCGGGGCGTCCGCCGCTCACCGTGACCGACATCGAGCAGCGTCTGCTGGTCTGGGGCCGTTTCCCGGGGTCTCGCCGAGTCCGTGACGCGCTGTCCCGTGCGCGCGAAGGGGTGGAATCACCGAAGGAAACCGAGACGAGGCTGCTCATCGTGGCAGCGGGTCTACCTGAACCCGTCGTGCAGCACGAGGTCTATGAGAACGGTCTTCTCATAGCGCGATGCGACATGGCCTACCCCGACCTCAAGATCACGATCGAGTACGAGGGCGACGGCCACCGCACGAGCCGCGATCAGTGGCGGCGCGACATCCAGCGACAACGCGAGCTCGAAGACCTCGGATGGATCGTCATCCGCGTGACCCAACTCGACCTGGCGGGCGACCCAGGACCGCTGCTCGACCGCATCCGTCGGGCGCGATCATCCCGCCGCTGACGGTTCCCCTTCACTGCGCCTCTCCTCTCCGCTCCCGCCTTCTCGCTCCAGCCTCCGCGCTCCAGCCCCCAGACGGGGTCACTTTCACACCCCTACTCGCAGGCGGGGCCACTTTCGCACTCGAATCGCCTCTTTGAGATGCGAAAGTGACCCCGCCCAAGCGCGGGATGCGAAAGTGACCCCGCATACGGCGCACGAACGCACGCCCGCGGCCCCGCAGCGGCACGCGCTGTGCGGCGCACGCGCCACCCCGACAAGGGCTGGTATTCCGGTGCGCCGGAGCGTACCCTCACCAGCAACGGAAGGGGTTCGATGATGAGCACGACCAAGACCCTCGCACTCTGGGTGGCCTACGGCACGAACGGAGTCGTCGGCAGCATCCGACACGATGACGAGGGATACACCGTCGTCATGGCCGGATCGGATGCCGCGACGGGCACGTACCCGAACCTGGAATCGGCCAAGGGCGCGCTGCATTCGCACATGCTGCCAGGCAGCGGCTGGCCGATGTTCCGCGAGCACTGATCTTCGAGCGGGGAAAAAGGGGAAGAGGGGCGACGCGGTCGCGGGGGCATCCCGATCCCGCGACCGTCGTACGCTGACTGCATGCGACACACCACCTCCCTCGCTCCCCCGGCCATGTTGACGGTCGAGGACCAGCAGGCGGAGGTGCTGGCAGCCGCCCGACCGCTCGACGCAGAGGCGGTGCCGATCACGCAGGCAGCCGGTCGCACCCTCGCCGCCGACGTTCACGCCCGGGTCGATGTGCCGCTGTTCGACAACTCCGCGATGGACGGATACGCCGTCATCTTCACCGACGTAGAGGTCGCCACGGCCGAGCACCCGGCAGAGCTCCGCGTCATCGCCGACCTGCCCGCGGGTTCGGCTGCGGAGCCCGCGCTGAGTACAGGGCTGGCCGCCCGGATCATGACCGGCGCTCCCGTGCCCCGCACCGCGAACACCGTCGTACCCTTCGAGCACACACGTGACGGGCTGCAGGCCTGGGATGCCGCGGCGATCGTGACCACGGCTCCTCTCCGGAAGGGCGCCAACATCCGACGCCGCGGGGAGGAACTGCGCGCCGGTGCCGTCGTCGCGCGGGCGGGGGCGATGCTCGGCGCACTGCAGCTGACAGCCATCGCGGCCACCGGCGTCGACACCGTGCAGGTGCGTCGTCGCCCTCGGGTCTCCGTGATCTCGACGGGAACCGAGCTCGCCACCCCCGGCGCAGTCCTGGCCCGCGGGCAGATCCCCGAGTCGAACTCGGTGCTGCTCGCGTCGATGTGCGCCGAGGCGGGTGCCGACGTCATCTCGGTCGACACGGTGACCGATGAGGATGCCGCCTTCACGGCCCTCCTCGACCACGCGCTCCGCGCAGGCAGTGCCGATGTCCTGGTCACGTCGGGCGGCGTCAGCGCCGGTGCCCACGAGGTCGTCAAGAACGTGCTGCGCGATCGCATCGAGTTCGTCGCGGTCGCCATGCAGCCGGGTAGACCCCAGGCCTTCGGGCGCATCGACGATGCACTGATCTTCGGCCTGCCCGGCAACCCCGCCAGTGTCGCCGTATCGTTCGAGGCCTTGGTGCGCCCGGCGTTGCTCGCTCTGCAGGGGCGCAAAACGGTGCAACGCCCGATGCTTCGTCTCGCGACCACAGCCGGGTGGCGCAGCCCGACCGGACGACAGCAGTATGTGCCGGTGACTCTCGACCGATCCGACCCGGCCGCGTGGTCGGTGCGCCCGGCAGCCGCCGACGGATCGTCCGGCGCGCACCTCGCCGCAGGACTCGCCGGAGTGGATGCCTACGCCATCGTGCCCGCCGAGGTCTCTGCCGTGGCCCCCGGCGACCTCGTCGACGTGATGCTGCTCTCGTGACCTCGACCAACGCAGCAACCCCGAGAAGCGCGGCAACCCCGGCAACCCCCGGTGCCGCAGCGATCATCCTCGCCGGCGGGCGGGCATCGCGGCTCAACGGCGCCGCCAAGCCGCTGCTCGAGGTCGGTGGCCGCACGCTGCTCGATCGGGCCATCGCGGCCGTCGCAGGCTGCGATCCCATCGTCGTCGTGGGTCCGCCGGTGCCCGTGCGCGGCGAGGTCGTCTGGACTCGCGAGACTCCCGAGTTCGGCGGTCCGGTCGCCGGCATCGCTGCCGGGCTCGCGAACACCGAGAGCGACGAAGTCTTCGTGCTGGCGGCCGATCTGCCCAACGCCGAAGAGGCGGTCGCGCTGCTGCGTCGGCATCCGCCCCTCGCCAGCGGCGAAGACGGCATCTGCCTGGCCGACTACTCCGAACGGATGCAGTGGCTGATCGGGCTCTATCGCACCGACGTGCTGCGCAGGGCTGTCGCTGCCCTGCCCGACGGCGGCCGCGATGCCTCCATCCGGTCACTGCTCGCCGGCCTCGCCGTCACCGCGCTGCAGGCAGGAGACCTGGCGACGGATGTCGACACGTGGGACGATCTCGAACGTGCCCGCGCAACGGCGCAGAATCCCACCACAACGGCGCACACACCCCCGCGCGGCAGCGCACCGGACGAGGAGACGACATGACCGACAAGCCGCAGCATCTTCCGGTCGAGGCCCTCGACGACTGGACCTCCGCCGCCTGCACCGCCCTCGGGATCGACCGCGCGTCGGTCGACATAGCCTTGCTCCTCGATCTCGCCCGCGACGTCGCGCACGGCGTCGCCCGCCCGGCTGCCCCGCTCAGCGCCTACCTCGCCGGTCTCGCCGCAGGGCGCGCAGGCGGCAGCCGCGAGCACACCGCCGCGGCGGTCGCCACGATCACCGCGCTGGCGGCATCCTGGCGCGCCGACGACGACGAGTCCTGAACTTCTCTCATCGCCGCCCCGCCCCGATGTGATCGGGAACGACCACGGCCGGACAAGGTTCGGTCTCAGTCCTCGGGTTCGCCCGAGAGGATGCCGCGCAGCCAGTCGCGCGCCTCGACGAACACGTCGTCGTCGTAACGGTCGGGGTACTGCACGATCTGCCGATCGGCCCGCGGATACGACCCGAGGAACACCACGCGCGGGCTGAACCGCCGGATGCCGAGCAGGGCGTCGGCCATGCGCTCGTGCTCGATGTGCCCGTCGGCGTCGATCACGAACCGGTAGCGGCCCAGCTCGTCGCCGATGGGCCGCGACTGGATGAGCGAGAGGTTGATGCCGCGGGTCGAGAACTGCTCGAGCATCTCGAGGAGAGAACCGGGGTGATCGTTGGGCAGCTCGACGATCAGCGACGTCTTGTCCGCGCCGGTCGGGGCCGGGGCGGAGGTGGTGCGCGTGACGAGCACGAAGCGGGTGACGGCCTGGGCGTTGTCGCCGATGCCCTCTGCCAGCACGTCGACGTCGAGGTGCTTCACGACGCCGGGAGCGGCGATGGCCGCCTGCGCCGGAAGACTGCCGTCGAGCATGCCGACCGCCGATGCGACGTTGCTCGCCGCGGGCACGTGCGAGTGGGTCGGCAGATGTGCGCCGAGCCAGCCGTGGCACTGCCCGTAGGCGACGGGGTGAGCTGCGATCACCTTGACGTCCGACAGCGTGGTTCCCCGGGGAGCGACGAGCACGAAGTTGACCCGCACCAGGTATTCGCCGATGATCCGCAGGCCGGGCAGCGTGGCCAGAGCATCCTGCGTGGTCGAGACGCCGCCCTCGATCGAGTTCTCGATCGCGATCATGGCCGCGTCACTGCGACCCTCGAGCACATCGGCGAGAGCCTCGCCGACGTTGTGCACCGCCCGCCATTCCTGGCCTCGCGCTTCGGCGACCTGTTCGAGCGCCGCTTCGGTGAATGTTCCGGCGGGGCCGAGATAGCTGTAGGTGCGGCGTTCAGTCACGCGTTTCACCTTAGGGCACCAGTGGGCGCCCAGAAGATGCGCGGATGCCGAGATGGGGGCAGACTGTCTGCATGACGAGCCGTGCCGGCCTACCAGCCGAAGAATCCGATCTGATCGATGTCGACGAGCTGATCGCCGCTTATTACGATCGCGTCCCCGACCCCGGCGTCGCCGCCGAACGGGTCGCGTTCGGGACCAGCGGCCACCGCGGGTCGTCGCTCACCAAGAGCTTCAACGAGAACCACATCCTCGCGACCACGCAGGCGATCGTCGACTACCGCACGGCGCAGGGCATCACCGGCCCTCTCTTCCTCGGTCGTGACACGCACGCCCTGTCGCTGCCGGCCGAGCGCAGCGCCATCGAGGTGCTGGTCGCGAACGGCGTCGACCTCCGCGTCGACTCGCGCGATGCGTGGGTGCCGACACCCGCGCTCAGCCATGCGATCCTCACCTTCAACCGCGACCTCGCACCGGATGCCGCCGGCCGCGCCGACGGCATCGTCGTCACCCCGTCGCACAACCCGCCGCGTGACGGCGGCTTCAAGTACAACCCGCCGCACGGCGGACCGGCCGACACCGACGCGACCGGCTGGATCGCCGACCGCGCCAACGAGCTGATCGCCGGCGGTCTGGTCGACGTCAAGCGCGAGCGCTTCGCCGATGTCGACTGGGATGCTCTCCCCGGCTACGACTTCCGCGACGCCTACGTGCGCGACCTGGCGACCATCATCGACATCGACGCGATCCGCAACGCCGGAGTGCGCATCGGCGCCGACCCGCTCGGCGGCGCCTCGGTCGAGTACTGGGCGCTCATCAAGGAGGTCTACGACCTCGACCTGACGGTCGTGAACCCCGAGGTCGACCCGACCTGGCGCTTCATGACGCTCGACTGGGACGAGAAGATCCGCATGGATCCGTCATCCCCTTCGGCGATGGCCTCGCTGGTCGCCAAGAAGGCCGACTACGACGTGCTCACCGGCAACGACGCGGATGCCGACCGCCACGGCATCGTCACCCCCGACGCCGGGCTGATGAACCCCAACCACTACCTCGCGGTCGCGATCGACTACCTGTTCTCGCACCGCTCGGAGTGGCCGCGCGACGCCGCGATCGGCAAGACCCTCGTGTCGTCGATGATCATCGATCGCGTCGCCGAGTCGCTCGGACGCCGCCTGCTCGAGGTGCCCGTCGGCTTCAAGTGGTTCGTGCCCGGGCTGCTCGACGGATCCGTGGCCTTCGGCGGCGAGGAGTCGGCCGGAGCATCGTTCCTCCGCAAGGACGGCACCGTCTGGTCGACCGACAAGGACGGCATCCTGCTGTGCCTTCTCGCTGCCGAGATCATCGCCGTCACCGGCAAGACGCCGTCGGAGCGGTACGCCGAGCTGGAGCAGGCCTTCGGATCGTCGGCGTACCAGCGCGTCGACGCCCCGGCGACGCCCGCGCAGAAGTCGACGCTGAGCAAGCTGGCTCCGGATGCCGTCTCGGCGACGACCCTCGCCGGTGAGGAGATCACCGCCAAGCTGTCGCACGCGCCCGGCAACGGCGCCGCGATCGGCGGCCTCAAGGTGCAGACCGAACACGCGTGGTTCGCGGCTCGCCCGTCGGGCACCGAAGACGTCTACAAGCTGTACGCCGAGAGCCTGCGCGGCCCCGAGCACCTCGCCGAGGTGCAGGCCGAGGCTCGTGCCGTGGTGTCGGCCGCCCTCGGCGGCTGACCCAGCCACCTTTCCGACTGTCTTCTGCCCCCGCACGTCGCCCGTGCGGGGGCAGAAGTGCATCCGGGTCACGCGGGTGCGGGCGCGGGAGCGTGCCGGAGCGGGTGCGGGCGGGAGCGTGCGCGAGCGGGTTCGCGGGCGCGAGCGGGTTCGCGTGCGGGGTCACTTTCGCACCCGAAACGGCCGATCCCGATGCGAAACTGACCCCGCCTGGCGGACGCGATGCGAAACTGACCCCGCCTGGCGGACGCCATCCGCAGGCCGGTCGAACCACCCACCCATCACGGGTGCGGGGTCAAAAACGCATCCGCACCAGCGACTTCAGATGCGCTTTTGACCACCGCAGACCGTCACTCCGCGCACCCGGAGTTGCACGGACGTGCGGGGCCGATGAACCACCGGACACAGCGACTTCAGATGCGCTTTTGACCACCGCAGACGAGCGAGATCGGATGCTACGCGAGGGCAGCCTCGAAGCACGGATACCCCGAAGGGCGGGTGCGGCAGATGGGCAGAAGGGCGGGTGCGGCAGATGGCGACAGGTCAGATCGACCGGGCGAGCGCGGCTCCGGCCTCGCGCAGCCAGCGGGCGGGGTCGGCGAGAGCGGCATCCGACGATCCCGCGATATCGGTGAGAGACGCGGATGCCGCGAACAGCGCCACATCGGAGTCCGCCGTGATGCGTCCGGCCGCGAGCAGCGCCGCGGTCCCGGCGGACGCGGCGAGGCCCGCGATGAATGAGGGCACCTTGCCGTCGCCGGACTGACCGTCGTACGACCCCTCGCCCGTGATGACGACATCGGCGTCGGCGATCGCATCCGCGAGTCCGATGAGCTCTGCCACCTCGGCGGCTCCGGGAGCGAGCGTCGCTCCCCACACGACGAGCGCACCGCCCGTGCCGCCGGCGGCTCCCGTGCCGGGCAGAGCGGGGTCGAGGCCGAGCATCTCGGCGAGACGCGCGAGCGCGGCATCCACGCGCGTGATGTCGTCGCTGGAGAGTCCCTTCTGCGGCCCGAACACCGCCGCGGCGCCCCGTGGGCCGACGAGCGGGTTGGTGACGTCGGTGAGCACGCGCGCCTGAGGCGCGGTGCGCAGTGCGCTGAGGTCGACGGATGCGATGTCGGCGAGTCCGCGCGCACCGCGGGCGGCCGGCTCACCCGAGGCCTCGAGGAATCGAGCGCCGAGCGCTGACAGCATCCCCGTGCCGCCGTCGGTCGAGGCGCTCGATCCGATGCCGACCACCAGCCGTGTGACGCCGTGGTCGAGGGCCGCGGCGATCGCCTGGCCGAAGCCGGTGGTGTCGGCATCCCACGGTCGCAGCTCGTCGAGAAGTTCGATGCCCGAGGTCGAGGCGAGGTCGACGACACCGGTGCCTCCGGGAGAACCGGCGGAGACGGGCAGCAGCAACCAGCTGGTCTCGAGCGGCAAGCCCGCGGGACCATCGACGACGACCGGCATCCGTCGCGCCCCAGGCACGGCCGCGGCGAACGCGGCCACTGTGCCCTCGCCGCCGTCTGCCATCGGGCGATGCACGAACGTCGCGGAGGGATCGACCGACGACCAGCCTTCGGCGAGGGATGCCGCGGCATCCGCCGCGGTGATCGTGCCCTTGAAGCTGTCGGGCGCCAGCACGACGCGCGTCATCAGGCGATACCGGGTGTGCTCGCGCGCACGATGACCTCGAGCGGCAGGGCCGCCTGCTGCCAGTCGGCGTCGACTGTCGCGCGGAAGGCCTGGTACCCGACCTCGCTCAGCGGCACGCGCACGGTGGTGAGCGCCGGAGTGACGTCGCTCGACGACGGCACATCGTCGAAACCGCAGACCGCGATGTCGGAGCCGATCTCGCGACCCGCGTCGCGGATCGCCGACATCGCGCCGATCGCGACGACATCGCTCATGCCGAACACGAGGGTGCCCGGCTCGACACCCTCGGCGAGCGCCGCCGACATCGCCTGCACACCCGATTCGCGACGGAAATCACCTCTGATCAGCCGATCGACCGATCCTCCGCCTGACTCGAAGCCCGCACGGAATCCGGCGAGACGCTCGTCTGAGGTGAGCACCCCTTCGGCCGCGCCGATCGCGATCGCCGAGCGGTAGCCGAGCGACGCCATGCGGCGTCCCAGTGCCTCGGCACCGGCGCGGTTGTCGATCTCGACGTGCCGGTTCTCTGCGCTGCCGGCCCCGAACGTGACCACCTGCCCGCCGAACCGGGCGTACTCGGCCAGCTCGCGGGAGGTGTCGGAGTCGGTCGGCTCGTTGGTGCGCGAGGCTGCGAGGATCAGGCCCTGGGGTCGCTGTCCGCGCAGCGCTCGCACGATGCGCGCCTCACGAGCCGGGTCGCGCTCGGTGATCGCGATCGTGACGACGAGCCCCTGCTCGTCGGCTCCGCGGGCGACGCCGGCGGCGATGAGGCCGAAGTAGGGGTCGGCGATGTCGGCGACGAGCAATGCGATCACGGGCGAGCTGCCGCGGGCTGTGGCCTGCGCAGAAGCGTTCGCCGTGTAGCCCAGCTCGGCCGCCGCCTGCTCGACGCGCTCGCGGAAGGACTCGGCGACCTTGCGCTCGGATCCATTGAGAACGCGGGATGCCGTGGCGAGCGAGACCCCGGCCTCACGGGCCACGTCGTGCAGCGTCGGGGCTGCGCCTCGCGAATGCCGCGGCTGACGCACCCGGGAAGGGCTTTCCTGCTGACTCATGCCCTGAGCCTACTGTGCGGTGCGGGTGGCGCCGGGGATCCTCCGGGGGCCGCGGCAGCCTGAGTCCTGCGGAGCATGACGGCGCTAGAGCGAGAGGTACGAGCGGAGAGTCGCTGCCTCGCCGCGCAGCATCGCCGGGTCGTCGCCGGGCACGAACTCGAGCAGCGCGTCTCTCGGCGGTGTGGGCGCAGACTGCGCCTCTCCGAAGAACCGGGTCCAGAGGGCATCGCGTGCCCGCAGCGGAAGCCTCTCGTGGTCGGGCCACCACGAGAACACGTGCGCGGCGGACACGTGGTCGGCGATCGCACGGTACTCGTCGAGCACCGTCTCGACCGCGGCGCCGACAGTGGGCTGCCAGTAGGTGCTGAGCGTCGGCCTGGCGACCTCGGTGAGCACCCGCAGGGTCGTCGGCGCGGTGTCGGCGAGCGTGCCCGAGTGGAACTCGAGCGCGAGGGAGATGCCTCGGGCGTTCGCCTCGTCGACTGCATCCTGCAGTCGCGCGATCGTCGACGCCCAGTCCTGCAGTGCGGCCCCGTCGGATCCGATCGATCCCGCCCAGACGCGCACACGGTCGACACCGAGAGCCTCGGCCGTGTCGAGCACAGGGGTGATCGGCTCATCGGCGCCGGCGCGGAAGTACGAACCATAGGAGCACGACACGAGTCCGGCATCCGACATCAGCCCCGACACCCTCGCCGCCTGATCGACGTCACCGGCCGGCACGTGCGTGTCACCGCCCCACTCGATGACCTCGAGCCGTGCTTCTGCTGCGATCTCGACGACTCGTTCGGCACTCAGCGCCCTGAAGGTCACCGAGCAGAGTCCTGGGCGGATCTTCGTCATGGGTTCATCCTCTCAAGGGGCCGCGTCGGTGTCTCGGGGGTTGCGCCGGGCGGCTCGCGTCATGTCGGCGCCTCGGGGCCGTCTGCCCGCGCCGTCTGCCCGTACCGTCTGCCGCGTGCCGTTTACCTGATGCCGTCTGCAGGACCGAAGCACGGATGCAGGACGAGAAACCGTGTTCCGGCCCGGCATCCGTGCCCGAGTCCTGCAGCCGGCACACCGACCCCTGCAGAGGCCGCTTCCAGTCCGGGTCGCCGCGTGCCATCTACCTGGTGCGGTCTGCAGGACCGAAGCACGGATGCCGGACGAGGAACCGTGTTCTTGTCCGGCATCCGTGCTCTGGTCCTGCAAGTGATACGCGGGCGGCCAAATGGCACGCCGGGGGTCAGCGCAGGTGCGGTGAGACCGCGGCGCCGAAGGTCTCGGCCGTGCGCCGCACGACGTTCTCGGGAGCATCCGCCCAGATGTCGGCGTTGAAGATCTCGACCTCGATGTCGCGGTCGTATCCGGTGTCGATCACAGCGCGGGTGAGCGAGCCGAAATCGATCACCCCGTCGCCCGTGTAATGCCGCGACAGCAGCACGTCGGCGGCGAGCGGAGTCTTCCAGTCGCACACCTGGTACGTCGCGATGCGGCCTTCACGACCGGCGCGGGCGATCTGCTCGAGCACCTGAGGATCCCACCAGATATGGAACGTGTCGACCGCCGCGCCCACCACATCGGCGTCGAAGTCGGCCGCGATGTCGAGCGCCTGGCCGAGCGTCGAGACGACCGCGCGATCGGAGGCATACATCGGATGCAGCGGCTCGATCGCGAGCGTCACCCCCGCCGCCTTCGCGTCGGCGGCGAGATCTCCGATCGCGTCGCGCACACGCTCACGCGCGCCGATCAGGTCGCGCGACCCGCCCGGCAG
Source organism: Microbacterium sp. K2 (assembly GCF_051365005.1). Classification (NCBI taxonomy): domain Bacteria; kingdom Bacillati; phylum Actinomycetota; class Actinomycetes; order Micrococcales; family Microbacteriaceae; genus Microbacterium; species Microbacterium sp. K2. Next base: position 27,340 of record NZ_JBLWII010000004.1, on the reverse strand, counting down.
ACCGCCGGCCACGAGCACGAGCACGGCCGTCGATCCGTCAGCCCCGGATGCGGCGAGCGTCGCGGTCTCCTCGATAGCTCGGCGGTTGTCGTCGAGGGCCGCGACGCGCTCCGGACCCTCGGGGACGGTGAAGAAGCCACCGCGGCAGTGAGTGGTGAACCGCAGCCCGGAGTCGGCGAGCATCCGCGCGGCGACGTCGAGTCCGACCTCGTTGACGGGCTCGCGCCACAGACCGATGGCCTGGATGCGGGCATCCGCCGTCACCCGCAGCGCGGTCGCGAGATCGGCGTGCTTGATGGTCGCCTGGTTGATCGACAGTCGGGGGTCGACGGTCATGCGTCCACTCCGTTCAGGCGCAGCATCGCGTGCCAGCGTTCGCGCGCGAGCTCGGGGTTCTCCAGCGCGAGCGACGCGTTGGCCAGCTCGACGATGCGGCTCAGGTGCACGAGGCTCCGTGCCGAGTGCAGGCCGCCGACCATCTGGAACGCGGGCTGGTGCCCGTTGAGCCAGGCGAGGAACGCGACCCCCGTCTTGTAATAGAACGTCGGGGCAGCGAACACCTGACGACTGAGCTCTTCGGTCGGGCCGAGGATCTCGAGGTAGCGGGCGGGGTCTCCGGCATCCAACGCCTGGATCGCCGCCGACGCCACCGGGGTGATCGCCGCGAACGCACCGAGCAGCGCGTCGGAGTGGGTGCGTTTCGTCTCGGTGCTTCGCTCCTCGCTCAACGACCGGGTGGAGTCGCCGCCGATCAGGCCGACGTAGTTGAAGTCGTCACCCGTGAACATGCGCACGCCCTCAGGCAGACGCTCGCGCACCGAGATCTCGGACTCGGCGTTCAGCAGGCTCATCTTGACGCCGGCGATCTTGTCGGGGTTCTCGGCGATGACATCGAGCAGCACAGCGGATGCCGTCTGCCAGTCGTCCGCTCCGAAGTATCCGGCGAGCTCGGGGTCGAAGGCCGTTCCGAGCCAGTGCAGCACGACCGGCACGGTGGCCGAGGAGAGCACCTCCCGGTAGACGCGGCGGTAGTCGTCGGCATCCGTCGCCACCCTCGCGAGGTGGCGCGAGGCCATGAGAACCGGACCCGCGCCCTGTTCCTCGGTGAAGTGCAGCTGCTCTTTGTAGGCGTCGATCACCTGGTCGAGCGAGATGTGCGAGTCGGCGACGTGGTCGGTGTTGACGCCGACCACGACCGAGCCGCGCTCCTCGCGGGCGACCTCGGCGCTGCGGGCGATGAGCTCGCGCGTCGCCGCGGCATCCAGGCCCATGTTGCGCTGCGCGGTGTCCATTGCGTCGGCGACGCCGAGTCCCCACGAGTACACGTTGCGGCGGAACGCGAGCGTCGAGTCCCAGTCGATGTCGGCGGGCTGGCCGGGGGTGTTGTCGGCGTGCACCTTCGGCACGACGTGGGCGGCGGCGTAGGCGACGCGGCTCTGCAGCGGTGAGGTGGGGCGGGAGTATCCGCCGCCCTCGCGCAGCTCGGCATCCGTCACCGCGCCCGCGGCGTCGAGAAGTCGGAGAGTCGTCATGCTCAACCCAGCGTCAGCGGTTCGAGCGCGACCTTGCGGCCCTCGGCGCTCGAGGTCAGTCCGGCCTCGGCGAACTGCACGCCGCGGGCACCGGAGAGCAGGTCGAAGGGGTACTTCGTGCCCTCGACGAACGAGACCAGGTACTCCTCCCACTGCTGACGGAAGCCGTTGATGAAGACGTCGTTGGTGGGCACGTTCTGCCAGTCGGCGTCGTAGTCGTGGCTGTCTTCGAGGTCGGGATTCCACACGGGCTTCGGCGTCGCGTTGCGCGGCTGGATCTTGGCGCCGAAGAGTCCGACGACGGCGGATCCGTGGGTGCCGTCGACCTGGAACTCGACGAGCTCGTCGCGGTTGACGCGCACGGTCCAGCTCGAGTTGATCTCGGCGATGATGCCGCCCTCGATCTCGAAGATGCCGTAGGCCGCGTCTTCGGCGGTGGCGGTGTAGTGCTCGCCGTTCTCGTCCCAGCGGTCGGCGATGTGCACGGCGGCCTGCGCGTAGACGCTCTTGACCTCGCCGAACAGGTTCTCGAGCACGTAGTTCCAGTGCGGGAACATGTCGACGATGATGCCGCCGCCGTCTTCGGTGCGGTAGTTCCAGCTCGGGCGCTGCGCGGGCTGCCAGTCGCCCTCGAAGACCCAGTAGCCGAACTCGCCGCGCACCGACAGGATGCGGCCGAAGAAGCCCGAGTCGATGAGGCGCTTGAGCTTCTGCAGGCCGGGGAGGTAGAGCTTGTCGTGCACGACGCCGGTCTTGACGCCTGCCTCGTCGGCGAGGCGAGCGAGTTCGAGGGCCTCGTCGAGCGACTCGGCGGTGGGCTTCTCGGTGTAGATGGCCTTGCCGGCCGCGATCGCCTTGCGCAGGGCCGAGGCGCGGGCCTTGGTCACGAGGAAGTCCGCGTAGATCTCCCACTTCGGGTCGGCCAGCGCTGCGTCGAGATCGGTCGTGTAGTCCTCGATGCCGTGCTTGGCGGCGAGCTCGGCGAGCTTGGCCTCGTTGCGGCCGACGAGCAGTGGCTTCACCGTGATGCGGGATCCGTCGGGCAGCTCGATGCCGCCCTGTTCACGGATCGCGAGGATCGACCGCACGAGGTGCTGCCGGTAGCCCATGCGCCCGGAGACGCCGTTCATGATGATCCCGATCTCGCGGGTTGTCGTCTGCGACATTGCTGGTCCGTTCTGTGGGAAGCCGTGGCGCCCGCCATCATCCGGTAAGCGCTTTCCGACAGCATGCCATGCTCGACACCCATGTGCAAGCAGTGGGGGAAAACGCTCTCCTCGGCACTTCTCGGCGAGCGTCGACGACTTTCGGCGAGTTCTGCGGCGTGCGGGGCCACTTCCGCATCCGAACCGGCCGTTTCCGGTGCGATTTCGACCCCGCACCACGGCCCCGCTCAGGCGGGGTCACTTCCGCATCCGGGTCGGCCGTTTCCGGTGCGTTTTCGACCCCGCACCACGGACCCGCTCAGGCGGGGCCACTTCCGCACCCGAACCCGACGCTTCCGGTGCGTTTTCGACCCCGCACCGCGGACCCGGCAACAGCTCAGCGCCCGCCGAGTGCTGCGGTCGATCTCGGACGATGCGCACCCTCGACCGACAGCCGAGTCCGCGCGAGATCTCGAGGATGTCGGCCAGATGCCCGACGATCGCGAGCCGCCTCGCGGTGCGGGGTCAAAAGTGCATCCTCCACGTCAGGCGGGGTCAAAAGTGCATCCGAAATGGGCGTTTGCGATGCCTTTTTGACCCCGCAGCGCGAGCCGGCACCGTTCTCGACCCCGCAGCGCGAGCCGGCACAGTTCTCGACCCCGCAACGCGAGCCGGCCCCGTTCTCGACCCCGCAGCGCGAGCCGGACCCCGCACCGCGAGGCCCGGTGCGGGCCGACTCAGCGGGTGCTGGCGCGGTCGACCAGAAGGGTCGGCACGACAGCGGATGCCGCGGCACCAGGTGCACCCTCGATCTCGGCGACGAGCAGGCTGACAGCCCGGTGGGCGAGGGCGGTGAAATCCTGGCGGATCGTCGTGAGCGGCGGGCGGTAGTTCGCAGCATCCGGCACATCGTCGAATCCGACGACACTGACGTCCTCAGGCACCCGTCGCCCTGCCTCGGCGAGCGCACGCAGCAGCCCCAGCGCCATCTGGTCGTTGGCGCAGAAGACGGCGGATGCTGTGCGCAGAGCGTCTCCGGCGACGAAACCGGCCTCGGCGCTCCAGTCGCCGCGCACGACCGCCGGGGGCTCGATGCCCGCAGCGACGAGGGCGTCACGCCATCCACGCTCGCGTTCGGCAGCTGCAAAAGAATCAGCCGGACCGGCGAGATGGTGCACGGTCGTGTGCCCGAGGCCCAGCAGGTGCGCGGTCGCCGCCGCCGCACCGCCCGCATGATCGCTGTGCACGACGGCGAGATCGGCGGCCCCCGGAGCATCGACCACGACGAGCCGCAGACCGGCCGGTCGCTCGGCCGCAGGCACCAGGGCAGACGCCTCGTTCAGCACGATCGCGCCGTCGACCTCCTGCTCGGCGAGCCGCTCGAACGCGTCGGCGACGCTGTCGCCCGCTGTCACGAGGGTGAGGGCGTAGCCGCGCTCAGCCGCTGCCTCGGCGGTGGCCTGCAGCATCCGCGAGTTGCCGACGGTCGCGAGAGTCGTGACGACGAGTCCGATGGTCTGCGAGCGTCCAGTGCGCAGCGCCCTGGCGGCGCGGTGCGGGCGGTAGCCGAGTTCGGCCATGGCCTTCTCGACACGCTCACGGGTGACGGGGTCGACGCGCGGGCTGTCGTTGACGACCCGCGAGACGGTCTGCCCGGAGACCCCGGCACGTGCGGCGACCATCGCCATCGACACTCGACCCGAGGCGGGGCGGCGGCGTCGCGGCCTGTCGAGGCCGCGCAGGAGATCGTCATCCATCACGGGCACCTCCGCTTGCCGTCCACAACTCCGGAATGTTGACGTTACCACGGCGGTGTGCGTACCATGTTTACGTGAACACGCACGAACATGCTGAGTTGCGAACCGAGACCCTCTCCGCCGGAATCACCAGACGAGCCACCACGCTCGCCGACGGCCGTGAGCTGATCTACTTCGACGACCCCGACACGACGCTCGGTGCCGAGCGCGCGGTCGACGCCCGCACCCTCGATGCCCGCGGCGAGACCGCCACCATGCGCCTCGACGTGCTGACCGGCGATTGGATCACGGTCGCGGCGAACCGGCAGAACCGCGTGATGATGCCGAGCGCCGACGCCGACCCGCTGGCTCCGCAGTCGCCGACCAACCCGTCTGAGGTGCCGTCGCTCTACGACGTCGCCGTGTTCGAGAACCGCTCGCCCGCGTTCGGTCCTGCCCTCGCCGAGGCCACCGGCACCGCCCCCGAGGCGAGCAACCCCCCGCGCGGACTCGACGATCTCGCCGCTCTCGGCCTCGGTCGCACCCGCACCTCGGTCGGACGCTGCGAGGTCGTGTGCTTCAGCCCCGAGCACACCGGCTCGTTCGGCACCCAGTCGGTCACCCGCGCCCGCACCGTGATCGAGGCCTGGGCCGACCGCACCGCAGCACTCTCGAAGCTGCCCGGCATCGAGCAGATCTTCCCGTTCGAGAACCGCGGCGAGGCCATCGGGGTGACGCTCCCCCACCCCCACGGCCAGATCTACGCCTACCCCTACGTGACGCCGCGCACCACGCGTCTGCTCGACTCGATCGACCGCACCGCTCCCGACCTGTTCCAGCACATCCTCGAGTCCGAGCAGGCGTCCGAGCGCGTCGTGTTCCGCGGCGAGCACTGGACGGCATTCGTGCCCTTCGCCGCCCGTTGGCCCCTCGAGGTGCACCTGATGCCCCACCGGCACGTGCCCGACTTCGCCGAGACGACGGATGCCGAGCGCGACGAGCTCGCTCCCCTCTACCTGCGTCTGCTCCGCGGCGTCGACGCCCTGTACGACACCCCGACCCCCTACATCGCCGCCTGGCATCAGGCTCCGGTCAACGTCGGCCGTGAGAGCGTGCGGCTGCACCTGCAGCTCACGAGCCCCCGCCGAGCAGCCGACAAGCTCAAGTTCCTCGCCGGCTCCGAGGCCGCGATGTGGGCGTGGGCCGCAGAGGTCACCCCCGAGCAGGGTGCAGCCCGCATCCGCGAGGCCATCGCCAAGGCAGACGCCGCCCAGACAGACACCGCAGACACTGCAGACGAGGTATCCGCATGACCGACACCACCCTCGAGGCCGCGACCGCCCTCTTCCTCGACCTCACCGGCCGCGCACCTGACGGCGTCTGGTCGGCGCCGGGGCGAGTGAACCTGATCGGCGAGCACACCGACTACAACGACGGCTTCGTGCTGCCGTTCGCGATCCCGCACCGCACATACGCGGCCGTCGGGGTCCGTGCCGACGGCCTCGGTCGAGTGCGCGTCGCATCGACCTTCGCCGCCGAGCCGGTCGAGGTGTCCCTCAACGAGCTCGACGAACTGTTCCCCACCGCGTCCGGCACTGCCCCGGGTGTGCCCGAATGGGCCGCGTACCCGCTCGGCGTCGCCTGGGCGCTGCGTCAGGCCGACGGCGTGGCTTCGTCGGCCGCCACCGGCACGGGCCTCGACATCGCCATCACCTCCGACGTCCCGGTGGGCGCGGGGCTCTCCTCGTCCGCCGCGATCGAGAGCGCCACGGCATCCGCCCTGAACGACCTCTGGGCTGCCGGACTCGACCGCATCGCGCTCGCCCGCGTCGGTCGCCGGGCCGAGAACGAGGCCGTCGGCGCACCGACCGGCATCATGGATCAGATGGCCTCGATGCTCGGCGAGCCCGACGCGGCGATCTTCCTCGACTGCCGCTCGCTCGACGCCAACCTCGTGCAGGTCGGCATCGCCGAGGCCGGCCTCGCGATCCTCGTGATGGACACGCGCGTCAAGCACGCCCACTCCACCGGTGGCTACGGCGAGCGACGCGCCGCCTGTGAGCGCGGCGCCGCGATCATGGGCGTGCCGAGCCTGCGCGATGTCTCGGTCGACGACCTGCCGCGCGCCGAAGAGCTCATGGACGACGTGACCTTCCGTCGGGTGCGTCACGTGGTCACCGAGAACCAGCGCGTGCTCGACACCGTGAAGGTGCTGCGCGACGAGGGTCCTCGCTCCATCGGCGATCTGCTCGTGGCCTCGCACGCGTCGATGCGCGACGACTTCGAGATCTCGGTCCCCGAGCTCGACACGGCGGTCGAGGCCGCCCTCGCCGCCGGTGCGCTCGGCGCTCGCATGACCGGCGGCGGGTTCGGCGGAGCAGCGATCGCGCTCATCGAGCAGGATGCCGTGCAGCAGGTGTCGGATGCCGTGAACGCGGCGTTCGCCGCATCCGGGTTCGCGGCCCCCGTGATCTTCACCGTCGTTCCGTCGGCCGGAGCGCGCCGCGACGCCTGACCGGCGTCAGGGTCCACTGATTGCGACCTGAGATACTGAACACTTCACCACCCTGAGGAGCACAATGTCCTGGATCGTGACCGGCGGCGCCGGCTACATCGGCTCGCACGTCGTTCGCGCACTGGCGGATGCAGGGCTCACGCCCGTCATCCTCGACGATCTCTCGAGCGGCGTCGCTTCGTTCGTGCCCGAGGGTGTGGCCTTCGTGCAGGGCAGCATCCTCGACCGCGAGCTCGTCGAGAAGACGCTGCGGGATCACCGCGCCGAAGGCGTCATCCACGTCGCCGGATACAAGTACGCCGGGGTCTCGGTGCAGCGTCCGCTGCACACCTACGCGCAGAACGTCGAGGGCACCCGTGTGATCCTCGAGGCGATGGAGGCCGCGGGCGTCACGAACATCGTGTTCTCGTCGTCGGCCGCCGTGTTCGGCACCCCCGACGTGGCGCTCGTCGTCGAAGACACCGCCAAGAAGCCGGCGAGCCCCTACGGCGAGTCGAAGCTGATCGGCGAATGGCTGCTGCGTGATCAGGCGATCGCGACCGCCGACTCCGACAAGCCGCTGCGCCACACGTCGCTGCGCTACTTCAACGTCGTCGGCTCGGCAGACCCGACGGTCTACGACGTGAGCCCGCACAACCTCTTCCCGATCGTGTTCGAGAAGCTCATCGCCGGAGAGACCCCGCGCATCAACGGCGACGACTACGACACCGAAGACGGCACCAACGTGCGCGACTACGTGCACGTCGGCGACATCGCCGCAGCCCACGTCGCCGCCGCACAGCGCCTCGCCGGCGGCGAGCCGATCGAAGCGGCCTACAACCTCGGTTCGGGCGACGGCCTCAGCGTGAAGCAGATCATGGATGCCGTCGCACGCGTCACGGGCATCGACTTCACCCCCGAGGTCGGCCCCCGCCGCCCCGGCGACCCCGACCGCATCGTCGCCACCGGCGAGCTCGCCGCCCGCGACCTTGACTGGAAGATGCGGTACACGGTCGATGAGATGGTGCGGACGGGCTGGGAGGCGCGTCGGGCCGCGTCCTGACGTCAGAGGTCTCGGGTGCGGCCTCAGAGGTCTCGGGAGCGGATCGGGTAGAGCCAGAAGCACAGCCAGGCGAGCGCGGCGAAGCCCAGCGGAACCACCGCCACCATCACGCGGATGCCGCCGTCGACCGCGTCCGGCTGCGCATCGCCGAGGGACGCATCGAAGCCGGATGCCGTGAGCACGGCCGCCGCGACGACGGCCTGCAGCACGACCGAACCTCGCACCACGAAGCCGTTCACGCCGAAGTAGGCGCCCTCTCGGCGATGTCCGGTGCGCGCGGCATCCTCGTCGATGATCTGCGCGAGAACCACCTCGAGCAGCTGCAGCAGGCCTCCGACACCGACGCCCACCGCGACACCGACGAGCGCAGCGGCGAGCACGGTCGACGGAAGCAGGTACCCGAGCATGGCGATGCCGAAGACCGCCACGCTCCACAGCAGCGCCGCCCGAGGTGAGGTGCGTCGCACGATCGCACTCCACAGCACGATCGACGGAATGGCGGTCACGAAGATCGCGCCCAGCAGCAGGCTGCCCTCACCCTCAGCGGCGCCCAGCGAGTAGCGCACGTAGAACGGCAGAGCGGCGAGCACGACGGCGATGGATGTCTGGATGAACAGCGAGCCGAGCACGTAAGGCACGAACGCGCGGTTCGCGAACGTGTACTTCAGCTGGTCGCCCCACCGCATCGCCTCGGATGCCGCCTCCGGCACCCGACGCTCGATCATGCCGCCGAAGAACGACCACACCAGCAGCACGAGGCAGACGGCTGAGAGCACGGTCGCCATGCCCGGCCAGCCGATCGACCCGTAGAGTGCGGGTGCTCCCGCGGTGCCGAGCACGATGCCGAGGATCGCGAAGATCTGACGGGGCACGTTGCCGCGCGCCCGCTCGTCGGTCGTGCGGAAGATCTCGGGGAACAGCGCCGAGATGTTCAGCACGACCACCACGAACGCGATGTCGTACACCGCGACCACGATCAGGAACCACGTGATCAATCCGGCGGTCGGCAGCTCCGGCGGCATCCACACCAGCGCGAATGCGACCACGAGCGGCACGATGCCGAGACCGATCCAGGGGATGCGGCGGCCCCACGGCGTGCGGATGCGGTCGGACAGCGCGCCCACGACCGGGTTGAGCACCGCGTTCAGGATGCCGTGCGCGATCATCGCCGCGGCCACCCAGGTCGGCTCGACGCCGAGATGCGTGACGTAGAAGTAGACGACGAAGGCCGAGAACGTCTGCGCCATGAGCTGCGTCGGGAAGCCGGAGGCTCCGAACGCGATCGCCTGCGCCCTGGTGGGAGCGTCGTCGAGGCGACGGTCGCGCAGCCGCGTCGTCATCGAGGTCATGCGCGCCGACTCCGCTGCAGATCGCGCAGGTCGCGCCATCCGACTCGCACGAGCCCTTCGTCTTCGATCGCCTGCAGCACCGCGGGATCGGAGAGCAGGCGAAGCTCGTGTCCGCGCTTGGCCGCGGCGAAGTCGACAGCGGCGCGCAGCTCATCGTCGTCGACCATGGGGTGCAGATAGATCTCGGTCACCCCGGCCGGAACCGCACGGAGCAGCGCGATGAAACCGTCGCGGATCTGCTCGTACGACTCCCCTGGGACCTCTTCGAACGGGTGGCTCCACAGCCGGTCGATGATCTCGACGCCGAGGGAGTCGGCTGCAGCCGATGCCTCTGCGAGCTTCGTCTGCAGTGCGGCGTCGTCGCCCGTGCCCTCCATGCTCCGAGGCAGCCGGAACGGCAGTCCGCTGCGGGCGGCGAGCTCGAACACCGGGCCGAGGAAGTCCCGCCCGGTGAGCAGACCGTAGACCGATCCCATGTGGTTGTCGAGGTGCGTCACGTCGACACCGGCATCCAGCGCCGTCTGCAGCTGCGCGGCGATCTCGACGGTGACGTCGTCGACCGACGCGAGTTCCTCGATCGCGAGGACGTCAGCGGGAAAGTACCCCGCTTCGTCGACGAGAGTCGTGCCGGTGCCCGTGAGCGGTCGCCAGCGGTAGTCGGTCCACTCGCTCGTGAGCACGAGGTGCACACCGACGTCGAGGTCGGTGCGCGAGGCTGCGAATGCCATCGCCTCGGGCGCCCAGGCGCACGGCACCATCAGGGTCGTCGAGTCGATGCGGCCCGCATCCAGCAGCTGGGTGATCGCGGTGTTGGCCGCGTGGCACATGCCGAAATCGTCGGCATTGATGATCACGGCCCTGGCGCCAGGTGCGAGACCGAGTCGATCTGCGAGGTCTGAGGTCACCGTCGGCTCCTGTCCGAGGCGGGGAGCACCAGTGAGAACACCGACGCCCGGAGGGCGGATGCCGCCTCGCCGACCGCGCCGATCAGCGGCGCCTCCGGACCGAACGACGAGACCACCAGCGTGAGGGGCAGCTGAGGGGCGAGTTCTTCCGCGAACTCAGCTGCCGCGCGGGCGAGCGCAGGGTGCGCGGCTGTGCCGCCGAGCAGAAACGCCTCAGGGTCGATCACGAGAGCGATGCTGCCGGCGATCAGGGTGAGCCTGCGCCCCATCTCGGCGGCCATGGCGAGTGCGGCCTCGTCACCGGCCCATGCGGCGTCGAGGTGCTGGTCGATCGTCTCGTCGGGGTCGCGTCCGTGGGCGAGCGCGAGGTCGCGCACGACGGCGTCGCCGAGCACGGGAGCACCGATCGGCAGAGGGCTCTGCGGCAGATACATGACCTCGCCGGCGACACCCGAGAACCCACGGTGCAGGGATCCGTCGATGACGATGCCGGCTCCGAGACCATCGTCGAGCACCAGCAGCGCGAAGCTGCTGAGCTCTGCGCCGGTGCCATCGGAGAGCTCAGCGAGCGCTGCGAGGTTGACGTCGTTCTCGACCCGCACCGGGCAGCCGAGCCGTGCGGCCAGCCCGTTCTTGAACGCACCGCCGTCTGGACCCTGATCGTCGCGGATGCCTCCGTCGGCGGTGACGATGCCGGGGATGCCGACGACGGCGAGCAGCAGCGGCCCGTTGACCGTGCGGAGACACGCGTCGACCAGACCCGCGATGTGCTGCACCCGGTCACCGCGCGGGGGGAATACGGCGTGAGTCTCGGCTCGCACTGTCCCGGTCGGGTCGACCAGCGCGACATGGGCCGCGTGGGCGTCGACGTGCACGGCCGCAGCGAACCCGAGCTGCGGATGCAGTGCGACGCGCCCCGCAGCCGGTCCGCGCGTGTCACGATCGACCCCGGCTGCGGCCACGGTCGACGAGGCCTCCAGCATCCGCAGCACCTGCGTGACCGCAGTGCGCGACAGACCCGTCTCGGCGACGAGTTCAGCGCGGGTGAGCGGGCCGCGGCGCGCGAGAGTCTCGAGGATCGCGCGGCCGTTGAGCGTTCGAAGCAGGGTCTGGGGCCCCGCAAGTGGTCGTGCCAAGATGATCCCCCCGGATTCGACGTGCGGCCAGCTTGACACATCGCGTCATACGTGTCGAGTAATCCGAGCCCCGGCCTTCAGTCGAGCGCGGACATCACGTGCTTGATGCGCGTGTAGTCGTCGAAGCCGTACTGCGAGAGGTCCTTGCCGTAGCCGGAGTGCTTGAAGCCACCGTGCGGCATGTCGGAGACGAACGGGATGTGCGTGTTGATCCACACGCAGCCGAAGTCGAGATCGCGCGAGAAGCGCATCGCACGGGTGTGGTCGGTCGTCCACACCGATGACGCCAGCGCGTAGGGCACGTCGTTCGCCATCTCGAGCGCCTGCTCCTCGGTGTCGAACGACTGCACGGTCAGCACCGGGCCGAAGATCTCGCCCTGCACGGCCTCGTCGTCCTGGTGCAGCCCCGACACGATGGTCGCCTCGAAGAAGTAGCCCTTCTCGCCCTGACGCGCGCCGCCGGTCTCGATCGTCGCGTGCGCGGGCAGGCGATCGACGAAGCCCTGCACCTGGGCGAGCTGAGCCGCGCTGCTGAGCGGGCCGTAGAGCACGCCCTCCTCGTGCGGGCCGCCGGTGCGAGCATCCGTCTTCGCCTTCTCGACCAGTGCAGCGACGAACTCGTCGTGCAGTGACGAGTGCACGAGCACGCGAGTCGCGGCGGTGCAGTCCTGCCCGGCGTTGAAGAACGCTCCGGCGACGATGCCGGATGCCGCCTTGTCGACGTTCGCGTCGGGGAAGACGATCGCTGGCGCCTTGCCGCCGAGCTCGAGGTGCACCCGCTTGACGTCGTTCGCGGCCGACCGCGCGACGGCCATGCCTGCGCGCACCGATCCGGTGATCGCGACCATCTGCGGGGTCGGATGCTCGACCAGCGCCACACCCGTGTCGCGGTCGCCCAGCACGACGTTGAGCGTGCCGGCGGGCGTGTGCAGCGCGACGATCTCGGCGAGCAGCAGCGTGGTCAGCGGTGTCGACTCCGCAGGCTTGAGCACGACGGTGTTGCCCGCGGCGAGCGCGGGTGCGATCTTCCAGACCGCCATGTTGAGCGGGTAGTTCCAGGGAGTGACCTGACCGATCACGCCGATCGGCTCGCGGCGCACGAATGAGGTGTGCCCGGCGAGGTACTCCCCCGCGGCGCGGCCCTCGAGGCTGCGAGCGGCACCGGCGAAGAACCGCAGCTGGTCGATCGACTGCAGGATCTCGTCGGTGACGAGGCTGGCCCGGGGCTTGCCGGTGTCCTTCGACTCGAGGTCGGCGAACTCCTCGGCGCGCGCCTGCATCTCGTCGGCGATGCGGAACAGCGCGAGCTGGCGGTCGGCCGGGGTCGTGTCACGCCAGAGCGGGAAGGCAGCGGATGCCGCGGCGTACGCCGCGTCGACGTCTGAGGTGTCGGAGACCGGCAGCTCGCCATACGTCTCCTCCGTCACGGGGTCGATGAGCGGCATGCGCCCCTGCCCGCTCACGGCAACGTACTGCCCGCCGATGAAGTTCTGAAGGAGATCTGTGGCCATACTCGCCATGCTAGCGATCGGATTGCGAATACAGAAGAGTCGGCTGGCCTGAACGATGGAATCAGTTGCTTCGGGCACGTGATGCTGTCAATATCGACACATGAGCGCCACAGTGAAGCAGCCCGTGCTGGATGACATCTCGAAGCGGATCGTCGAGCTGCTGCAGGAAGACGGCCGTCGGCCCTACGCCGAGATCGGCCGAGAGGTGGGGCTCAGCGAGGCGGCAGCACGACAGCGCGTGCAGCGGATGACCGAGGCCGGCATCATCCAGATCGTCGCAGTGACCGACCCGATGCAGCTCGGCTTCAACCGCATGTCGATGATCGGCATCCGCGTGACAGGCGACCCGCGGCTCATCGCCGAGGAGCTGACGAAGATCACCGAGCTCGCCTACGTCGTCGTGACGCTCGGCACCTTCGACATCCTCGTCGAGGCCGTGTGCGAGAGCGACACCCACCTGCTCGACCTGATCGCCACCCGCATCCGCACGATCCCCGGCATCACCCACACCGAGAGCCTGCTCTACGCCGGGCTCTACAAAGACCTCTACAACTGGGGCACGCGCTGAGGCGCGGGTCCGGAAACCAGGAGCACACCATGGGAACCACGGTCTTCGAACGTCGCCGCCCCGCGGATGCCGTGGTCGACGCCTCGCTGCGCGACACGGCTCTCAGCGTGTTCTGGCTCGATGACGTCGAGCGCATCTCGCACCCCTCGCTGACCGAGAGCATCACGGCCGACCTCGCCATCGTCGGCGGCGGGTACGCCGGGCTCTGGACCGCTGTGCGCGCCAAGGAGCGTGACCCCGAGCGCCGCGTCGTGCTGCTCGAGGCATCGCGCATCGCGTGGGCTGCCTCCGGGCGCAACGGCGGATTCTGCGAGGCGAGCCTCACTCACGGGCACGAGAACGGCGTGACCCGCTGGCCCGACGAGATCGACCGCCTCGAAGAACTGGGGCTCGAGAACCTCGACGGCATCGAAGCGACCGTGAAGCGCTATGGCATGGACGTCGACTTCGAGCGCACCGGTCAGCTGGCCGTGGCCGTCGAGCCGCACCAGGTCGAGTGGCTGCGCGAGGAGGAGGGGTTCCTCGACCGCGAGGCCGTGCAGGCCGAGGTGCACTCCGACACGTTCCTCGCCGGCGCCTGGGAGCGCGACACCAGCGCTCTCGTGCACCCGGCCAAGCTCGGACTCGAACTGGCCCGCGTCGCGGTCGAGCTCGGGGTCGAGATCTACGAGCACTCGCTCGTACGCGAAGTGGTCGGCGACGGGTCGACCGCGATCACACTCGTCACCCGCGACGGCGGGCGAGTGAGAGCGGATGCCGTGGCGCTCGCCACCAACGTCTTCCCTTCGCTGCTCAAGCGCAACCGCCTGATGACCGTTCCCGTCTACGACTACGTGCTGATGACCGAGCCGCTGACCGACGAGCGGCTCGAATCGATCGGCTGGTCGAACCGCCAGGGCCTGGCCGACAGCGCCAACCAGTTCCACTACTACCGACTCACGGCCGACAACCGCATCCTCTTCGGCGGATACGACGCGGTCTACCACTTCGGCGGCAAGGTGCGCCCCGAGTACGAGGACCGCGCCGAGAGCCACCGCAAGCTCGCCTCGCACTTCTTCACGACCTTCCCGCAGCTCGAGGGCCTGCGGTTCACCCACCGCTGGGCCGGGGCGATCGACTCGTCGAGCCGCTTCTGCGCGTTCTTCGGCACCGCGCGCAAGGGACGCGTTGCCTATGCCACCGGATTCACCGGCCTCGGCGTCGGCGCCGCGCGCTTCGCCGCCGACGTCATGCTCGACAAGCTGTCTGGCGAGCCGACTGAGCGCACCGAGCTCGCGATGGTGCGTGAGAAGCCGATCCCCTTCCCTCCCGAGCCCGTCGCGTCGATCGGCGTCAACCTCGTGCGTGCCGCGATGAACCGGGCCGACCACAATGAGGGCAAGCGCAATCTGTTCCTCAAGACTCTGGATGCCGTCGGCATGGGGTTCGACTCGTGAGCGAGCTCGCGCCCGGTGAGGGAGTGGATGCTGCGACGGTGCCGCTCGCGCACGAACCGCTGCCGGCGGACGAGGTGCTCATCGGCCGGCCGACCACCGCGACGCACACACTGGCGAGGCTCGGTGAGGTCGAGGTCGGCATCTGGGAGATGACGCCCGGCACAGCATCCGACACCGAGGCCGACGAGGTCTTCGTCGTGCTCTCGGGTCACGCCCGCATCGAGTTCGTCGAGCCGCCATTGCCCGCGATCGAGGTCGGCCCTGGGTCTGTCGTTCGCCTGGCCGAGGGTCAGCGCACCGCATGGACGGTCACCGAGACGCTTCGCAAGGTGTACATCGCCTGAGGCTCGCATCCCAGAAGAAAATCAGCCCGCGCCTTTCGGCAACGGGCTGATCATGATGTATTCACTCTGCCGCAACGGTGACGGCCGCGCCAGTATTCACCACCTCCAGGATCCTTCTGCACACGCGTCGCTCTCAGCCTGTCTCGCAAGCAATGCGTTGCTTCTGAGCGGTGCCGTCACAGCATCGGGAACTAGAGCTCTCTGATCGCGATTCCCGGCGGAACCTATCAAGTCCCGGAGGCGTGAGGTCTCTGCGGTCTCGGGTGGATCCTCACTCACACCGTCGATAGTGTCGTGTGCACAGCGTGAGGAGTGTCATCGTGTCTCAGACTTCGAGGTCGGATCCACCACTGCAAGCATCCTCTCTGCCCGGAGTCGAGATCATCGCTCGCGTTCGGCGTCTGCTCGTGGTCTGTCTCGCCGCCGCCGCGGGTTACTCCATATTCATGACGAGCAACAAGGGATACTGCCCAGGAGGCGTCACCGCTGACGGCAGTTTCACGGACGCCGCCGGGAATGTGACCGACACCGCACCACTATGCGTGAGTCTCTCACTCCACCCCAGTCCGTTGGTCTTCATCGCGATCGCCGCGATTGCTTTTGCGGCAATCACCATGGTGCTCCGCCGTGCGGCAGACATCCCCTCAGCCATCCGATACCTCGACAGGGCTGCCGCCGCGATCGCGATTCTTGCGGTCGCGTCCGTCGTGATCAGCCAGATCTGGTTCGCGATGATCCCGATCACCGACTGGGACGGAACAGGGACGTTCTTCTACCCCTTCCCCTTCGGATCAGTGGAGCTCACCACCGAACCGATGTCGGTGGGCTAGGGCTCGGATGTCAGCAACAGAGGAACAGCGTCGGGATGAGCGCTCCCTCGCGGCACCACGGCACCGGCGTGCGCTGCAGTTCGCGGCGACTGTGACGTCGGCGTCGGCTGCGGATAGCGGTCCCAGCGGCCTTCCGCTGCCTCGCGTGAGCCGCGCCGAAACGATCGTGACTATGCGCTACCCCTCGCCTGGAGCTCCGTAGGATCCACCGTCGGGAAGCGGTGGGCAGGTTGCGGTATCGGTCTGCGCGGCGACTTCGGCCCGGACCGCGGCGCCATCCTCCGTGTTCACGACGGTGTAGACGATTCCTTCTTGCGCCCCGGGGCGGGGGAGGTACCCCATGGTCGTTGGATCGTCTTCGCTGAGCGGACCGACGCGAGTCGTCACGAGGTCCGCTGGGGGGTTCTCGATCAGCCAGTTGGCCGCGTCGACCGCAGTCATGCCAGGGACTACCCAGTGCCCTTCCATCTCCTCGTAAGGTCCCCACGGCCACGCGGTGTACGAGTTGAAGCTGACGGTCGAGCTTTCTGTCCGACCTGCTCCCGGCGGGAGGTTCACCGCTTCAAGCCACGCCTGAGCCTGAGCCAGCGCTGCCGCATCGACGTCGGCCGGCGCGGCAGGTTCGGGCGACTCGACGGGAGTCGACGCCTGTTCGTTTCCGCTGCCTTCGGAGACGTCAGCGGCGGGCGCGCAACCTGCCAGAGCAGTGACGATCATGACCGCACTGGATACCGCAAGAGAACGACGCCGCATACGCAAGAGAGTAGCGCTGCGCAGTAGCTTGGCGGGCCCGGGCCTCACGGTCATCGAGTACGTGTGGGACTGAGCATGGTGCTCGTGCTGGGGATGATGATCGCAGTGCTGGCTACGCCGCCTCCCGTCTACCGCTAACCGCTGCCAGCGTGGCTTCGGAAGCGCGTGCGCTGTTGGTCGGTGCGAGGGTGAGGATGAGCAGTACCGCTGCGATGACGATGAGTCCTGTCCAGCCGAGCGCGGAGAGGCGTTCGCCGACGATGAGGACGGCGAGAACAGTGGCGATCGCAGGTTCGGTGAGTGTGACGGTGGTGGCGGTGCTGGCCGGCACCTTCGTGAGGCCGTATCCGAACAGCAGGTATCCCAGGAACATGGGCACGAGAGCCATATAGGCGGCGACGGCGACGTTGCCCGGCGAGGTCAGCAGCGGGGCACCGGTGAGGGCGAGAACCGGCATGAGGAGAAGGCCGCCGCCGCCGAAGACGGCGCCCATGGATGCGGCCCGGCCGATGCCGTCGGAGATCAGGCGGTGCGATGCCCAAGAGTATGTGGCGTAGGTGGCGCCGGCGACAAGCCCGAGGGCGATGCCGAGGAACGTGTGCGTGGTGGAGCCGGCTTGCCCGTCGATCTTGGAGACACAGAGGAGTGTGCTGCCCAGCACTCCCAGGGCGGCCGCCAGCATCCACCAACGGCTCAGAGGTCGTTTGTCGACGAATCGCTCCAGCACGCCGGAGGCGAGTGGGGCCGATGCGAGAGACACGACGGACCCCACGGCGACGCCGGCGGTGTGCATGGAGCTGTAGAAAGCGAGGGGGTAGATCGCGACCGCGATCGCCCCGACGATGACGGTGCGCTTCTGGAGCAGGAGCGCCTCCCGACTCGACCGGAGCGCGGGTACGGCGATCGCGGCTTGCAGGAGGCCTCCGATGCCCAGTGTTGCCGCCCCGATCGCGAGGGGGCCGACATCGGTCGCGAACGTCGCCGCGGTACCGGTCGTACCCCACAGGAGCGAGGTGACCGTGATGGCTGCGAGCCCTGCGAGACGCCCACTGTTCATAGGTCGGCGATCAGCCCCGCGGCGAGCTGCTTCGCCTGTTCCAGCCTGCGGGACGTACCTTCAAGCCCAGCGCGCGCCATCGCGCCTTCGAGGAGGAAGGAGCAGTGCTCAGCCAGACCCGCCGCATCGTCAGGTGTGGTCACACGGCTCAGTTGAGCGACGAGGATCTGCTCCACCTGTTCTTTGTGGCGTCGCACCGAGTCCCGCCCGGGCGAGTTCACAGGGAGTTCGGCTGCGGCGTTGAGGAGCCCGCAGCCGCGGAAACCGTGCTCGTAGCCGAGATCGGCGTGATCGATGTAGGCGTCGAAGACGGCCAAGACGGCTGCCTTCGGGTCCGGCGAATCGCCGACCCGGTGCGCGTACAGACCCAGCCACTCCTGGTGGCGTGCCTCGATGTAGGCGAGCATCAGCTCGTCCTTCGACGAGAAGTTGTTGTAGAGACTCATCCGCGCCACGCCCGCTGCGGCGGTGATCGCGTTGATTCCCGTGGCGGCGATTCCGTCGGCATAGAACAGGCGAGCGGCTGCGTGCAGCAACCGCGTCCGCGCTGTGGCGTCCTCCGACAACGTCATGGTCATCCTTCCACTGGGTAGACCAGTCTACCTAGTCGAGATGCCTCTCAGAGCAGCGCCCGCACCGACGCGTACGCATCCACGACTTCGCGGGTGGGCTGGTCGTAGACCCGCACGATCCCGGCTTCCCCCTCATGCCTCGTCCACCCTGGATCACCCGTGGTGACGAACGTGACGGCAGCGCCGTGCACCTCGACGGCGAGTTCCTGCGGCGGATTCGGGCCGGCCAGCGCCTCCATCGACGGACCATCGAGGCAGTCGAAGAAGAACGGCACATCGAGGCAGTGCTCGGCGAAGCCGAAGTGCCCGGACGGCCACGAGAACCGGTAGAGCCAGGTGGGCGCGTCACCACGATCGGCCGCGATGCGGGGAACCGAGGCGCGGAACATCCGGTCGGTGACCACGCGCCCTGCGAGACGAGCCTTGCCGAGACGCGCGACGTCGGCGTTCGCGGCGAGGTACTCCGCGCGGATGCTCCCCCGCAGCCCGAGCCTGCTCAGGAGCACGCCCTGCGGCACCCAGCGCAGGGCTTTCCCCGCGGCGCCCTCGAACGCCATCGTGAACTCGTCGTCCGCGGCGCCGATCACGAGCGGCTTGTCGGCACCGACACCGGCACGCAGCGACTCACGGGTCGACCGCGGCAGCAGATCTCCGTCGACGACCGGCCCGAGCGGCAGGCCCTCATCGATCATCGCGGTCATCGACGAGGGTCCGAGCTGCGTCGCCTTCTTCTGCAGAGCGAGCAGACGATTCTCGCTCACGGTCGACAGACCAGCCACGGTCGGAGCCACTCCTGCCGCCGTGGCGAGCGCCCGCCCGAACTTCTCGGCCCGAGATGCCGCCACATCGCCGAGAGCACCAGAGATCGCATAGACACCGTGAAACAGGTGCTGCGCCTTCTCCATCCCGAGCAGGGTGAGCACCGCTCCACCACCAGCGGACTGCCCGGCGATGGTCACGCGACCGGGGTCTCCCCCGAACGCGGCGATGTTCTGCTGCACCCACTCGAGTGCCAGCAGCCAGTCGCGCACACCGCGGTTCGACGGGGCATCCTCGATCCAGCCGAACCCGTCGAAGCCGAGCCGGTATGAGATCGACACGGTGACCACGCCGTCGCGGTTGAAGTTGCGGCCGTCGTACCAGGGGCTGGCCGGGGAGCCGGCGAAGTATCCGCCGCCATGGATCCAGACGAGCACGGGCAGAGCGGATGCCGCGGGGTCGGGCGTGAAGACGTTGACGTTCAGCGTCGAGTCGCCCTCGACGCTCGGCTCGGGGATCAGCGTCACACCGGGATCTCCGCGCTGCGCGGTCGCCGCGAACTCGAGCGCGTCGAGCACGCCGTCCCAGGGTGCCTTCGGCACGGGCGCCTGGAAGCGCAGGTCACCGATCGGCGCCTCAGCGAACGGGATGCCGAGAAAGGCCGCGGATCGCGGAGCCCCTCGCCCTCCCGTTGTCGGGCGCCACCGCCCCCGGACCCGCCCCGCGGCGGTCTGCACCTCGACGTACTCGATCATGGCTCTCACACTCTCACGACGAGACTCTCGCCCGCCGAAGGACAGCGCCCGGGATGTGGCCCCTCCGCCGCTCCCTGTCCCGAACGTTTCCGTCACCGATCACGCCCGTCGCTTAGTGTCGAGGTCATGGCCTACCCCCTCGTCTACTTCTCTGCTCTCAAGAGCGAGGCCGAGTTCCTCGCCGACTACGACCCGTCGCTTGCGACGTGGGCGGACGAGGACGGATCGACGCTGCTGATGCGAGCGCTGCGCAACGGCGATCCCGCCAGCCGGGTCGCGATCGCCACGCGGCTGCTCGACGACGGTGCTGATGCCAGCGCCGCGACCGCGAGTCATGTGAATGCGTTGCATGTAGTGCTGAGCGCAACGGCACACGATTTCAGCACCGAAGCGCCTCTGCTCGCGCGCCTGCTCGACGAAGGCGCGGATATCAACGCCGACAGCGGCAGTCGGTGGGGCACGCCACTGCAGACGCTGAGTCGCACGCTCAAGTTCTCCGACGAGACTCTCGCTCCGTTCTACGACGTCCTGTTCGCCCGCCCTGACCTCGACGTGACAACCGCGAGCAGCGTGGGACGCAGCGTCACCGAGAGCGCCCAGGCCGCCATCAGACGCCGCGCCGACCTGCTCGCGCGCTGCCACGCGCACACGAACCAGCACGGAGCGCACTGACCCCCTCGGCGAGCGTGGTGGACGAGCGCGGGCCTCAGACTCCCAAGACGAGACGGATGCCGGTCCCGATCTGCGCCATCAGATAGGGCGCGAGGTGGCCGGCAGGGTAGGTGTCGACGAACTCACGTGAGACCGGGCCGATCTGGCTGACGTTCGCCACCGAGTCACGATCGAGCCCTGACGCTGCGGCCGGCACCAGCACGTTGCCGGGAAACCCCTCGAGAGCGGTGTTCGAGGTCAGCGGCACGACGAGGACGGAACTGATGTTGGTGTCCAGCAGCCAGTCCTCTTGCACCACGACGGACGGGCGCACTTTCGCCGGTTCCGAGCCTCGCGGAATCCCGAAGTCGACCCAGACGATGTCGCCTCTGCGGATCACCAGTCGGTGCTCTCGCGCAACCGCTGCTCGTTGCCACGCACGAACAACTCATCGTCTGCATCGGTATCGGCCTGAGCCAAGATCTGGTTCGCGATACGGGTCAGGTCCGAAGAGCCTTCCAACTCATCGGCCAGCCGTCGCCCCGCGAGCTGGAAGAACTCCGACCGGTTCATGCCGTGTCGCGCAGCCACGCGTTCGAAACGAGCGAAGTCGCCGTCGGGTACTGAGATCGCCGTCTTCATGGGAGGAGTATAACTGGTCATACCGCGAGGGTAGTCAGAGCATCCGACATTCGCGGGGGCGTCGAAAGAAGCCGTCCTACTCCCCGACGCGCGAGACCACTGCGTGCGGCATCCGCTCGGTCATGACGCGCACCGCCTCGGGGTTGTCGTCGACGAGCACGGCGTCGCGCCCGAGAGCCGAGGCCACGGCCCCGGTCGTGCCGCTGCCGGCGAAGAGGTCGAGCACACGGTCGCCCGGGCGGCTGGATGCTCGCACGATGCGCCGCAGGATGCCTTCGGGCTTCTGCGTGGGGTATCCGGTCTTCTCGCGGCCGGTCGTAGGCACGATCGTGTGCCACCACACGTCGGTGGGCAGCTTGCCTCGGGCGGCCTTCTCGGGTGTGACGAGACCCGGCGCCATGTAGGGCTCACGGTCGATGTCGTCGGCGTTGAACACGTACTCACGCGGGTTCTTGACGTACACGAGGATCGTGTCGTGCTTGGTGGGCCAGCGGCGGCGGGACTTCGCGCCGTAGTCGTAGGCCCAGATGAGCTCGTTGAGGAAGCAGTCGCGGCCGAACACCGCGTCGAGCATGACCTTGGCGTAGTGCGCCTCGCGGTAGTCGAGGTGCAGATAGAGGGTGCCGTCGTCGGCGAGCAACCGCCAGGCCTCCTCGAGCCGCGGCATCAGGAAGGCGCCGTAGTCGTCGAACCGGTCGTCGTAGGTACGCAGCATGCCGCGCACCCGCTCGTACGCATGACCGTGGAATCCGTGCCGCACCTCGGCCCCCGCGGGCGCCGGTTCGGTAGTCAGCAGGATCGGGTCGGCTGCGGCATCCGACCCGCGGGATTCCGGGGCCTCGACACCGTCAGCGTCCGGATCGTGCTGAGTTGTGAACGTGCGGCGGGCAGTGACCACCTGCCGCTCCTGCGTCCGCCCCGTGTTGAACGGCGGATCGAGGTAGACGAGCGTGAAGGATGCCGACGGCAGCGTCGCCGTGACCGCGAGGTTGTCGCCCTGGATGATCGAGACGTCACCACGGACGACGGGAGCGACAGACTCCGGGTCATGCGAGGGGTCGGTCACGGAACCCGATGCAGCCACGTGTCCGTGGCGAACTTCGACTCGACCAGCGCCTCGGCATCCGCGTACTCGTCGGCACTGATCGCTCCGTCCTCCGCCGACGTGAGCGAGCGGAACGTGTCCTTGAAGCGCTCGATGATCTCGGCGCGCGCGAGTCCGGTCTGGCTGCGCAGCGGATCGACCCGCTTCGCCGCCGAGGTGGTGCCCTTGTCGCTGAGCTTCTCGCGCCCGATGCGCAGCACCTCGGTCATCATCTGGCCGTCGATGTCATACGAGAGGGTCGCATGGTGCAGCACTCCCCCGTTGGCGAGGCGCTTCTGCGCGGCTCCGCCGATCTTGCCCGACGAGCTGGCGATGTCGTTGAGCGGCTGGTAGATCGCGTCGATGCCGAGCGAGCGCAGCGCCTGCAGCACCCAGTCGTCGAGAAAGGCGTAGGAGTCGGCGAAGGTCATGCCCTGCACGAGCGACGCCGGCACGTAGAGCGAGTACGTGATGATCTGCCCCGCGGCCATGAGCATCGCCCCACCGCCCGAGATGCGGCGCACGACGTCGAAGCCGTGGCGGGCAGCTCCCTCGGGGTCGACCTCGTTGCGGTACGACTGGAACGATCCGATGACGACGGCCGACTGGTCCCACTCCCAGATGCGCAGGGTCGGGCGGCGCCGCCCCTCACCGACCCGCGAGGTGAGCACCTCGTCGAGCGCGAGGTTCATGCGCGGCGAGACCGCCTTCTCGTGCACGATCTCCCAGTCGAAGTCGTTCCACCCCGGCGCCGTGACGAGTGCGCGACGCACGGCGGTGCCGACGGCTTCGGGAGTGAATCCGAGTAGCTGTGCACCCTCGGGCAGAGCGCCGCGTACTGCTACGGCGATGGCCGTGGCATCCGTCTCGACCGGCAGTCCGGTGACAGCCTGGTTGATGTCGTCGAGTGCCGTGTCGGGTTCGAGGAAGAAGTCGCCGGCGAGCCGGAATCGGGCGATCCTGCCGTCTTCGACCTCGAGGTCGACGACGACGAGCTTTCCTCCTGGAACCTTGAATTCACCGTGCACGCTTACAGCTTAAGGCGAGGCCGTCGCACAGGCGCGGTGCGGCGCGGATTCAGCGACCGAGCACGACCGCCCGCTCACCCGCACGGATCGGCGCCGAGAAGCGGTTGCCCGGCGGCGGCTGGGGGCAGACGTACTGGTCGGAGAAGGCGCACGGAGGCAGATAGGCGCGATTGAAGTCGATGATCACAGAGCCGTCGGATGCCGGTTCTTCGACGGGCAGGAAGCGGAAGCGATAGGTCTCGGTGCCGTTGGTGCCGTCGGCGAAGACCGCGCTCAGGCCGCCCTGGGGTGTGCGCGTCGCGGCGAGCGCCACCGCGACACCGTCGAGCCTGAACCGCAGCCGTCCGGCGAGGTCCGACTCGTGCGAGCGGCCGTCGACCGAGGTCACGGTGATCGTCTCACCCGGCGTCGGCTCGAACTCCGCGTCGATGCGCCATCCCTTGCGAGGCGGATACGCGTCGATCGCGCTGAACCGCTCCCGCTCCGGCCGCCTCGGGTTGAACACCCGCAGCGCGACATCGCCGCGCCTGTCGAACACGCGCAGCTCACGGCGGCCGAGCCGCAGCGTGTCACGGCCCCTCAGCGTGACGACCGACCCGGCGGTGCCGAGATCGCTGCCGCGGATCCCCCCGTCTCCCGTGAGTGCCCAGAGTCCTGGGACTCCCTCGACGGCTGCGGGTTCGGTGATGAGCCAGTTCGTCGACTCGAGCGCGGCGGGGCCGTACTCCGCGCCGGCATAGCGCTCTCGCGACTCGTGCCATGCACGCCACTCGTCTTCGAAACCCACCCCGCACCTCCCTCTCGCCGCGAATCTATGCGGAGGAGTGACGGGCGTGCCGACATGACGTCACGCGGATTCACCCGCTGTAACGCGGGTTCACGGGGCGTAACACGCCGACGCGCGACGCGCAGGGCGGCTCAGCGCGGGGGGATGCGGGTGTCGAGCCAGGAGAGGATGTCGGCCCGCACCTCGTCCTGCTGCAGCTCGTTGAAGATCTCGTGACGCGCATCGGGGTAGACCAGCGTCGTGATGTCGGTGAGTCCCGACCGAGTGCGGTACTCGTCGGCGAGCTTGTGCACGCTGCGGGGTCCGCCGACCGGGTCGTCACGGCCGACGAGCAGCAGCAGCGGGATGTCGCGGCCGAGGTCCTTGCGGGGGCGGCCATAGAGCTTGGCCGCTTCGACGGGTCCGAACAGCTTGAGAAGCGGCTGGTCCGTGGTGAGCGGATCCTCGTCGAACGAGGTCCACACGGCGGGGTCGCGACTCAGCCATTCGAGGCCGGTGGCGTCGTCGGCCGCCCAGCGGGCGTTGAGCGGCGCGGCGTTGAGCGAGCCTGGTGTGCGCAGAGCCGACCCCGAGAGGATCACGGCGTCCCACGCCTCGGGGTGGTCGTTCACGAGCATCTGCGCGAGGAACGAGCCCCACGAGTGCCCGAGCAGCACGAGCGGCAGGTCGGGGTGCTCATCCTTGATGATGCCGGTGAGCTGCCAGACCGCGGCCTGCGCCGCGCGCAGTCCGCCCTTGCCGAGGCGGCCGAGCTTCTCGGGTCCGCCGTGCTGACGGATGCCGGTGCGACCGTGCCCTCGATGATCGTCTGCGTAGACGAAGAACCCCGCCCCGGTCAGCGCCTCGATCAGCGCGCCGTAGCGGCCGGCGTGCTCGCCCACTCCGTGCAGCAGCTGCACGACTCCTCGCGCATCACCCACCGCGGGGTGCACGTCGTAGACGATGGCGATGCCGTCGGCATCCGTGAATTCGCGCGTATCGGTCACGCCCCCACCCTACTGAGAGTGCGAGACATACGTCAGGGCGACTGGGCGAAGCGCGTCAGCTCAACAGCGCGGCGACGACGCCCTGGGCGATCTCGAGGTCGGTGACCTCGTATCCGCCGACGCCGTCCGAGGCCGACCCCATGCGCACGCCGCCGTCTTCGAGCACTGTGCGCTTCGCGGAGAAGTGCAGCGCGTCGACACCGGCCGCGACGAGGGCGGGGGCGCTGGCGGCATCCACTCCGCTGCCCGCCATGATCTCGATCTCGCCGGCGGCCTCGGCGACGAGCGCGCGCAGCGTGTCGATGCCGTCGATCGCGACCGAGGCGCCACCCGAGGTCAGCACCCGGCGGAGCCCGAGGTCCCGGGCGGCGACGAGCGTCGCGACGGGGTCTGGGGTCACGTCTATAGCTCGGTGCAGGGTGACGGATGCTCCGTCGGCGGCGTCGCGCAGTCGCCGCATGGCGGGGATGTCGAGCAGCCCCTCATCGTTGAGAGCACCGATCACGACACCGTCGGCGCCCGCTTCGATCGCACGGCGGACGTCGCTCTCGGCGATCGCGGTCTCGTCGGCAGAGTAACGGAAACCGCCGGCTCTGGGCCGGACGAGCACGTGCACCTCGACTCCGACGGCACGTGCCGCATCGATCGACAGGTCGAGCGTCGCCGGCGACGGAGTGAGGCCGCCGAGAGCGAGAGCCTGGGCGAGTTCGACGCGCGCGGCGCCGACCGCTCCGGCGATCCGCACTCCGGTGGGGTCCTGCACGGCGATCTCGAGAGCAACGGGTCGGGTCATGCGTCCATTCTGGCCTGTCGGCGGCGGCCGATCCGACGCGCGCTTCCCATCGTCCATCAAATTACTTAGACTGTCTAAGTAATGTCTGCGACCGATGAATCCCTCCAACTCACCGCGACAGACCTGCGCATGGCGACGTTCCGACTCGCACGGCGCCTCCGCTCGGCCCGTGCCGTCGACGCGATGAGCGACGCGCAGCTCGCGGTGCTCGCGACGCTGCGCATGCACGGGCGCCGCACGATCACCGCGCTCGCCGAGCGCGAGCGGGTCACGGCGCCGTCGATGACGAGCATGATCAACGGGCTAGAGGAGCAGGGTTTCGTGCTTCGCACTCCGGATGCCGAAGACCGCCGTCGCGTGCAGGTCGACATCACCGAGGCGGGCACCGAGATCGTCGCCCAGACGATCCGCCGTCGGGACGAGCTGCTCGCCGACATGCTCGGTGAACTGGACTTCACGGAGGACGAGCTGACGACGCTGCGAGAAGCGAGCGCCCTGATGCGGAAGGTGGTCGACCGATGAGCGCGATGTTCCGTTCGTTCTCGAACATCAACTACCGCATCTGGTTCGCCGGGGCCCTGGTCTCGAACATCGGCGGATGGATGCAGGCGACGGCGCAGGACTGGGTCGTGCTCACCGAGCTCACCGACAACGACGCCGCCGCCATGGGGTTCACCATGGCGCTGCAGTTCGGTCCGCCGCTCGTGCTCGTGAGCCTGACCGGATGGGTCGCCGACCGCTTCGAACGCCGCCGCATCCTGCTCGCCACCCAGAGCGCCCTGCTGCTGCTCGCGATCGCCGTCGGCGTCCTGCTGCTCAACGGCGTGATGACCCTGCCGATGATGTTCTGCTTCGCCGCCGCGTTCGGTGTCGTGAACGCCTTCGACGCCCCCGCGCGGCAGGCCTTCGTCTCCGACATGGTCTCGGCCGGCGACACATCGAACGCGGTCGCGCTCAACTCGGCATCCTTCAACCTCGCCCGCATGATCGGCCCGGCCGTCGGCGGCCTGCTGATCGTCGCGATCGGCTCGGGGTGGGTCTTCATCGCGAACGCCGTGACGTTCCTGGCGATGCTGGTCGCGCTGCTGCTGTTGCGCACGGGCCAGCTCGCGCCGCGCCCGAAGAACCCTCGGCCTGGAGGCCTCGCCGAGGGCTTCCGCTACGTGTGGGGTCGCAGCGATCTACGAGTCGTGTTCGTGACGGTGTTCCTGATCGGCGCGTTCGGCATGAACTTCCCGATCTTCGCCTCGACCATGGCGCTCGAATTCGGGGCCGGGGCCGACGGCTACGGCGTGCTGAGCTCGGTGCTCGCGATCGGGTCGCTCGCCGGGGCGCTGCTGGCGGCCCGGCGCGACCGCGCTCGCGTGCGCGTCGTGATCTTCGCGGCGGGCGGATTCGGGGTCGCGGCCTTCATATCCGCAGCC
>NZ_JBLWII010000003.1:0-4438 GCF_051365005.1 Microbacterium sp. K2 | reverse complement strand
CCCCCCCCCCGCGACCGCGCTCGCGTGCGCGTCGTGATCTTCGCGGCGGGCGGATTCGGGGTCGCGGCCTTCATATCCGCAGCCATGCCGACGTATCTGACGTATGCGATCACGCTGACCTTCACCGGCTTCATGATCGTGACACTGCTGACGACCGCCAACGGCTACGTGCAGATGACGACGGCCCCGGCGCTGCGCGGTCGCGTGCTCGCGCTGTACATGGCCGTCATCATGGGCTCCACTCCGGTCGGCGCCCCGATCGCCGGGTGGGTGGCCGACACGTTCGGGCCGCGCAGCGCGATCATGCTCGGTGGCACCGCAGGCTTCGTCGCGTGTGCGATCGGCGCGATCTGGGTCTTCACCTCGGGCCGACTGCACCGTTCGGAGGGCAGCCGGTTCTTGATGACGCTCGACGAGACGCGGCCGCTGGACATCGTCGACGAGGCCGAGATCCGCGAGAAGGCGCACCCGGTCGAGTTCAGCGATGAGGCGGCCGTCACGACACCGATCCGCACCCCGAAGAAGGACTGACCTCCTTTCTGAGTGCGCGGCAGCGGTTTGTCAATGCCCTCTGCGCGCAGGCGGTGCGGACGTACCGTCGCGTCATGGACCAGAACACAGGACGCACACCGCACGCCGAAGAGCCCGCCGAGGGCACCACCGCGCAGAACCCGGAGCACAACACGGCGCCTGACGGCCAGTCGTCCGTCGAGCGTGACGAACTCCGCGGCAACGCCCAGGGTTCGACCCAGGGCGGCGCCATCCAGGGCGACAGCTCGCACGGCGACTCACCTCGTGGAGCCATCCAGGGTGACGCCGACGAAGAGAACGCTCAGGGCGCAGCCCAGGGCGGCGCGATCCAGGGCGACAGCTCACACGGCGAGTCACCCCGCGGAGCCATCCAGGGCGATGCCAGCCCCGACCGCGACGCCGCGCTCGGCGGCGACGAGCACACCGAAGACCAGCTGACCGCCGATAACGAGGTCGAGCGCGACACGCTTCGCACTCTCAACCCGGACGACGCTCCCGCCTGAGCGCCGACTGGTCTCAGCCTGCATGACAGGTGAAAGGGGCGGATGCTGCGGCATCCGCCCCCTTCGTCATGTTCAGCGTGTCAGGGAGGGCATCCCTCACCGAATCGTGCCGGCACGCACGAGCAACCGCCGCACTCCGATGACGCCCGCGGCCACCGCCAGTTCGCCGGCGATGCGCGCGATGAGTGTCGCGATCAGGACCCCGGGCACCAGATGCTCCGGTGAGAACACCGGCAGCGCGACGAGGAACAGCACGACGCCGGCGGCCGCACCAGCGAGAAGGATGCGGCGAGCGCTCGCCGCTCGTCCCCGCTGCAGGGGCAGGACGAGATCGAGCACGAGGGCCGCGCAGACCATCGGCACCACCGCGAGCGGGCCGATCGGCGAGACCATCGACGTCAGCAGCCCCGTGACCGCAGCCGTGAAGACGGCCATGCCGGGTGTGCGGGTGACCACGCGGGCGAGCAGGGGCATCGCGGTGTGCACGGCGGCGACGAGCGCGTAGGCGGGCGGTGACGACACGGCGAGCAGCGAAGTGACGGGCACGACCATGACGAAGATCAGCGCCTGGACCGCCGCGAATGCCGCGCTGATGAGCAGCGCGCTTGTCGGCGCACGCCTCACTGTCCTCGGTCGCGCCTCATTCATCTCACCAGACTAGGTCCGCGCACACTGCGGGAATCACTCATCGAGCGGCGCTGCCGCACGAAAGCCGACCATGTCGCCCGGCCGCCGATGTTTCGGAATATCGTAGAGACGCACACGATCCGGGGAGGGACGATGCCAGCATCCGCCGTGCCCGTGTCTGTGCCCGTCGACGTGCCCCGCGTGCCGAGTGATGTCGCCTCACGACCGAGACTGGTGGCGGCGTTGGAGAACGACAGACCGCTGACGGTGCTGCGTGGTGCGTCGGGACTCGGCAAGACGGTCGCACTCGCGGAGTGGTCACGCGCCACCGCGTCGACGGTCGTCTGGATCACGGTCGACGAGACGAGAACCGGCAGCGCCGAACTCGCCCACGCTGCTCTGCGCGCGATGGCCCGCAGAGGTCTGACCTCGCCGCCCGACGAGACGCTCACGCATCCGTGGCGTGCCGTCGCGCAGTCCCTGAACGAGACCTCGGAAGATGTCGTCCTCGTGCTCGACGATGCCGCGAGCCTGCCACGAGAGAGCATCTTCGATCTGTGTCAGTCTCTCGCCGCCACCCACGGCGCACGTGTGATCGCGGCGACGAACCGGCGCAGCGCCTTCGATGGCGACGGCGTGAGCCTGGTGATCGATCGCACGCTGATCGGGCCTGACGAGCTGCTCTTCGACGTCGAGGAGATCTCCCGGACGCTCGGCGTCGACGAGTCCGACGCAGAGGACATCCGCGCGGCGAGCGGGGGGTTCCCTGCTCTGATCCACGCGGCGTCGAAGAGGTCGGCGCTCGGCGACGACCCGTCGTCGGCGATCGAGGCCGCCTCCCCCGCGGCCGAGGAGTATATGCAGTCGCGCCTCGAGCGCTCGGGTGTCGACGCCGACGCCCGCACGGCGTGGGTGCGCATCAGTGTCGCGGATGCCGTCGACGTCGCCTCCGCGCGGGAGCTCTCGGGCGTGGACGAGATCGAGCGCATTCTCGACGACGCAGAGGCCTTCGGGTTCGGAAGCTGGTCGGCCGACCGCCTGTTCTCCTTCGCTCCGGTCGTCCGGACCCTGCTGCGCCGCGAGCTCGTGCGATCGCACTCGGATGAGCTCTCGCATCTCATGCACCTCGCCGTCGAGGGCGCACTCCAGCGGCGAGCGCCGCTGGATGCCCTGCAGCTCGCCATGGAGTACGACGACCTCCCCCTCGCGTCGCACGTGATCATGTCGGGATGGAGCCAGCTGCTCGAGCACCACGGTCCGGCCGCCGTCCGGCTGCTGCGCCGCCTTCCGGTGTCGCGACTCAAGGACCAGCCGCTCATCGCCATGCTGCTCGCCATCTGCTACAACGCCAGCAATCTGCGGCGTCTGCGCGGCCTGCAGCTGATGCGGGTGGCGATCTCGGCGGCGAACTCGCGACGCAGCGACGTGCCGACGACCGAACGGGTCTTCATCTGGGCTGCCGAGAGCGCCGCTCTGCGCCTCATCGGGATGACGGAGCGCGCCGCCCAGGTCGCTGCCAGAGCGCTGGCCCTGTACCGCGAGACGCCGGAGTCGGTATGGCAGCCGTATGCCCTGGAGATGCCCCTGCTCTGCACGCACCTCGGCATCTCCCTCTACTACGGCGGGCGCGAGGATGCCGCGATCGAATGCTTCGAGAACGCGGCGGCGCTGGCGGCATCGCGTGACCTGAGCAAGGCCTTCCACAGCATCGCGCTGCTCAGCGGCATCCACGCCCTGAACGGCGACATGCCCGAGGCGCGCCATTACGCCGAGCTGATCCGCGAGAGCTCGTGGGAGCAGCAGCAGCGCGACGGCTACCGCGGCTCCTTCTATCGCGTCGCAGAGGCACTGCTCGCCGTCGAGGACGGCGACGTGGCAGCGGCGCGCGAGCACGTGAGCGTGTTCGGCCCGCACCGTTCGACCAGCGAGCACTGGGCGACGATGGGGCTCGCTGAGGCATGGGTCGCTCTGCACGAGGGCAGGGCCGCGGCCGGACTCGAGCAACTGGAATCACTGCGACGGCTGCGACGGCGCGAGACGTCGAGCGCCCACGCACGGCACGCGCTGAGCCGAGCGCGCGCCCTGCTGCATCTCGCCGTCGGCGACGTGGCCTCGGCGCGTTCGACGTTGCGCCATGATGCGAAGCCAGACGAGTTCGGCACGATCGTCGAACGCGCGCGCCTCGCTCTGTTCGAGGGCGATGCCTCCGAAGCGGCTCGGATGCTGGCGCAGACGAGACAGGCGCCGCAGACCTCACGTGAGCGCGCCGAGGCGGCCGCGATCCAGGTCGCCGCCCTGCGCAGAACCGCCGGTGCGACCACGGCCGCGAAAGCGGCGGCTGCCCTGCGCATCCAGCTCGACGATCGGGAGCTGACGACGCCTGCCACTCTGTTCGGGCCCGAAGACGTCGAGCTGCTGCAGGACGCACTCGCGACCCGCGACTCCGAGCGCCTGGCGGCAGCGGTGCTCCCCGCCACATCGGATCGCCCGCGCCTGTCGGCACGCGAGCTGGTCGTGCTGCGCGCGCTCACGTCCGGAGCGTCTCTGCAGTCGATCGCCGCCGACCTGAACGTGTCGCAGAACACCCTGAAGACTCAGCTGCGGAGCATCTATCGCAAGCTCGATGCGCGCAACCGTGCAGACGCGATCGAGCAGGCCGCGAAGCACGACCTGCTCACCGACCGCTGAGACTCCGCGGCAGCGGAGTCGGACCACCCCAGCCGAGTCGGATCGCGACGCCGAGAGGCCCTCGGTCCCCCGAGGGGGCAGGGTCCGAG
>NZ_JBLWII010000002.1:0-317 GCF_051365005.1 Microbacterium sp. K2 | reverse complement strand
GCCGAAGCTAGACGAGGATAATTTGGCATTTGACAAGTGCACGCTGTTGAGTTCTCAAGGATCGGATGCTCCCACGACCCAGTCATCACAACCAGGCCCGAAGGGCAACTTCTCTATCTTATCTTCGCATTTCCGGCTGTCAAATCGACACGCCGTAATGTTCAGAACCAGATCTGCAGCTCGGGCTCAAGGCCGCCGAGGCAACTTCACTAGCTTATCCGTTCCGGAGTCGCTGTCAAATCGACCGCTTCTCCGTAGTGGAAGCTCCAGGTCAGACAGAAGTATGTCTGCGATCTGCTCCGAGGAGCTGATCGAGT